>NZ_JBTMWM010000012.1:0-93217 GCF_054489705.1 Sphingomonas sp. RS6
GGAAATCCTTTCGTCTGCCGCAGCGCCTCGGCCAAGCCGATGCCCGTTGCGACCGCCAGGTTCAAGGACCGCAGTTCGGCCCGGATCGGGATCCTGACCGCGGCATCGACGCTGGCATGCACCGCTTCGGGCACGCCGGCGCCTTCCGATCCGAACAACAGCGTGTCGCCGGGCTCAAACCGCGCGTCGGGCAAAGCTACGCCGCCGCGCGTCGTGAACAGCACCAGCCGGGCAGGCACGCTTGCCGCGAACGAATCCCAGTCGGGATGGCGGACGACGTCCGGTTCATAATCCATCGCCGCGCGTCGCCGGGCGCGATCGCCCCAGGGAAAACCCATAGGCTCGATCAGATCGACCGCCACGCCCATACAGGCTGCCAACCGCAAGATCGTGCCGACATTCCCCGCGATTTCAGGCTGAAACAATGCGACACGGATCATGGCAGGCATAGTCATTTTGCAGTGCAATATTGCGGCGGCGGACCATCGCAGTTGAATTCGAATCAAAAACCTTGTTGGCAAAGCCGCTCCGCGCCGTCTATCAAATCCATGATAAGAAGTCGGGCAACCGACCGGCATTGGGCATTGTTTCGTCCGCGTCCGATAGCCGCGCGTTCTGCGCGGAGAGGTTCGAAGTGCAAGGGCTAAAGCATGGCAACGCGTGAAGATGGGGTTTCTCGGGATCAGACGGTCGGCCCGGGCGGAGAGGTGCTAGAGAATCCGCGCCGCCGCGATTACCTGACCTATGCCGCCGCATCGGTGGCGGCGGTGGGTGCCGGCATCGTCGTGCTACCGCTCATCAATTCGATGAACCCCGACGCGGCGACGCTCGCACTGTCGAGCACCGAAGTGGATCTTTCCGCGATCGAGCCGGGGCAGGCGATCAAGACCAGCTTCCGCAAGCAGCCGTTGTTCGTGCGCAACCTGACGCCGACCGAGATCGCCGAGGCCGAAAAGGTGCCGCTTTCCAGCCTGCGCGACCCGCAGACGCTGGAGCAGCGCACCAAGCAGGGCCACAAGAACTGGCTGATTACGCTGGGCGTCTGCACCCATCTCGGCTGCGTGCCACTGGGCGCGGGCGAGGGCGAGAATCGCGGGCCGTTCGGCGGCTATTTCTGCCCGTGCCACGGTTCGGCCTATGACACGGCGGCACGCATCCGCCAGGGGCCGGCGCCGAAGAATCTCGAAGTGCCAGATTATGAATTCACGTCAGACACTGTCGTCGTGGTCGGGTGAGGATAGACGAGCATGAGCTTTCCCTGGGCGCGCCATTACGAACCGAAAAATCCGGTGATGAAGTGGGTGGACGAACGTCTGCCCTTGCCGCGGTTCGTCTATAACGCCGTCGGCGCCGGCTATCCGGTGCCGCGCAACCTCAACTATTTCTGGAATTTCGGCGTGCTCGCCGGCGTTGCCCTGACGGTGCAGATCGTCACCGGCATCGTTCTGGCGATGCATTTCCATTCGTCTGCTGCGGGTGCGTTCGAATCGGTGAACGGCACGATCATGCGCGACGTGAACGCCGGCTGGTTCCTGCGGTTCGCCCACGCCAACGGCGCGAGCATGTTCTTCGTCGTGGTCTATATCCACATCTTCCGCGGGCTTTACTACGGATCGTACAAGCCGCCGCGCGAGATGGTGTGGCTGCTCGGCGTCGTCATCTTCCTGCTGATGATGGCCACCGCGTTCATGGGCTATGTGCTTCCCTGGGGGCAGATGAGCTTCTGGGGTGCGCAGGTGATCACCGGCTTCTTCTCGGCGATCCCGGTGGTGGGCGAATGGGTCCGCGTGTGGCTGCTGGGCGGCTATGCGCCGGATGACGCGACGCTCAACCGGTTCTTCTCGCTCCACTATCTGCTGCCGTTCGTGATCGCGGGCGTGATCATCCTGCACATCTGGGCGCTGCACATCCCGGGCTCGGGCAACCCGACCGGCGTGGCCGTGAAGGGCGAGCAGGATACCGTGCCGTTCCACCCCTATTACACCGCGAAGGACGGGTTCGGGCTGGGCGTGTTCATGATCGTCTTCTCGACGCTGATCTTCTTCTACCCCGATTATCTGGGGCATCCCGACAATTACATCCCGGCGAACCCGCTTTCGACGCCGGCCCATATCGTCCCCGAATGGTATTTCTGGCCGTTCTACGCGATCCTGCGCGCCTTCACCGCGGACTTCATCATCCCGGCGAAGCTGTGGGGCGTGCTGGCGATGTTCGGATCGATCATCCTGCTGTTCTTCCTGCCGTGGCTCGATCGCTCGCCGGTCCGCTCGGCCAATTACCGGCCGATGTACCGCATCGCCTTCTGGGTGCTGGTTGCCGACGTGCTGATCCTGGGCTGGTGCGGCGGATCGCCTGCCGAGCCGCTCTATGTGATCATCAGCCAGATCGCGGCAGCCTATTATTTCGCGCACTTCCTGATCATCGTGCCGATCATCGCGCGGCTTGAAACGCCGAAGCCGCTGCCGAATTCGATCACCGAGGCGGTGCTTGCCGGCAAGGGCGGATCGCGGATCAGCGACACCGCGGCGACCGCTTAAAGGGGCAAGGGAACATGGGTCCACTCTTTCAACGTTCGATCAAGTTCCTGATCGGCATCGCCTTTGTCGGCGTGCTGCTGATCGCGCTGGTCGGCAGTATCATGGGCGTCATCAACGAGCCGCCCGCGCAGACCGCCGAACAGGCCCTGCACAAGCATCCGAAGGAACTGGACATCGCGTCCAACGGGCCGTTCGGGAAGTTCGACAAGGGCCAGCTCCAGCGCGGCTTCAAGGTCTATAAGGAAGTCTGCGCGGCCTGCCATTCGCTGCACATGATCGCGTTCCGCAACCTGGGCGACCTGGGCTATAGCGAAGCCCAGGTGAAGAAGATCGCCCAGGAATGGCCGGTCAAGCAGCCGGTGTTCGACGAGAAGGCGGGCACCTGGGGCGAGCGCGACAATCTGCCGTCGGACCGCTTCCCGAAGGTCTATTATGCGGGCACCGGCAATCCGCCGGACCTGAGCCTGATCACCAAGGCGCGGCATGACGGCGCGGCCTATGTCCATTCGCTGCTGACCGGTTATGACGAAAAGCCCGATCCGGCGGTGGCCGCGAAGTTCCCCGACGTGATGAAGACGCCCGATGGCATGTACTTCAATCCGTATTTCGCCAACCTCAACATCGCGATGCCGCCGCCACTGATCAGCGAGGGCCAGGTGCAGTTCGACGATGGCACGCGCGCGACGGTGGACCAGATGGCGAAGGACGTTTCCGCCTTCCTCGTCTGGACAGCGGAGCCGACGCTGCAGAAGCGGCATCAGGTTGGCCTGGCGGTCGTGATCTTCTTGCTGTTTGCCACCGGGCTCGCCTATGGCGCGTACCTTACTGTGTGGCGCGGCGTGAAGCATTGATGGACCTGGACCAGAACGACGATATCCGCGCTCGCATCCGCACGATCCCCGACTTTCCGAAGCCGGGGATCATGTTTCGCGACATCACCACGCTGCTGCTCGATGCCGAGGGGCTACGTCTGACGATCGAGCGGATGGCGACGCAGGTGAAGGGCGAGGTCGATCTGGTCGCCGGGATCGAGGCGAGAGGCTTTCTGTTCGCCGCGGCGCTGGCGATGCAGCTTGGCACCGGCGTGCTGCTGGTCCGCAAGGACGGCAAGCTGCCCGGCGTGACCATCGCCGAGGACTATGCGCTCGAATATGGCACTGACCGGATTGCGATCCATGCCGATGCGCTGGCCCCCGGCGCCCGCGTGCTGCTGGTCGACGACCTGATCGCCACGGGCGGCACCGCACGAGCGGCGGTGCGGCTGCTGCGCAAGGCAGGCGCCGAGGTGGTGCAGGCGTCGTTCGTGGTCGACCTGCCCGAACTGGGCGGCGCCGATGCACTGCGCGGCGAGGGGATTGCGGTTTCCGCGCTAGTGGCGTTCGACGGGCAATGATCAACGGCAGCCGCCGCTGAACGGCTGTCACGACCGTCCGCCGCAGCCTAGGGTGGCGCCATGCTGACACGCCTTGCCGTTTCCGGATACCGTTCGTTGCGCGACGTGCGGCTCGCCCTCGGGCCGCTCAACGTTATCACCGGCCCGAACGGCAGCGGCAAATCGAGCCTTTATCGCGCATTGCGGCTCCTTTCCGAACTTGCGCAGGGGCGGGCGATCGCTTCGCTGGCGGCGGAGGGGGGCCTTGCATCGACGCTCTGGGCCGGCCCGGAGAAGATCAGCCGCGACATGCGGAGCGGCCGCTACCCGGTGCAGGGCACCGTGCGAACCGGGCCGGTGAGCCTCAAGCTGGGCTTTGCGGGCGAGGATTTCGGCTATGCCGTCGATCTGGGGCTGCCGGTCCCGTCGCACACCCGGTTCCACCATGATCCGGAGATCAAGGCGGAGAGCCTGTGGACCGGGCAGGTGCTCGGCCGAAGGAATGTCTTCGCCGACCGCAATGGCCCGCGCGTGCGGCTGCGCGACTCTGGCACCGGGGAGTGGCGTGCACGCCTGGGCGAACTGCCCGCCTATGACAGCATGATGATGCACTGCGCCGACGCTGCGGACGGCTTCGAGATGCTCAACCTGCGCGAGCGGATGCGGAACTGGCGCTTCTACGACGATCTGCGCACCGACCGCGATGCCCCTGCGCGACGCCCGCAGGTCGGCACCCGGACGCCGGTGCTGGCGAGCGACGGTTCCGATCTGGGCGCGGCGATCCAAACGATTTTCGAAATCGGCGACGCGGAGACGCTGCGCGATGCGATCGCCGATGCATTCGAAGGCGCGACGCTCGCGGTGGGCGAGCGGTTCGAGGTCGAGATGCGGCAACCGGGGCTGCTGCGGCCGCTCGTCGCCGCCGAGCTTTCCGATGGGACGCTGCGTTACCTGCTGCTCGCGGCGGCGTTGCTGTCGCCTCGGCCGCCTGAACTGATGATCCTCAACGAGCCGGAAGCCAGCCTGCATCCCGATCTGCTCGCGCCACTCGCGCGGCTGCTGGTGACCGCGTCGCAGCGCTGCCAGCTGATTGTCGTGTCGCACGCGACGCCGCTGGTCGAGGCGCTCGATCGCGCCGCCGACAGCCTTGTGATCGAGCTGCGCAAGGATTTGGGTGAGACGCTGACCTCGCAATCCGCGCCGGTCAATTGGGCATGGCCTTCGCGCTGAGGCTTAGCCGGCCGGCCGCCGCTCGACCAGCGCGTTGGCGATGAAGGTGAGGACGGGTTCGTCCTTCTGGTTGAAGGTCGTCATCCGGCTGCGGACGATGCCCATTTCGGGGCGGCTCTGCGAGGCACGGGCTTCGAGCACTTCGGTTTCGCAGCGCAGGACGTCGCCGGGATAGACCGGGCGTACCCAGCGCAGCTCGTCGATACCGGCGGCGCCCAGACTCGCCAGGGGGTGCGCCTCGTTATAGGCGACCAGCATCGCCATGGTCATCGCATTGGTGTGCCAGCCGCTCGCCGCCAGCCGGCCGAAATGGGTCTTCGCCGCCGCCTCGTCGGAGAGGTGGAAGGGCTGGGGGTCGTATTTGCGGGCGAAGTCGAGCACTTCCTCGCGCGTGACTTCATAGCGGCCGAAGCTGGCACGGTCGCCCACCTGGATGTCGTCGAAATAGCGCATTGCGACCAGTTTCGATTGGAAACCCGTTGCTGGCAAGCATTTTCAGCGGCCGGCGAGCAGTCCCCGGAAGGGTGCGTCGTCGCCGTCCTGGCCGGCCTTTGGCGGCAGGCCGAGCAGGTCGCGCAGCAGCGGGGTGACGTCGACATTGTCGAACGTGGGCACGGTGCCGTGGCGGAAGGCGGGGCCGGCGGCGACGAACAGTGCCAGCATGTCCGGCGCCTGGTTGTCATAGCCGTGATTGCCGCCCGCGAACGGCTTGTCAGGCGCCTTGTCGAGGATCAGCCAGCCGGTTTCGGCGAGGCAGACAATCGCCGGGATGCGCGGATTGGTGCCGTAGCGGAAACGTGCAGGAATCTCGCTTTTGCGCCAGCAATCCATATGCGGATGGTGGCCGAGCAGCGCCTTTTCGACCGCTGCTTCATGGCCGGGCAGGGGGGTGAGGCTGGCATAGGGGCCGGTTTCGACGACATGCGATTCGGCCGCCGCATCGCCGAGCAGGACCACGCGGTCGCTGCTGGTCGCGGCCATGCCGTGATCGGCGACGATGACGAGATTGGCGGGCTGGCCCAGCGCGGCGAGCCCGGCGACGAGGTCGCCGACCCGCTGGTCGATATCGGCGACGACCGCCGTGGTGCGGGCATCGTCGGGGCCATAGCTGTGGCCGGCGGTGTCGACCGTGTCGAAATAGAGCGTCAGGAAGCGCGGCCGGATCGCGGCCGGACGGCGCAGCCAGTCGAGCACGGCATTGACGCGCTGTTCGCCCGTGATGGCCTGGTTGAACTGCTGCCAGTCTTCAGGCCGGGTGCCTCCCTTTACGCCGCTGTGGCCGCGGGCCGCCTCGCCGCCGAACGCCACGTTCGAGCCGGGCCAGAACATGGTGGCGGTGCGAATGCCGGCCTTTTCGGCATCGACCCAGATCGGCGGTGCCGCATTCCACCAAAACGGATCGTCGGTCGCCATGGTGAAGACCTCGCCCGGGCGGGCGGCGTCCTCCATCTTGTTCGCCGTGATGCCGTGGTGATCGGGCACCAGGCCGGTGACGAGCGTCCAGTGGTTGGGAAAGGTCTTTGACGGGAAGCTGGGCCGCATCGGGCCGCTGATCCCCTCGGCCGCCAGCCGGTTGAGGTTCGGCGTGACGCCGCGGTTCAGATAATCGATGCGGAAGCCATCGATCGAGACCAGGATCGTCACCGGCGCGCGCGTCTCAGCCGCCGCAGCGATAGGCGAGGGGGCGGGGCTGAGGGCGGGGGCCGTGACACAGGCCTGAAGCAAAGCGGCGAGCGCCGCAGCGGCGACTTTGGAATACCAGCGCATGGACGGCCCCATGCGCCGGAATTGTTGCGGTGAGAAGACGGCGAGTGCTCTCTCCGGCGAGCCGAAGTCCCGGAGAATGGAGCGCAATTACCGGCCCAGCGCCAACCGGGCGAACAGCGTGTAGCTGACCGGTGCCTTGCCATAGGCGCTGTCGAGCACGCTCGGCTTGGCATAGGCGGCGACCGATCCGCCGAGCGCCAGCTCGGTCTGACTGGCGAGCGGAATGCGATAGGCATAGCCGCCCTCGAACCGTGTCACCCGGAATTTCTGGTCGTGCAGCGGATCGTCATGGTCTGGGAACAGCTCGTCATTGGCGACATTCTCGACGCGGCCGAACAGGCTGTGGCGGGTGCTGACGTCCCAGTTGGCTTCGGCGGTCCAGGCGCTGAGCACCGGGCCGGGGAGGCGGTTCTTCGCCGCATAGGCGACCATCGCAGAAACCTTGCCGTCGCTATAGTGGAGACTGGCGGTGGTGCGATGCTCATCCTCGCCCGGATGGGTGACTTCGGGTTGCTTGAGTCGCCCGGTCGAAACCTGTGCTACCCAGCGATCGGATGGCGACCAGCTGGCGCGGATGCTCCAGCTGTCGAGCTTTATCGGATCGATGTCCCAGCGATGCTCGTCCGGCTCGCGGCCGTTGAACCATGAGCCTTCGAGCTGGATGCGGCCCGCCTGCACGCCGCCGGTGACGACGCCGTACGTGATGTGGCTGCTGTCGAACCAGTGATGCGCGATCGGCGAGAGCGCGAAGTAGCGATCGGAGCGGCGGTGCATGAAGGCGCTCGGCCCGAGCGCCGGTTCGGCGACCGGGCCGCCATAGACAAAGCCCTTCACGCCGGGCGCGATCGGCGTGTCGACGCGCGCGCTGAGTTCCATGAGCAGATCGTGCGGATGCTGGCGATCGACCAGCGGCACCCCGTTCGCGGTCTCGCCGCTGGCGAACAGATTGGGATAGCCGCGCTGGCCCATCGCCGGTTCAAGACTGCCCATCGCGCGAAGCTGAAGCGTGGTGCCGCCAACAAAGTCGCGGGTGGCGCTGAGCATCGCCATCGATTCGACGAACGCCTCGTCCGCGCCCCGCCGTCCGCCCTGATCGGTATAGACGCCCCACACATAGCCGTGCGCCATCACCATCCAGTCACCACGCGACAGCATCACGCCGCGCATCGGACCGTCGGCCAGCGGGAGAAGCGAGGTGCCGGAGCCGCCGGCGGCGTGATCCGATCCGCCCATCCGCATCATCGGCATCGGATGGTCGTCGGGAGAGGGAGGCATCACATGACCCATCGCCGCATGATCCTGCGGCGTCGACTTGGCGGGCATGTCGGCCATGTCGTGCATGCTGTGGTCCTCCTGCGCAAGCGCGGGCAGCGGCGCGAGCAGGGCGAGGGTGGCAAGGGCGGTGCGCATTCGGGTCAGATTCCCATCGGGCGCGCGAGCATCCAGATGCTCATCGCGATCATCAGCAGGTTTTCGGTGAGCGAGACGAAGCCGAGCGGCACATTGCTGTCGCCGCCGACACAGGCGCATTTCAGCTCCCGCCGGTCGGCATAAACGGCCTTGAAGACCGACACCGCGCCGATACCGCCGATGAACAGGGCGAGCGGAGCGGAGAGCCAGGTCAGCGCATTCGCCGCCATCAACAGGCCGGCCGCCGCCTCGGCGAACGGGTAGAGCGTCGCATAGGGCACCCAGCGCCGGGCGAGCAGGTCATAGCCGAGGAACATCGTCGCGAAGCCGGAGACATCGCGCAGCTTGAGCATCGCGAGCAGGACCATCGCGAAGCTGACGAACCATTCGCCCGCGCGAACGGTGAAGGGGGTGGCATAGACCGCCTGGCTGACCGCCAGCGCGAGCAGCGCGGCGATGGCGAACAGCGCGATCACCGGGCGATAGGTCTTCGCCTTGGGATCGCGGACCTTGAGCCCGAGGAACCGGCGGAGATCGTCATGGCCGCCGATGCGGCGGTCGCCGATGAAGATTTGAGGCGTGGTGGCGACGGCGTGGCGCGCCTTGAACGCATCGGTTTCCTCGCGCGTCGTCAGGTGGCGGTCGTCGACGGCGTAGCCATGGCTGCGGAGCAGATGGAGCGCACGCAGCCCCCAGGGGCAGACATGCTTGTCCATCACCATGCGATAGAGAATTGCGCTTTTATCCGAGGCGGATGCCATGCTGCTTTCCTTGCTTCCGCACCCCATATAGGGTCCGTACCATGGTACGGAGTCAAGGCATGACGCAGTGGACGATCGGAAAACTCGCCGAAGCGGGCGGGGTGGGAGTGGAGACGATCCGCTATTATCAGCGGCGCGGGCTGATCGCGACCCCGCCGCGCGGTGGCGGCCCCGACGCCGGGGTGCGCCGCTATGGCGAGGCGGCGCTGCGCCGGCTGCGCTTCATCCGCGCGGCGCAGTCGGCGGGCTTCACGCTGGAACAGATCGGCGAACTGCTGGACCTCGACACCACCGACGACCGGGCGCGCGCACGGTCGCTGGCGCGCGAACGGATCGCGGCGCTGGATACGAAGATCGCCGAACTGGTGGCGGCGCGCGATGCGCTGGCGCGGCTGGCGCATCAGTGCGGATCGGGCAGCGCTGGGCCGTGCCCGATCCTGACGGCGTTTGAGCAGGGTTGATATAAAGACATAAAGAAATCTTTATATGATGGTTGACTGGCGAGCCGTGCCGCGCAATGAGGCGAGCGTCAAGGTTCTCCGGCCGGGTTCGCCCGCGCCGGCGCTAAGACGGGAAGCCGGTGCGATTCCGGCGCTGCCCCCGCAACTGTGAGCGGCGAGGGGCTGGTCGATACGTGTCACTGGCGGCGTGCGCGCCCCCGGGAAGGCCAGACCAGCCGCGACGACCCGCAAGTCAGGAGACCTGCCTTCGACGCTCTATGTCCACCGGCGGGGTGCCCGGTCCGGACGCGCGTTGGTCCGCGAGCGGGGAGCCCCGGTTGCGGCCGCCTGCGTCTTGCCCGGTCGCCGCGCCCCTTCTTCGGGGTTGAAGAGAATGACCGTTACAACTGCCAGCCTGGGGTTCCCCCGCATCGGCCCGCGCCGCGAGCTGAAATTCGCGCTGGAAAAATATTGGGCCGGCGCGATCGATGCCGCGACCCTTCAGGAAATCGCCGCCGGATTGCGCGTGGCCGCATGGTCGCGGCAAAAGGCGCTCGGCGTCGATTGGCTGCCCTCCAACGATTTCTCGCTGTACGACCATGTGCTCGACACCAGCCTGATGCTGGGCGCGGTGCCCCGCCGCTATGGCGCCGCCGCCGGAGAGGCCGATCTGGCCACCTATTTCGCGATGGCACGCGGCAGCGGCGGGGCCGGCCATGCCGGGTGTTCGCACGGCCCGAGCGGGACGACCGCAGGCGAGATGACCAAATGGTTCGACACCAATTACCATTATATCGTCCCTGAGATCGAACCGGGGCAGAAGCTGGCGCTGGGGCGGCTGAAGATCGTCGACGAATATCGCGAGGCGCGGGCGCTCGGCTATGAAACCCGGCCGGTGCTGCTGGGGCCGGTGACCTGGCTGAGCCTGGCCAAGGGGCAGGACGGAGTCGATCCGTTCGACCTGCTCGACGAAGTGCTCGGGCTGTACGGCGCCATTCTGAGCCAGCTGGGCCATGCCGGTGCCGAATGGGTGCAGATCGACGAGCCGATCCTGGTGACCGACCTTAGCGACGTGCAGCAGCGGGCGTTGCTGCGCGCCTATGCGCGCTTGTCGCGGTCGGAACCGAAGCTGATGCTGACCACCTATTTCGGCGGGCTGGGCGACAATCTGGCCTTCGTCGCGGCGCTGCCAGTGGCGGGGTTGCATGTCGATCTGGTGCGCGGCGCCGGCGAGCTGGACGAACTGATCCGCCGCGTGCCGCCGCAGATGCTGCTGTCGCTGGGCGTGATCGACGGCCGCAATGTCTGGCGCGCCGATCTCGACGTGCTGCTCGCGCTGCTGGAACCGGTCGCGGCGACCCGCGACCTGGTGCTCGCGCCATCCTGTTCGCTGCTGCACGTGCCGCTCGACCTGGAGCTCGAAACGGCGATCGAGCCCGAAGTAAAGCAATGGCTGGCCTTTGCCGTGCAGAAGCTGCGCGAGCTCGACCTGCTGCGTCGCGCGCTGAACGAGGGACGCGCGGCGGTTGCCGAACCGCTGGCCGAGGCGGCGGCTGCAGCAGCGGCTCGCAAGACGTCCCGCCGCATCCATGATCCGGCGGTGCAGGCCCGCATGGCAGCGGTGACGCCGGCGATGTACGACCGCGCCGCACCCTATGCCGTGCGGGCAAGGCTGCAGGCGGAGGCGTTGCAGCTGCCGCCGTTTCCCACCACTACGATCGGGTCGTTTCCGCAGACCGCCGAAGTGCGCCACGCCCGGGCAGCGCACAAGCGCGGCGCGATCGACGAGGCGCAGTATCGCGCGTTCCTGGAGGAAGAGACCGCCCGTGCGATCGCCTGGCAGGCAGAGGCGGGGCTCGACATGCTCGTCCATGGCGAGTTCGAGCGCAACGACATGGTGCAGTATTTCGGCGAACAGCTCGCCGGCTTCGCCTTCACCGTTCATGGCTGGGTGCAGAGCTATGGGTCGCGGTGCGTGCGCCCGCCGATCCTGTACGGCGACGTATCGCGACCGTCGGCGATGACGGTCGACTGGTGGCGCTATGCCCAGTCGCTGACCGACAAGCCGGTGAAGGGGATGCTGACCGGCCCGGTGACGATCCTCAACTGGAGCTTCGTCCGCGACGACCAGCCGCGCGCCGATTCGTGCCGCCAGATCGCGCTGGCGATCCGGGACGAGGTGCTTGACCTAGAGGCGGCGGGATGCCGCGCGATCCAGATCGACGAGGCGGCGCTGCGTGAAGGACTGCCGCTCTTGCGCCGTGACTGGGATACGTATCTGGCATGGGCGGTCGCTTGCTTCCGCCTGACCGCCGCTGGCGTGGGCGATGCGACGCAGATTCACACGCATATGTGCTATTCGGAGTTCAACGACATACTGCCGTCGATCGGGGCGATGGATGCCGACGTGATTTCGATCGAGACCGCGCGGTCGCAGATGGAGCTGCTCGAGGGCTTCGCCGCCTATCGCTACCCGGCGGCGATCGGGCCGGGGGTGTACGACATCCATTCGGCGCGCGTGCCGGCGGAAGCGGAGATGGTGTCGCTGATGCGGATGGCGCAGCGCCATCTGGCGCCGGAGCAATTGTGGGTGAACCCCGATTGCGGGCTGAAGACGCGCGGCTGGGTCGAAGTGAAGCCGGCGATCGCCGCGATGGTCGGTGCGGCGCGGACGCTGCGAGTGGAGGCGCTGGCCGAGGCGTGAAGGCGGGGCCAACGCCTCCTCTATGCAGGGGAGGCGTCGGCCGGTGCCGGATCAGCTGTGCAGGAAGTGCATCACGTCGCCGTCCTGGACGACATAGGCCTTGCCTTCGGCGCGGAGTTTGCCGGCCTCGCGTGCCTTGGCTTCGCCGCCGAGCGTGACGAAATCGTCGAACGCGATCGTCTCGGCGCGGATGAAGCCCTTTTCGAAGTCGCTGTGGATCTCGCCCGCCGCCTCGGGCGCGGTGGCGCCGCGATGGACGGTCCAGGCACGCGCTTCCTTCGGCCCGACGGTGAAGAAGGTCAGCAGGTCGAGCAGCGTGTAGCCGGCACGGATGACGCGGGCGAGGCCGGTTTCCTCCAGCCCCAGTTCGCCCAGGAATTCGCCGCGCTCGTCGACCGGCATGGTCGCGATCTCTGCCTCGATCGCCGCCGAGACGACGACGGCCTGCGCGCCTTCGGCCGCGGCCTTGGCGAAGACCTTCGCCGACAGGTTGTTGCCGTTCGCGGCGTCTTCCTCGTTGACGTTGCAGACATAGAGGACCGGCTTGGTGGTGAGCAGCTGGGCTTGGCGGAGGATGCGTGCCTCGTCGACGTCCTTCGGCTCGGTAAGGCGGGCGGGCTTGCCGTCGCGCAGCAGCTCGAGCGCCTGGCCGAGCACCGAGACGGCTGCCTTGGCTTCCTTGTCGCCCTGTGCCGCCTTCTTGGCGAGGTTCGGCACGCGCTTTTCCAGACTTTCGAGGTCGGAGAGCATCAGCTCGGTCTCGACCGTCTCGGCATCGGCGATCGGATCGACGCGGTTGTCGACATGCTGGATGTCGTCATTCTCGAAGCAGCGCAGGACGTGCACGACCGCATCGACTTCGCGGATGTTGCCGAGGAACTGGTTGCCCAGCCCTTCGCCCTTGCTGGCGCCGCGCACCAGCCCGGCGATGTCGACGAAGCCGAGCTGCGTTTCGATGATCTTCTGCGAGCCGGCGATTTCGGCCAGCTTGTTCAGCCGCGGGTCGGGCACGGCGACGTTGCCGACATTCGGCTCGATCGTGCAGAAAGGATAATTGGCCGCCTGTGCCGCTGCCGTCTCGGTCAGCGCGTTGAAAAGCGTGGACTTGCCGACATTCGGCAGGCCGACGATGCCGCAACGAAAACCCATTGGTGCTTGAATCCTGTCGTGAAAGCCGGGTAGCCGGCGCGATCGGTCGCTCGTTAGGCGCAACGGCGGCGCTTTTCCAGCCCGTCGGGCACGTTGTTCGCTTGACGGGGGGGCGCTCACCTGCGGTACAGGGAACCAAAGCTATCTCGCAAGTCGCGGGTTCACGAGGAGTTACGCATGATTCGCCGTTTTGTTATCATGGGCGCCGCGTTTTCGGCGGCCGCGCTTGCGAGCTGCAGCGGCAGCGATTCCAATTCCTCGGCCACCCCGACGCCGACCTCGACGGCCACGCCCACCCCGACTCCGACGCCGACCGCAACCTACACGTCGTTCCCGCTGACGGCGGCTAAGGAATTCTACACGATCAACGCCGCGACCAGCTACACCGGCGATCCGACCGCCGGAGCGGTGACGCTGGGCGTCACCAGCACCGAGATGCAGTCGACCCGCGTCAAGCTGGCCACCAGCAACGTCATCTCCAGCGGCACCTTCGTCATCGACGAGGCGAGCGAGGAATCGCGCTTCACCAACGCCAACATCCAGACGACCGCCGCGCCGACCGTCACCGAATTCGTGTTCCGCAGCGTCAGCACCGCGACCGGCGCCGCAGCGGGCAATTTCAGCCAGCTCGAATTCCTCAACAACACCATCCCGTCGCAGGTCACGACCGACAGCATCCTGAAGACGCTGACCACGGTGAGCTACGCCAACTGGTGGCGCGGCGATTCGACCACCGGTGCCAAGCGGCTGACCTATTCGGTGTGGGGCTACAACACCGTCAGCTATGACATGCCCAGCACCGGCACCGCCGCTTACAACGCCCGCATCGTCGGCCGGGTGATCCGGGTGGCCAACGGCGCGACCGAAATCCTGCGGCTGTCCGGCACCACCACCACCAGCGTCAACTTCGCCACCGGGCTGGTGTCGATCGGCCTCAACCTGACCACCGTCGACAGCGGCGGCACCGAGACGCCGTACCTCAACCTCACCGCCCAGGGCGCGATCCCCATCGCCCAGACCCAGTTCACCGGCAGCTTCACCAGCGGCAACCCGCTGTCCGGCACGCTGGCCGGCGGCTTCTTCGGCAAGAGCGGCGCCAATATCGGCGTCGTCTTCGGTGCCTCGGGCGTCGTCAACGGCGCGGACACCCGCATCGTCGGCGAAATCGTCGGCGCCAAGCAGTAACCGCCGCACCACCGACAAAGCAGAAAAGGGGCTCGGGCGACCGGGCCCCTTTTTTCGTCAGCCGTTCTGAAGCCGCCGAGCGACCTCGTTCATGAACCGGACGTCGTCGCCCGCGGCCAGCCACGGCGCCTCGGCTGCCACGGCGCCGAGCATGTCCGACAGCGCCTCGATCTCGGCCTTGGCATAGTTGCCAAGGACATAGCCCGTCACCCGATCCTTGTGGCCCGGATGGCCGATGCCGAGGCGGACGCGGCGGAAATCCGGCCCGAGATGGGCATCGGTGGAGCGCAGCCCGTTGTGCCCCGCGGTGCCGCCGCCCCGCTTCACCTTGACCTTCATCGGCAGCAGATCGAGCTCGTCGTGAAACACGGTGACGTCGCCCGGCGTCAGCTTGTAGAAATCCATCGCGGCGCGGACCGAGCGGCCGCTTTCATTCATGAAGGTGCCCGGTTTGAGCAGCACCAGCTTTTCGGTGCCGATCCGGCCGTCCTGCGTCCAGCCCTGGAACTGCTTCTTCGGCGCAGCGAAATCATACACTTCGGCAATGGCGTCGAGCGCCATGAAGCCGACATTGTGGCGGTGCATCGCATATTGCGGCCCCGGATTGCCGAGACCCACCCATAGCTGCATCAGCATCCTCCATCTCGCAGCCGCTGCAGCCACCCTCACCCTTCCGCGGCTTCGCCGCTCCCTCCCTCTCCCAACGGGAGAGGGAAGGGGCCCGCCGCCGGAGGCGGTGGGAAGGGTGAGGGCGATCCACGGCCCCTGAAAACAAAATCGCCCCCGCACCTAGGGCGCGGAGGCGATCTTTTGAACCCGCAAAGGGAAGCGGAGCGATCAGCCCTCGGCCGCTTCGTCCTCGGCAGCGGCTTCGCCATCGGCCGACTTCAGCGCCGACGGCGCGACGACGGTGGCGATGGTGAAATCGCGATCGGTGATCGACGGCGTCACGCCCTTGGGCAGGGTGACGGCCGAGATGTGCAGCGAATCGCCGACTTCGAGGCCCTTGACCGAAATCTCGAGCTGATCGGGGATGTTCGCCGCATCGACGACGACTTCGAGCTCGTGACGGACGATGTTGAGCACGCCGCCGCGCTTCAGGCCGGGGGCCAGCGCTTCATCGGTGAACACGATCGGCACTTCGACGGTGACGGTCGCATGCTCGGAGATGCGCAGAAAATCGACATGGAGCGGACGATCGGTGACGACGTCGAACGCGACGTCCTTGGCCAGCGTGCGCTCGCCATTGACCATGATCACCGAGTTGAAGAAGTGGCCCGTGTTGAGCAGCTTCTGGAGCTCGCGTTCGGCGAGGTGGATGCTCTGCGGATCCTGCTTGTTGCCGTAGATCACGGCGGGGACGCGGCCTTCACGACGCAGCGCCCGGGAGGCTCCCTTGCCAGCCCGGTCGCGCGTTTCGGCCGACAGCGTAAGCGTGTCGCTCATCTTGTCGATTCCAATGCGCTAAATGTTTCAACGTTCATGCCGGACAGGCCTCCAGGGATGACCCTGCCACGACAAGCGCGCGCCTATAATCGAGACGGGCGCGAATCGCAAGGCGGGCCGAAGGTTCCGAAAGTTCCGGGAAAACGACATGAAACCCATCCCCCGCGCGGCGGGAACCGATGGCCGCGCCGGTGCAGACCCTAACCCACGAAGCGCCTGTAGGACAGCGAAAAGTTCCTCAAATGTTCTGACCGGCGCTATTGCAGCCGCTCGACCTTGAGCCCCCGCGCGGCAAGCATTGCGACCAGGCTGTCCCGCCCCGCCAGATGGCCGGCGCCGACCGCGACGAAGACGGTGCCCGGCCGCGCCATTCGGCCCGTGATCCACCCCGCCCAGCGGCGGTTGCGCTGGACGAGCAGCACGTCGCGAAGCTCCGGGTTGCTGGCGAGATCGGTGTTGAGGATGCCGGCGAGCAGATCGGTGTCGCCCTTGCTCCACGCCGCGACCGCGCTGTCGAGCGTGCGGCCCGCCACCGGCAGGCCGTCGAGCGTCGCGCGGAGCATCCGCGACTGGGCGGCGGGCGACAGACGATCGAAATAGCCGAACTGCTGCGCGGCGGTTTCCAGCCCGACGACGCGCTTGCCGGCCTTGCGCGCGGCGGCCTCCAGCACCTGTTCGGCGCCGTTGGCATCGTCATAATGTGCCTTCTGGAGCGGCAGCAGCGACAGGGTGAGCGCGGCGAGCCAGGGTTCCTCGCGGTCGAAATTGCCCGGCGGCGCGCCGCTTGCCCGCGCGGCCGCCTCGACCCGTTCGCGCAACGCCGGAGGCAGGCTGGCGACGCTGGGATCGCCCGGCGTGCGGCCGAGCCGATCGAGCAGCGCCTGCGTTTCGGCCGGCGGCGGCATCACCAGTTCGAGGATGAGCGTGTCGGCACGATCGAACGCGGTGCGGACCGGGCCGTCGAACCATCGCAGCTCCGGGCGGAGCATATGGACCGTACCGAACAGATAGACAGTGGTGTCGCCGTCGCGCACCGCCCAGAGCGCGGGCTTCGCCGCGCGCGGGGCGGGGCCGCAGCTGCCGAGGAGGAGGGCGAAGACGAGGAGGAGCGCGCGGAACATGGGGGTCTTGTGGGGGAGGGGGCGGGGGAGTTCAACGATCCCGCGTTCGGGTCTGCGCTCGCGTCTCAAATTCCATCGTCATTCCCGCGGAGGCGGGAATCCGTTTGCCAGGACGCTGGGGGCAAGAACCGCCGCTTCAGTGCCAATGGATCCCCGCCTTCGCGGGGATGACGGTGGAGCGGTGCGGGGATGGAGGTGAGAGGCGAGGGGCCAGCCGTCACCCCGGTTGACCCCCCAAGCGCCCTGCGCCAAAGCGGCCATCACGATTTTCAGGGTGATCAACTTGTCCGAACCGCTCAGCTTCCAGCGCATGATCCTGACGCTCCATGACTATTGGAGCACGCGCGGCTGCCTGATCCTGCAGCCCTATGACATGCGGATGGGTGCCGGCACCTTCCACCCCGCCACCACGCTGCGCGCGCTGGGGCCGGATCCGTGGAATGCCGCCTTCGTCCAGCCCTGCCGCCGCCCGACCGACGGCCGCTATGGCGAAAACCCCAACCGGCTCCAGCATTATTACCAGTATCAGGTGATCCTGAAGCCGAGCCCGCCCGATCTGCAGGAACTGTATCTGGGCAGCCTGGCAGCGATCGGCATCGATTTCACCCGCCACGACATCCGCTTCGTCGAGGACGACTGGGAATCGCCGACGCTCGGCGCCTGGGGCCTGGGCTGGGAAGTGTGGTGCGACGGGATGGAAGTCACCCAGTTCACCTATTTCCAGCAGATGGGCGGGTTCGACTGCAAGCCGGTGGCGGGCGAGCTGACCTACGGGCTCGAACGCCTCGCCATGTACATCCAGAACAAGGACAGCGTGTACGATCTCGCCTTCAACGATGCGGGCGTGACCTATGGCGACGTGTTCCTGGAGAATGAGCGCGAGATGTCGAAGTGGAACTTCGAGATCGCCGATACCGATGCGCTGTTCGACCTGTTCCGCAAGGCCGCGGCCGAGTGCGAGCGTTCGCTGGAGGCGAAGCTGCCGATCCCGGCCTATGAGCAGGCGATCGAGGCGAGCCACATCTTCAACCTGCTGAACGCGCGCGGCGTGATCTCCGTGGCGGAACGCCAGGCCTATATCGGCCGGGTGCGCGATCTGGCGAAGGGGGCCTGTGCGGCGTGGATGGAAAAGAACGGGTGGATGGCGTGATGCTCCCTCGTTTCACGCGAAGGCGCGAAGGCGCGAAGAAGATTTTGCGCGCAGAGGCGCAGAGAGCGCAGAGGGGGCGTCGTCTCTGCCGCGCCAGCGGCCCTCTTTCCGCAACCGCTTTTGAGGCGGCTGACGCCGCAACGCTCGCTTCCGCCTCTGCGTCCTCCGCGCCTCTGCGCGAAACCCTTTCCTTCCTTTGCGCCTTCGCGCCTTCGCGTGAAAAGAAATCATGACCGACTTCCTCCTCGAGCTCCGCTCTGAAGAAATCCCCGCCCGCATGCAGGAAAAGGCGCGGGAGGATCTTGCGCGCCTGTTCGCCGCCGAGCTGGACAGGGCCGGCCTCAAGGCCGTCGAGGTGGTGTCCTATGCCACGCCGCGCCGGCTCGCGCTGATCCTCAAGGGCCTGCCCGAGCAGACTGCCGCCGTCTCCGAGGAGACCAAGGGCCCGCGCGTCGGCGCGCCGCCCCAGGCGCTGGAAGGCTTTCTGCGCAAGACGGGCCTCACCGCCGACCAACTGGTCGAGCGCGACGGCGTGCTGTTCGCGATTGTAGACAAGCCCGGCCGCGCGACGGCGGAAGTGCTGGCCGCCGCGATCCCCGCGGTGATCCGCGCCTTCCCATGGCCCAAGTCGATGCGCTGGGGGGCGGACTCGCTCTCCACCGAGAGCCTGCGCTGGGTGCGCCCGCTACAGGGCATCGTCGCGCTGTTCGGCAGCGAGGTGGTGCCGTGCGAGATCGCCGGCGTGGTGAGCGGTGCGGCGACGGTGGGGCATCGCTTCCATCATCCGGGTGCGATCACGATCGGTTCGGCGGACGACTATGTCGAGAAGCTGCGCGAAGCCCATGTGATCGTCGACGGGGCCGAGCGGCGCAACATCATCGCGCTGGGCGCGAAGATGGCGGCGCAGAAGGCCGGGCTCAGCCTGATCGAGGACGAGGGCCTGCTGTTCGAGAATGCCGGGCTGACCGAATGGCCGATGCCGCTGCTCGGCCGCTTCGACGAAGCCTTCCTGGCGGTGCCGCCCGAGGTGATCCAACTCACCGCGCGGGTGAACCAGAAATATTTCGTGTGCCGGGATGCTGCGGGTAAGTTGGCCAATGCGTTCGTCTGCGTGGCGAATATCGACGCGGCCGATGGCGGCGAGAAGATCGTCGCAGGCAACCAGAAAGTGCTGGCGGCGCGGCTGAGCGATGCGCGCTTCTTCTACGAGACGGACCTGAAGGTGCCGCTCGAGGCGCAGGCGGGGAAGCTCGAGAAGATCGTCTTCCACGAGAAGCTTGGCACGGTGGCCGACAAGGTCGAGCGCGTCGCCAAGCTCGCGCGTTGGTTGGTGGAGAGCGGGGTGGTTTCTTCTAAGCCCCTCCCCTTCAGGGGAGGGGTTGGGGTGGGGCACTCCGCCTCCACCGAAGGACTCGCTCCCAGCTCAGGCCCCACCCCCAACCCCTCCCCTGAAGGGGAGGGGCTTGAACTGGCCGACCTCGCCGAACGCGCCGCGCGGCTCGCCAAGGCGGACCTCGTCACCGGCATGGTCGGCGAGTTCCCCGAGCTGCAGGGCTTGATGGGCGGCTATTACGCCGCCGCGCAGGGCGAGGACCCCGCGGTCGCCGCGGCGATCCGCGATCACTACAAGCCGGTCGGGCAGGGTGACGACGTCCCTACCGATCCGGTCACGGTGGCGGTGGCCCTGGCCGACAAGCTGGATACGCTCGTGGTGTTCTATGCGGTTGGAGAGTGGCCGACTGGGTCTAAGGACCCTTACGCGCTGCGGCGCGCTGCAATAGCGTCAGCAGCAATAACTCTGAAAAATGATCTGCGTTTCAACCTGTCTGACGTAATCGCGCGGTCTTATATATGGTTCTATTCTCAGGTTAGATCGCGTCCATTCGGATACCAAGCGGATTTTGGTGACGGCGTTAGCACGAGCCTCTATTCTGTTTGGAAGGATGATTACGAGCTGAATTTTGAGTTGGATACTTTCTTCTTCGAGGATGAGGCAAATCATCCAGGCTTCCAAGTTCCGTACGATCGCAAACAAGCCATTGCCTACAGCTGGATGCGTATTTTGCCTCTGGGGGACCTAATTCATGCGCTCAACGGCTTCAGCACAGACCGCCTCAAGGTCCAGCAGCGCGAGGCCGGTGTCCGCCACGACCTGATCGACGCGGTGTTCGCGCTCGGCGGGGAGGACGATCTCGTCCGCCTGCTCGCGCGGGTGAAGGCGCTGCAGGCGTTCGTCACGACGGAGGACGGCGCCAACCTGCTCGCCGGCTACAAGCGCGCGGCGAACATCCTCAAGAAGGAGGAATGGGAAGCCGGCGCCGTGAACCCCGCGCCCGAACCCGCCGAGGCCGCGCTCGCCGCTGCGCTCGACGCGGCCGAGCCAAAGGCGACCGCCGCGATTCAAGCGGAGCAGTTCGAGGATGCGATGGCCGCGCTGGCGATCCTGCGCGCGCCGATCGATGCGTTCTTCGACTCCGTGACGGTCAACGATGCCGATCCGGTGAAGCGCGCGGCGCGGCTCGGGTTGCTCGCGCGGATGCGTGATGCGGTGCACAAGGTGGCCGACTTCGGCAAAATCGAGGGCTGAGGCGCTTAATTGTCCGATTAATCCTTGGTTAAATCGGGCAAATTGGTCATCGTCCCGAAATAATCCGGCACCGACAACGTAATCAGCGGTTCCTGAGTCTTCGCAAGCGCGGTAGCGGCCCTTCTGTCTTCGAAGGGGCGCTTTCGATCGGAAGGGGATCAGAATGACGCAATATGTGTACCGCTTTGGCGGTGGTGTTTCGGATGGTGGTGCGGGCGACAAGAATCTGCTGGGGGGCAAGGGCGCGAACCTCGCCGAGATGGCCTCGATCGGGCTGCCGGTGCCGCCGGGCTTCACCATCTCCACCGCGATGTGCACGCGTTATTATGAGGAAGGCGAGACGTTCCCCGAGAGCGTGAAGGCCGAGGTGGCGAACGGCATCGCGCATATTGCGGCGATCACCGGCAAGCAGTTCGGCGACGCGGCCGATCCGCTGCTCGTCTCGGTCCGCTCGGGCGCGCGCGTCTCGATGCCGGGGATGATGGACACCGTCCTCAACCTCGGGCTCAACGACCAGACGGTGCAGGGCCTGGCCGCGACCAGCGGCGACGATCGCTTCGCCTGGGACAGCTATCGCCGCTTCATCCAGATGTATGCGGACGTGGTGCTCGGCCTCGACCATGGCCGGTTCGAGGAAGCGCTGGAGATCGCCAAGGAAGATCGCGGCTTCACGCTCGATACCGAGCTGTCGGCTACCGACCTCCAGGCGCTGGTCGCCGAGTACAAGGCGATCGTCGAGGAGCTGTGGGACAAGCCGTTCCCGCAGGACGTGCACGACCAGCTCTGGGGTGCGATCGGCGCGGTGTTCGGCTCGTGGCAGTCGGAGCGCGCCAAGGTCTATCGGCGGTTGAACGACATCCCGGCCGATTGGGGCACTGCGGTGAACGTGCAGGCGATGGTGTTCGGCAATATGGGCGACACCTCGGCGACGGGCGTGGCCTTCACTCGTGACCCCTCGACCGGCGAGCGCGCCTATTATGGTGAGTTCCTCATCAACGCGCAGGGCGAAGACGTCGTCGCTGGCATCCGCACGCCGCAATATCTGACGCAGCGCGCGCGCGAGGCGGCAGGTGCCAAGCCCGCCTCGATGGAAGAGGCGATGCCCGAGGTCTATGGCGAGCTGGCGGCGGTATTCGACCGGCTTGAGACGCACTATCGCGACATGCAGGACATCGAGTTCACCGTCGAGCGCGCCAAATTGTGGATGCTGCAGACCCGCAGCGGCAAGCGTACTGCCAAGGCGGCGCTCAAGATCGCGGTCGACATGGCGAATGAGGGGCTGATTACCCGCGAGGAGGCGATCCTGCGCGTGGATCCGGCGGCGCTCGACCAGCTGCTCCACCCGACGCTCGATCCCAAGGCGCCGCGCGACGTGCTGACCAAGGGCCTGCCTGCCTCGCCGGGTGCGGCCTCGGGCCTCGCGGTGTTCGACAGCGACACGGCCGAGAAGCGCGCCAATGCCGGCGATGCGGTGATCCTGATCCGCGTCGAGACCAGCCCTGAAGACATTCACGGCATGCACGCGGCGCGCGGCATTCTGACGGCGCGCGGCGGCATGACCAGCCATGCGGCGGTCGTCGCGCGCGGCATGGGCCGTCCCTGCGTCTCCGGCGCGGGCAGCCTGTCGATCGACGCACGTGCGAAGGTGATGCGCGTCGGCGGGCGTGAGGTCCGCGAGGGCGACATGGTGACGATCGACGGCGCCACCGGCGAAGTGATGGCCGGCCAGGTGCCGACCGTGCAGCCCGAGCTGTCGGGCGATTTCGGCACGCTGATGACCTGGGCCGACGCGGTCCGCCGCCTCAAGGTCCGCGCCAATGCCGAGACGCCGCTCGACTGCCGCACCGCGCGCGAGTTCGGCGCCGAGGGCGTCGGGCTGTGCCGCACCGAGCACATGTTCTTCGATTCGGCGCGCATCACCGCGGTGCGCCAGATGATCCTCGCCGAGAACGAGGCCGGCCGTCGCGCCGCGCTGGAGAAGCTGCTGCCCGAACAGCGCAGCGACTTCCTCGAGATCTTCGAGGTGATGGCAGGCCTGCCAGTGACGATCCGCCTGCTCGATCCGCCGCTTCACGAATTCCTGCCGCACGAAGAGGCCGAGTTCGCCGAGGTCGCCACGGCGGCGGGCGTGGACGTGGACACGCTCAAGCGTCGTGCGGCCGAGCTGCACGAGTTCAACCCGATGCTCGGCCATCGCGGTTGCCGTCTGGGTGTGACCTATCCCGAAATCTACGAGATGCAGGCACGTGCCATCTTCGAGGCGGCGATTGCGGTTGCCGAGAAGTCGGGCGCGGCGCCGGTGCCGGAAGTGATGATCCCGCTGGTCGCCACCCGGCGCGAGCTGGAGCTGATGAAGGCGGTGGTCGACAAGGCGGCGCAGGCGGTGTTCGCCGAGAAGGGCCGCACGCTCGACTATCTGGTCGGCACGATGATCGAGCTGCCGCGCGCAGCACTCATGGCGGGCGAGATCGCCGAGGTGGGTGCCTTCTTCTCGTTCGGCACCAACGACCTGACCCAGACCACGCTGGGCGTGAGCCGCGACGACGCCTCGCGCTTCCTCACCACCTATGTCGAGAAGGGCATCTACGCCAAGGATCCGTTCGTCAGCCTCGACGTGGAGGGTGTCGGCCAGCTGATCGCGCTCGCCGCCGAGCGCGGCCGCAAGACCCGGCCCGACATCAAGCTCGGCATCTGCGGCGAGCATGGCGGCGATCCGGCCTCGATCGCGTTCTGCGAGCAGACAGGGCTCGATTATGTCTCGGCTTCGCCCTATCGCGTGCCGATCGCGCGGCTTGCGGCGGCGCAGGCGGCTATTCGAGGAAAATAATGCTGATTGCGACGGTGGCGGTGCAGATGGCGGAAGCGGCGGCGGACCTGAGCCGCGAGCTTCTCGCCAGCCCGACCGCCACCGCCGTGCTCCAGCGACGCTGCGATGCGCCGATCCGCGCGATCGTCGACCGCAAGGCGGCGCGCCCGGCCTCGCCCGAACAGCGCGCGCGGCTGAACGTGGGCGCGGACGAGCGCATCGCCTATCGCAGCGTCGTGCTCAGCTGCGCGGGCACGCCGCTGTCGGTCGCCGAGAACTGGTATGTGCCGTCGCGGCTGACGCCGGCGATGAACGCCGCGCTGGAAACCGGCGACGTGCCGTTCGGCGCGGTGGTGCGCGGCCTCCAGCCGCACCGCCGGCCGATCGAACAGCAGCTGACCGGCACCGCGCCCTATGTGCTGCGCCACCGCGCGCTGGTGCTCGACGGCCGCGACCGGCCGATCGCCGAAGTGGTGGAGAATTACACGCCCGAACTGCTGGCCGCGCCGGTGCGCTGAGGGGGGCGTTGCTCCCCGGAAGGGGGGGCGGTAGATGTGCCGGCGTCCCCCTCACCCTTCCGCCGCTTCGCGGCTCCCTCCCTCTCCCACAGGGGGAGAGGGAATGGGGGCGCTCTGCCCCTGTCAGGCGGTGGAACGGGCGGAGGCGGCTTCAGCGAAACCGGCGCTCATGCTCCTCGATATTGCCGGCGCGCAGCAGCGCCGCCTGTTCGCGCCAATGTTCGTCGGCGATGGTGCCGGGGGGAACGCCGATATGATCTTCGAGCGGGCGTTCGTCCTCGGGCGGGAGCGTTTCGATGTCGCGGAAATGGCGCAGCCCGGCCTCGTTGAGCGCGCGTTCGCGATGCTCGTCAATCCCGCGGATGCGCGAGAGCACATCGGTGCCGCCGTAAAGCCAGTTGCGCATCGCCGAACTGCGATCGCGGCCGTCGTTGACGGGATCGACCGCCGGCACGCCGCCCGCGCGCCGATCGGCGAGCGCGGCATCGAGCCGGGCGCGCTCGGCCTCGATCTGGTCGCGCTCGGTTTCGAGCTCGCGAATCCGGGCATGGGCGGCGGTCAGCTCGTCGCGGGCACGCTCGCGCGTGGCGTTGTGCGCCTCACGCTCATCCTCGAACCGCGCCCGCCATTTGCGGCCCGCCGAACTGAACGCCATGCCGAGCAAGAGCCCGGCAAGCAGGGTGAGCGCAAGCGCGATGAACTGGATCGGGGTGGTGAAGGGCAGGGACATCGGGCGACCTCCGGGGTTGCGCGGTCAACTGCCTATCGGTGCTGGGGTTCCCCGTGGGGGTGTAATGGGGCGGCTTGGCCTGCGTTGCTTCAATATTGTTCACGCGCATCTGGCCGATGGCTTGGTAAAGCGGGGTTGAAGGCCGGAGATTGGGACTTGGCCGCCATTAACCTTTGAACCAACGCTCTGCGCAGATAGCCTGCGTTTATCGCGATTTCAGGTGACGCTTAACGATCGGCAACATCCAGATTGCTCTCGCCGAGGCGCGCAGATGGAAGGGTCATGGCGCCTTGAAAGTCGTTGTCGTGATGTGATGGACGGCGTGGACCTGGCCGCCTGGCAGATCGGCTGGCCCGTCCTCCTTGATCGCCGCTGAAAGGATATAGCGGCCCTGCGCACCGATCGGAATTTCGGCGACCCCCAGCGCATCCGTGGTGAGTTCCTTGGACGACCTATCCGGGGCGATCACTGTCAATTTGCCGCCGGCGACGGGCTTGCCGTTACGGACGAGCCGGAAACGGTTGGAGTTCGCAGCGATCGGCGCGATCTCGAACGGAAGCTGCGCGGAGGCCTCGGTGCGACCGGCGCGAGCATAATAGACCACGCTTTCTTTAGCGCCGTCAGTGCCCCAGGGCTGGAACACGTTGTCGTCCCAGACGCGAACATCGCCGGGTGGTACCATCACTTCGATGTATCCGGCCTTGCGGGTCAGAGTCGGGCGCTCCACCGTCAGAATACGGGGGGCCTTCAAGTTCGAGAACTCGGGATCACCGCCCTCGGGTGCTGCTTCTGCCGGCTCGCCAAGATAGATTCGCACCGGGCCGGAGCCGTCGCGCTCCACCCACACCTCATGCGCCTGGGCGGTGCCGGCCAGCGCCAAGAGCAGCACGGTCATCAAAGTCTTCTTCATGGTCATCGCTACCTTTCTTGGATGCCGCGCATGTTGATTGCTTTTGGCCGCGCCCGCTTAGGCGCATCGATCCGTACAGGGTGCGCTTATGCGAGTCACTTTCAATAAACGGCAGCAATGTTTTGTTACAGGTAGGCGGCCCGGCGCACGCACGGACGGGGATAGAGGCTTGCGCCGACGCCGTATCGTTGACCATACTCGGTCAACTTGGAAATGCGCTAGGCGGAGCCAAGGCGCATGCTGCGCCGAGAACCCGGCCCCCTCACTTCATCAGCGCATCGTTGATCGAGCAGGCCGCCGGGCCGAGGATGACGATGAACAGCACCGGCAGGATGAACAGGATCAGCGGCACGGTCATGATCGCGGGCAGGCGGGCGGCTTTTTCCTCGGCGCGCATCATGCGTTCGTTGCGGAATTCGGCCGAGAGCACGCGCAGCGCCGAGGCGAGGGGGGTGCCGTATTTCTCGGTCTGGATCATCGTCGTCACGACGCCGCGGATCGCATCGAGATCGATGCGCAGGGCGAGGTTTTCGAACGCGGTGCGGCGATCGGTGAGGAAGCCCAGCTCGATCGCGGTGAGCGAGAATTCCTCGCCCAGTTCGGGATAGGCCTTGCCAAGCTCGCGCGCGACGCGGGCGAAGGCGGCGTCGACGGTGAGCCCCGCCTCGGCACAGATCACCAAGAGGTCGAGCGCGTCGGGCAGGCCCTTGCGGATCGCGTGGCTGCGCTTGGTGATGCGGTTCTTGAGGTAGAGATCGGGGAATTTGTAGCTGAGGATGAAGCTCCCGGCGACGAGGCCATATGCCTTGAGCGGCGACCAGTCGGCAAAGGCCTGGGTGCCATAGACGAGATAGAGCACCGGGCCGCCGATGACGATCGGCAGGACGAGCCGGCCGAAGATCACCGCCACCGCCCATTCCTTGCGCCGGATGCCGGCCTGCATCAGCCGGGTCTGCGCCATTTTGAGCTGGCTGTCCTGAAGCACCTTGAGCGAGGTGAGGAAGCTGCGGATGCGATCGGTGGTCTCGCTGCGCTGGACGAGCTTGGCGCGGCGCTTCGAGGTCGAGGCGGTGATGCCGGCCTTGAGCTGTTCGCGGCGTTCGTTGAGCGCCTTTACGCGCTTGCCCATCGGATCGCGCACGGTGGCGGCGGCATAGATGGCGAGGATCACCGCGAGCGCGGCGACGCCCGACAGGATCGTCGCGACCCAGAGGACGTCGACGCCAAGCAGCGTGGGGCCGGTGGGGGGAGCCTGCATCGCGATCAGATCTCGAAATTGACCATCTTGGCCATGATGAAGGCGCCCAGGCCCATCCAGATCAGCCCGCCGCCGCCGGCGATCATCAGCCGTTCGTCCTTGAAGAAGTTCATCATGTAGTTGTTGTTGATGAACCAGACGAGCGTGAAGACGATGAAGGGGAGCGAGCCGACGATCAGCGCCGACGCCTTGGATTCGGACGACATCGCCTTGATCTTGAGCTTCATCTGGCTGCGCTTGCGGAGCACGTCGGCCAGGTTGGCGAGCGTTTCGGCGAGGTTGCCGCCGGTTTCGCGCTGGATGGCGATGGTGATGGTGAAGAACTGGAATTCGGGCGTGCCGAGGCGATCGGCGGTTTCCTGAAGCGCGGCATCGAGCGAGCGGCCGATCTTCATCTTGTCGCTGACCGAGCGGAATTCCTCGCCCACCGGGCCGTCGACTTCCTGGCCGACGACGCCGATCGTCTCGGTGATCGGCAGGCCCGAGCGCAGGCCGCGAACGAGCAGCTCGATCGCATCGGGGAATTTCGCGGTGAACTGCGCGATGCGGCGCTTGATGAAGAAGCCGACGACGAAATGCGGGATGCCGAGCCCGACGAACAGGCCGAGGAACAGCGACAGCCAGATCGGCGCGCCTTTCAGGAACAGCAGCGCGGCGGTGACGAGCGTGAGGCCGAGCATCGTCAGGCCGTAGCGGCCGAGCGTCCAGCCCTTGCCGGTCATGTTCAGCCGCTTTTGCAGCTGGGCGGGATTGGGCAGGAAGCGCGAGGCGGTGGCATCGAGCGTGGTCGCGCGGTTGGTGGAGATACGGCGGAGCTGCGCCTCCATCGCGTTGGTGCCGGTGGCGCTGACGACATGGCGTTCGCGCACGCTGGTGAGGCGGCGGGCGCCGGCGCGCTGGGGCGAGGGGCCGGACAGCGCCATCACCATCAGCACCAGCACCAGCATGGCGCCTCCACCGATCATCAATAGCGGCAGCAATTCCACGCGCGTCGTGCTCCCATTGGCAAGCCGGACCGCGCCCCCGGCGGTCGCGGCCCAGTGTCTCAGACAGACCTTAGCGCCGCGTTACCGGCGAGGGGGCGGGGCGGCCGGTCATTTCTTGCGGCCGCCCATCCGGCCCTTGAGCTTGTCGAGCAGCGAGGCGCCCTTTGCATCGCCGCGGCTCTGCTTGGCGCCGCGCGCGGCATCGGCTTCGGCCGCGTCGGTGATCTCGGTGATCTGCGGTGCCAGGCCGATCAGCCCGGCGAGCGACTTGGCGCTCTTGCCCGCATCGATGAACGGCTTGCCGAGCTTGGCGGCCTGGACCGCGATCTTGGGCTCGAAGGGGACGACGACGTCGATCTTGCGTTCGATCGAGCCTTCGAAATCCTTGCGGCTGATTTCCAGCATCGCCGGCTGAGGCACCTTGTTGGCGACGACGAACACGCGCGTCTGCGGTGCGTTCGACTTGAACCAGCTGAGGATGCGGATCGCGTCGCGCGCCGCCGCCAGCGTCATTTCGGTGACGAGCACCGCGACCTGGACGTCGGTGATGAGATGCGGGTGATTGACCAGCATCGCGCGCGGCAGATCGACCACGGTGCATTCGAAGGCGCTGCGCATCTCCTCCTGCAACTGGTAGAAGGCGGCGCCGTCGCTGATCATCGGCGCGTTGATCGGCGCCTCGGCAGAGAGCACCGCGAGGCGTTCGGAGGCGCGGACCATCGCGCGTTCGATGAACAGGCCGTCGATGCGGCTGGGATTCTCGATCGCGTCGGTGAGGCCGCGGCCTGGCTCGAGATCGAGCGACAGCGCGCCGGTGCCGAAATGGACGTCGAGATCGAGCAGCGCCGTGGTGCGGCTGTGCTTGTCCGACAACAGCCAGGCGAGCGAGGTGGCGACGGTGGAGGCGCCGACGCCGCCGCGCGTGCCGATCACCGCGACCGCGCAGTGCGGGCGATCGCTGCCCGGATCGGCCTGGCGCGGCGCGGCGAGCGAGGCCTGGGCCTGGGCGAAGGTATCGCGCAGGGCATCGGGATTGATCGGCTTGAGCAGATAGTCCTGGATGCCGCTGGCGATCAGATCGCGATAGAGGCGGACGTCGTTGACCTGGCCCGAGGCGATGACGATCGTGCCGGGCTCGCACACCTCGGCAAGCGCGTTGATGTCGTTGAGCGGGTCGCTCGATTCGGATAGGTCGACGAACAGGATCGTCGGGCTGGCCGAGACCGACAGCGTCTGGACGGCGTTGCGCAGGCCGCCCTTGCTGACCTTTTCGGGCGGCCAGCCGAGTTCGACGGCGATCGGGCGAAGCGCCTCGGCGGTGGCTTCGTCGCAGACAAAGGCGGCGAAGGGATCGCGATGCGCGGTGCGGCCGGGTGCGAAGGGCATGTTCACTTGCTGCCTCCACCGGTTGCGGATTCGCTCTTGATCGTGGTGCCGCCCCCGCCGGATGGCGCGGCGGCGCGCAGCGCGCGGATCGCCTTGGTGGAGGTCAGCGGATCGGTGACCGGCGCGGCAGGCGCGCCGCGCACCAGATCGCGCGGATCGGCCACCATCGCGGCGAGATTGGCGTTGGTCGCGCAGCCGAAGTTCGAACTGGTGCTGGCATCGGCGGTGAGCTCGCCGGGATGCGAATAATCGGGGCAGCCGGGAACCGAGGCGGTCATCCGCGTCACCACCACCCGGACGGTGCCGGGGGCGACGGGGCTGGCGGTGACGGGCGCGCGATCGTCGATCATCAGGCCGTAATTGCCCGCGAGCGCGGCGACTTCGCTGCGGCCGGCGATCCCGCCGGCACCGTCATCGACCGCGATGTGATCGCCGTAGCGCAGGTTCATCGCGGCGAGCCAGTCGGTCAGGCGCTGCGTCTCGCCCGCGCCGAGCCGATCGCCGTCGGTCTGCAGATCGAGGACATAGTCGTGGCGCTCGACGACCGGCTGATGCACCGATTCGAGCCCGCCATTATAGCCGCTGCAGCCGCCAAGCAGCAGCGCCGGGGCGGCAAGGAGGGGAAGGAAGCGCGAGTACACGGGCAGTCTCCTCAACGACATGCGCGACGATCAGAAGCCGAAGCCGGGCGCCGGGGCGGCGTCCGTGCGGGACTTGCGGGTGCCGGCGGGCAGCGCCTTTTCGGGCGCCTGTTGCTGCGGCTGCGGCGCGACGGGGGCGGGCGCCATCGCACCGATCGAGGGCTGGCTGCTCGCCGGCGCCATTGTCGGCTTGGGCCGCTCGCCGCCCGAGGTGCCGCCGCCGAGGCTGCCCATCAGCAGGCGATCAAAGTCGTTCGGCGCCTTGTACCCGTCGGTCGGCAGCACGATCTGGTTCGCGTTGACCGGGCGCACCAGATAGGGGGTGATGACGATCACCAGTTCGGTCTCGTTGCGCTGGAACCCGTTCGAGCGGAACAGCGCGCCGAGGATCGGCACGTCGCCGAGGCCGGGCGTCTTGGTGATCGAATTATTGTGGCTGTTCTGAAGCAGGCCGCCGATCACCATGCTTTCGCCCGAGCCCAGCTCGACCGTGGTCTCGCTGCGGCGCGTGGTGATGCCCGGAATGGTGGTGCCGTTGAACGTCACCGCGCCCGAGGACGAAAGCTGCGATACTTCCGGCCGGACGTGCAGCGAGATGCGGCCATCGGCGAGCACGGTGGGGGTGAAGGCGAGGCTGACGCCATATTGCTTATATTCGATCGAGGTGGTGCCGAGCGCCTGCGCGATCGGGATCGGGATTTCGCCGCCCGCGAGGAAATTGGCGGTTTCGCCCGACAGCGCGGTGAGGCTGGGCGTGGCGAGCGTCGTCACTTGGCCGATCGTCTCCCCCAGATCGAGCGAGGCGAGCAGATCGGTGCCGAGGAAGCGCCCCGCGGCGCCGATCATCGTGTTGCCGCTGCTGGGCGTCGGGAATTTGTAGATGGTGCCGCCCGGCGCTGCGCCCGAGGCGGAGTCGACGGTGGAGCCGGTGTTGGTGGTGATCGTGCCCTGGTTGCCCTGGGCGATGCCGAACAGGAAGCTGCCCTGATCGCGGTTGGTGAGATTGACGTTCAGATTCTTGATGAAGCTGCGGCTCACTTCCGAAAAGCGGACCTGAAGCTGGACCTGAAGCGGCGTTGCCGTGCGCAGCCGGTTGACCACGCCGATCTTGAGCGGGGCATTGGCGTCGTTGACGTTGACGCCGGGGTTGAGCAGGCTGGTCACAAGCCGCGCCGCCTGTTCGCTGTCGGCGGGCGATTTGACCGTGCCGTTGAGCACCGCGAGCTGGCCGACGGTGACGACGGTGATGTCGGCATCGGGCATCGCTGCCTTCATCATCCGATCGATCGAAGTGATGTTCTGGCTGACGCGAACCGTGGTCGAATAGATCACCGCGCCGGCGGCGTTGGTAGCGAACACCGTCGCGTCGCCGAATTCCTTGCCATAGAGATGAATCTGGCGCGCATTGGCGACATAGACGTCGGCGACGCCGGGATTGGACGTCCAGACATTGGCGGCGGCGGCGGGCAGGGTGATGAGTTCACCCTCGCCGATCGACAGGCGCACTTCGGTCGTCGGGCGCTGCGTCCCTGCCGGAAGCTGCGCGACGCGGACACCCTGGGCCTGCGCCGGGCGCGCGGCGCGGCTCTGGGCGAAGCCGGTGGCCGGGGTGCCGAGCGCGAGCCCGGCGGAGACGGTGGCCGCGAGCGAGCGGCGCGCGAGCAACAGGCTGTTCATGTCAGTTCTTCCCCCCGACCGGGACGATGCTGGCGTCGCTGCCGCGCACGACGAGGACCGACGGGCCGACGCGCGAGCTGGTTCCACCGGGATAGTTGGCTGCCGGGGCGGCCGAGGGCACGGCGCCCGTCGCGCTGCCGTCGCCCTTGCCGGGCACGGTGCGGCGCTGGAAGCGCGACACATCGGCGCCCGTCACGAAGCTGTCGGCAACGTCCTGCGGCCGGGTCGCGGCGCGGGCGAGCATTTCCTTTTCCTGCTTCGGATCGTCGGGGACGTTGACTGCGCCGCTGGCGATCGCCTCCTCGAGCTCGCCGGGCGTATCGGCGAGCGAGCGCAGCGACAGCGACAGCGTGCCAACGGTCTGTGCGACCGCGATCTTTTCGGCGATCTTGGCCGTCGCCTCGACGGTAACGGTCGAATAGGTGTCGACGACGGTCTTGCCCTGATCGTCGGTGCGCTTTTCGGTGCGCTGGTCGGTGGCGAGCACGCGCAGGTTGCGCAGCACCGTTTCCGACGCCTTGAGCGGCGGGCCATCGCCGCCGCCGGCGACCGACTGGGTGAGGATCAGATCGACATGATCGCCCGGGAAGACGAAGCCGGCAACGGCGCTCTGCGCAGACACCGGCACGGTGACGGCGCGCATGCCCGGGCCGAGCGCGGCGGCGAGGAAGCCGCGATCACCCGGCTTGACCAGCGCGCCCTGCGCCACCGGCTGGCCGGCGGGAATCGCGTAGCGGACGACCGTGCCCTGAAGCTTGGCGGGATCGCTGTCGCCGCGGATGAAATAGGCGCCCTCGACCAGTTCCTTCGGCCAGGGGCGGAATTCGAGCGCAGTGGCATCGAGGATCGTGCCCACCGGCAGCGCGCGCTTGGCGACCAGCACCTCGGTGGTGTTCACGGGCTGCGCCGCTGCGCCGTTCGGCATCGCCCCGGCGACCGGTGCAGGCGCGCCGACCATCAGGCTGCGCGCCATGAAAGCGGTGATCGCAGCCACGACGAGCGCGCCGACGAGGAGAATGACCTTGCGTCCATCCATTTCGCTTCAAGCCTTTTTGTCTGGGCTGCCAGATACGGTTGCGCCGGCGTTAATCATCCGCCGAACTGGTTAAGAATCGGTTCGCGAAGGACAATCAGCCCGGCCAGGGCGATCGCCACGCCATAAGGAATCTCAAGTGGTGCATCGTTGCGACGGCGCAGCCATTTCTCGGCCAGCATCACGATCGTCAGCGCGCCGCCGAGCAACGACATGAGGACGAGCATCCAGATCAGCGGCTGCACCGGCAGCCACAGCGCGAGCGCGCCGATCAACTTAACGTCGCCGCCGCCCATCTGGCCGAGCGCGAAGGCGCCGACGAAGAAGGCGAACACCAGCGCCGCCGCGCCGACATGGATCGCCGCGTCCGGCCAAAGGGCGACTCCGCTGGCCCACCACCATAAGGGCGCGAGCAGCGCGATCGTCGCGTTCTTCCAGTTGGCGATCTCGCGCGTGCGGACATCCTCGATGCCCGCCCAGACGAGCAGCAGCATCAAGACGCCGAGCAGAATTGTCGCAGCGAGGTTCCCCATCGCCGTTAATCGCTAGACGCAACCGATTAGGAAACCGTAACCAGTGAACATGGCAGTTGACCTTAATGTGCGGCGTGCGATCCCTGCCGACGCGATCATCGATCAGTGGACGGCGGCGGACGGATGGCGACTGCGACGGTTTCGCTGGCCGGCGACCGGCGACGGGCCGGCGCGGGGCAGCATCCTGTTCCAAACCGGGCGCGGCGACATTTTCGAGAAATATCTGGAGACGTTCGCGCACTGGCACGCGCAGGGATGGAATATCGCGGCGTTCGACTGGCGCGGGCAGGGCGGATCGGGGCGGCTGACGCCCGCCGCCAATTGCGGCCATATCGCCGATTTCGCCGACTTCATCGCCGATTTTCGCGGCTTCTTCGCCGATTGGCGAGCGGATACGCCGGGGCCGCATGTGGTGATGGGGCATTCGATGGGCGGCCATCTGGTGCTGCGCGCACTGGCCGAAGGGGCGATCGCGCCCGACGCGGCGGTGCTGGTCGCGCCGATGCTCGGGATCCGCAGCCCGCTCGGGCGATTCGCCGCTCCCGCCGCACGGCTGCTGGCGCGGCTGGGCAATCCCGCCCGGGCGGCGTGGCGCGGCAACGAAAAGCCCTATACCACCGAGACGCGATCGAACCTGCTGACGCACGATCCCGATCGTTATGCCGACGAATTGTGGTGGCAGACGCACGATCCGTCGATTCTGACCGGCCCGCCGAGCTGGCAATGGGTGGTCGAGGCGTTTCGATCGATGCAGGCGCTGGAAGCCGGCCCGATCGAGCGCGTGAGGGTGCCGGTGCTGGCCCTGGTCGCCGAAGCCGACCAGCTGGTCGATGCGCGGGCGGCGCTGCGCATCGTGCCGCGGCTGTCGCATGGGGAGCTGGTGCGGTTCGGCCCCGAAAGCGCGCATGAGATCCTGCGCGAGGTGGACGGCGTGCGCGACCGGGCGATTGCGGCGATCGATTCGTTTCTCGATGCGCGGGCGCGGCCGGCATGATCCGATATGACGTGGCGATCGTCGGCGCCGGCATCGCCGGGGCGAGCCTTGCCGCCGCGCTTGCGCCGCGGGGGCTGGTGCTGCTGATCGAGGCGGAGGAGCGACCCGGCTATCACGCGACGGGCCGGTCGGCGGCCTTCTGGTCCGAAACCTATGGCGGGCCGGACGTCCAGCCGCTGACCAGCGCGTCGGGCGCAATGCTGCGCGATGGCGGGTTCCTCGATCCGCTGGGCGAGCTGCATCTGGCCCGGGCCGGCGACGAGGCCAGCGTCGACGCCTTTCTGGCCGCGTTCGAGGGCAGCGGTGTCGCGCTCGAGCCGATCGACCCGCAGGCGATCCTGCCGGGGCTGCGGGCGCCGTGGCGGCTGGGCGTGCGCGAGCCGAGCTGCGCCTATATCGACGTCGCCGCGCTGCATCAGCATTTCCTGAACCAGGCGCGCCGCGCGGGTGCCGAGCTGGTGCTTTCGGCCGAACTGCGCGAGGCGGTGCGCGAGGCGGGCGTGTGGCGGCTGGAGACGGCGGGCGGGGCGTTTGGCGCCGACCTGCTGATCAACGCGGGCGGCGCATGGGCCGACCAGGTGGCGGCGATCGCCGGGGCACGGCCGGTGGGCATCACCGCCTACCGTCGGACGATGCTCCAGATCCGCACCGATCCGCCGCCGCCGCCGGGCACGCCGCTGGTCAGCGATCTGGGCGGCGGATTCTATTTCAAGCCCGAGCCGGGCGGGCGGCTGTGGCTGACCCCGCACGACGAGACGCCGAGCCCGCCCTGCGACGTCGCGCCCGAGGAGATCGACGTCGCGGTGGCGATCGACCGGTTCGAGGGGGCGGTCGACTGGCGGGTGGCGGCGCTGGAGCATAAATGGGCCGGGCTGCGCAGCTTCGCGCCCGACCGGCGCCCGGTTTATGGCTTCGATCCGGTGGTGCCCGGCTTTTTCTGGTGCGCGGGGCAGGGCGGCTTCGGCATCCAGACGGCGCCGGCGGCGGCGCGGCTGTGCGCGGCGCTGATCGAGCCAGGGGCGCCCGACCCGGGGTTGGCGGTGATCGACCCCGCGCGCTATTCGCCGGAGCGGTTCTGACGTCTCGGTCGGACACAAAGCCGGGCGCACGCCGCGATTGGCCAGACCGATAATGGCTTCCCGATCGCGCCCGGCTTGCTTATGTGGGCTTGTTCATGAAGATCAACGGCAACAAACTTTACCAGCGCGTGGCTGCCGCGATCGCCGAGGCGATCGAGGGGGGGCAGTGGGCGCCCGGCACGCGACTCCCCGGCGAGCGCGACCTGGCCGAGGAATATGGCGTCAGCCGGCCGACGATCCGCGAGGCGATGATCGCGCTGGAGATGAAGGGCTGGATCGAGGCGCGGCACGGCTCCGGCCTGTACGTGATGCGGCGCGACGGTCAGGCCACGGCGATGCGCGGCGATGCGCTCAACCTCGATGTCGGCGCATTTGACCTGACCGAGGCGCGTATCCTGTTCGAGGGCGAGGCGGCGGCGCTGGCGGCGGTGTCGATCACCGACGAGCAGCTGGCCGAGCTGGAGGGAATTGTCGCGGAAATGGCCGCGGCGGACCCGGAGCAGGCCGAGGCCTATGACGCCGATCGCCGTTTCCACGTCGCGATCGCCAATGCGACCGGCAATGCCGCGGTGCGCAACGTCGTTGAATATCTGTGGGATCTGCGCACGCGATCGCCGCTGAGCGCGACGATGTTCGATCGGGCGCGGCGCAGCGGCGTCAACCCGCGCGTGGCGGAGCATCGGCCGATCCTGGAGGCGCTGAGCGAGCGCGATCCGAATGCGGCGCGCGCGGCGATGCGCGGGCATCTGCGCGGGGTGGTGGACGACCTGCTGGAGGCGACGGAGCTGGAGATCATCCAACGCGCCCGGCACGAGATCGACTCGCGGCGCGATTCGCTAGCGCGGCGGCTGGAACTCGGCCACGATTGAGGCGGTGGCGGCGCTGCCGCTACGGCAAGCGCGCGGCGGCAGGGTGCGGGGTTTTTTGCCGGCGGCGGTCGCGTCGGCGGCGCGGATGCGCTATGATGGACGCGTGACCGGCACTGCGATCCCCTTCGAATTCCGCGTCGATGTGGAGCAATCCGACATCGACTTCATGGGCCATGTCAACAATGCCTCCTATCTCAAATGGGTGCAGGCGGCGGTGGTCAGCCACTGGCAGGCGCTGGCACCGGTGGAGGCAGTGGCCGAGCATCTGTGGGTGGCGCTGAAGCACGAAATCACCTATCGCCGGCCGGCATTCCTCGACGACGACGTGGTCGCGACGGTGCTGCTGGAGAAGGTGCAGGGCGCACGCGCCTTCTACGAGACGATCATCCGGCGCGGCTCGGAGGTGCTGGCCGAGGTGAAGTCGAGCTGGTGTTGCCTCGATGCCGAGACGCGCCGGCCGGCGCGTCTTGCCAGAGACGTGATCGATCATTTCTTCGTAAAAGGCGAACGGCCCGACTGATCCGGGCCGAGTGGGAACTTCGGCAAGCGCCACCGTGTCACGAGATTGGCACTTGATACCATATATCATCTCCGTTACAGCCGCGCCCGATCATAAAGATGTTCGGGGAATTCGAGTTGATGTCGCGTCGTGTCCTGTTCGCTTCCGCCTGCCTGCTTGCCGCGCCGTTGCCGGCGCTGGCCAATACCGATCGGGCGCCCGCCGCGCCGGCTGAGGCCGATGTGCCCGCGACCACCGATGCCGATGCGCAGAGCGGCACGCAGCAGAACAGCGCGATCATCGTCACCGCGCCCTATCGCCAGACCGAACGCGACGTGCTGTCGGGCACCTCGGTCGTCACCGGCGAGGAACTGACCCGCGACCTGCGGCCGACGATCGGCGAGACGCTGGCGCGCCAGCCCGGCGTGTCCGCATCGTCGTTCGGCCCGAACGCATCGCGGCCGATCCTGCGCGGTTTCCAGGGCGAGCGCGTCCGCGTGCTGACCGACGGGATCGGTTCGATCGACGTGTCGAACACCTCGGCCGACCATGCCGTCGTCATCAACCCGCTGCTCGCCGAGCGTGTCGAGGTGCTGCGCGGCCCGTCTGCGCTGCTGTTCGGATCGTCGGCGGTGGGCGGCGTGGTCAACGTGATCGACTCGCGTATCCCGCGCACCATCCCGGAGAAGGGCTATCGCCTGAGCGCGATCGGCACCTATGGCTCGGCGGCGAACGAGCGCAGCGTCGGCGGCGCCGGCGATGTCGCCGTGGGCAAGTATTTGGTGCTCCATGCCGACGGTTCCTATTCGAAGGCCGACGACCTGCGCATCGGCGGCTATGCGCTGACCCGTGCCGCGCGCAACCAAGCGCTGGCGAGCGCGGCGCTGCCGGCCGACCCGGACGAGGCCGAGCCGATCGACTTCGCGGCGAATGCGCGGATCAAGGGCAAGCTGCCGAACAGCGCGGCGGAAACCTGGACCGCCGGCTTCGGCGTGTCGATCATCACCGACACCGGCAGCCTGGGCGTTTCGTACAGCCATTATGACAGCGTGTACGGCATTCCCGTCCGCTACGCGACGCAGCCCGGCCAGGAGCAGGAAGCGCCGCGGCTCGACTTGGTGCAGAACCGCGTCGACCTGCGCGCCGAAGTCGATACCGGCGGCGGCATCCTCCAGCAGGTGCGGCTGCGCGCCGGTTATGCCTCGTATCGGCATTACGAGCTGGAAGAGGACGGCGCGATCGGCACCGCCTTCTACAACCAGGGCCTCGAAAGCCGCCTTGAACTCGTCCAGGCCGATCGCGGCGCATGGAAGGGTGCATCAGGCGTCCAATACTTCAGCCGCAACTTCGACGTGAAGGGCGACGAGGCGTTCCTGCCGAAGAACCAGACCAGCCAGCTGGGCCTGTTCACGCTCCAGCAGCTCGATCTGGGCCGCTTCAAGGCCGAGGCCGGCCTGCGCTATGAATTCACCGACCTTTCGGCCGACACGCTGCCCGACGATCTGCGCTTCTATCGCGGCAAGCGCCATTTCGAGGCGCTGACGGGATCAGTGGGTGCGTCCTATGGCCTGAGCGAAGCGGTGCGGATCGGCCTCAACCTGTCGCACACCGAACGCGCGCCGTCGGCCGAGGAGCTGTTCGCCAATGGTGCGCATGCCGGCACCGAAGCCTATGAACTGGGTGACCCCGACTTCCGGCTGGAAAAGAGCTGGGGCCTGGAGGCGACCGTCCATGCGCATGGTGACGGCTACAGCTTCGACGCATCGGCCTATTACAACTGGTTCTCCAACTACATCACCGACAACCAGACCGATCAGTCGGTGTGCGAGGCGGCCGCAGCGCCGAGCGGGCGCGACGTGGACCTGCCCTGCTTCCAGTTCACCCAGCGCGATGCCCGTTATTACGGCTTCGAGGCGCAGGGTTCGGTGCGTGTCGCGCAACTGGGCGGCTACACCATCAACCTCGATGCGCTGGGTGATTACGTTCATGCCAACATCGTCGATCAGGGACCGGCACCGCGCATCCCGGCGATGCGCGTGCTCGGCGGGATCGAGGCGCAATCGGACGCGCTGACCGGCCGTTTCGAGGTCGAGCATGTGTTCAAGCAGGACCGGATCGCCGAATATGAGACGCCGACGGCGGCGTACACGATGGTCAACGCGGCGCTGAGCTTCAAGCCGTTCCAGGCGATGCCGGGAACGAGCCTGACGCTGTCGGCGAACAACATCTTTGACGTCGATGCCCGCCGCGCCAGCAGCTATCTGAAGGACTTCGCGCCGCTCGCCGGCCGCGACATCCGCGCGACGCTGCGCTTCAGCCTGTAGGCGCGTCGAACAGATCCCCGATCGCGCCGCTGGGGCTCGCTTCGGGGATCGCCGCCATCGCGGCGCTGATGCGGGCCGGATCGATCCGGTCCGCAGGCTGTGTCAGCAGATCGAATGCCTGCGCGCTGGGCAGCGTCTTGAACGCCGCGCCATAGCGCGCCCGCAGCGCCCCGAGACGATCCTCGCGCCCCAGCATCGCCAGCGCGACCGCGTGGCGCAGCACCGCCGCCTGGGCGGGGGCGTCGAGCGGCCCCGGCGGGGGCAGCGCGGCCTCGTTCTCGGTGATGAAATTGCCCCAGTTGCGCGCGCGCCACTGGATTTCGGCGCGGACGCCATTGGCGCCGGGAATGCCGTCGAGCGCAGCCTGTGCGGCCTGCGGGCGTCCCAGCTTGTAGAGCGCCACCGCCTCGACCCGCTTGCGATCCCAGCGCATCGCATCGGTATAGCTTGGCTGTTCGGTCGCGTGCAGCGTGTCGATCGCTCGATCGGGCCGGCCGGACAGGATGAACAGCGAGGCGACCTTCACCGAAAGCGGCCCCTGCGCGACATCCTGGCGGCGCTGCATCAGCTGATATTGCAGCAGTTCGGCGGAGCGCGCGTAGAGACCGGCAGCTTCGAGCCGGTCGGCGAGCCGCAAGGCGAGCGCGTCGCCCTCCGCACCTGATGGCGCGAGTTCCTTGTAATCCCAATAGAGCCCGGCCGCCTCGGGCAGCGGCATGCCGCTGTTCGGCGCCAGCATCTCCGCCAGCCACGTCTGGATCTGCTTGAGCATCGGCGCGCCATCGCGGCCGAGGTTGAAGTATCGGAACAGCACCGCGGCGGTGCGCAGCGACGAGCGGCGATCACCGAGTTCGCTGGCGAGCGCGAATTCTAGGCGCAGCGCCGCTTCCTCGATCGGGCCACCGCGCCATTGATAGCGCAGCGTTTCGAGCTGCTTGATCCCTTCGGCGGGGCTGATGCGATGGCGCTTCAGATCGCCTTCGATCCGATAGAAGCGTGCCGCCGCCTGGACTTCGGGCGTGCCGCTGAGTTCGGCGCGCGACAGGCGGAACAGCCCTGCCGCCGGATCGCCGGCCGCGAGCAGCGCCCGGCCGCGCAGCAGATTGGCTGTCGCGTCCTGTTCGCCGAACAGCTTGAGCCAGGCGATCGCCGGCTGGGCCTGGCCGGCGGCGATCGCGCCGCGTGCCGCCGCGAGCGTGAAGGGTTTGCGCGATTGCGGATCGCGGCCGTTGATCGAGGGCACCGCGCAGTTGATCTGGCGTGCCGCCTCCATTTCGTCACCCGCCGCCGCCAGGGCGCGCATCCGCCAGGCACAGGCTTCCGAATTGCCCGCGAGTTCGGGCAGCGACAGCGCCTCGACCGCATCGGCATTGCGGCCGATCAGCGTCAGTGCGGCGCCGGTGGCGAGCTGAAAGGGGGCGGCGAGTGCGAGATCTTCGTCGTCGCCCAGCATGGTTTCGAGCACGCCCAGCGCCTCGCCGCCGCGATTCTGGCGGATCAGCGAGCCTGCATATTGCCAGCGAGCGAGCTGCCGCGTCTCCGGCCGGGCGGCGATCAGCGCGGCCCAGGCGGCGTCGTCGGTGAGATCGGGCCAGTCGCGGCTGTCATCGATCCGCGGCATCTGTGCCAGGATCGCGGCAAAGGGCGGCAGCGGCTGACGACCGGCTGCCGTCGCCCCCGGCGCGGCACCGTTGGGGCCGGGGGCGGCATGGCTGTCTGCCCCGTGATCGCCCGCGCCGTGATCTCCCGAAGCGTTTGCCGCGGGCGCGTGTTCGGCCGCAGGGGGCGGATCGCTGACCGGCGCCATCGCGGTCGTGGCGAGCAGCAGGATCGCGAAAGCCCGCATCAATGGCCCCCCGCCAGCATGAACACGCCGACGACGCCGCCCCCGCCGCAGGCGAGCAGGAACACCAGGGCAGGCAGGATCGGCAGGCCGCCGGCGCCGGCCGCCTGGCCCGCATCGTGCGATCCGGCGGGCAGATTGGCGTTGGCCGTGGCTTTGGCATCGACGGCGTTGCCGCGTGCTGCCGCCGCGTCGCTGACGACGCGCATCCGGCCGGGGCGTTGATCGTGGCTCATTGGGAATCCGTTAATCGGTTTAGACCTATTATAGGATGAGTGCGGCGCCCGTGACGCGGGCAGCGCGATGTTCTGACAGGAGAAATCGAGGTGCGCAGGAAAAAGACGCTCACCATGCTGGGCGCGGTGGTTGCCGCCGCGTCGCCGATGCCGGCGAGCAAGGCGCTCGCATCCGGCGGCGGCGAAGCGGGGGGCGATCTTCATCTGGTCGCGATGGACCCGGTTGCCGTGCCGATAATCGACGCCGACCGGATGAGCGGTACGCTTAACTTCAAGCTGGTCGTCGATGTCGATTCGGCGGCGGGCGCCGAACGGATCACCGGATCGATGCCGGTGCTGCGCGCGGCGGTGGTGGCGGCGGGCGTCGAATTCGCACGGCTCGATGCGTCGAGCCTGCGCGCGGTGAATGTCGCGGCACTCGACCATTCGCTGACCGAGGCGATCAAGGCGGTGGAACCCGATGTGAAGCGCGTGCTGATCGTTGAAGTCGGCGCGTCGATGAGCTGAGGGGCGGGGGCAATTGCCGTCCCGGCCGGTGTTTCAGGGCGTCGGCTTACAGGATTGTACCGGCGCGAAGCGCCCAAGTGCGGACAGATGCTGCGCACAAAGAGGCTGAAACCACCGCGGGTGAGGATCGAATAATGTCAGTTGGGTCGCTACTCTCGCCGGGCGAGCATTTCACCGGAGTAGATGATTCCGCCGTCAAGAGAACGAGAAAAGCGATATAAGATCGCCAACTCATCACGATTTGGACCAAACAGCGCGCCCCGGAAAGCGCCAGTGTATCCCGTTACGGGATCCGTGAGTGTACCAGAAAAAACGTTGGACACCTCATTCAACGTTCCCTTTAGGTCTAGTTTTCCGACATATACCTCGGCGCCATTTTCTACTTTGTTGAGGTATATCGATCCGAAGTAGTAATTCTGGCCAGAGTTGATCAAAATTCGGAGACCGTGCACTCGTAATTGGTTGCTGTTCGCGGGGCTGCCTCGCAAAGTTGGCTGCCCCGTATAGAAATTTAGCGCCCCTTCCATGCGCGATGTGACGGTGCTGCGATATCCTAAAATGCCGACGTAATACGTCGAACGCTTGCCGCTGTTGACGCCCAAAACATAAGGGGTTTCAGCTCCCTTGGCATAAGCCGCGACTACGTATTTAAAAGATGAATCGGTCGGAAAAAGGGTCAGCGAATTACCTTCGCGCGCGAAATATCGATCGCCTAACCGATCAGAAGCAGAAAAAGTTATCTTCTGCGTCCCTTGGGCGAACTGGAGTGAGCCGGTGCTGACGTTGAAGTTCAACCCGAATAGCGGGCCAACAGTAAGCCCGTCGTCTTCGACAGTGTCAACGGTCTGGGTCAAACCAAAGCTGTCGGTGTAGGTGAACCGGCTCCAAACGGATCCGAGATCGCTGGTGAAGGTGAAGTCGTGCGCGAAGTCGATGGGTGGTGGGGGCGAGGGGGACGGCGTTGGGGTCGGTGCCGAGGTGGCGGGTGGTGGTACGATAACCGTGCCGCCGCCTGATGTGCTGCCGCCTCCACCGCAGCCCGTAGCGGCAAGGCAAAGTCCAACAGCAAGAAACTGCAAGTGATTCATATAGTCCCCCCAGGGTCTGCCTCTTAGGCAAGGAGGGTGGATCTCGCAATCTGCTTGAGGTCAAAAGCTCAGACTTCGATCGTACAAGCAGGTGCCGTTCAAGCTACAGTTTACCAGGTTTGGAAGCCGCCTCGACAGGATGAACGGTGTTGGGATACGCGCTTGAGCACGCTGCAGGCCCACCACCCCTAACATCGGCTGTTCGCCCAATGCGAGACAAGCCGATGTTGGCCCCTTCGCGACCTATCGCTTGGCGTCTGCAACGGTGGTTGGCTTGCCCGTCTGCACCGCGTTCTTGCGGGCCAGCGCCATGCTCAGCGCCGCTGCCGCCTTGGGGGACATCGCCGCCAGGATCGCGGCGGTCGAGTTGGCGCGCATCCGCTGGGCGACCTTCATCTGCACTTCCATTTCGAGCTGCTCGAACACCACGGCCGCCTTGGCGGGTTTCATCGCCTGATAGATGCGGGCGAGGTCGTCGAACTGCGCTTCGGCCGGGCCGGGTGCGCCGGGCGCGCCGGGTGCCGTGGCGGCATCGGCCTTTTGCCGCGCCTCGAGATCGGCCTGAAGCCGCGATTCAGCGGCCTTTGCCGCCTGTTCGCGCAGATCGAGCGCGCGCTTGCGGCGCGCTGCATCGGCATCGCGTTCGCTGAGATCGCGCTCGATCGAATTGCCGAGGCGCGTCTTGGGCGCGGCGGAATCCTGATCGGCCGCGGCAAGCCCGGCGGCATTGGCGACCGCCGCGATCGCCGACGCCGCCGCCATCAGCAGCAGAAGCGAAGGGCGCGGCATCACGCCGCCTCGTGCGAGATCGAGCTGCGGGGCAGGGCGTCGGCGTCGGTATCCGCCGCGTCGGCGCCGGTGCTGGCACCGGATTCGATCTCGGCCTCGGCGGCGGCGACCGCATCGGCGGCGAAGCGCACGCCATTCGCCATGCTGACCGCCGCGACGATCCGCTCACAGGCGGAATCGGCGATGCCGATCATGTCCGACAGCTCGTCGCGAAGTTCGCGGGCATTTTCCACCAGCCGCGCATGGCGCGCGCAATCGGTGCCCAGCGTCGCCTTCATGTCGGACAGGACGGCGCGCGCCTGGGTGGTGGCATTGTCGAGCGCCTTGACGACGTCGGTCAGCGCGCCGTCCTTCACCGCGCGCAGGCTGCGCATCATCCGCAGACTCTGGACGAGCACGGCGACGCACAGCACGATCGTCAGCACATTGGCGAGCAACGCGATACTCATTGGGTCTTCTTCCTTGTGCGGGAAACATCGTTGACCAGGCGAACGGCGACGCGGCCGCTGCGCTGGCCGATCTGGGCCTGGGCGAGCTTGACGTCGCCACAGGCGATGTCGAGCGGATCGTCGGGGCTCTTGTGGAGCGAGATCACCTGGCCGACCTGGAGCGTTTCGAGATCGGACAGCGGCAGCGGCTTTTCGCCGAGCAGCACGCTGACGGTGACGTTGGTCTTGCGGATCTCGGAGGCCATGTGCGCCTCCCATATGCTGTCGCGGCCGCTCTTTTCGCCCATGAAGCGCTGGAGCAGCTTGTGGCGAACGGGTTCGAGCGTGGCATAGGGAAACACCAGCGTGAAGCAGCCGCCGCGACCGTCCATGTCGACGCGGAAGGTGGCGATCGCGCAGATGTTCGAGGTCGCCGCGATCGCCGCGAAGCGCGGATTGGTCTCGATGCGTTCGAGATTCATGTGGACCGACTCGATCGGCGAAAAGGCTTCGCAGAAGTCGCGCAGCGCCATTTCGAGCACGCGCGAGACGAGCGCGGTCTCGATCGGCGTGAAGGCGCGGCCGTCGATCACCGTCGGCGAATTGCTGCCGCGGCCGCCGAGCAGCGCATCGACCACCGCGTAGATCAGCCCCGATTCGACGGTGATCAGGCCATAGCTTTCCCATTCGGAAATCTTGAACACGCCCACCATCGCAGGCAGCAGCACGCGGTTCATGAACTCGCCGAACCGCGCCGAGGTGACTTCCTCGAGGCTGACATCGATCGCGTCCGAGGTGAGGTTGCGCATCGAGCTGGCGAAGCTGCGGACGACGCGGTCGCACACGACCTCGAGCATCGGCAGGCGCTCGTGGCTGATGACCTTTGATTCAAGGACTGCGCGCAGGCCCTTTTTCTTCGCGACCGGCTCGCTGCCGCCGAACAGCGCGTCGATGTCCGCCTGGTCGAACCGGCCCTCCTCGCCGCCGAACGGGGCGGCGGGGGGATCGGGAAGGTCGAAATCGTCGAGATCGATCATTGCTGGATCAGGTCCTGAATGAGCACGTCCTTGACCATGCCGGGGCCGAGCACGCGCGTGGCGCGCACCATCAGCTCTTCCTTCAGCCGGAACACCGCCGCCGAGCCGGCGAGATCCTCCGGGCGAAGCTCGCGCAGGAACGGCTGATAGGCGTCGAGCACCATCGGCAACTGGTCCTTCAGCGTCGTCTCGTTGCCCTTCGGCCCCGGCACGAGCATGAAATGCAGCTTGAGGAAGCGCGGCGCGCCATCGGGCGAGCGCAGATTGACCGACAGCGGCGGCACATCGACGAACTTCTCGCCGCTGCCTTCGCCATGGCCTTCCTCGGCATTGTCGCCGCCGCCATGATCGGCGCTGGCGGCTTCCTCGCCGCCATGCCCGGCCTCGGCCGCGGTGGCTTCGGTCTTGCTGCCGCCGAGGAAGAAGGCGGCACCGCCGCCGCCCAGCGCAAGCGCCGCAACCGCCGCGCCGCCGATCATGATCAGCTTCTTCTTCTTTTTGGCGCCATCCGCAGGTGCGGCGTCCGCGCTCTTATCTTCGACGATTTCCGCCGACATACCCCTGGACCTTCCTTTTTCGACCGCGGCGCCCGCGTCTCCGATTTTCTCCTATTATAGGACTGTCACCCGGCAATTTCTGCCTAGCGACAAATTTCGAGGGACGACCCGTTGGACATCTCTTCCTATGTGCTGCTCAGCCAGGAACAGGCGCTTCGCCGTCGGCTGGACATCGTGGCGAACAACATCGCCAACATGAACACGGTGGGCTTCAAGCGCGAGCAGCCGGTGTTCCATGAGTATGTCGAGCAGACCGATTCATCGATCAAGCCGGCGAAGCAGACCTCGTTCGTGCTCGATTACGGCGCCGTGCACGACATGGCCGCCGGATCGTTCCAGCCGACCGGCAACCCGCTCGACGTGATGATCGACGGGCCGGGTTATCTCGCGGTCGAGGCCGGCGACGGCACCACCGCCTATACGCGCGCGGGCTATATCAAGGTGCTCGAAAATGGCGACCTGGCAACCGCTGGCGGCCAGCGCATCCTGGGCGAGGGCGGCAAGCCGATCAACGTGCCGGCGGACCAGGCGGGCCAGCTGAGTATGCGTTCGGACGGCACGATCGTCGGCCGCGAAGGGCCGCTGGGCCGCGTCGCCGTCACCGTGTTCGACAGCGAGGCCGGCGTCGATCCGCGCGGCGACGGCATGTTCAACGCAACCGGGGGCCGCGAACTCGCTGCCGCCGATACCCGTCTCCAGACCGGCGGCGTCGAGGGATCGAACGTCAACGCGATCGCCGAAACCACCGACATGATCCAGATCCTGCGAGCCTATCAGACCAGCCAGCGCATGGCCGATTCAATGTCGGACATGCGCAAGCAGGCGATCGACAAGCTCGGCCGGATCGGCTGATTCAAACGAAAGGGCAGTTCAAATGCGTTCGCTTTCCATCGCCGGCACCGGCATGCTCGCGCAGCAGACCAACGTCGACGTCATTTCGAACAACATCGCCAACATGAACACGACGGCGTTCAAGCGCCAGCGTGCCGAATTCCAGGACCTGCTCTACCAGCAGGTGTCGCGGCCGGGTTCGTCGACCGGCGGCGATACCAAGGTGCCGTCGGGCATCCAGATCGGCGCGGGCGTCAAGACCGGCGGCGTCTATCGCATCAACGAGCAGGGCTCGCTGACGCAGACCAGCAATCCCTATGACCTGGCGATCCAGGGCAATGGCTATTTCCAGGTGACGATGCCCGACGGCAGCACCGCCTATACTCGCGACGGTTCGTTCCAGATTTCGGATCAGGGCGAACTGGTGACGCAGGACGGCTATATTGTTCAGCCCGGCATCACGCTGCCGCAGGGCGTGACCAACTTCACCGTTTCGAAGACCGGCGTCGTTGAAGTGGTGGTGGCCGGCAACACCCAGCCGCAGCAGCTGGGCCAGCTCGAACTCGCGACGTTCATGAACGAATCCGGCCTCGAGGCGAAGGGCGGCAACTTGTTCCTGGAGACCGCCGCGTCGGGCCAGCCGACCGTCGCCGCCCCGGGCGAGCCCGGCAACGGCACGCTGACGCAGGGCTTCATCGAAGCATCGAACGTCAATCCGGTCGCCGAAATCACCGCGCTGATCACCGCGCAGCGTGCCTATGAGATGAACAGCCGCGTCGTGAAGACCGCGGACGAAATGCTGGCGACGACCAGCCAGCTGCGCTGATGTTCGCCTTCGCCGCCCTGTTGCTGTCGGCAGTCGCACCGGGACAGGACGTGCCGGTGGCCGTCCTGCAGCAATCGGTCGCGCGCGGCGAGCCGATCGAGGTGCGCGACCTGGCGGTCGAGGACCGGCCGGCGGCAACCGCGCGCGGCGCGCTTCAGATCGACGAGCTCGTCGGCATGGAGGCGACGCGCAACCTGACCGCCGGCAACGTGATCCGGCGCAGCGACGTGACCCGTGCCCAGCTCGTCCGCCGCGGCGAGCCGGTGACGGTGCGGATCGCGTCGGGCGCGATGGTCATCAGCGCATCGGGCCGGGCACTGGGCGGCGGCGCGGCCGGCGACACGGTGCGCGTGCTCGTCACCGCCACCAGCCGCACCCTCGACGGCGTCGTCGACGGCACCGGATCGGTGCGGATCACCACCCCTTGAAGGAAGTTCTGATGCGTAACGTGGTTCTGGCGGTCACCGCCTGCGCGATGCTGTCCGGCTGCGGCGCGGTCGGCCGGCTCAAATCGGTGGGCAAGCCGCCCAAGCTCTCCGCAACCGAAACGATCGACGCGCCGGCGCTGGAAGCGTCGCTGGCCGATCCGGCCGATCGCGCGGGTCGCCACCCGGCCACAGTGGCGCAGGCCGCGCCGACAGCGTCGCTGTTCCGCACCGGCGCCGGCGCGTTCTTCCGCGACCAGCGCGCGGGGAAAACCGGCGACATCCTGACGATCCGTATCAACATCGCCGACAAGGCCGATATCGGCAACACGACGTCGCGCACGCGCGGCGGATCCGAGGCCGGCGGCATCGCCGGGCTGCTCGGCCTGGAAAGCCATATCGGCAAGCTGACCGGCCGTGACCCGGGATCGCTGGTCGATACCAGCTCGACCTCCAAATATAGCGGCGGCGGATCGACCAACCGGTCCGAGACGATCAACATGACGATGGCCGCGATCGTCACCCAGGTGCTACCCAACGGCAATCTGATGATCCGCGGCCGCCAGGAAGTGCGCGTCAATTTCGAGATGCGCGAACTGATCGTCACCGGCATCATCCGGCCCGAGGACATTGCCCGCGACAATTCGGTCGCGCACAGCCAGATCGCCGAGGCGCGCGTGATCTATGGCGGCAAGGGCCAGCTGACCGACGCGCAGCAGGCGCGCTGGGGCCAGCAGATCTACGACGCGCTGTTCCCGTTCTGAACGATCGACCGCCACGCGCGGCGGAGAAGGGGCCGGGGCCCGTCGCAGATGCGGCGCGCCCCGGCCCCTTTCGCGTTGGGGGTTCCGGTTAACCACCTCGTAACCATCAAAATTTCCAGGATTATTTTGGTCCTCCTGGATTCCTTTCCACAATGAACCTGCGGGGCCTGACAAGGGCGCCGCCGCGGATCGGCGGTTCCGATCCGGGTCGCAGAAGCGGCTCTAGTCCAAGAAGGAAATCATCATGGGTTTTTCCGTTAACACCAATGTTGGCGCAATGGCGGCTCTCCAGAGCCTGAATGAAACCAACAAGGGTCTCGCCACCACTCAGAGCCGCATCAACACCGGCCTTTCGGTCTCGTCGACCAAGGACGACTCGGCTTCGTACACGATCGCTCAGGGCCTGCGTGGCGACATGGGCGGCCTGAAGGCCGTTTCTTCGTCGCTGAGCCGCGCCAAGAGCGTGACCGACGTCGCCGTTGCCGGCGCTGAGCAGATCTCCGACGTGGTCAACCAGATGAAGGCCAAGGCCTATCAGGCGGCCGACGCGGGCATCGACGATGCGACCCGCGAAGCGCTGAACAACGACTTCGTTGCTCTGCGTGACCAGATCACCACGATCGTCAACTCGTCCGACTTCAACGGCACCAACCTGCTGAAGGCTTCGGGCGGCACCGTGACCGCGCTGCAGTCGCTGCAGGATTCGGACACGACGTCGGCGACCACCTGGAACCCGGACTCGCTGAGCGTGTCCAACCAGGGCCTCGATCTGGGCGGTTCGATCGTCACGATCTCGGCGAGCGGAGACATCTCCAGCCAGTCGAATGCGCAGGCGATGATCGACACGATCACCACCACGCAGGCGAACCTGAAGACCAGCCTCAGCACGCTCGGCGCGGCTTCGCGCAAGATCGATGCGCAGGCGACCTTCACCAGCAAGCTGTCGGACGTGATCGAGAGCGGCATCGGCAACCTCGTCGACGCCGACCTCGCGAAGGAATCGGCTCGACTGCAGGCACTTCAGGTGAAGCAGCAGCTGGGCGTGCAGGCGCTGTCGATCGCCAATCAGGCGCCGCAGACGATCACGTCGCTGTTCCGCTAAGAGCCCAAGGCCCAACCCTGGGGGCCAAAGGCTTGAACGGAGGCCGGGATGGTACGCCATCCCGGCCTTTTTTTGTGCGCCGTCTCCGGGATGAAATGGTTTCCCATTCTATAATGGGGAAGGACAGGAGATTTCGGACTTGTTTCCGCGTATACGAGAAATCACCGATGCGTTTGGCGGCCGCCTGAGGGTGAGTGTCGAAGAGCACCCGTCGGGTGCGCTCGTCGTCATCGAACGCCCCGACATGACGGGCCGGCCCCGCGTGTTGCTGGACGGATACGGCGTCGACGTTCTTTCGGGCTTCATCATGTCGGCGAGGCTTTCGGTGCCGCATCCGCTGCCCGACGAGCATGTCGACGGCATGTTTGGCACGCGCTTCCAGCTCGCGCTCGAGCCGTCGGCGGCGCTGTCGCTGACCCAGGATGCATCGAAGGGGATCGATATTCCCGCGCCCTTCTGGGACCGGCTCTATGCCGAGCTGTGCCTGGTGGCCGCGCATGCCCGCGAACTGGCTCGTCGAGCCGAGGCGCGGGTGCATTGAATCCGTAGAAGCACGGTTAGGTGCATCTACTGAATACGCAGCGATGCCTTTCTGGGGCATCCGTTAACTGGCGATTAACCCGCGCAGCAGGGGTGCAATGATGGATTTTCGCGAGTTCGGACCGGGTATCAGTGGTGAGAGTTACACCGTTTCACTGTCGTTGACGGTGGAGAATGCAAGCGCGTTGTGGTGCGCGGCGGCCGAACGCGCGCTGACTGCGCCGGGCATGACGCTGGCCGATGTGCTCGACACGATCGGCCCGCGCGAGGATCCCGATATTGCCGAATGCATCGCCATGCTGGTGGTGCCGACCACCGTGGCCGGATGCGGCCTGGACCAGGTGACGGTGCGCGAGATGGCACAGCCCGCGGCCGCGCCGGTGCAGTTGCTGCCGATCGGTTGCGATGGTGCCGCGATGGTGGCCAGCGCCCGCCTCGTCTGATCGCTGGCCGCGCATCGGCCGGATGGCCGATCGCGGCGCTACGCGCGACCATTGGTTTTGACCTTCCCGCCGGCCGGGGGTGGCCGGCGTTCGCCTTTCCACGATCGAAACCGCTCGAGGCCGCCGGCGACGCCGGCGAACCCGATCGTTCGCATTCACGCATCATCGCCGAACGGACGAACGTCCGCCTAGGGCCGCTTGAGCCGTAGCAGCGCCGCCGGCGCGTGAAACGCCGAGGCACGGCATCGCGCCGTGGCGTGCCGAATGATCGATCCCATCCTGCCAAGATCCATCGACTGGTCGTCGGTCAGGGTGTTCGATCGCCGATCGAACCGGATCGATCGACGTTGGTCGCCCGGTTCGATGCTGGCGGCATTGACGTCGGCGAGCTGCACGGCGCTGTCGTCGCTGCGAGCGATCGCAAAGGTCTGGTGCGGCCCGCAGCCGCCATAACACCAGGATTGCGCCTTCAGGTCGGCGCTGAAGTCGAGCGTGTAGGGCACGAGCTGTGCCCGCCGATTGCCGACCCGGACCGTCTCGGTTCCGGTGCAGGTTTCGCCGATCCTGTCCGCAGCCGCATCGGCGGGCGGCGCGGCAAATGCGAGCGCAAGAGCGATCATCGCGTCATTCACCGAGCCCGCCTCCTCGATCACGGCCAGCATCGTGCAGATTGCCGGGCGATCTGGCCGTCGCATCCTACGCCCATCTTGTGCGCTGGTCCATTGCGTGCGGGGCGAGGGCAGTGCGTGAAATGCAGACCCCGGAAACGCGGGCGGCAGGCCGGTTGGGGGAAACCGGCCTGCCGCATGTACCAGGCGGGGGGGTGTGCCTGGCAGATAGATGAAGGCGGGAGGATCGCGAGGGGATCGGTACGTCCTCGCCGCCTTCTGTAGTTCTTATACAACGTTTCTCACGTCGATTGAAGTAAATATCACGGAATCGGAGTACAGGATTTATACCTAGCGTTAGATATCGTAGATAACTGGTCTATCGGTGTCATCACTTCTCGATACGCGTAATCAGGCTCGTCGGGTATTGAGCGTCATTGATTGACACAACCGCGGCGCCATTGAGCATCTGAACATTTTGCACTGTGCCAGAAGCACTTGCCTGCATCGCGATGCTGGTGCCGGCGCTGTTCGTCCCCGTAAGCGTGGCGCGGTAAACGCCGTCTGCCAGCGTTTTGCCCGTGCTCGTCTTGCCGTCCCATGCGAACGTACCCGACGTGCCCGATACCTGCATGTCGACCTTGTCGACCTCATTGCCATTGGCATCGAGGATCGTCGCCGTGACCGAGGTGACCGAACCTGCCGCGATCCAGTTCCACTGGGCGGGCGTCGACGCGCTCAATCCGGCGACGTCCGAATCGAGTTCGACCTTCTGGCCGATCATCGACGAACTCTGGGTGAGCGACGCCATGTTCAGGTTGGACAGGATTGAGGTCAGTGTCTTGTTCTGCTCGATCGACTGTTCGACCTGCGAATACTGGACCAGCTGCTGCGTATATTCGGAGCTGTCCATCGGATCGAGCGGATCCTGGTTCTGCATCTGCGTGGTCAGCAGCTTCAGGAACAGATCATAGTCCGCCGTCAGCTTCGACAGGGCGGTGCTGCCGGTTTCGGTGGCGGTGGTGCCGGTGGTGCTGCCGGTAACAAGCGTCATGAAATGCTCCTAGGCGATCATATCGACCTGGCCGTCGCCGCGCAGCGTGCGATAGGCCTGGACATCGGGTTCGGGATCGTCGCGAAACTGCTGCTGGCTGCCGCGCGACTGCTGCTGAAAGCTCGATTGGCCGCCATTGCCGCCGGTGCCGCCGTCGCGGCCCTCGAAGCGGAAGCTCTGCGCATCGGTGCGAAGGCCGGCCTGATCGAGCGCGCGGCCGAGATCGGGCGCATCCTGGCGAAGCAGGTGGAGCGTGTGCGCGCTTTCGGCACGCAGCGTCGCCCGCAGGCCGCCATCGTCATCGAATGCCAGCGTCACTTCCACCTTGCCGAGCTCGGCGGGGTTGAGGCGGACGCGCAGCGTGTCTTCGCCGGCATCGACCTTGCGGGCGATTTCGAGGCCGATCGAGCGGCCAAGTTCGCCGGGGCGCGCATTGACCACGGGTTCCGCGGTCGCGGCGACGGCCGGGGCCGCCGGAGCCGTGGGCGACGTGGCGGCAGCGCTCTGGGGAGCGCCGGGAACGGTGAAGGCCGGTGCGGCGGCGCCGTGGTGCGACGTCGCTGCGCCCGACGCGGGGATCGGCGCGCCCTGCGGGTTGCCGGCGCCTTCGCCGCGTTCGCCGGTGCCGGTGTTGGTCGCGGACTGATGCTCGGCGGCGGCGGGCGCTGCGACCGTGCCGCCCGCGACCTTCGCGCCGGGCGCGGTGGACGAGAGGCTCGTCGTCGCGGCGACCGGCTGGTCGGCGCCGTCGGGCCGGGCGCTGCGCTTGCCGGTGGCGGGCATGGGCTGGTCGGCGACGGGCGCCTGGACGGGCACGGCGACCGGCAGGACAGCGGCTGCTGCCGTCGCTGCGGCGGTGGCCGCCGCCTCGTCGGCGGTCTTGTCGGCGGGTGCGACATCGGCAGACGAGCGGCCCGGCCGGGCCGACTTGACCGCTGGGGCGACGCTGTCACGCGCGGTGCGCGGCAGATCGGGGCCACCGAGCGAAGGCTCGACATCGGGCAGCGCGACCATCTGCGCGTCGGGGTCGGTAGCCGTTTCGGCACCGGCGGGCGGTGTCGGCACGACCTTGGTCGCGGTGTTGGCGGCGAGCGCAGGCGCGGGCGCAGCCACCGGCAGCGCTGCGGCGTCTGCTTCGGGAGCGGTCGGGGCCGGCGGGGTGGGGGCGAGCGCCGCTGCGGCATCGTCGGTTGCGGGCGTCGCAGCAGGCGCCTTGCCGGCGGGCAGACTGCCCCCGCGCGTGGTGACGCCGCCGAGCGGCTGCGGACCGGCGCCGAGGACGATCGGTGCCGAGGTTGCGAGCAGCTGCGCCATGGCGAGCGAGGCCTTGTCCGGGGCAGGCGCCGCGACGGTCGTTTCGGTCGCGCCGGGCATCGCCGTCGCGGCGTTGGCCGTGGTGCCGGGCAGCATCGGCTGGGCAGACACGGCCGGCAGCAGGGGCGCCGTTCCGGCTGTGCCGGGGATCATCGGGGTCTGCGCGGCGACGCCGCCGGCGACCAACGCATCGAGCGCGTCGGCGAAGCCGGTCGCGGCCTCGGTCGCGCCGGTGGGGGCAGAGGGGGTACCGAAGGGGAAGCCGATCGTCGTGACGTTCATTCAGTCGCCTCATGCCGGGCCGCAATCGGCCGCTTCATGCATTATAGAAGGATCGGCGCCGCGGCGGTGCGCGGCTCAGCCGATTACGCCCAGCGCGCGGATGCGCGCGCGCGCGTGGATCTCGTTCTGCGACAGCACGACGGTGGCCGGGCGGATCCGTTCGATGATCGAGCGGACGAACGGGCGGATCGCCGGGCTGGTGAGCAGGCAGGGGATTTCGCCGTCGGCGGCAAGGCGATCATAGGTTTCGCGCACCGATGCGATGAACTGTTGCAGCGCGGTGGGGGCCATTGCGAGCTGGCGATCGTCGCCCTGGCCGAGGATCGATTCGGCGAAGGCCTGGTCCCAGTCGGTCGACAGCGTGACGACCGGGATCGCATCGCCGCGCGTCTGCTGCGCGCTGATCTGGCGGGCGAGGCGGCTGCGAACATGCTCGGTGATCTGGGTGAGATTGCTCGTCAGCGGCGCGGTTTCGGCGATCCCTTCGAGGATCGTGGGAATGTCGCGGATCGAAATGCCCTCGGCGAGCAGGTTCTGGAGGATGCGCTGCACGCTCGAGATCGAGACCTTGGACGGGATGATGTCGGCGACGAGCTTTTCCGATTCCTTGTGGACTTCGGTGAGCAGCTTCTGCGTCTCGGTGTACGACAGCAGATCGGCGATATTGTCCTTCACCAGTTCGGTCAGGTGGGTGGCGATGATCGTGCCGCAATCGACGACGGTGAGGCCGCGGAAACCGGCCTCGTCGCGCAGCTCGCGGTCGATCCACAGCGCGGGGAGGCCGAACACCGGCTCGCGCGTGTTCTCGCCCGGCAGGCCGATCGGGCCGCCGCCCGGATTGATCAGCAACAGCTTTTCGAGCTTGATCTCGCCGCGCGCCGCCTCGGTTTCCTTGATCGAGATGACATATTCGTTCGGCTTGAGGCTCATATTGTCGATGATCCGCACCGATGGCAGCACGAAGCCGTAATCGGTCGCCATCTGGCGGCGGAGCGCGCGCACCTGATCGTCGAGCCGCGGTTCGCGTGTATCGTCGTTGATCATCGGCAGCAGCGCATAGCCGATCTCGATGCGAACGGCGTCGATCGCCAGCGTCTGCGAGATCGGCTGTTCGACCGCCTGGGCGGTGGCAACTTCCTGCGCGGTCTGGATCCGGGCCTGGGCCTCGCGCTGGGCGATCCGCTTCGACATCTGCCACGCGACGACGCCCGAAAGCACCGCGAACGACGCGAAGGGGATGAAGGGCAGGCCGGGCATCAGCGCCAGCGCCGCCATCAGGAACGCGACCATCCCGAACGCCTTGGGATAGCGGCCGAGCTGTTCGCCGAGCGCCGAGCCGGTCTTGCCCTTCACGCCGCCCTTCGAGACGAGCAGGCCCGCCGCGGTCGACACGATCAGCGCGGGGATCTGGCTGACCAGGCCGTCACCGGCGGTCAGCACGGTATAGGTGCGGAACGCCTCGCCGATCGGTACGCCGTGTGAAATCACGCCGATGCCCAGCCCGACGACGATGTTGATCGCGGTGATCAGCAGGCCGGCGACGGCATCGCCCTTCACGAACTTCGAGGCACCGTCCATCGCGCCATAGAAGCCGCTTTCGGCTTCCACTTCGGCGCGGCGCTGCTTGGCCTGTTCCTCGTTGATCATGCCGGCGGAGAGATCGGCGTCGATTGCCATCTGCTTGCCGGGCATCGAATCGAGGCTGAAGCGCGCGGCGACTTCGGCGATGCGGCCGGCGCCTTTGGTGATGACGACGAAGTTGATGACCACCAGGATCATGAAGATGGTGAGGCCGATGGCGGTTTCGCCGCCCATCAGGAATTCGCCGAACGCGCCGATCACGCCGCCCGCGGCATCCGGCCCTTCATGGCCGTGGCCCAGGATCAGGCGTGTCGAGGCGAGGTTCAGGCCCAGCCGCAGCATCGTCGCGATCAGCAGGATCGTCGGAAAGGCGCTGAGTTCGAGCGGCTTTTCGATGAACAGCGCCGTCATCAGGATCATCACCGACAGGGTGATCGACAAGGCGAGCCCCATGTCGAGCAGCCAGCCGGGCATCGGCAGGATCAGCATCGCGATGATGGCGATGACGCCGCCGGCCAGCGCCATGTCGCGATTGGCGCCGATGCGATCGAGGAACTTCAACAGGGCGGGAGGCATGGGGGTATGGCTCTACCGGATCAGGGGGCGGGGGCGACGGCGATGCCGGCCTCGATGAAGCTGCGCAGCTTGTTGCGCATCGTGCGGACCGAAATGCCGAGGATGTTCGACGCCGAGGTGCGATTGCCGTGGCAGCGTTCGAGCGTCTGGAGGATCAGTTCGCGCTCGACTTCCTCGACCGTGCGGCCGACCAGCCCGTCGATGCGCAGCTGGTTCGGATCGCCTTCGAGTTCGGTGAGCGGCGTGCCGTCGGCGCGGACCAGATCGTGCGGCTGGATCGCTGCGCCGCGCCCGAGCAGCAGCGCACGGTGGACGGTTTCCTCCAGCTCGCGGATATTGCCGGGCCAGTTGTAGCGCCCGACCAGCGCCAACGCCTCGTCCGAAAAGGCGCGCGGCGCGATCCCGTCGATCTCGGCGAGCCGCTTCACGAAATAGCGGGCGAGCGCGACGATATCGTCACCGCGGCCGCGCAAGGACGGCACCTCGATCCGCACCAGCCCGATCCGCACCAGCAGATCGGCGCGGAAGGTGCCGGCTTCAACCAGTGCGTCGAGATCGAAGCTGGTCGAGGCGATCAGGCGGGCGTGGAACGGGATCGGCTCGCTGCCACCGACACGGGTGAAATGCGCCTTCTGAAGCATGTCGTGCAGGCGGGCCTGGACGGTGCCGGGCAGCACGCCGATCTCGCGGATCAGGACGGTGCCGTGACCGGCCTTTTCGAGGCGGCCGATGCGCCGCGCGACCGCGCCGGGAAAGGCGCCGGCCTCATGCCCGAACAGCTCGGACTCGAGCACGTCGGTGGCGACGCCCGCGCATTCGACGACGTGCATCGCCTGGGGGCGGCCCGACGCATCATGGACGGCGCGCGCCATCATTTCCTTGCCGCTGCCCTTTTCGCCCGTGACGAGGACGGGTGCGGCGCTCGGCGCCACCGCTGCCGCCAGCGACAGCGCGCGGGCCAGCGCAGGGTGGGTGCCGATCCAGGCAGGGGCCTTGCGCTCGACCACCGACGCGATCGCGGCGGCGATCAGGTCGCGCTGCGGGGGCAGGGGGACATAGTCGCGCGCGCCCGCCCGGATCGCCGCAACGGCGCGTTCGGCCGGCGCGTCGATGCCGCAGGCAAGCACCGGGATGGTGAAGCGTTCGCTGCGGATGCTGTCCATGAACCCGGCAATGTCGGCCTCGACATCGATCATCACGAGATCGCCACCACCTTCACGCAACAGGATCAGTCCGTCCGCCGGGGTGTCCGCCATCAGCACTTCGGCGCCGGCGCTGCGCGCGAGCTCGGCGGCGCGACGGAATTCGGTGCCCGGCGCACCGATCAGCAGCATGCGGATCGCGGACGCCATCAGCGGTCCGGCCGCACGATTTCGGTGAGGGTCACACCGAGCGCATTGTCGATCAGCACGACTTCGCCGCGGGCGATCAGACGATCGTTGACGAAGATGTCAACGGGCTCGCCGACGCGGCGATCGAGTTCGAGCACGGTGCCCGAGGTGAGATTGAGAAGATCGCCGATCGGCATCCGCGCGCGGCCGAGCACGGCCTGAACCTTTACCGGCACGTCGTGGACCGCTTCCAGCCCGGCGCTGCCGGCCGGCGTTTCGTTGCCGCCGGGCAGTTCGAAATCCTCGAACACGGGGGTGGGCTGGGGCTCGCCGTCGGACGGGATGATGTCGTGGGGGTCGATATTCATCGGTCGGGTCCTATGCGTTCATCCATTGGCGGATGACCGACGCAGCCTCTGGCGGGCTGGCGGCGATCGTCGCGCCGATGCGTTTGAGGGCGGAGAGTTTGATGCGTCCGTCGATCTGGGCGAGGGCGATTTCCTGATCAAGCAGCGCCGGCTCGGCGCCGTTCGCGATCGCCTCGAGCTGCTCCATCGCCTCGGGATCGCCCTCGGCGGCGCGTTCGGCGAGCAGGCGCATTTCTTCGCTCGGCGTCTCGAGCGCGGGGGGCGCCAGCTCCACCGGCAGCGGCAGCGGGTCTGCCTTTGGCTTGAGCATGCGGAGCGCGAGCAGGCCCACGCCGGCGATCAGGATCAGCTGGAGCAGGCCCCAGATCCGGTCTAGCGGCAGCTTCGAGAAGATGCTGCCCTGATCTTCCTCGACCGGGACGGCCGAGAAGGGCATGCTTTCGACGACGACGCTGTCGCCGCGCTGCGTGTCGACGCCGACGGCGTTTTCGACGAGGCGCTGGAGCCGCTGGATCTGTTCGGCAGGCAGGCCCTTCGGGCCGCCATCGACCATCACCGCGACGGTGAGCCGCGTGACGCGGCCGGGCGAGCGCAGCGTGACGGTCTTGGTCGAGCTGTTCGAATAGGTGGTGTCTTCCGACGTCTGGTTGCTTGCCGACTGGCGCGATGCGCCGGGCGCCGGCGGGTTCGCCTGGGCATCGGGCAGCTGGTTGGCGACCGAGGCGGTCTGCGGGCCGGCATCGGTCTCGCGGTTCTGGTCACCGGTCTCGACGCTGACGGTGCGGGCCACGACCTGCTTGTCGGGATCGTAGATGTTCGATTCCTCGCGCGTCTGGTCGCGGTCGATCTGGGCCGACACCTCGGCGCGGACCTTGCCCTCGCCGACGATCGGCTGGAGCAGCGCTTCGATCTCGCTGCGCAGCTTGGCCTCCACGGCCTGCTGGCGCTCGTCGGCGTCGGCGCCGCCGGCGGTGCCGGGATCGCCCGCACGCGCGAGCAGCGCGCCGGTCTGATCGACCACCGACACCGCATCGGGCGACAGTTCGGGCACCGAGGACGAGACGAGATAGCGGATCGAGGCGATGCTTTCGGCGCCGAGATGCGACTTGGTCTTGACCGTGACGGCGGCGGTCGCCTTGCGGCTTTCGTTCGCGAACATCGCGCGTTCCGGCATGACGATGTGGACGCGCGCGGCGGTGACGTTCTGGATCGTCTGGATCGACTTGGCGAGTTCGCCCTCGATCGCGCGCGTTTCGTTCATCTTGGCGCGGCTGGCGGAAACGCCGAAGGGCTGCTCCTCGTCGAGCACCTCATAGCCGATCTTGCCGCCCAGCTTCTCGCCGGCCATGCTCATCCGCAGTTCGGCGAGCTTGTCCTCGGGCGCCAGGATTGCAGTGCCGTCGGCGCTGAGCGTGTAGGGGACGTTCTGCGCCTTCAGCTTTTCGGTGATCGTCGCGGCCGCTGCGGGGTCGAGATCGGTGTAGAGATAGCCCATGTTGGACGTACCGCTGCTCATCGCCAGGTAGGTGAGCGCCGCCAGCAGGACGAACGCCACACCCCCCATCAGCGCCAGCCGCGTGTTGCCCAGCTGAGCCATCAGATTTTTGATCGGTTCCAATGCCGCCCCGTCAACTGCCATGCGTGGGGCGGGTGCCCCGTCCCCTTAGTTATAGGCGGGGCGGGGACGGCAGTTTCTGCCGGGTGGGAATTTTTTGCCTAGCCGCGTTGCCGGCGAAGCGCATCGGCGCGCGGATCAGTCGTCGAAGCCGGGCGCGTCCTGCCCTTCTTTCGGCATGACGAAGCGGACGATGTCGATGCAGCCGGTCCGGCCGCTGGTGGAGGCGGCCTGGGTTGCCGCGTTCACGATCTCGCGCGCGCGCTGGCCAAAGTCGGCCGCGGGTTCGGTGGCCAGCACGCGGACATTGCCCGTCTCGCCCCAGGGCGCGACATCATAGCCGATGACCGCCCATCCTTCGATCCGCCGCTCGGCAAAGCCGGCGGGGAAGGCCAGCTTCGGCATCATCTTCCAGTCGGTGTCCTCGTCGGGGCATTGCGCGTCGGCGGGCTTGAACGCGGCCTTGTCCGGCACCACCGGGGCGGCGATCGTTGCTTCGCTGGTGCGATAATAGGGATAGGTGCAGCCATGCCGTGCCTCGGGCGCATAGCGGCTCTGGCGGACGGCCTCCACCGACGCGCGGTCGAGCGCTGCATTGCCGTCCGAGCCGATGATCCGCACATTGACCGGCCGGCCTTTGGCATCGATGTCGAACGCGGTCATCGCATAGGCCCAGCCGCCCGGCGCGATCGCAATATCCTCGAACGCGGGTAGGGCACGCATCCGCAGTTTCGGGCTGCCCGCGCCGATGCAGTTGGTATCGGCGGGATGCATCCGGCGGAACAGCGCCTGTTCGCCGGGATGCCGAGCATGCGGCGCGACGAAATAGCGCATCACCAGCGGCAGCGGCGCCTCTGCGGCGGCGAAGCGGCGCGCCTCGAACCGGATCGTGCAATTGCCGCGCGCCTGTGGTGCAAAGCGCGAGGAGGCGAATGCGGGGGCGATGCCGTTGCCGAGATAGTAAAGCGATCGGACCGGTCCGCCGGACGTTGCATCGCTGCGTTCGATATCGAGGGGGCGGCCGCTGGCGTCGATGCGGAAGCGCAGCGTGAAGGACTCGGGCGCGTCGCTGGCGCTGCCGAACGCCGAGATGGGAAAAGGACGTTCGAGATGGGTGAACGCGACGGGCGTTCCGTCGCACATCGCCTCGCCGGGCACCAGATCGACAAGGTCGGGCACGGCCGGGCGTGGCCCGATCGGCGGGGGCGGGGCGGCCTGCTCCTGCGGCAATGCAGTGGCGGCAAGGAGCGATGCAATCAGCGTGCGCAAGATCATCCGATGATGCTGCGCCTGCTTGATTACCGCTTCAAGTCAAGTTTCTGTGCAGCATCTTTGAAAATATTCGCGCGTCTTGCGCCGGCGATCAATTGAGCAGCAGGCTTTCAAGTTCCGCCGCCACGGCGTCACGGCGCGACTGGGCGTTGAGCGCGAGCCCGCCTTCGTCCCAGTTGATCAGCGCGTCGCCGAGCGCGAGCGTGGCGTCGCCGACGACGCTGAGGTTGAGCTTGCGGCGATCATTGGCCTGGCGATCGGCGATGCGGGCGTCGATATCCTCGACCAGATCGGGATGGACGCGCACCTGCAGCTCGGTGCCGCGTGCGACCTGGCCGAGCACCCGGCCGATCGCCGCGTCGATCGCGTCGCCGGGGGCACGTTCGATGGCGCGGCCGGCGATCAGATCGGCGGCCGCGAGCGCGACTTCGGCGGCCTCGCCGGTGACGCGGCCGGTGATCTCGGTGAACTGGGCATCGATCACCTCGATGCCGGCGTGCAATGCGTCGACCGCGCTGAGCAGCGCGACCTCGCGCTCTGCCCGTGCCTGGGCGAGGCCCGCGTCGAACCCTTCGGCGCGCGCCTGGGCGATCGCCGCTTCGTGATCGGCGCGCAGCAGCGCGACCTCCGCCCGCAGCGCCGCGAGCTCCATCAGCGCGTCTTCGTCGACGAGCTTCTTTTCCACCGGCGGGGCGGCGAAGATTCGATCAAAGGCGAAGCGCTCGATATTGGCACTCATCGGGCCATGCTCCTCAGATAATCATCGCATCGTCGGACTTGGGATCGACCAGCAGGATTTCGCCGCGATCGGCGAGATCCTTGGCCAGCCGGACGAGGCTCGACTGCGCTTCCTCGCAATCGCGCGCGCGCACCGGGCCCATCGCCGCCATGTCCTCGCGCATCAGCTTCGCGGCGCGCTCGGTCATCGCGTTGAAGAACATCTGCTTGAGCTGATCCGGCGCACCCTTCAGCGCCAGTGCCATCTCGCGCTTGTCGGCACCGCGGACGATCGCGGCGATCGCCGGCGGGAGCAGGTTGGCCAGATCCTCGAAGGTGAACATGAGCGCGCGGATGCGCTCGGCGCTTTCCGGTGCCTTGGCGTCGAGCGCGGTGAGCATCGCTTCCTCGGTTGAGCGGTCGAGCGAGTTGAACAGCTCCGCCATGCTCTCGTGCGGATCGCGCTTCTGCGAGCGGGACAGGTTGGTCATGAATTCGGTCTTCAGCGTCTGTTCGACCTGGTTGATGACTTCCTTCTGCACCGTGTCCATCCGGAGCATGCGCATGATGACGTCGACGGCGAATTCGCGCGGCAGTTCGGACAGCACGCGTGCGGCGTGATCGGGCCGCAGCTTCGACAGGATGACCGCCACGGTCTGCGGATATTCCTGCTTGAGCGCGCCGGCGAGTACGGTTTCGGAGACGTTCGACAGCTTGTCCCACATCGTCCGGCCGGAGGGTCCACGGATATCCTCCATGATCTCCTTCACCTTGTCGCCGGGCAGGATGCCGCCGAGCAGGCGTTCGGTGGTTTCGTAGCTGCCGTGGAGCGACGCCATGCTGGCGACCTCGCCGGTGAACTGGATCAGCAGATGTTCGACCACCTGGCTGGGCACGCGGCCGAGCCCGGCGATGGTCGACGACAGCTCCTTGATCTCGTCGGTCGAAAGTTGGTCCCAGATCGGTGCGCCATGTTCGCGGCCGAGCGCCAGCATCAGTGCGGCGGCGCGCTGCGGCCCGGTGTAGCGCTTCAATTCGGGCGGTTCGCCCACCGTGGGGGCTGTCGTTGCCATACTGATCCCTGCAGAAAAAGGCTCGTGCGCGCCCGCAAGGGCACACTTCCCTCTATTATAGGATTGTTAGGGGAAGGGACGGCCCGCATGACAGTTAATTTATCGGCAAATCTGGTGGGATTGAGCGTGCTGACGGGGAGCAACGCCTTCACGTCCTTTGCGCCGATCACCTATGAGAGCAAGGCCGTGCGCACGGCCAAGGCGCAGTTCACGCTGGCCGAAACCACCCCGCCGTGGAAGGAGGAGACGAGCGCCGCAACCGCAAGTTCGTTGCAGCTTTCCTCGATCCTGACCACCAAGACGATCATCGACAAGAGCGGCAGCGCCACCGGCGAGATCCTGCCCGACGACGTCCAGACTACCTTCGTCGCATACAAGGCGCTCGAGAAACTGCGCGTGCTGGCCGAGGCCGCGACGGTGAAGACCGCGTCGGACGCGCAGCGGGCAACCTATGAAAAGGCATTCGCCAAGGGCCTGGCGGACCTGCAGAACTATCTGGTCACCTCGCCGTCCGACAAGGTGAACCTGGCGTTCGGCAAGCCGACATCGACGGCGAAGTCGAACGAACTCGCGTCTTCCGCCCTGTACGAGGTGAGCGGCAAGCCGCTGGTGACCAAGCGATCCGACCCGCTGACCGGGCTCACCGGCACCGAGGTGTTCTCTGCCAAGCTCACCCGCCCGGGGCTGACCGAGAGCTTCACGATCGACCTGGCCGACGGACCGCAGCCGCCGACGATCGACTCGGTTGCCAACGCGCTGAACGAGAAGATCAGCTCGACACTGATCTACAAGGCGGACGGCACGCCGCAGCTGGACAGCAAGGGCAACCCCGTTTCGCGCTGGCTGATCCGCTTCGTGCCCGAATATGCCGACGGCAAATGGGGCCTGAAGGTCGAATCGCCCGACGGCATCGAGCAGATCGCGCTCGACCAGGTCGGCGCGGGGGACTCGCTGGTCGTGGCCACCGGGCAGACCGCGCTCGACGCGCCGAGCGCGACGCAGGTCTTCCGCCTGAACGATCCCGCCGGCGACAGCACCAAGGTGTCGATGGGCACGATCCAGGCGCTCGATCGCGACGCCACGGCGCAGAATACGCTGGCCGGCAAGACCACCACGGTGACGACCACCTCCACCGACATGGACGGCAAGGTCACGACCAACACCACCAAGACGAGCAACGTCTACGCCAACACCGATGCCAGCGCGATCGTCACCGACGCGCAGGGCTATAGCTATGTCGTCGGCACGACGAAAGGCGATCTGGGCGCCAACCTGTCCGATGGCGACGACAATCTGTTCCTCACCAAGATGGATGGCGCCGGCAACGTCGTCTGGCAGCGCAACCTGGGCGCCAGCGGCTCGGCGACGGGCGCCTCCGTGTCGATCGCACCCGATGGCGGGGTGGTCGTTGCCGGAACGGTGACGGGCAGCTTCAACGGCGTCACGTCCGATGGCGACATGGTGGTGGCGAAATATGCCGCCAATGGCGACGAGCAATTCTCCACCGTGGTTCGTTCGACGGGCATCGATACCGCCAAGGCGGTTGCCGTCGGCGCCGACGGATCGGTTTATGTCGGTGGCAAGACCGCGACGGCGGGTGGGGATGCCTTTGTCGCGCGGATCGATCCCAGCGGCAAGCTCGCCGAGCGCCGCACGATCAGCACCGCCGGCAGCGACGTCGTCAACGGCCTCGCGGTCGATGGCGACGGCAATCTGCTCGCGCTCGTCTCGCGCGACGGCAATGCCGAGGTGATGAAGCTGCAGGGCGACTCGCTTGCGACCGATCTGGGCAGCTTCAGCCTGGGCAAGGCCGATGCGCGCGTGATCGCCGTGGCCGAGGACGGCACGATCGGCGTCGGCGGTGCCACCAGCGCCGCGATCAGCGGCGGCCAGGCCAACGGGCTGAGCGGCGGGCGCGACGGCTTCGTCACGCGGATCGACGCGGGACTGAGCGGCGCATCGACGACTTATATCGGCAGCGCCGCCGACGATCAGGTCGACAGCATCGCGTTCATGGGCAGCGACCTGTACGCCGGCGGCCGCACCACCGGCGACCTGGCGGCGACGCGCCGCGGACCCACCGACGGCTTCGTCACGCGAATCGACACCGCAACCGGCGCGATCGAAAGCACCAACCAATTCGGCCAGGCGCTGCTGCGCACCGAGCCGGTTCGCGTCGCCGCCGACAAGGGGGGCGCGAACGCGCTGTCCGCGCTAGGCTTTGGCCGCGGCGTGGTGAACGCCGTGGCTTCCGACAAGGTGACGACGCAGACGACGCTGCGGCCCGGCGACTATTTCTCGATCAAGGCCGACAATGGCGCCGTGCGCAAGGTGATCATCGAGAAGGACGACACGCTCAAGACGATCGCGACGCGGATCCAGGGGATGATCGGCGCCTCCAAGGGCACCGTGACCGCCACCTCGGTCGATGGCGTGCAATCGCTTCGCATCACGATGAAAGCCGGCCACGAACTGGAACTGCTCGCCGGCGGCGCCGACACCGATGCCCTGTCGAAGCTGGGCATCGAGCCGCAGCGCATCGCCAATCAGGCGACGGTGTCGAGTTCGGCGCCGAAAGTTCGCCCCGGCGGCAATTTCGGGCTCGATCTGAGCGAAGCACTTAGCCTCGCCACGCTCGACAATGCGAAGGTCGCGCTTTCGAAGATCACCGATGCGATCTCGATGTCGCAGACCGCCTATCGCTCGCTGTACTGGGACGATGGCAAGGCGACGATGGTCGACGGCGTCAAGAATACCGCGACCGGCAAGCAATCGACCGCACGTGAGAAGTCGCAGCTCGCCAATTATCAGGCGGCACTCAACAGGCTTTCAAGCGGCACATCCGCACTGGTGGGGTTCTGAACCATGACTGACATGCCATCGATCTTCACCGCGATCGAGCGCCGGATGCAGAACCTGTCGCAGCGGCAACAGGTGCTCGCGCAGAACATCGCCAACAGCGAGACGCCGGGTTACAAGGCGCGCGAGACCAGCGAGCCGAGCTTTGCCGGCCTGCTGAACGGTGCGAGCGGCGTATCGGTGGCGCGACCGACCGTCGAACTGACCGGCGCGATGCGGAGCCTGGGCGCGGTTCAGCCGATCAGCAGCGGCGTGGTGCTCGACAAGGCCGCTACCGAAACCAAGCCGGACGGCAACAACGTTACGCTGGAAGAGCAGATGCTGAAAATGGGCAAGGTGCAGGCCGATTTCAGCGCCATGACCAACATCTATCGCAAGCAGTTGCTGATGCTGAAGACTGCGCTGGGCAAGGGCGGCAACGGCTGATCGCCGCCTCGGCTGGCGATGCGACGACAAAAGGGGGCGCCCCGACCTGGATCGGGGCGCCCCCTTTTCATTGACGATGCGCCGTGGCGGATCAGGCGATGGCGGCGACGCGCATGCGGCGGCGGCGGAGCGAGGCGCCGGCAACGCCCAGGCCCCCGATCATCATCCCCCAGGTGGCGGGTTCGGGCACCGCGGCGAAATCGATCGTGCCGCTGTACGATGCGACGCGCGACGTCGGATTGGCGACCGTCATCACCAGATCATAGGTGCCGGCGGCAGCGATCTTGAACACATTGTCTGCGCCCGACACCGGCGTGAAGGTCACGCCGTCGAACGTCGCGGTCACGAACTGGAGATGCGCGGTGGTGAAGGTGAGGACCGCGGTGCCCGCCGACGCGAAGGTGATCTTGAACGTGTCCGCCGCCGACTGGCCGGCAGAGCGCTTCACATTGGCAAAGCCGCCGGTCGTGCCGTCGAACGAGCAGATCCCGGGCGCCGGATCGCACATGAACGTGGTTGCCTGGGCCGTGCCGCCAAGGCCGAGCATGGCAGCGGCGAGCGCGCCTGCCGCCGCGATGGTCTTAAGACGCTTCATCATAATGCCTCCCTAACTGACAACGGCGATGCGGCACCGACCCGCCGGTGCAGTCCGATCCCATGTTGCGCCGCCACTATAGCAGTTTACAGGAAACTAACCAGAAACATCGTGGAAAAATTTTATCCAAGCCTTTGCTTGGAATATTATCGAGCAATGCCCGTGGGATAGGCAGGAGCCGTTGTCGCTCCCGCCCATCGGTCGTGTCAATTCGACACGAATTCCGATGGGCGACGGCAATGGCGCGCTGCGGCGCTGCGTCAGAGCCGGGCGTTGATCGAGATCGGCGCGGGCGCGTCGATCCCAGCGATCGCGCCACAGGCGCTGTAGGTGGTGCTGCGGCTGCCGGTCAGTCGCTGCGCCTCGGCAGCGATCGCCGCCATCATTTCCGCCGAAAGCTCGATCTGGCGGGACAGGATACGGGCGTTGACCACGGAAGCGTCGCGGAGGGCGCGGCTGGCTTCCTCCAGCGCGGCACGCTCTTCGCCCTCGACGGTTTCGAGCCACTCGCCGGGATGCTCGCGCTTGAGCCGGGCGACCTCGGCCTCGATGCGGCCGGCGAGGCGCAGCTTGGCGTTGGCGATCTCCCCCAGCTGCGGCAGATAAGGCGTCCGCGAAAGCCGCTCGCTCTCCTCCTCCATCAGGGCGGTGAGCGAAACCATCGCGTCGATAAGCTGGGCGGTCATGATTGTCCTTGCTGAAGCTTGATGATCTGATCGAGAACGGCGGGGGCGAGGCCGATGCCGCCCCGCCGGGAGATTTCGGCGCCGAGTTTTTCCGCGAGCACGCCGCGGAACATTTCCTCGCCATGACCGCCGGCGAAGTCGCCGTCCTGCTGCACGCTTTCGAGCATCAGCTGGGTCATCTGGCCAAGGAACACGGCTTCGAAGTCCTGCGCGGTCTGCGCATTTTTCGGGTCGACGGGGCGTATCGCGGGCGCGGGGGCGCCACCGACGGGAAGGGGCGGGATGTCCGACATCATTGCACCTCGATTTCGGCCTGGAGCGCGCCGGCGCTCTTCACTGCCTGAAGGATGGTGATCAGGTCGCGCGGCGACACGCCCAGCGTGTTGAGCCCGCTGACCAGCGTCTGGAGCGAGGGACCGTTCACCATCGCGAGGCTGGCGCCGTTGCCGTCGTCGACCTGCACCTGGGTGCGGGGGACGACGGTGGTCTGGCCGTTCGACAGCGGTGCCGGCTGCGATACCTGCGGCGTTTCGCTGACGGTGATGGTGAGGCCGCCCTGCGCGATCGCGACCGGGGTGATGCGGACATCGTTGTTCATCACGACGGTGCCCGAAGCCTCATTGATGACGACGCGGGCGGGCTGATCGACCTTGACCTCGAGCTCGCCGACCTGGGTGACGAGATCAATCACCGATCCGACGAATTTCGGCGGCGCGTGAAGCTCGACGGTCGCGGGGTCGAGCATCTGCGCCGCGCCGGGATAGCGCTGGTTGATGATGCCGGCGATACGGCTGGCGGTCGTGAAATCGGGGTTCTTGAGCGCGAGCTTAAGGCTGTTCGCCGAGCGCAGCGCATAGGGCACTTCGCGTTCGACGATCGCGCCGCCGGCGATGCGGGCCGAGGTGGTGACGCCGCGGCTGACGCTGGCGGCGGCGCCCTGGCCCTTGAAGCCGGAGACCGCGACCGGCCCCTGCGCCACGGCATAGATCTCGCCATCGAGCGCGCGCAGCGACGAGGCGATCAGCGTGCCGCCCTGAAGGCTGGTCGCGTCGCCGAGCGCCGCCACCTGCACGTCGATCCGCGAGCCTGCGCGCGAGAAGGGCGGCATCGTCGCGGTGATCGACACCGCAGCGACATTCTGGGTCCGCATCTGGGTGCCGCGGATGTTGACGCCCATCCGTTCGAGCATCGATTGCATCGATTCCTCGGTGAAGGGGGCGTTGCGGATGCGATCGCCAGTGCCGGCGAGACCGACGACCAGACCATAGCCCACGAGCTGGTTCTCGCGGACATTTTCGACATCGACGATGTCCTTGATCCGGGTCTGGGCCATCGCCTGGGGGGTGCCGGCGAATGCCAGGACCAGCGCCAGGATCGAAGCGGTCAGACGGTACATTAAAGCTCCCGGGGAAAGTGGAAAAACGTCGCTAATTTTCTTATAGAAAGAGGAGAGCCAACAAGGCTCATGAGGACCTGAATTCGTGCGTATCGACAACCTGAACCCGATGATGGCACGCACCATGCTGGCTGCGTTGCCAAAGTCGCTGTCCGGGTTTCCGCGCGTCGGCGACGAGCCGCCTGCAGCCGCGCCGCAACCGACCCCCACTCCGGGCACGACGCCGCCCACCACGGTCCAGACGCTGGTGGCGATCGCCGTCGCCCAGCCGATGGTCGAACGGCGGCGCAAGCTGGCGCGGCAGGCCGAACGCGGCATCGATGCGTTGGACAGGCTGCACCGCGAACTGGTGTCGGGCGTGCCAAGTCCGGCAAGGTTGAACGAAATTGCGGCCTGGGCGGAAAGTGTCAGCACGCCCGACGATCCAGTGCTGGCGCAGTTGATGAGCGAGATCGATCTTCGCGTTCGTGTTGAACTCGCCAAATATGACGTGCAGGCCTGACGGTTCGACTCTGCCGGCGATCGTCGGCTAGGCTCACGATGTGATGGGCGACTTGGAATAGCGCGAATATTAAGGTAAATCATGGCAAGCCGATGGGGGGTGCCATGAAGATTGTCGGGCGTTTGTTCGCGCTGATCCTGCTGTTCGTGGCGCCATGCGCGTCGGCACAGTCGCTCGGCTATTCCGGTCTTTATGTGTTCGGAGACAGTCTTGTCGATTCGGGCAACGCCTATCTGGCAACCGGCGGCGTACAGGCGAGCCCGGGCAATGGGTATTTCGGTGGTCGCTTCTCGAACGGATTCAACTTCGCCGATTATCTGAGCATCGAGATTACCGGCGCGCCGAGCATGGCCGCGCTCGCGGGCGGCACCAACTTCGCGGTCGGCGGGGCCGATGCCGAGCAGAAGCCCGGTCAGGTGAGCCCCAGCTTTCTTGACCAGATCCTGCTGTTTGGATCGCTTGCCGCCGCGCCGATCCCGAACGACGCGCTTGTGCTCGTGACCTTTGGCGGGAATGACGTGCGCGACACGATCCTGACCGGCGGGCCGATCGACTTCAGCGGCGCCGGCGAGGACCTCGCGACCGGGCTTGGGTTGCTTTACGGGCTCGGCGCGCGAAACTTCGTGGTTACGGGCTCGCCTGACATCGGGCTGCTGCCGGTTTCAGTAGCGACGGCGGGCGGCATTCCGGGGCGGATCGACGAACTGACCGAGCGGTCACAGGCGATCAGCGCGATCTTCGCCGCACAGACCGCTGCGCTGGCGGCGCTTCTTCCGGGAGCGAACGCGACCTTTTTCGACCTGTTTGCGCTTCAGCATGCGGTCCTTGATGCACCGGAGGCATTCGGTTTTCCCGCGAACTTCAATACCAGCATGCCGTGCCAGATCCCGGGCGGGGGATCGCCGCAGGTCGCGAACTGCCTGAACTCGCTCTATTTCGACGCGATCCACCCGACGACGCAGATCCATGCGGCGATTGCGGGCGCCATCGTCGACCAGATGACGGCGGTGCCGGAGGCGGAGGCGTGGTTGCTGATGATCATTGGCTTCGCGGCGCTGGGCGCGATGCTGCGGCGGCGCGAGGCGATGGTGCCGCGCATCGCCTGACGGCGGATCAGGCGAGCACGCCGGCCAGGATCAGTGCGGCGCCGATCGCCGCGCTGAGATGTGCCGCCCTTGGCTGGTAGGTGAGCGCGAGCAGGACTACCCCCGCCGCAAGCGGCAGCAGCCCGAGCCAGGCGACCAGCGCCAACGGCCAGTCGGCGCGCAGGATCGCCGCCCCCATCCCGAGCAGCAGCGCGAGCCATCCGGCGACCCCCAGCGCCGGGCGGCGGCGCGGGGCGTCCCATCCCCCGAGCAGCGCCGGGGCGTGCCGCGACGTCGATGCGGCAAGCAGCACGAACGCGATCAGCGTCAGCCCGGCGGCGATCATGCCGGCACCTGCCGGTTGCGTCGCCGGGGCGCGGGGGCAGGGCGGCGCCATTGACGGCGCGCGATCGCCGCGACGGCGAGCGCGGTGCCGAGCAGCGTCAGGCTGACCCCGGTCTGGACGGGCGTTGCGAATGCACCGCCGGGAATTGCCGCCAGCGCGCAGCCGATCGCGAGCAGCGACAGCAGCAGGCGCCAGCTCTGCCGCGGCGCCAGCACGAGCCCGGCGAGGATCGCGATAGCCGCGCTCCACAGCGCCACCGACACTTCGGCATCGGCACGGCCGGGCATGCCCAGTGGCAGCACGCGATTGGCGAGGAGAAAGGCGACACAGCCGATCGGCACGCCGGCGATGACGCCCGCGTTCAACCGCTCGACGAACCGGTTGCCGGGCGACAGCGGCGCGCGCTCGCGGCGCTTGACCACCCAGAGCACCATGCCGCTCGCCACCGCGAGCGTGAGCATCGCGCCGCCGAGGAAATAGAGCCAGCGCGTCGCCATCGGGGCGAAGCGGGCGATGTGGAGGCCATAGGCGACGCCGTACGCCTGCAGCGCAGGCCGGTGTTCGGTCCAGTCGGCGAGCACGCGGCCGGTGGCACCGTCGAAACTGATCTCGCCGGCGGCATAGGCGATTTGCCGCTCGTCCGCGCGAAACAGCGTGACGACTGCGGCCGTGTCGCCTGGATGCACGACCCAGACTCGGCCGACCGGCGCACCGCCCCAGCGGCGTTCGGCCTCGCGCAGCATCGGTTCGATCGGCGCAAGCGGCGCGGGGTGGCCGGTGGGGGGGCGGTCGATCTGGCCGGGGGTGAAATCCCGGAACATGGTGGGTGTGTCGCTGCCGTAATTGGCCGTGATCGGCCATGGCATGTTGAGCGACGAAAGCGTCACCAGCCCGGTGAAGGCGATCATCACGTGAAAGGGCAGCGCCAGCACGCCGAGCGCATTGTGCCCATCGAGCCAGGAGCGCTGGCCCTTGGCGGGGCGGAAGGTGAAGAAGTCCTTGAAGATACGGCGATGCGCGATGATCCCCGTGATCAGCCCGAGCAGCAGTACCATCGCGGCGAGCGAGGCGAGCAGGCGACCCCAGGGATAGGGAAGCTCAAGCTCGAAATGAAGCCGGTAAAAGAATTCGCCGCCCAGCGTCTCGCGGGCGACGGGTGCGCCCGTATCCGGGTCCAGCGCGCGATAGATGAAGCCGCCGCCGGGATCATAGGTCGCCTCGACGATGTTCGATCGCGGCCCGGGGGCGGTGAGATACCAGCCATAGGAATCGGGTGCGTTTCGTTCGAGCCAGCCGGTGGCCGCTGCGATCGCCGCGACCGGATCGGGGCGGGCGGTGACTTCGGGGCGCATCCACTGGCCGATCTCGGGCTTGAACACGCTGAGTGTGCCGGCGAGGCAGACGACGAACAGCACCCAGCCGAGCAACAGGCCGGTCCAGCCGTGAAGCCATGCCATCGCCTGGCGGGCACCTTCGCGCACGACGCTCATGCCGGCGCGCCCGCCGCCCAGGCGATCGCCGCGAGCAGCGCCGCCGCGACCGCGACGCCGGCCAGCGCGCGCAGCGGTCCGCGCGCCAGAAAGGCCCAGATCGTCACCACGGGGGCGACAACAAAGGCGAGCATCGTCGCCGGCACCACCGCATCGAGCCGCCCGATCGGCAGCGTTCGCGCGACCGCCGCCGCGAACAGCGCGGCGACGATATAAGCGCCGACGCTGCCGACGACCGCGCGCACCGCAATGTTGCTGCGATAACGCCAGCCCCTGCGAAGATGCGCGCTCACCGGATCGCTCAATAGGTGAAGGTGAGGCTACCGATCACGCTGCGCGGCGGCGCGTAATAGGCCTGGCCCCACATCAGGCTGCCGAGATACTTGCTGTCGGTGACGTTGCGGACGTTGATCGACGCGCGGACATGATCGACCACCCGCATGCCGGCCATCAGATCCAGCACCGCATAATCATCCTGCTTGACCGTATAATCGGGGCTGCGAATCGCGTTCTGCCAGCGCAGCTGCGCGCCGACCTTGAGGTCACGAAGCTCGGGCACCGCATAGGTGGTGGCGAGCTTCAGGCTCTTGGTGGGGATGAACACGCGGGCCGGATCGCCCGCCTCATCCTCGATCTCGAGGCCGGTATAGCCGCCGCTGATCGTCCAGTTGTCCGTCACCTGCCCGGCGAGTTCGATCTCGAAGCCGCGCGCGGTGGTGTCTACGCCGGTGTAGAAGGTCGTGCCGACCGGCCCGGGGCCATCGGCGCCGAACACGCCCGCCGCCGTCGCCAGCCCCTTCTGCTTGGCGCGGAACAGCGATGCGGTGACATAGAGTTGCCCGTCGAACCATTCGGTCTTGAGACCGCCTTCGATGCTGGTGCCGGTCACCGGGTCGAGCCGCCGGGCATTGGCGTCCACCTCGGTCTGCGGATTGAAGATGTTGGTATAGCTCGCATAGAGCGAGACGTGAGGCGTCAGATCGAAGGTCGCGCCGACATAGGGGCTGACGTCGCTGTTCTTGCGATACTGATCGGCGCCATAGGAAATGCCGTCAGCCTTCAGCCAGGTCGCGCTCCCGCCCACAACGGCCTTCAGCCGATCGGTCAGGTTCAGATGGGCGGCACCATAGGCGCGCGTCACGTTGGTGTTGTCGTCGGCCTCCAGAACGGCGGGGGTGAAGTCCGGTTCGGCGATCGAGACGCTGTTGAGGTTCGGCACCGCGGGATAGACGATCGTGCTCGTCGCCGATCCCTGCCACTGTCGGTCGTCGAGGCGGCCGGCGGAGACTCCGAAGGCAAGCTGGTGCTCGCGCCCGAACAGCTGGAACGGCCCCGATGCGGTGAAGTCCCCCAGATACTGGTCGATCTCCGAAGGGTAATAGCCGCCCAGGCCATTCAGACCGAGCCCGGTCGCCTTGTCGACGCTGCCATAGGCGTAGAGCAGCTTCGCCGTCTGCTTGTTGTTGATATAGGTGAACACCGCCTTGGCCTGCCAGCCACGGCCCAGATCATAGGCGAGCTCGCCGAACGCGCGCTGATCGGTGGTGTCCCAATAGGTCCAGGGCGCCGAGGTGGATGCCGACCGCGCATAGGGGATGCGGCTGCCGTCGCTGTAGGTCAGCGGCAGCGCGCCCCACAGCACGCCATCGGCATTGTTTTCCTGGCGGCTGTAGCCGACCGTCGCAGTGAGCTGGGGCGTCACGTTCCAGCGGGCGATCAGGCCATAAACGTTCCGCGTGACGTGATTGTAATCGAGATAGGAATCGCGGTCCTCATGCGCATAGATCGCGCGCACCGCGACGGTATCGGTGAGCGGCACCGACACGTCCGCCTCGCCTCGCCAGCGATTCCACGAGCTCGCTTGCAGCGTCGCGCTCGCCTGGAGCGAGTCGGTGGGGCGCTTGCGCACATAGTTGATCGTCGCGGAGGGATTGCCGACGCCGGTCATCAGCGCGTTGGCGCCGCGTACCGTTTCGATCCGCTGGAACAGCGCGGTGTCGAGGTCGCCATATTGGATGCCATAGGGCATCGGCAGGCCGATCCCGTCGACCTGGAAATTGGTGACGTCGAAGCCGCGCGAATTATAATAGGTGCGATCGCTTTCCACGCGCTCGACATTGATGCCGACCGCCTGGTCGAGCACGTCGTTGATATTGGTGAGCGCGAAATCGTCGAGGCGCTGGCGGTCGATGATCGTGATCGACTGCGGCGTTTCGCGCGGCGTCAGCGCCAGGCCGGTCGCCGAGCTGGTTTCCTGATTGACGAGGCCGGTGACGACGATCTCGCCCGAGCGGGACTGCTGCGCCGCATCCGTTTCCGACTCGGTGACCGGATCGGCGAGCGCCGAAAACGGGACCGCGATGAACGCGGTAGCGAGGAGAGCGGTGCGTAGCGACGACATGTTTTTGATTTCCCTTTGCGGCTCGATGGCGCGCTCTTAGGGAAGTCTAATATTGCAAGTCAATCGCATTATACGCAGGTGTCGGCTCAGCGGCGCGCCTTGGCGATGCGCAGGACATAGCTGATGACCTCGGCGACCGCGGCATAATGTTCGACCGGGATCGGGCGATCGAGTTCCGCGCTGGCATAGAGCGCGCGGGCGAGCGGGCGATTTTCGACGAGGGGGATGTTGTTCGCGGTGGCAATCTCTCTGATCTTGAGCGCGACCGCGTCGACGCCCTTGGCCACCACCACCGGCGCGGCCATCGCCCCGTGATCATATTGCAGCGCCACGGCATAATGGGTCGGGTTGGTGATGACGACGCTGGCCTTGGGCACATTGGCCATCATGCGGCTGCGCGCGCGCTGCATCTGCATCGCGCGGATCTTGCCCTTGATCTTCGGATCGCCCTCCGATTCCTTGTATTCGTCCTTCACTTCCTGAAGGCTCATCCGCATGCGCTTCATGAAGGATTTGCGCTGCCAGAAGAAGTCGAACAGCGCGAGCGCGCCGACCAGCATCGCGATCGGGCGCAGCATCGCATCGACGATGTCGTTGGCGGCGGCGCCGGCCGAGTTCAGGTCGGCACCGACCAGCCGGTCGATCGTCGCGGCGTGCGGCCAGGCGATCATGCCGGCGATGCCCGCGACCAGGCATAGCTTGGCGAAGGTCTTGGCGAACTCGACCAGCGATTGCTTGCCGAACATTCGGGTGAAGCCGTTGACCGGATTGAGCTTGTTCCATTTCGGCTTGACCCGCGACCAGGAAATCATCGGCTTGCCCTGAAGCACGCCGCCGAGGATCGCGAACAGGAACAGCGCGGCAAGGATCGGGGTGAGCGCGGTGGCGACGGCGCCGAACAGGCCGGTCGCGAAATTTTGTGCACCGTCCGGTGACAAGCGGAAATCGTCGGCGCCGCCCCAGAGCCGGACGAACAGGTTGCCGCATTGCTGGACCGTATAGGTGCCAAGCCCGCCCATCACCACCAGCGCGGCGGTGAACATCGCGGCGTGGCGCATTTCCGGCGCCATCGGCACTTCGCCGCGTTTTCGCGCGTCCTCGAGCTTCTTGTCGGTTGGTTCCTGTGTCTTGTCGTCCTGATCGCCGCCTTCCGCCATCACCAGCCTCCCTGCATCGCAGCGGCCATCGCGTGCGTGAACACGGTCAGGATCGTGCCGATCGTGGTGATGGTGAGCGCGATGCCGAGCATCAGGTTGAGCGGCTGGGCGATGAAGAACACCTGGATCGCTGGCGCGATCCGCGCGGCGAGGCCGAGCGCGACGTTGAAGACGATGCCATAGACGAGGAACGGCGCGGCGAGGCTGATCCCCAGCGACATCGATCGTTCGATCGCCGCCATCGCCAGCTGCGCGAAGTCATGCATCGGGGGGAGGCCGCCGATGGGGAAGGTGTGGTAGCTGTTGATGATCGCGCCGATCCAGAGGTGGTGGACCTGCATGCCCATGCACATCAGCGCCGCGACGATGCCGACCATTTTCGACAGGATCGGCGCCTGCCCGCTCTGCGCGGGATCGAAGATCACCGCGGCGGACAGGCCGATCTGCATGCTGACGATCGAGCCCGCCATCGAGATCGCGAAGAACAGGATCTTGACGATCATCCCCATCGCCAGCCCGGTGACGAGCTCGCACACCAGCACCGCCGGCAGCACCGCGCCGCCCTGAACCGCCGCGCGCGCCGGTTCGCCGATCAGTCCGTAGAGCGCCGCCGACATCGCGAACGCGATCATCAGCCGGATGCGCGCGGGGATCGAATCCTCGCCGAACACGGGAAGCAGCATCAGCACCGCGCCCACCCGTGCGAACACGATGAAGAACGCGGAAACGTGCAGCGCGAGATCGGGCGGAACGATCATCCGTGGATGATCATGTCGCTGATCTTGGCCATGAAGCCGCCCAGCGCCTGGCCGATCGTCGGCAGCATCAGCAGGAACACCACCCCCATCGACACCAGCTTGGGCACGAAGGTGAGGGTGGTTTCCTGGATCTGCGTGAGCGCCTGGAACAGGCCGATGAACACACCGACGATCAGCGACGTCAGCAGCAGCGGGCCGACGATCGTGAGGATCAGCAGCAGCGCGGCCTCGGTAAGGCTGACGAGTTCGGTGGGAGTCATGCGAGCGCCCGCCCGCCTTCAGATCTGCATGCGCATGATATCGGTATAGGCGCCGACCACGCGGTCGCGCACCGCCACCATCGTGTCGAGCGCGGTTTCGGCGGCGCCGATCGCGGTGACGACATCGATCAGATCGCCCTTGCCCGCGACCTGCTTGGCCGAGGCGGTCTCCGCGCTGCGCAGCTTGTCGGCCGTGCCGGTGACCAGCCCTTCGACCATCGCGCCGAAGCCCGACTGTTCGCCCGAGACGTCGCCGGCGCCGCCGAGGCCCCCAGCCGTGCCGAGGCCGCCGCCGATCGAGGCGACCCGGCCATAGGCCTTGGTCGCGTCCAATGCTCCGATGGACATGATGTGGTTTCCCTTACTTCAGCAGGTCGATGGTGCGCATCGTCAGGCTCTTGGCCGCTTCGATGGCGTTGAGATTGGCTTCGTAGCTGCGCTGCGCCGCCTTCATGTCGGCGCTTTCGATCAGCCCGTTGACGTTGGGCTTCAGGATATAGCCCTCCGCGTCGGCCGAGGGGTGACCCGGCTGATAGACGCGGACGAAATTCGACTTGTCGGTCTCGATCGAGTTGATCTTGACGCCGGTGGCGCCGGTCGCCCGATCCACCGCCGCCGAAAAACTGGCGACACGGCGCCGATAGGGGTCGCCGCCGGGCGTGGTGGCGAGCGAATCCTGGTTCGCCAGATTTTCGGCGATCACGCGCATCCGCAGCGATTGCGCGCGCAATCCCGAGGCGGAAACGCCAAGCGAAGCGTCCAAATCCATAGGGTCCTCCCTGGCCATCACGGCCTTCGATCCAATTGTAGGCAATTTTTGCCGGGACCGGCGTCGGGGGCGGAAAAAAGGTTCCTATAAGTCCAAGGGAAAGGGAGACGCATGTCGGTACTCGACGGAATCATGATCGAAATGTCGGTGGTGCTGGGGTCGACCCAGGTGCCGGTCCGGCAGATCCTGCAGATGAGCCGCGGGGCGATGATCCCGCTCGACTGCGGCCAGGACGATCCCAGCCTTGTCTATGTGAACGGCGAGCTGGTCGCCACCGGGCGCATCCTGGTGGACGGCGAAGTGATGTCGCTCGAAGTCTCGGAACTCGTGAAGAAGTCGCGCCCCTGATGGACCTCTTGTCGATGTTGCGTACGCTGGGCGCGTTGAGCCTGGTTCTGGGGATGCTGGCGGGGGCCTTGTGGACGGTCAAACGCTATGACCTGAAATTGCCGGGACGGATCAGCGGGGGCGGGCGCAAGCGCGTCGAACTCGTCGAGCGGCTGGCGGTTGACGGCAAGCGTTCGGTGGCGCTCATCCGCCGCGACGGATGCGAACACCTGATCCTGATCGGCCCGGAAGGCCATGCCACGATCGAAACCGGCATCGTCGCGCCGCCGCCGCCGGCTGCGCCCGAGCCCGTGGCCGAGGCGGCCGCGACGCCGCCCGCGCGGCTGGAAGGCGATATCGCTGCGCTCAAGGCCGGGATCGGCAAGATCGCCGCGCTGCCGCGCCAGTTCGATTTCGCCCGGCTGGTCGAGCGTGCCCAGGCCGGCAAGGCTGGCGACGATGCGGGCGATGGCGCCGCAGCCGAGCCCGAGGCCGCTGCCGACGCCGCTTTGACCGAGGCTGCGCCGGCGCCTGAGCCCGCAGCTGCGGCCGCACCGGCGATCGTGCCCGCCAATGACGTCGAGCCTGCCGAGGCGACGCCGGCAGCGGAGGCCGACGCGAAAGCCGCCACTGAGGCCGACGCCGAGGCGGACGGCGAAATCGAGGTTGCCGCCACCGCCGCTGCCGGCGGCCGGCGCCGCCGTGCCTCCACCCGGACCCGCGCCCCGCGCGACACGACGCGCTGGAACAAGCGCGCGGTGCGAGAGGCGCTCAATGCGTAAACCGCTCGCGGCGGCGGCGTTGCTGCTGGTCGTGCTGCCGATCGCGGCGCACGCCCAGACGCAAGGCATGCCGCCGCCCACGACGCAGATCAACATCGCCGGCGACAGCCAGCTGTCGTCCAAGGCGATCCAGCTCGTCATGATGCTGACGGTGCTCAGCCTCGCGCCGGGCCTGTTGATGACGATCACCAGCTTCACCCGCATGGTGGTGGCGCTGTCGCTGCTGCGCACCGGCCTGGGCGCGCCGGGCGTGCCGCCCAACCCGGTGATCATCAGCCTGGCGATGTTCCTGAGCTTCTTCGTGATGGCGCCGACGTTCGAGAAGGCGTGGAACGAGGGGGTGGACCCCTATACCAAGGGCAAGTTGACCGAGAAGGTGGCGTTCGAGCGCACCGCCGAGCCGTTCCGCGTGTTCATGCTGGGCCAGGTGCGCGACAGCGACCTGAAGCTGTTTGCCGACCTGTCGAACAAGAAGATCGAGAGCCGCGCCGAAACCCCGCTGGCGACGCTGGCGCCGGCCTTCATGATCTCCGAACTGCGCCGCGCGTTCGAGATCGGCTTCCTGTTGCTGCTGCCGTTCCTGGTGATCGACCTTGCCGTGTCCGCGGTGCTGATGGCGATGGGCATGATGATGCTGCCGCCACCGACGATCGCCTTGCCGATGAAGATCATCTTCTTCGTGCTGGTCGACGGCTGGGCGCTGGTGGCGGGCTCGCTGGTCAAGAGCTTCACGACGGGGTGAGGGGGCGGGCAAGCCGCGGCACCGAACCGCCCGGCATCCACGCTGTCGCCTCCCTAACTTCCTTCCTCTGCTCGTAGATCATTATCGGACGGCTCGTAATCGAGCAGGTCGCCCGGTGTGCAATCGAGATAGCGGCAGATTGCCGCCAGCGTGGCGAACCGAACGCCCTTTACCCGGCCCGATTTCAGCAGCGACAGGTTCGACTCGGTGATCCCGATCGCTTCGGCCAGTTCCTTGGAGCGGACCTTGCGGCGCGCGAGCATGACATCGAGGTTGACGATGATCGGCATCAGACGAAGCTATCCAGGTCTCGTCGCGCTTCCAGGCCGGCCTCGATCGCCCAGATCGCCGCATAGGCCGCAAACGCAAGCAACAGTCCACCTCCGATCTTGTCGAGATAGATATAGAGTTCCACCTTTTCGCCGGCCGGCGTGCCGGGCGATAGAATCGTAGCCAGCAAGCTATCGTAGATCGGGCTCGTCAGCGCCCACAGAATGGCGGCAATCGCAGACAGTCGTAGCCAGCGCAGCGCACGCGGAAGGGCATCGGGTTCATTTGCCCCGAGCCGCCGCAACGCCAGCCCAACGCCCAGCAGCAGAAACGCGAACGGGCCTAGGTTGATTGCCTCGACGGCAGCAAGGCCGAGCCGGACATCGGCACGAGCGACATAGGCTTCGAAGTTTCGCCGCGCGTCCGTGGTCGCGAGCACGGCGAATTGCACGTCTTGATCGAGCAATTGGATCGGCTGCGCACGCCAGGCGCAAGGTTCGTCACCGCCGCAGATCGGCGACGCACCCGGCGAAATTCCCGCCACTGCGATCACGATCGTCGTTATTGCCGCAGCGAGCAGGAAGACCGCCCCGATCGCGCGGCACAGTCCGGCCTTCCTGGGGGGCAAGCCATAGCTGTTGCGCATCATATTCTTTCTGTTTGACGAAAAGATATTGCCATCATACACCATGGCTGCGGCTGGACGATAGCCGTGCCATTCGGGAAATACCAACATGAAGGGATGGAATCTGGGCGTCCTCGGCGCGATCCTGACGCTCGCCTCCGGCAACGCGCCGGCGCAGAGCATCGCGCCTTCCGCTGCGGACAAGGCGCGATCGGAAATCGCGATCGGCGTCTTCCGGCACGGCGCCGATTTCCACCCGCTGGGCAGTTCGCTCGCCTTCAACCTGCCCGATTTGCCGGACGGGCAGGTGTATGAAGGCATGGAGGAAGATGGCACGACCGACGTACAACTGGTCTTCCGGAGCAGGCCGCTGCGCGCGCTTCTGAAGCCCCGGCTGACCGGGAAGCTGCAAGTCAACGTCGACGGTCGGACCAGCTTTGCCAGCGTCGGTGCCGAATGGCGGCAGCACGTTCTGGGCGGGCGGCTATATGGCCAGGCGGGTATCGGCGTGACAGTGATCGACGGATATCGTTTCGTGCCGGATCCCTTCGCACCGGGTTTGTCTGCGGGGGAGGCGCAGCGCCGATACGACATTTATCTGAGGCGGACCTCGTTCGGATCGAAGGTGCTTTTCAACCCGAACGCCTCGATCGGTGTGCGATTGACAGAAAAGTTGGCAGTCGAGCTAGCGTGGGAGCATTACAGCCATCGTCGGCTGTTCTCGGATCAGAACCCAGGGATCGATAATGTAGGTATCCGGCTGGTGCACCGCTTCGGGCGCTGAAGCCGCTCCCGGCGCAGCCCGCGAGTCAATGCGCGACGTCGAGCTGGCCCAGCCAGTCGGCGAGTTCGGCGTAAGGGACCATGTCGATGAAGGCGATGCCGACCTCGCCGTCGCGCGACCAGCGCACGGTGCAGGGGCGGGGGGCGAGGCCGGGAATCGCCACCGTCATCACCCGATCGAGATCGGGCTGGCCGGCGATGCGCAGGCGCGCGCCGCTTTGCGAGATGTTGTTGACGACGATCTGGAACGACACGCCGTTGCAGACCAGCCGGGCAGGGCAGTCGACGTCGAAGCGCGGCGCGCGGGGCACGGCGCGGTGCAGCCGGGCCGATGGCGTGGTGCCGCGCGCCGTGGCGAGCACCTTTTCGACGTTGATCGGCGCGCCGAAATGGACGCCGGCGCGGCCATCATGACTCCACACGACCTGGCCCGACAGCCGCTGGCCGCAGCGCAGTTCGACGGTGATGTCGGTGTCGATCTCGATCGGACGGCGCGATTCGACGAGCATGCCGCTGGCCGAGAGGTTGCGGACGCGGCACAGCTGCTCGCCCTTCTCTTCGCTGAGCAGTTTTCCGACCATGAGCGTGGTGACCGTGCGCGGGGCGCGATCGACCCAGCTGGGCGCCTGCTGCTCACTGCTCAGTTCTTGTTCGGCCGCGCGCACTGCTTTCCTCCGCGGCACATGCGAGAGGGCATGCGCCTTCCTTCACTCATTATAGGATGTTGTGGGAACGAGCGGTGGCCGCCCCACGCGATGTTTCGATCAGGCGGGGTTCGCCGCGGTGACGGCGACCTTCTGTACCACCTTGGGCCCGAATGCCTCGACGGCGGCCGCGTCGACGACCTTGCGGAAGGCGTCGAGATCGGGGAGCATGCCGTCCGGGCCGGCTGCCAGCGGCGTCCGATAGGTGCGCATGTTGATCGCGTGGAGCAGCAGCGGCACGCGCTGGGCGACATAGTCGGCCTTGGCCTCGGGCACTTCGAGTTGGACCTCGAGCGAGGCATAGCCGGCGAGGCGGCCATCGGCGAAGACCAGCGGGGCGAGGATCTTGCCGGTGGGCACGAACTTGCCCGCTTCGGGCAGCTCGGCTTCCTTTTCCGCCGCGGCCGCGGCGCCATCGCCGCCGACGCCGAGCATCCGGATCGTCGCGAACGCCGCGCCGCCGCCGAGCGCGAGCCCGGCGATCAGCACGACGACGAGGAACAGCATCTTCTTCACGGCGATCCCCTCAGAACCGGAAGCTGGAATCGCTGGGCAGCGCCGATGTTTCGCCCTTCAGCACGATGCTGATGCGGCGGTTTTCGGCGCGATCCGGCTGATCGGGATAGACGGGCTGGGTGGCGCCGAGCGCGACCACCTCGGCAAAGCGATCCGGCGTGACGCCATCGGCGATCAGCGCCGAGCGGGCGGCGAGCGCACGCTGGCCGGAGAGCAGCCAGTTGGCATCGCTCTGGCCGCCGGCGCCATCGGTATGCCCCTCGATCGCGATCTGCGCGCCGATCGAGGCGATCTTTGCGGCCACCTTGGCCAGCACCGCGCGGGCATAGGGATTGAGCTCGGCGGTGTTGGGCTTGAACATCGACTGCTGGTCGGTGTCCATCAGCGTGATCCGCAGGCCCTGGCGATCGGGCTGGATGTCGATGTTTTTCTTGCCCTGGTTCTGCGGCATCGATTCGAGCGCGATCTGGAGCTCGGACGCCATCACGCGCATCGTCGCGGGCACATCGGCGGTGCCGCCGCGCGCAGTGCCGGCGGATGCCGCCTCGAAGGTGGGCTGGCCCTTGGCGGGGCTGGGATCGGCCTCCGAACGACGGGTGGGGCCGCCCGCGCCGGGCGCGGTGTTGAGGACCGGCGTCGACGGACCGCTGTCCGCGATCGTCGGCGAGAAATATTTGGCGAGGCCCTTCAGCCGGTCCTTGTCCGGATTGGAAATCAGCCAGAGCAGCATGAAGAAGGCCATCATCGCGGTCACGAAGTCGGCATAGGCCACCTTCCACGCGCCGCCGTGATGGCCGCCCGCGACCTTCTTGACCTTCTTGACGATGATCGGCCGAACGTCCCCCCCGCGGGCCATGTCAGTTACCCTTCAGCGCCGCGCGCAAGCGATCCTGGACGGCGCCGAGCCGGACATGGCTGATCGCGGACAGCGAATCCTCGCCGCCGGCGATCCGCTCGAGCAGGTTCACGCACTCGTCGGCGTGCTGGATCAGATAGTCGAACGCCTGGAGCTGTTCGAGATAGTTGGCGGCGAAATGTTCGTCGCACACCAGCACCTCGGCAAGGCCCTCGAGCTTCTTGCTGATCTCGCGGATCTCGCCGGCCATCACGCTGTGCAGCACGCCCGCGAACGGATCGTAGCCGGGCATGGGCTGCGGGGCGGTTGGCTCTGACATGGGCAGGCACGACATCAGAAAAGCTCCAGTTCTCCGCCGGGCTCGGGCATCGGCGGGGGTGCGACGGGACGTTCGGGGACGCGCTCCGCCACTTTCGTGCAGCGGCTCTTGCCCTCGTGCGGCAGGAATTCGATCTTGCGCGCAAGCGTGCCGCCGAGATCGCAATGGGCAATCGAGATGCCCTCCGTTTCCATGAACCGCCGCGCAAAGGCGGCGTTGGACGAGCCGATCCCCCCCAGGCCGGAAATGATGTTGGCACCACCATAAAGATGCGCCTGCAGCCGCGTGCGCGATGCGCCCTTGGCCATCATGCCGTTGATCAGCAACTCCATCGCATGGACCCCGTAGCGGGCCATGTCCGCATTCGAGACCTTGTGGTCCGCGCCCGGCTCGCCGAGCAGGAAATGGTTCATGCCGCCGACCTTGGCGACGGGGTCGTACAGGCACGCGGCGACACAGCTACCCAACAGCGTCGAGACGACGATATGGGGTTCCGCGATCACTGCGTTTTCGCCCTGAACGATGGAGACTCTGCGCATTTAGGTGAGCTCGCCGAAAACGCGTTCGATCTTCTCCTTCAGCGCCGCGGGCGCGAAGGGCTTGACGACGTAGTTGTTGACACCCAGCGCGGCCGCCTTCTGGACGACCTCGCGATCTGCGGAACCGGTGAGCATGATGAACACCGTCTTTCCGATCACGGCATCGCCGCGGACCGCCTCCAGGAACTGGAGGCCGTCCATCTCGGGCATGTTATAGTCCGAGATGATCAGGTGGACGCGATCGCTCTTGACCGCCTGCAGCGCTTCGGTAGCGCTCGGTTTGTCGCGGACGTCCTTGAAACCGAGATCCTGAAGTGCGCGACGGATCATCGCGCGCATACTGGTCTGATCGTCCACGACCATGACCTTGATCTGAGATGCTGCGGGCATTTTAAGCGCTCCCAACCTTAACCGTTTCGCGGCAGGCCTTTAACAGGGCCTCCGGTATCGCTGACAAACCCACTTCGCGTTCCACTGCGCCGAGCTCCTTGGCGGCGCGGGGCATGCCCCACACCACGCAGGTTTCGCGGCTCTGCCCGAGCGTGCGGGCACCGGCCCGACGCATCGCCAGGAGCCCCTGGGCGCCGTCGCTGCCCATCCCGGTAAGGATGGCACCGACGGCAGCCGGCCCGAGCTTTGCAACCGAATGGAACAGCACGTCGACCGACGGTCGGTGACCCGTCACCGGATCGCCGTGCAGCAGCCGGATCCGGCCGTTGATTCCGCCTGAGAGCTCCATGTGCATATCGCCTCCAGGAGCAATATAGACGGTCCCGGGCATGATCTGGTCGCCATCCGTAGCTTCCACCACCTTCACCCGGCACTCGGCATCGAGACGCGACGAGAAGCTCTTGGTGAAGGTTGCCGGCATGTGCTGGACGATCAGCACCGGCGGGCAATCCTCCGGCAGCGAAGGCAGCACCGAGAACAGCGCCTCGACGCCGCCGGTCGACGAGCCGATCGCGATCAGCTTGCCCGATCCGCCGCCGCTGCCGACGCTCGGCTGTGCGGGCAGGCGCTGCGGCCCGGCGCGCGCCACCGAACGGGCGGCCGTCTTCACCTTTTCGCACAGCAGGTGCGCGTCGCGCTCGATATCCTCGGGCGTGCCGCTCGGCTTGGTGACATAGTCGACCGCGCCGAGGCGCAGCGCCTCGATCGTCACTTCCGCACCGCGGGCGGTGAGGGTGGAGCACATCACCACCGGCATCGGCCGGAGGCGCATGATCCGTTCGAGGAAGGACAGGCCGTCCATGCCCGGCATTTCGACGTCGAGCGTCAGCACGTCGGGGTTGAGCGCCTTGATCATGTCCCGTGCCGCGAACGGCTCCGGCGCGGCGCCGACCACTTCGATCTCGGGATCCGCCGAAAGCATCCGCTTCAGCGTCGCCCGCATCGAGGCACTGTCGTCGACGATGAGGGTGCGTACGCGATTCATGCCCTGGACTCCGGCTTCTGGTAGATGGTGTGCCCGCACGACCGCATCTTGGTCGCGGCGGGCCCGATCAGCCGCTCCGAATGACCGATGTAGAGAAAAGCGCCAGGTGCGAGCTGCTCGACGAAGCGATGCTCGAGCTCTTCCTTGGCCGGGTCCCCGAAATAGATCATCACGTTACGGCAGAAAATAACATCATAGGCGGCTTTCAGCGGCCATGGTTCGAACAGGTTGAGTTCTTTCGCGGTCACCAGCTGGCGCGCTTCGTCGGCCATGACGAACCCGCCCGGGGCAGGCTTCATCCAGGCCGAGCGATAGGGCTCCGGCACGCCGTTCGCGATCTGCTCCGAATAGACGCCCTTGCGAACCGATTCGACCACGTGCGGCGCGATGTCGGTCGCCAGCAGGCGGACATCGGCATGACGAAGCCACCCGGCCGAGCTGCGGTTCGGCCCGAGCAGGCACATCGCGATCGTATAGACTTCCTCGCCCGACGAGCAGCCCGCCGACCAGATCCGGATCGGCCCCTGCCGACGCTGGAGCGAGGGCAGGACGTGTTCCCGGAAATGATCGAAATGATGCGGCTCGCGGAAGAAGTGCGTGTGATTGGTCGTCAGCGCGACGACCATCGCATGCCGCTCCTCCGCGTCGCGGTGGACCAGATCGATATAATCGCTGAACCGCGACAGCCCGAATTTCCGCAATCGACGCGCCAACCGCGACTGGACGAGCGTCGTCTTCGCCTCGCTCAGCGCGATACGTGCGTCTTCGTGCATGATGGCGGCAATCGCGGCGAAATCACGCGGGGTGAGTTCTGCCGGCGCCTGGGTGGCCGCCATGCTGTTCGCGACGCCGGCGGACGCCGCGGCGCCCCCGGCGGGGCTCATGCGGCCAGATCCAGATGCTTGGTGAGGCTGAGCGCCTCGAGATCGAGCAGCAGGACCATGCTGCCATTTTCGTCGCGCGTGCCATCCTTGGCGCGGGTGGCGATGCGGACGAGGCCGGCGATCACGCTTTCCTCGACCGTCTCGATCGCCGGTGCCGGCTGGATCTCGTTGACGTTGATGCCGACAATGTCGTTCACCTCGTCCACCAGGAAGCCCGCCTGCTTGCCTGCGATGTTGACCACCAGGATGCACGACCGGGCGTGCAGCACGCTCGGTTCCCAGCCCAGCCGTTCGGCGAGGCCGACGACGGGGATGACGTTGCCGCGCAGATTGGTGACGCCCTTGATGAAGCTGGGGACGTTCGGAAGCGGCGTCGGCTCGTCCCACTCGCGGATTTCGATGAGCGCACTCATGTCGATTCCGAAGATCTGCTTCGCGAGGGAGAAGGTGACGATCTTGCGATCGTCGGCGGAGTCGGCGTTACTCATGCTGCCAGTCCTTTCGGCGTGAATCGGGTGGGCGAGGAAACCAGCGCCTCGATGTCGAGAATCAGCGCGATCGAACCGTCACCAAGGATGGTCGCGCCGCCGAGGCCGCGGATCGGATGAAGATTCTGGTCGAGGCTCTTGATCACCACTTCGCGGCGATCGTCGATCGTATCGACGACGAGACCGACCTTGCCCGAGCTTTCGCTCTCGACGATGACCACCAGCGAGTCTTCGACGGCGCGGTCGTCGTTCAGGCCGAAGATCTCGGTCGCACGCTTCACCGGCAGATATTCGCCGCGCATGTCGATCACTTCGTGGTCGGGTGCGGTGCGCTTCACCTGCCCCGGCTCGGGCTGGATCGTCTCCAGCACGTGGGTGAGCGGCAGGACGAAGCGCTGGCCGGCGAGCCGCACGATCATGCCGTCCAGGATGGCCAGCGTGAGCGGCAGGATCATCGTGAAGGTCGTGCCTTCGCCCGGCACCGAGTGGATCTCGACGCGGCCGCCCAGGGCTTCCACGTTCGAGCGCACCACGTCCATGCCGACGCCGCGACCCGAGATGTTCGAGATCTTCTCCGCAGTGGAGAAACCCGGTGCGCAGATCAGCTGATCGATTTCCTCGTTCGTCAGCTGCGCATCGGCGCTGATGATGCCTTTTTCGACCGCCTTGGCGCGAACGCGCTCGCGGTTGATGCCGCGGCCATTGTCCGCGACGCGCACGAAGATGCGGGCACCCTTCTGCTCGGCCGACAGCTTGATCGTGCCGGCGGGGTCCTTGCCCGCCGCGATCCGTTCCTCGGCGCTTTCCAGGCCGTGATCGGCGGCGTTGCGGATCATGTGGGTCAGCGGGTCGCCGATCTTCTCGATCACGCCCTTGTCGACTTCGGTCGTCTCACCGATCGTCTCGAGGTTGATCTGCTTTCCGGTCTCGACCGAAAGATCGCGGAGCATGCGCGGCACGCGGCTGAAGGCCTGCCGGATCGGCTGGGCGCGCAGCGACATGACGTTGTCCTGGATCTGCCGGGTGAGGCGGGCCAGTTCGGGCAGTTCGACGCGCTGGCGATCGGCCGGCGAGAGCCGGTCGGCCAGGATCGAGTTGCGGATCACCAGCTCGCCGACGAGGTTCAGCAGAAGGTCGAGCTTGATGAGATCGACGCGGATGGTCTGCGCGGCTTCGTTGGCCGGCTTTGCCGGACCGCCACCGCCGCCAGCACTTCCGCCGCCACCGGGTCCACCGGGCGTGCCGCCACCGCCGGCCGGCGGCGTTGCCGCCGCAGCCGGGGCAGGGGCGGCTTCAGGTGCCGCCGCGACGGGTGCAGGTGCGGGCGCGGGCGCCGGGACGGCAAAATCCTCGACCATCGCCGTTACCGGCACGAACGGAATCTCGTCACCACCTTCAAGCTTCGCCTCGATCGATCCGTCGGCGGGCGGCGCGGCCTCGTCGACGCCGCCGACGCGGCTGATCTCGATGATCGAATCGGGCGCGACGAAGTCGAAACAGTCGGAGATGTCGCTTTCCGGCACTTCGGCCGGCATGCTGATCACCCAGGTGAAATAGCTTTCCTCGGGATCCAGATCGCGCAGCGACGGCACCGCGCCGAGTTCGACGGATTCGACGGTAGCGTTGAGCCCTTCGAGCTCGCGGATCGTGAGCAGCGGTTCACCGGCATTCGCCAGCGCGGCGCGCGACGGCTTGAAGCGGACGCGCCAGCCACCGGCTTCGGACTCGCTGCCGCCGGCGGGCGCATCGAAGTCGTCGAGCGATACATGGACCGGGCGGAAGCCGAATTCGTCTTCCTCCTCGGCCGGCGCCGCAGGGGCGGCCGGCGGCGGCGGCGCGGCGGCCGCGGGCGGTGCCGCAGGCGCGGCATCGCCATCGGGCACGCCCTTGTTGGCGAGAATCTGCTCGAGCGCGGTCAGGGCGGCCTGGTCGTTCGGCCGGGGTGAATTGCCCTTCGCAGCCTCGACATGGTCCGACAGCACGTCGAACGAGCTGAGCATCACCCGGATCACGCCCGGCGTCGGCACGATCTTTCCGGCGCGCACCTCGTCGAGCACATTCTCGAACTTGTGCGCGAAGGCGGTCAGGTCCGAATGGCCGAAGGCGCCGGCGCCACCCTTGATCGAGTGGATCGCGCGGAACACGCCGGCAATGGTCTCGGCGGACAGGTCGCCGCCCTGCATCGCCGACAGGCCTTCCTCGGCCGTCGTGAGGCCCTCAGTGCATTCTTCGAAGAAGATTGCCTGGATATCGTCGAAATCGTCGCTCACGGGCAGACGCGGCGGATCGCCGCTCCCAGCTTGACGGCCTCAAAGGGCTTGGTGATCCAGCCGGTGGCACCGGCCGAGCGGGCGCGCGCCTTCTTCTCGTCCGAGAATTCGGTCGAGAGCACCAGGATCGGCACGCCCTTGAACTCGGGCACCTTGCGTACGGCCTCGATCAGCTCGAACCCGTCCATCTTCGGCATGTTGATGTCGGTGATGAGCAGGTCTGGCTTGACCTCGTGCATCCGCTCCAGTCCGTGCTGGCCGTCATTGGCGCTTTCGATCCGAAAGCCCTGCGAGGTCAGCGAGGTCTTGAGGAGCATGCGCATGCTCGCGGAATCGTCGACGGTAAGGATCAGCTTGGTCACAGAAGGTCTCCGGTATCGATGCCGATCGCTGCGGAAAGCTGACAGCGGTTCACACGATCGGTGAAGGCAGTGCTGGGGTTGACGATGGTAAAGCTCTTGCCGGCCGCTTCGGCGTCCGCATGGGCGGCGACGAGAAGCTGGAGGACCGCCTGGCCGATGCTCTCGACCTGCGAGGCATCCACCTCGATCGGGCCGTCGGAATCGAGCGCGCCGAGCAGGCGGGCATGAAGGTCCGCCGCCGTGACGGTGGTCCCGTGCGCGGGGAGGGCGAGCGCGTCGTCCGCGTCGACCTCAAGCGGTGGCAGGTGTGAGTCCATTTTTTGCCTCGTCGAGTGCGGTTTCGAGTTGCTGGAAGCTTGGCGCATAGGCCGACGGCGTCATGCGGCGGGCGATCTCCACGGCCACCTGCACCGGCTGGTTCTGGGCGTAGGCGACGATGGCGGTCTTCACGATGGTGAAGGGCTTGGAATCCCCCTCGATCGTCTCGAGCAGCTTGCCCGCCAGCGGGGCGACCACGCAGTAGGAGAGAAGCACGCCCAGGAAGGTACCGACCAGTGCGCCGCCGATCATCGCACCCAGGATCTCGGTCGGCTGATCGATCGAGCCCATCGTCTTGATGACGCCGAGAACGGCCGCGACGATGCCGATGGCGGGCAGGCCGTCGGCCATCAGTTGCAGCGCGTGCTGCGGCGCGGTTTCCTCGTGGTGATGCTTTTCGATATCGGCTTCCATCGCCGATTCCAGCTGATGCGGGTCTTCGAAATTGACCGTCATCATGCGCAAATAGTCGCACATGAACTCGATCAGATGATGATCCTTGAGCAGCCGTGGATAGGGCTTGAAGAGATCGCTCTCCTCGGGCTTGTCGAGATGCGGTTCGATGCCGGTCGCGCCGCTTTTCTTGAACAGCGACAGCATCGTGAACAGCAGGGTGAGCAGATCGGTATAGTCGCTGGCCTTCCAGCGGCCGCCCTTGAAGGCGCGCATGAGGCCGGCGCCGGCCTTCTTGACCGTCGCCATCGAGTTGCCGACGATGAAGGCGCCGATGGCGGCGCCGCCGATCGCCATCATTTCGTGGGGCAGCGCGTGGCTGATGATCTCGAACTTGCCGCCCGAGATCACGAAGCTGCCGAACACGCAACCGAGGATGATGAGGAAACCGACTGCGTTCAGCATGGTGGACTCAAGTTCTTTCCCTGTGTTTCAAGAATTATAGGATGGTTTGGCTGGCGAGCGGTGGATCGGGAATTCTGCTTAGCGCAAAGGGTGAATTTACCGCCGGTTCGCCCCCTCCATCACCGCTGGACGCCCGGGGCGTGGACCGGGCTGGGCTGGCGCGGCGCCGGCTGGGCCACCGCGACCTCGCGCCGGGCGATCGGGCGAAACACCACCGCCAGCATCATCGGCGCATCGTCTTCGCGCGGCGGCGGCGGCACCATCATGAAGGCGAACTCGTCGTTGCAGTGGAACAGGTTCGGCGCGACCTGGGCCATGCCCTCGAGCGACGGCGAGGCGTCGACCTCGCTGCCGCCGATCTGTTCCTTGTCGTTGAGGAAGCGGCCGACGGGCATGAAGCTGGTGCTTTCGACCTGAACCCAGTCGAACAGCTGGCCGAACTGGATACCCACCGAGAAGCGGCAATCGCCGATCGGGATCGGCGCGAGATAATAGCCGTCATGCGTCGGCGTGGCGGTGACGTTGCCGGTCGAGACATTGGTGCCGTCGGCGACGATCACCGGGAGCGAGATCGAGCTGTCGACGAAATCGGCATATTTGAGCGGGAGGCCGAAGCGCCGCTGGGTCAGCAGCGACAGCTTGATCGGCAGCCCCTCGCCGTCGAGCTCGGCGGGCAGATACATGCGGTTCGCGCCTTTCATGTAGAACAGGCCGCGCTGGCGCAGACCGCGACGCGCGATCGCCGGATCGAACAGCGACACGGTGTCGTCCACGCCCAGGTTGATGTCGTGCTCGAACGCGTCGAGCACTGCCAACTCGCGGGCCAGCGGCAGGTACATCAGCCGGCCGAGCGCGGCGGCGGCGGCGCGGCGCCACATCGGCGCTTCGTCGGCCGTCTCGGCGCGCACGCGGACGGCGGCCTGCGCCGTCTCGAAGCGGAGCGCGCCCGCCTGGATCCGTTCGCGAACGGCACTCTGGCGGGACTTGATGCTGTTGCCGGCCCGGATCGGCGTGCCATTGGGCAGATAATCGACGGTCGAGCCCTGGGCGGCGGTGCAGACCTGCTCCAGCACGGCGACGTTGGCGCACAGCGCCTCGAGCGTGGTGGCGTCGTAGTCCGCCTCGCCGATCATGCCCTTCTTGTCGCAGCCGCTGCGATATTGCTCGCGCAGCAACAGGTACCGGCCGGCAACATGAACGTCGAACGTCTTGCGCAGCAGCGCATCGACATCGTTTTGCACCGAGCCGTTATAGCCCAGGTCGATCAGCATGAGCGTGTCGCCCGGCGCCGGATCGGCGGTGGCACGGACATGGGCGACCAGCCGGTCGGCAAAGCCGCGGCCCGCCTTCAGGATCTGCTTCATCCGCGCCGGCTTGCGCACCGCACGCAGGAAGGCGGGGCGGCGGCCGGTCACTTCCGGCAGATCGTTCATCAGCAGCATCGCTTCGTGCCGCGGGATCAGCAACTGCTTCACCACCGCGTCGAGATCGCTGAAGATTTCGAACTGAAGATAACGCTCGACCGCCTTCTCGCTGACCAGCGACGCGGCGGTCGCGGTGAAGCGGCTGATTTCGACCGCATGGCCGGGGGCAGGGTGGGCCGAAGTCTGATGGACCTGCATCGGCAAATAGCCGTCGCGCATCATGAACAGCCAGTGGACCTTGCCGCCGCGTTCGGCCTCGATCGCGGCCGCCTCGGCCTGGAGCCAGCGCTCGAAGGCATGGAATATCGGGCCAAGCACGGCGAAGCCGAGCGCTTCGGCCGCGTCGTCGATCTGCGGTTCAACGGAGGCGAGCGTGGCGCGATGCGGCTGTTGCGCATTGATCGTGCCCGCAGCCTGGGGATGCAAAATGGCGTCGACCGTCGCTTCAAGGCGTAGCCGCTGGTCGGTGTCAGCGGCGAACTGGCGCAGATGGAGTGTCTGGACGCCAAAGCGGGCGACGCCGTCGACATCCGCCTTGGCGTTGTCGCCGATGTGAAGGATCGCCTGCTTCGCCACCTTCAAGTCGCGCAGCACCAGTTCATAGAGACCCTCAGCCTTGGACTTGCCAAAGGTCGAAGAACAGAAGATGCGGTCGATCATCGCCGCGACGTCATCGCCGGCGGCACGCGCGATCAGGCGGCGCAGCTGGCCGGCATCGAGATAGGTATCGGAAACGATCACCACGCTAACGCCGCGGGCATGGGCATTGCGCATTAGCTCAACGGTCGGAGCGAATGCGAAACAGTGGCGCGCTTCCGCATCCAGTTCATGCTCGATTGCGGCATCGATCGCGCTCCGGTTCGCCGTCGGGAACAGCTCGCGATAGATGTCGGCGATGCGAACCTCGTTGCGGCTCTCCTGGACGAGCGCTGCGGTTCGCGCGCGCACTTCGGCCCATTGGCGCTGTGGCGCGGTGATGCCGGGCAATGCCTGGAAGATGCAACTCGGCGCGTGGCAGTCGCGCCACAGCAGCGTATCGAAACAGTCGAGCGACAGCAGCTTGACCTGATCACGCCCGTCGAGCGCGGTCGGCAAGTCGTGCGGAAGAATGAAGTCGGCCAATGCTTTTTCCCTGGAGGCACGCCCACAGCATCGGGACGCATGAATCTTATAGGAAGGCCGGCGCACAGGGCGGCAAAATCTTCCTAGAATGGAGGACGAGCAAAGGAGTCACGATGACCATCAATGCCTATCAGGCGGCCCGAAGCCGGGCCGAGACGCCCCGCGCAGCGGAATTGCGGCTGATGCGCGAAATCACCGGAGAGATGATGGCGGCGCACGAGGCGGGCCTGAAGGGCGCGCTGCTGATGCCGTCGCTCTATCGCAACCGCGAAATGTGGTCTGCGTTCGTCACCGACTGCGGTGCCCGCGGCAATGGCCTCCCCAACGATTTGCGCGCGAAGATTATCTCGCTCGGCCTGTGGGTCGATCGGTTCACCAGCGACGTGGTCGCCGGTCGCGAATCGATCACCGAGCTGGTGCAGGTCAACCGGACGATCATGGAAGGCCTGGACACCTATCAGCGGGTCGCGGCCTGAGCCAAGCCGCAGCGCGGATCGAAAAGCCCCCGCAACCCAAGCTGCGGGGGCTTTTTCATGGTGTCCGGCGGCGGCGAT
>NZ_JBTMWM010000013.1:0-70633 GCF_054489705.1 Sphingomonas sp. RS6
TCTGCCAGTTTTGAACGTTCATGGATCTGTGTGGAGAGGTGGATGGTGCGGTTGCAGGAATCGAATGGATCGGAATGCGTTTTTTAAAACAATCACTTACCGCACTGCAACAAAAATGGAGCCCCAGGGGACAGGCCCCACTCCCCTTCTCGTAAATCGGGTTCGAAGCACAAACGCGAACGGGTTGGGCAACTACGAACGTGGGAGATGTCCCACGATCGTTCGGCAGCTAGCGACTAGATGGCGTCGTTCGCCGTTCGGGCTTTGAACGGCAGCTTCTGAAAGGACCCGCCATTCGCTTCGTGCGGAGCCGCCTGGCAGCAAAGCGCCCCAATCTAAGCCATTCCAGTCGCCAATCGACGATCCCAATACCCGTCGTTCATTCACAAGACACTGCGGGGATCGGTGAATGACCATGTACGGGACATTCCCGGCGTTCCGGCGAGGTTACTCGAACGTCAGCCGTTGCCAGAACTCGATGCTCAAGAGTGGGCTTTCTTGCCGTGATGAATCCGACCAAGGACAACGGTCGTTCACGCATCTCCTCCGCGGACGGCGTGCTAGCGAAGCTGATGTGGCGTTTTCCGTTTCCCCTGAATCCGTGCGGTGATCACATGATATTCTACGTCGGAGCCAGTGGGCGTCTTGCGCTCGACGCTGATCTGCTCGGAAATATGTGGCTGATGTCCCGCACGATCGGTGAGGTCGAGGACGAGTAGAAAGCCGAAACGGACACCGGTCGTGAGATAGCCGGTCGCTTGTCCTGCATAACGCCGTGCCAGCGTCTTGTTGTCAGGAACATTGTCGTCCTTCTTGACCTCGACGATCGTCTTGAGGCCGCGAAATGCGATGGCGATGTCCGATCGCCCGCCACCTGTGTCGCGGGCCTCCGCCTGTATCGACGGAGTGTCGGTCGATGACAGGAACTTCAGGAAATCCAGCTGTAGATCGTGCTCGACCGGCAGATCGCAACCGCGGCGGAAGACGTATTCGCTGGAAGGGTCGGTCGCGGTGCCGACGTTGGCGCGGAACTCGAGGAAACGAACCATCAGTGTACACATAGTCTCGAGCAATGCCTTCGCCGGACCGCGATCGATGTCGGCACATCCGGACAGGTCTTCCATCAGCCGTTGCCAAACTGGCGCTATTTGCTGGTTGCGATCGACCGCTACTTCGATCTGCGCGGCCGTCATCGCGGCAGTCGCCGCATCGACTCCGGACTTCCTCAGCAGATCGGCGATGCGGACTTCTGCCGCTTCGTCAAAAGGGCGCCGGTGGATTCCATCGACGACGGTCTGGCGAACCGTGTCCCGCATCTGCCCCACTGCCGGCGCGAGAGGGCTGTCGCCATTCTCGGCCAGCCACTGGTCGATCGCTTCGACGTAGAAGCTTCGACGCCGCAATGCAGTGACAATGGCGTTGCGCGCCAGCAGGTTCATGCCGCCGGCGTCCGATCGACCAAAGATGCGCTCGCCGACGAAGAAGATCGCTAGCAGCTCCTCCTCGATTACGAGATTGGCATGGAGCCAGATGTCTTTCGTGAAGGAACGAGCGAGTGTCGCCAGTTTCGAAGCCATCGACAGCCAGTGGAACCGCTCCTGCGGATCCCCCCTGAGCCAGGATGTCGTGCCGTGCGATGCTACGGCATAAGCGGAGTATTCGAAGGCATGTCGGCGCAATTCGGGCAATCGCCGATGCAGCGTGCTGTCCAAGCCGCCAGCCTGTGCCGCTATCAGAACAGACGCACAGGCTTCATAGAGCTGAGCATCCGGCCTGTTCTCGCTGGACGCCAGCGAGCGTTCAAACCATTCATGCGCGTCAGCCAGGGCGGACGATACGTCAGTTTCGGTTTGCGCCACCAAACTTTGCCGCAACCGGTCCAGGCCTAGTTCAAGAGTTGCCTCATCCGCCGATGCCTCAACGTCGGCCAGGACACGAAGAACCGCCCTGAAATCGTCGTCTGGATATCGACGCAGAATAACGCCAGTGACTTTAGCCACATGCCGGAGGTACGCGCCGTCATCCTGCGCATCCACGTCAAGGATATAGGCCTGCAAGCGGCGGATCAGGCTGGGGCTGTTCTGTACCACGAGAAGGCCGCCGCGCAGCGCATGGCACCGCATCCAGCTATGTTCCGACCGTGCTTCGAAGCGCGGTCGCAGGACATCCCATATCAGTTGGGCCAATGCTGGCGGAATGGGTGCGAGGCTCTCCAGACCATCGATCATCTCGGCCAGGGACGTCGCATCGTCTTCGCGCTCAAGCAGGCGAACAAGCGCCGCCTGGACGGACGATGCGTCCGCCCACCGCGCGAGCCACAGAAATGCATCAGTGCGCGCTATGTTGTCGGGAAGCTCATCGATCGCCTGTAGCAGGGTCGGTTCCGACGTGGTGCCTGGATCGAGAATGCGATCTCTAAGTGGAGTGCGCAGGATGACGACATCGTCGATGGGCGATGGATCAGAAGAGATAGGCCTCTCCCTTGGCGTGCAACCGGTGCGTGTCGGGCACCACGGCTTCCACCGCCTCGCGCGCAATCGTGCCAATGATAATCTGAATTCCGCCGATGCTTCGCGCTGCCGCCGCGACACTATCGAGCATCTGCTCGAAATCCTTGCTCACCACCTCTTCGGAAGCCGGTGAATCGATGATCAGCAGACCAGGGTGACGTCCATGGCCGCGACGCTGGGCTACCTCGACCGCCGCCAACGCGATCGCGATCTTGATGCGTAGTTTCTCGCCCATGGTTAGGCCGGTGAAGAACGTATCGGCACCGCCCTGACGCACTTTCAGCTTGCCGCCATTATCGAGATGCATGCTCGTCAGATGCGACACGCCGAACTTCGTTGCGAGGCTCATCACGGCGCCCGTGAGTTCGCCCAGAATATCCTCCTGCAAGGCGGTCATCGACGCTTTGCTGATCTCACTGGCGGCACGCAGGATTTGAAGATCGACTTGCGCCTCACTGTCTTCGGCCGATGGCAGTTGCAGCGCGGAAAGCAGCTCCTGCAGCTGTTTGGCCTGTGCTCCGAGTTCGATCACCCGGTTGTCTGGATCGACGGGCAAGGCCGATAGCTGGTCCTGCACCCGCCGTGCCTCAGCCATGTTGAGACGAAGCCGCTCGCTCTTGGCAAGGGCATCGGCTTCGGACCGCTTCTGCTTAGTTTTCGCCTGTTCGACGGATCGCGTGAGTTCCGTGACCAGATGCTTCGCATCGGCGATACGATCATCGCCTGCTTCAACGTCCTCGGCAGGGAGCACGTTTTTGCACAATGCGCAGCTGGCGTCCGACGACGATTTCGTCGTGGCAATCTCGAACTGGCCCTCGCAGGCAGGGCAGCAGGACGGGCTCAACTGCCGAAACGAGTATCCTGCGGAACGCTCTTCCTCCAGAAGCTTGAGCCGTCGCCTGGCGGTTTCGAAGCTCTCCGATATCGCACCGAGACTGGTCTCATCTGCCTCCATCACGGTATTGGCGTCACGGGCCTGTCTGCGATCCGCAGCAATGGTCTCGTCAAGCCGCGCCAGTTGCAGCCTTAAGTCGCTTCGATTGTCGGGACCGCGCGCCTTTTTTGCTTCCGCCAGCTGTTCTTCCACCTCAAGCAGTCTGGTCTTTAGAACCGTCGCCGTCCCGGCTTGGCTCGGGCGATTGGCAATCCCCTGCTCGATCTGCTTTTGCGCGGTCAACGCTGCGCTGTACGTTGAGACCCAGGGAAGGCCGATGAAGAGTTGGAGAAGACGCAGAGGAATGCCGTCGACCGGCAGATCACCAAACAGCGCCTTCGGTTCGACCGAACTGGACAGATAGAAGGCGGACGATATCAGCGGCCATCCATGCGCATGGCCACCGGTATTCTTGTTGTGGGCATAGATGACAGGGAAATCGAGTTCCTCCATCATCAACTGTTCGGTTTGCGCCTTTAGACCCTCTGCAGCGTCACCGCTGTAAAGGGTCACCCATTGATGGCCGTCCTCGCTGCGGCTGAGGTATGCGCGGGCCTGTGCGGCCTTCTCCTCGCCAGCGTCCTTTTCAAGCTCCAGACGGTGGAGCACGCTATCGATGCGAAACCGCACCTCCAGCGCTTGCAGCCATTTCCAGATATCGGATTTGATCCGGCCGGGAAAATCACCGCGGATTGCGGCGTTCAACATATTCAGGATCGAGGATTTGCCACGGAGATTACGCTCCGACATCACCGCGTAGATGCCGGCATCAAGATCCAGCCATGAGAGGCTGAACGGCCCGGCGGGCGTTGATTCAGACCGCACCCCGCTAAATTTAATGCTTTCAAAGCGCAGGCTCTTTGAGCGCGGTGGGGTTGTCTGCGCGCGGATGCCATATTTGAGCAGAACCTGACGAACGTCGCCGATATCGAGGTTGCAATGCTCAGCAATCGCCTTGACCCAGCCAAGCTCGGTCATTTCAACGGCGGCTGTCTTTTTCATGCGTTCGCCTCATCGATCTTGGCGAGCCGCTTCTCGACCTGCGAGCTGATACTCCCGATGATGTCGCCGTGCATCGTGTTTCCATATTCGGGATGTTCGTATTGCCACTCTTTGAGCGCGGAGCCGCTCTTTCCGTGCGCGATGCGCATCACCAGCTCTAGGCGATCCCTGTACCACGCCAATTCAGGATGCTCTCGCACTATATCCTCAAGAAACGCGAGCGCCTTAGCGGAGATCAGATACTCATATCGCCTGACCTTTCCGTCGCCATCTGACAATTGCATCGGTCTCACCAAGCCGTAATAGCTCAACATCGATAGCGCATCGTCGACGTTTTGATACGCGCCGTGCCGCCATCGAACCATGCGCACCAGTCGGACGGATGGCTCTTCCTTAAGAAATATTTGCCGAACCTCTTCCAGCAATTCCTGTTCGCCGGTTTGCTCGTATAGATCCAGCAGTGCATCGGCGAGATAGTCAGGATACCGAACGAGGAAATCCATCGCCATCAGGCGTTTCTCGGCCCTGAAGATGCGGACCGCGTCGTCGGTAGGAATTTCGGTCGGCTCACTTCCCTGAGCGAGGATGAAGAGGAGCCTCAGCGCGTTGCGATAGCGCGAACCAGGCTCACGCTGGCCGATTAGCGGAACTGTACGGCCCCCTCCGTTTAAGTGATCCCCGCCCCCTAGCTCCATATCAGCCCTGCCCCTGTCCTTCACAGATCCTATCGCATCACGGCGAACAGTGGCCACGATCAGATCGTGGCACCTATTCCACCACAGTTCCGTACCCACGACCGATAAAGTGCGGTCATTGCGGGGCCTCATATTCCCCTCATCAACTGCGACAGCCTAGCATTGCCTCGCCGAAAGGGAACAACGTTGAACAAAGGAAGCGGGCAACGTCGCGGATAAGGGGCGGCATGTAGCGTGATGCGAAGCGCTGGCTGGAGGGCACTTCGCCCTTCTTAGTTGATCCGTTGGGCAGGCAGGAGACTCGCTAAACGCGGCCAGTCAAAGCCTGCTCGAAAGTTTATCCGCGCAACCCTATTACCCATTTTGTTGCATAGGCGGCTTACGGGCGGGCCGCCGATTGCCCATGAACGGTGCGGATTGGGTCGGAACCGCAAAATGGAGCTACCGCCGGCAACGGCAGCTATCGTGTCGCGATCATCTGAAAACCGTCAGTCCGCAATCGGTCCAGCTTCACTCATAGAACAACGCCATGCGAACGAGCACTGAACGTCAACTGCTGGCAAAGGCCGACGTTCAACCTGTGGCCTAGGAACGGCCGAAATGTCCCAATGGCAGGCGCTGGCGCGCTGGCTACGACCTGCTTGGAGCGGTCGCTCCCGGAACATCGAACGACCGCTCCGCCGTCAGATTTCGGTCCGCTCAGCGAGGAGGAGCGCGTCTTCGATGTCGACCCCGAGGTAGCGTACCGTGTTTTCGATCTTCGTATGCCCAAGCAGAATCTGGATGGCGCGGACGTTGCCAGTGGCGCGGTAGATCATGGCTGCCTTGGTTCGCCGCAGCGAGTGCGTGCCATACTCGGTGCGGCGCAAGCCGATGGCGGTTACCCACTCATCGACCAATCGCGCGTATTGGCGCGTACTCATGTGATTGGCGTGATCGACACGACTGGGAAACACATAGTCGGCGACACTTCCGCCCCGTCGTTCGAGCCATGCCAAGAGGCTCGTCCGGACATCGGCGGTCAGCTCGAACTGCACAGGTCGGCCAGTCTTCTGTTGCACGACGATCGCCCGGGTCCGTATCTCCGCCCCAGAGAAAATGTCTCCAATCTTGATTTTCACCAGGTCACATCCGCGAAGTTTACTATCGATCGCAAGGTCGAAAAGGGCGCGGTCCCGGGCACGCCCTTCCCGGTCAAGAAAAAAGCGGACAGCCCAGATCTGTTTCTGCGTAAGCGGTCGCTTGGTTCCGACGGTCTTGCCCGCGTTCCAGGCTGGACGAGCTTGGACCGGCGCATCATATTGTGAATATCCCATTGTCGTTCTCCTCGGCCATGATTGGCCACCCGGAAAACGCGCTCGCCGCGCCGCTCTTGTCCCGACACCAGCCGGAAGGCACACGGGGCACATGAGGATCGAATTCCATCTTCCGGCAGCGCACCTCGATCTGTCGCCCCTGCACCGCGCAGCCGTGCTGACCTTGCGCCATCTCGTCGAGACGGGCCCCATTGGCTTGACTCCGAATTATGCGCTGAAGCGCTATTTTGTGACCTTGGCTGTCGAAGCCTTCGATTGGCCCGGCTACCGACCTGAGGACCTGTACGCCATCAACAAGGTGCTCAATGAGCACGACTTTCCGCCTCTCTATGCCCTTCACGACCTTCTGCTTGCAGGTAAGCTCGTGCGGCGACGCAAAGGCTTCCTCCACATCACCAAGCTCGGCAAAGACCTACTCGCCCATCCCGGGAGCCTCTGGCTTGCGCTGGCGCAGCATTTGCTGGCCACCACCGAAGTGGACTGGCTGTCGATCCTGAGCGCCATCAACATCGCGGCAAGCGTAACAGATCGAGACTTCGGCGGCGATCCGTCACTCGTCTATGTGCATGTGCTGCGCCCGCTGGCGTGGCTCGGCCTGCTTCAGGAGGAGATGAGGGTCTTCACGAAATCGCCGCTCTGGGGCGCAGCGCTGTCGTTCGAGGCTGGCACCCCCATGACCCGGCACTGATCCCTGCTACCCATTCTGTGCCGAATCTCATGGCGGAGTTTTTTGGGCCGATTACGGTCTGACTGCTTTCGGGCACCGGATCGCGAACTGCGGAAAACTAGAACACGTCGGCATTTCGGAAGCCCGCGCCGGGAAATACGCCAGAAGCTACGATCGCTATGTCGCGATGATCGCCGCAACGCGATCACGTCACCCAGACCGCCCGGCCAAACCGCAACTAGCTGTCGGCTGCGTGCCGCCGCATTTGATAGATCTCTACGCGATACCCGTCCGGGTCGAGGCACTGTAGCCGCGTACGGTCGTCACGTTCATCGAGACGAGACGGACCTTCCGGCATAAACCGCTCATAGGCAGCGTAGCTTCGCCGGACGTCAGCGACTTCGGCGAAGACCGTGACGTGGTCGGTCACAGCTTCGATCTGGCCGGCTTCGACGATCGACAAGACGCCACCGAGGTTCACCGACTTCGCGGTTCGCTTGCCAATCCGAAGACCCAAGACTTCGCGGTAGAAGGCGACGGACCGGCCAAGATCCGCAACCACCAGCCGAAGCCCCAAGTGCAACGGAGCCGGCATCTCCGCGGGCGAGCGGAAGCCGAGTTCGGGATCGGTTCCGAGCCGTTCGACCGCTCGACCCGATCTTTTGCCGAGTTTCTTGACGAAAAGCGTTTGCCCGTCCTCGAGCGTCAGCTGCCACGCGTTTGCAGTGAGCGACGGTGACTTTGGGATGATGCCGTCCCAACCCTCGGCGCGGGCGGTCAGCCCATTGGGAAGTCGGATCGAAGACGGCTCGCGAAGCGCCGCAAGTTCCGAGAGGAACGCGGCGAGCGCCGGCTTGGTAACGGGGCGATGCCCGGCGCGAGGGGCGGCATCTTCAGGAAGGTCGTAAATCTCGTCCGCCGTACGACGGATCATTTCACGATCCTGGAGATCGCGGAGGTAAGGCGAAAGCCATTCAAGGCCGATCGCCGCACCGAGCAGTCCGCCGGTCATGGAGGCGAGCGTGTCGGTGTCCGCCCCTTCGGCGAGCGCGGCCTGCTTCACACCTTCGACCGGATCGGCCGCGTGCCGTGAGGCGAGGAATAGCGCCGCGGCTGCATTGACCGTGCCCGATCCATTCACGCGCTTGTCAAAGCAGCCCAGCTTCTTGAGCACGTCCTCATCGATCACGGCAACGCCGCCCGCGAGCCCAGCGAGACACTGGTCGAGCAAGTCGAGTTGCTCCCGTACCGCGTCTGTCCACTGCGCGCGATAGGCACTAGAGCGATCGGCGATGTCGCCCCAGCCAGGCCAGCGCTCCGTAACCGAGGGCACGGCGCCCCACGCTTCCCGGTTCGAGCTGACGACATCAAGGAGCTGGCCATAGCCGAGCGTTCCGCGCTGCCGCAGCGCCTCCCAGAGCCCATAGCCATAGGCCAGTGCTCCGACGAGAGCGCGCGGGTGACCGTGGGTCGTGACGCCATCGGTCATGATGTCGGCCGCAAGCGCGGAGAAGCCAGCATCGCCAACGCGGCGAAGACAGTGCGGCAGGATCCGCATGGCGACGCCATTACCGCCGGCCGCGAGATACCGATCGACCTCTTCGGGCTTGGCGTCCCACGGCGCACGGCCCGCGAGCCAGCTGGTTGCCGCGCGCTTGGTCGCGCCGCCGCCGCCGCGCTGGTAAAGCGTCCACAGTGGGAGCTCCTGCGTGGCGAAGAGCAGCCACCACGAAGTCGGGTCGCGCAGCAACGACCGCGCGCAAGCCAGAATCAGCTGGGTGTCGTCGCTGTAGCTTCCAGGGCCTATCGCCTCCTCATGCGGCTGGAAGCGCCCCCCGGAGCGCTTCGTCCAAGCCTCGAAACCGAGAGTAGGCGATTTTCGGTTGCCGCCCGTACGGGAGGCACGCATTTCGTGCGGCCAACCCAGCGCATCCCCGACCGCAGCACCTAGAAATGCGCCTTCCGCGCGGTCGCGCCTTGGGCGGAACACGATGCTGCCATCATCATCGAGAGCTAAACGGTCGGTCATGCAGTCCACGGCGTTTCGGATGGTCTTTGCCCCGCTCGGATGGCGTTGCTGAGAGCGTACTTGTCGAACAAGGTGGGGGATACCACAAACTTCAGGTCGCCGACGTCAATACCCAGAATCTCGAGCCGGACGCGCTCGATCTGCGCTTGCTCCTCGCTCGAGAGTCCGATCGCCCTGATGCTGGCCGGTGGGATCGAATCCGGGACAAGCACCTCCGCCTGGTCATCGGTCGGCGAGCAGGGCAGATGCAGTAGGGTACGGCCGCGCACCTTTCCTTGCGCGCCGGGGACCGACAGCGCGTACATGCTGGCGAAGGCATCATACCCCGCGCTAATATAGGCGCCGTAGCCGGCAGCGGCATTCCGCGGACAGAACAAGGTCCCCTCGGACGCGAGTACGTCCGGATCGATGAAGATCACGACCCAGTCTCGAAACAGGATTTCGCCCTTCCGGGCACGGTCGAGATACCACGCGTTCGGATATTCGATCGAGCAGCAGATATGATCCGGGTGGCCGTCGAGGCGCTGGAGATCGGTCGGGTTGAAGAGCAAGCGATCCTCCTCGGCGAGCAACCTGGAGGGCAGGATGCCGGCGCCGCCAGCCAGGATATGGGCGAGGCTGCGCGAGGGCGTGAAGTGGCATAGCCGGGTGATGCCTCGTTGCGCGATATCCCGTTGAATGGCTTCGATCATCCTTCGACTTCCACGTAGAGCGATCGGGTCGGCGGGAGCAGCGGCGTCCGCTCCCCGGTATAGGTGAGGAGCAGTGCCGTCCGCGCACGGGTTACGCCTACGTAGAGGATGCGGCCGTCCGTCGCGGTAGCGTCCTCCAGGCCGGTCTTCTCGACTGCAAGAGGATGCGGGAGTTCCGCCTCCGAAAGGTGCGGCAGGATGACGCTATCGAATTCAAGGCCCTTGCCGCTGTGAAGCGTGCCAATCCAGACCCCCGAAGCCTCCTTCCAGATCGACAGTGAATCGGTGAGCGGCCGCGCATCGGGGAGCTTCGAGATGAACACCCGAGCCTGCTCTCGCGTTCGCGTCAGGATCGCCACGCTTCGGGTTCTGGCGAAGCGCGTGGCACGATCGACCACGAAGGCTATTTCTTCGTCGCGATCCGTGAAATGCACCAGAGTGGGCTTGGGGCCTTCGGCTGCGGGCTGCTTGGGTGCGACCAGGTCGGCCTCCCCGGCATAATAGGGCATGCGCGAGATCGCCAACGCCAAGTCCGCGATGGCCTGCGTGTTGCGATAATTCTCTTCGAAATACCAGATTTTCGGCGGGCTCAATCCCGCCGATCTCCAGGTCATCTGGTTGCCGTAGATCTGCTGCGCCACATCACCGAAGAACGTGAACGAACCGTCCTTCGGCACCGCCTTGGACAAGGCGCGGAGCATCTCCGGGGAGAGGTCCTGCCCCTCGTCGACGATGACGTGCTTGTAGAATCGGGGTCCGGTATCAGCATCGAACGCATTCGCGACTGCGGTTGCAATATCATCGACGTCATAACGGTAACCGGCTTCGCCGCGCAGCCTGCGATATTCCTCAAGAATCTTCCACATTGTCGGCCGCAGCGAACGGACAAGGCGCGCGTCGGCGCGCCCCGTCCTGCTCGTCGAGGAATAATCCTCCGCGCTCACGATTCCGTGCCGCGACAACCAACGGATCTCATCTTCAAAGAACGAAGCCGGCCGGTTGAAAAATGCGTGGCGATCATGATCTGCGGCGATATTCGCGACCGCTTGCTGGACGAGCCCCGCATAGCGGTTGGTCGGCAGGATCGACGTTCCGGTCATTTGGCCCCGGGCGCTCAGATATCCGCGGGCAAAGCGATGGAAATTCTCGACCGTGACACCGCGCAGAATATCGGCCGCGAGGAAGCGGATATAGGTCCCCAACGTCTTGTTGAAGGTGATCAGAAGCGTCTTGCCGGACCCGGGGAAGCTGGCATTCGACAGCAGCGCCGCCCGCAGGACTGCCATCGAAGTCTTACCGCTTCCCGCTGTGCCCAAAATTACCTGATGACCCTGCGTCGGAAGGTATACGACCTCGCGCTGACGTCCGACAGGTTTCGGTAAAGCCACGAATCCCCCCAAAAATGGCGTCGTCCTCTGCGGAACGCCCGCGTGCTTGCTACGTCGCGTCCGCTCGAGTCGCCAAGCTATTCGTTGCCGTTTTGGGGAAAAGTCCGAAAGAACGCCGGCTCTCGAGATCGTCAGCGGTCAGGCGGGATGGCCGAAATTGGGGCGCGCTGCTGCCGGACCGCTCAAAGGAATAGGAATGGCGGGTTCCGGCAGGAGCGGCCATTCACGCGCGCGCCGTTGAACGGCTCAAGTTGGTCGCGTGCCGCCGAAGAGGAAAGCAAAGGTTGCTCCCCCCCCTTTCAGAGCCTATGGCTTCGCGGCGACGGGAAGGCGAAATGGCGCGCCAAGACGATTGAACGCGTTCATCGCCGCAATAACTAGTGTGAGATCGACCAAATCCTTTTCAGCAAAGGCGGCGGCAGCAGCCGCATATGCTTTGTCCGAAGCATGGGTCGTGCTGATGTTGGTCACTTCCTCGGCCCAGGCCAGCGCTGCTCGATACTGGTCGGAAAACAGGTGCGGCACCTCAGCCCAGACAGGGACCAGCGCGACCTTGTCGATCGCCATGGTCTTGAGCAGGTCGCGAGTGTGCATATCGATGCAATGGGCGCACCCGTTGATTTGCGAAACCCGCAGGAACACCAGATGGATCAGCTCTCCAGGAAGATCTATCTTCTTGGTCACATAATGATGGACTCCGAACAGGGCCTTGGCGCCTTCAGGGGCGATTTCCGACCAGTTCAAACGCTTCATGTCGGTCATGCTTGCTTTCCTCGTCACCCGCGCCGGGCATCGGCGCTCGCTGACGTGACGAGGTAGGCCGGGGCATTGTGACATCATGGCGCCGATAATTTTTCGTTCCCGCTGTCGTCCCATGTCACACCGGTGGTGGCCATCTCGTCATGCAGGCAGACACTTGCATCGGAGACATGGACATGAAGATCGTTATCATCGGCGGCACCGGTCTGATCGGTAGGCCCCTCGTCGGACTGCTGCGGGCCGAGGGCCATGAGGTCGTCACCGCTTCACCGAGCACCGGCATCGATGCGCTGACTGGCTTCGGCCTGGCACAAGCGCTGACGGATGCCGCCGTCGTGGTCGATGTCAGCAATGCCCCATCGTTCGAGGACGAGGCCGCTCTCGCTTTCTTCCGCGGCACGACAACCAACTTGTTCGAAGCAGCACGCGAAGCAGGCGTGCAACACGTCGTCGCACTTTCGGTGGTGGGGACCGATCGCCTTCAAGCATCGGGCTATTTTCGTGCCAAGCTGGCGCAAGAGCAACTGATCGCCAGCGGTGGCGTACCCTACACGATCGTGCGCGCCACACAGTTCTTTGAGTTCATGTCCACCATCGCGGACGGCTATACGCGGGGCGACACCGTGTACCTGCCAGCGATCGCGCTCCAGCCGGTCGCCGCATCCGATGTCTCGGCGCTACTTGCTCAGATAGCCACAGCTGCCCCGGCCGGTGGCATCATCGAAGTGGCAGGACCGGAGCGCGCACCGCTGGCCGAGTTTACGGCTAGCTGGCTCGGCAATCGCGACGATCCGCGCCGGATCAGCGCTGCCGCCGAACGCGACTATTTCGGCGCGCCCGCTGACGACCGGACGCTGGTCCCGGGCGAAAATCCGCGGATTGCACCCACGCGCTTCGATGAGTGGCTTGCCGCTCAGTCGCAGGAGAGCGCCGCATGAGCCGGAATCTTCCGCTCGGGCTGGCCTCAGTGCTCGGTCTTGCGTCCGCTATAAATGGCGCCTTTATGCTGATCTCACCAGCGAATTGGTACTTTGCGGTGCCCGGCGTCACCACCACCGGTCCGTTCAATCAACATTTCATCCGTGACATCGGCTTAATTTTCCTGCTCGTAGCGATCGCGATGCTCAGTGGTGTCGCGCGACCGGCATCACGCGTTCCCCTGTGGTGCGCGGCTGCCGTCTGGCTTGCCGGCCATGCGCTTTTCCATTTCTGGGAGGTAGCGGTCGGCATATGTGGGACAGGTGCGCTGTCCCAGGATTTTCCTGCTGTGACCTTACCGGCTATGCTGACGACCGCTCTTGCCCTCTGGGCCTGGCGCGATGACGCGCGCAGTAGCCAAGCATTGTCGATGGGGGCCATTCGTGCGGCACGGTGATGAACGTCTCGCCGATTTCGAAGCTGAGCGGCCGAGGCTGTTGCGTCTCGCCTATCGGATGCTTGGCTCTCTCAGCGAGGCGGAAGATATCCTGCAGGAAGCCTGGCTGCGTTGGGCGGCAACGGCCCAGAGCGTTGACACGCCAGCGGCCTATCTGACCCGCATTGTCACCCGCTTATGCCTCGATCAGCTCAAGTCCGCCCGGGTGCGCCGGGAGACCTATGTCGGTGCCTGGCTGCCTGAACCCTTGATGGGTGCTACTGAGGAAGAGGAGACGATCGCCGACGACGTGACGCTCACACTGATGCTTGCAATGGAGCGCCTGTCCCCTCTCGAGCGTGCCGCCTTCCTGCTTCACGACGTGTTCGACATGGCGCTCCCCGATGTCGCGACGACATTGGGACGCGAGCCCGCCGCTGTCCGGCAGCTTGCCTCACGCGCACGCAGGCACGTACAGCATGCGCGACCGCGTTTCACCGTGGAGGCACCCGAGGCCGATCGGATCGCGCGCGCCTTCTTCGCTGCCGCCCGCGACGGTGATGCTGCCGCACTGTCTGCGATGCTGGCGCGCGATGTCGAGATACATTCCGATGGCGGCGGTAAGGTGATCGCCTTCCGCAATGTGGTGCGCGGGATCGAGCGAGCGCTTCGCTTGTTCGCTGGGTTGCGTCGGAAGTATACGTCAGTACCGAGGCTACTGCGCACCGCTACGATCAACGGTCTGCCCGGCTATATTAGTATCGATCGTGGTGACGTGCTCCAGACCACCGCGCTCGACGTGCGCGATGGGCGCATCGCGGCGATCTATATCGTTCGTAATCCCGACAAGCTCCGTCATTTGGTGGCAGCTTTTGGCACGGACAGTCATCTACAGCACGGCCACTGAAGGTCGTGAATTGGGTCGGCACCCGCCGCAAGCTCTTGGACCAGAGCGGCCCTCCGACATCGCAGTGGCGACCGGCTCCTGTTGTCGTAGGCCGCCACCGCATCGAGATTACAGCGCTGCTTTCCCAATCGAAGCGCCGCCATCCACGAAAAGCGTCTGGCCGGTCATGAAAGCAGCGTCGTCTGACAGCAGAAACGCGACGGCAGCCGCGATTTCATCCGGCGCACCAAAACGCCCCATGGGCAAACCGGCAAGATACCGGCGTTCGCCTTCGCTGCCCGGGGCATTGTTGGCGCGGAAAAGCTCGGTTTCGGTCGGACCGGGTGCCACTGCGTTCACGGTGATCCCGCTGGTCGCGAGCTCCAGTGCCCAACTCCGGGTGAAGCTGATGAGCGCCGCCTTGGCGGCTGCATAGGCTGTCCGCTCGACAGCACCGAGCACTGTCAAGCTGGCGATGTTGACGATCCGTCCCCAGCCCCGATCGGTCATTCCCGGCAGGAACGTCTGTACGGCTTGAAGAGCGGGGTGGAGATTGACGCGCAGTACGTCGTCAAGCGCGGATAGCTCGACAGCACCCAGCCGTTGCGGCCGAACCAGGCCGACATTGTTGACGACGCCATCGAAGGCGAATTCCTGGCCCAGTTCGGTCAGGCGCCCCTGGGTGGCTTCCGTATCGCTCAGATCGAGCGCGACCAGTGTGCCGGGATATTCAGCAGTGGTATGGCGCGCGATCCCGACGACCTGATGACCGTCGCGTGCGAGCCGGTGGGACAGCGCAAGGCCGATACCCTTGCTGGCGCCGGTGACGAGAAAGGTGCGGGACATAGCTAAACTTTCAAGACAGGCCCCGGCCGCGCGGGACGACCGGGGCAAGGGACAGGTCAGGCAGCGACGCTGGCGGCGCGGCGAAGAGCCGGGAGCATATCCTGTGGCTCGGGACGCTTGGTGTAGTCCGGGTTCACCTCGGCGTAGAGGATCGTGCCATCCTGCCCGATCACGAAGCGGCCGGGCATCGGCAGCGTCCAGCTCGGATCGCCGTTGAACGCCGGCAGATCATTCTTCAGTCCCTTGTACAGCTCGATCAGATAGTCGGGCATCGCGAAGCGCAGGCCGAAGGCGGCAGCAACATCATTATGCGTGTCCGACAGGATCGGGAAGCCGAGGCCATTCTGTCGCACCGACTTGCGGCTGTTCACCGCCGTCTGCGGCGAGATGGCAACGAGGCTGGCACCGAGGGCGTCGAAATCGGGCAGCGCCGCCTGAAGAGCCTGCAACTCCATGTTGCAATAGGGGCACCAGAGACCCCGGTAGAAACTCACAACCAGCGGCCCCTTGGCGAGCAGGTCGGTCGACGAGACCGGGTGGCCGTCGGGATCGTTGAGCGTGAAGGCGGGCGCCTTGTCGCCGGCCTTGAGCGCACGGCCGGCGGCGCCGGATACGATCAGTTCAGCGGTCGCGCGGTGCATCGTCTCGATCACCGAATAGGGCACGTTATAGGGCGGCTTGCCGGCCTCGAAATCGGCTTTGAAGGCGTCGAGCTTGGATTGCAGGGTCAAGATGTATCTCCTTGGATAGGTCGGTGAAGGGAAGATGAGCCATTCCAGAGAGGGGATGCAGGCGGCCTGTGCGACTAACCGTCATTCCCCATCGGAATGCGTGACGGATGGTCGGGCGGCGCGGCGGTAGGACGGGTAGTCGGTGTACCCATGAGCATCGCCGCCATAGAAAGTGGCGCGATCATACGGGTTGAGCGGCAAACGGAGCCGCAGCCGTTCCGGTAGATCGGGGTTGGCGATGAAGGCACGGCCGAAGGCGACCGCATCGGCGTCGCCGCTCGTGATGATCGCCTCCGCGCCCGCGCTATCGAAACCTCCGGCCGCGATCAGCGTGCCCCGGAAGACAGAGCGTAGATGCCTGGCTGCGACCGGCTCCGCGTCTGCAATCAGCTCCGTGCCCTTGATGCGCGGTTCCACAACATGGAGCCATGCGATCCCCAGATCATCGAGCCGCCCGGCGACATAGCCGAACGTGGCCTGGGGATCGCTGTCTGACATCGAGCCGTAGGTGCCGCTGGGGCTGAGGCGAACGCCAACCCGGTCAGCACCCCAGATATCGATTGCGGCCTGGGTTGCCTGCAACAGGAAGCGTGCGCGGTTCTCGATGGAGCCCCCATAGTCATCCGTCCGCCTATTGGTGCCGTCCTGCAGGAACTGGTCGGGCAGATAGCCATTGGCGCCGTGGATCTCGACGCCGTCGAATCCCGCCGCCTTCGCGCGTGTCGCGCCCGCGCCAAACTCGGCTACGATACCGGTGATCTCGTCACGCTTCAGCGCACGCGGCATCGCGAACGGCACTTCCCCGTCGGCCGAATAGCCATGCCCATCCGCCTGGATCGCGGAGGGGGCGACCGGCGCGCCGCTGCCCGGCTGGATGTCGGGATGCGACTGGCGACCGACATGCCAGAGCTGCAAAGCGATCTGCCCGCCTCTCGCATGCACCGCGTCGGTGATCGCGCGCCAGCCGTCGATCTGGGCATCATCATAGATGCCGGGAGCGCCAGCATAGCCATAGCCCTGCCGCGAGATGGGCGTGGCTTCCGAGATGATGAGGCCACCCTCGGATGCGCGTTGGCTGTAATATTCCTCCATCAATGCGCTCGACCGATCGCCGGGATCCGCCCGCATACGGGTGAGCGGCGCCATAACGACGCGGTGGCCGAGCGACAGGGCGCCGGCACGAACCGGCGTGAACAGCTTCGACATGACAGTCTCCTTGGGAATCTGGTTCAGGCCTGGGGGATGAGCGCGTTGACGCGCTCGATCGCGCGCTGGACGGCGGGGCGAGCCTCGATCTCCGCGTACCAGCGGGCGACGTGGGGACTGTCTTCGAAGTCGATGCCTGCGAACTCGCGCCGCCACAGCCAACCGAAATGCGCGATGTCGGCGATCGTGAAGGCGTCGCCGGCCACGAAACGGTGAACTGCCAGCACGCCGTCGAGGACGGCCAGCGTCCGCTTCGCCTCGGTCGAAAAGCGCTGGATTGCGAGCGGCTGTGGTTCGGCCGCCTGCCGCTGGAACAAGCCCGACTGGCCGAACGCCGGGCCGAGACCTGAAGCGTGGAAGAAGATCTGCTCGAACACCCGCGCCCGGCCCTTGCCGGCGGCGGGCAGCAGTTTGCCGGTCTTCTCGGCGAGATAGACCAGGATCGCTGCGGATTCGGTCAGGACCAGCTGGCCATCGGCACCATTGGGGTCGACCAGCACCGGCACCTTGGCGTTCGGGTTCAGTACGACGAAGTCCGGCGCCTTCTGCTCGCCCTTGCGGACGTTGACCGGATGGAGCGCATAATCCAGCCCGAGTTCCTCGAGAGCAATCGGCACCTTGATGCTGTTGGGCGTGGCGAAGGCATAGACGTCGAGCATTCAGTGGTCCCTTGAGAGCAGCGAAATCCGGCCGCGCAGCATTGGTGCTGTGAACGCGATCAGCGCCGGGATCGGGCTGCCGGTGATCTGGAAGGTGAGCAGCCCGTCGAGGACGGGCGGCGCGGGATGCAGGCGCATCAGCCAAGTCATCATGACGGGTCACTCCGGCTGTGCATCGGCCGATCCGAAGCACGAGCTGGAAATGCTCCCTCGCGGCTCGACATGGCAGGGTTCGCGAGGCAATAACGCCCATTCCAAGGAGGAATGGCGTGGACCGATATCAGGCAATGGCGACATTCGTGCGCGTGGTGGAGACCGGCTCCTTCTCGGCGGCCGCTCGCCAGCTCAATGTCGGTCAGCCCGCCGTGTCGAAGACGATCGCGCAGTTGGAAAACCGGCTACAGGTCAGTCTGCTGATCCGCTCCACCCACGGCCTCTCGCCGACCGAGGCGGGCCAGCGCTTCTTCGAGCGCGCCAAGGCAGCGATCCAGGAGGCCGACGAAGCCGAGCTTGCCGCACGCGGTGCGGGTGCGGGCCTGTCGGGCTGCTTGCGCGTTTCGGCCGCAACGACCTTCGCGCGGCTCCACATCGTGCCGCTGCTGCCGCGCTTCCTTGCCGAGAATCCCGAACTCGAGATTGACGTGATCCTCGACGATCGGGTCATCGATCTGGTCGCCGAAGGGATCGACCTCTCTTTGCGGATGGGGGCGCTCGCCGATTCCACGGCGGTTGCACGGAAATTGGCCACTGGCGGCCGGTCGGTCCTTGCGACGCCTGGCTATCTCGCGCGGGCCGGCGAACCGAAGACGCCGGCGGACGTCGCGGCTCATGAGGCCGTGGTCTACAGCCAGACCGCGAGCGTCTGGTCTTTCAGCCGGAATGGCACCGAGACGTCGGTAGCGGTACATGGCCGGGTCCGTGTGAGCGCGGCAGAGGGTCTGCGGGAAGCCGTCCTCGCCGACATGGGGCTCACCATCGCATCGGACTGGATGTTCGCCCGCGAACTCGAAAGCGGCGCCGTCTGCCGCGTCCTCACCGACTGGGCCTTGCCGCCGATCGATCTGTGGGCGGTGTTCCCGACGGGTCGGATGATGAGCGCCAAGGCCCGCCGGTTTGCCGCCTTCGTCGAACAGGCATTCGCGGGTCATTCCGCAGCGGCATAAGCCTTATCGCCTCGCGCCATCGTCCGCAGCCCGATCCGACGGCCTAGCTGGGTTTCACGCCAACCGCTTCCGGTCGGCCCCAGCAAGGACACAGATCATGGCCCGCTTCGACACCTATCGCGACGCCTTCTCCAACGCCCGCCTCATCCGCAAGGCCAATGGCGTGCTCGAAGTCGCTCTCCACACCGATGGCGGCAAGCTCGTCTTCGACGGCCACACCCATGAGCAGTTCGTGGAGCTGTTCCATGCGATCGGCGAGGATCGCGAGAACCGCGTCGTCATCCTGACGGGGACGGGCGATGCGTTCATGGACACGATCAGCCCGGACGGCTTCGATTTCTTCAGCCCCCAGGGTTATGACAAAATTCTGCGCGAAGGGCGCAAAATCCTGAGCAACATCCTCGACATTGAGGTGCCGATGATCAGCGCGCTCAACGGCCCGGTGCTGCTCCACAGCGAATATGCGCTGCTCACCGACATCGTGCTCGCGACGCCCGAGACGGTGTTCCAGGACAAGCCGCACTTCGAGTTCGGCATCGTTCCGGGCGACGGCGTCCACGCCCTGTGGCCGCATGTGATCGGCTCGATCCGTGGCCGCTACTTCCTGCTGACCCGGCAGCTGCTTGATGCCGAGACCGCGAAGGAATGGGGCGTCGTCAACGAGATCGTGCCGGCGGACCGCCTGCTTGAGCGCGCGCACGAGATCGCTGATGGGATCGCCGCTCTGCCGCCGCTGACCAGCCGCTATACCCGCATCGCACTGACTCAGGGCCTGCGCCGGATCATCGAAGCCGATGGCGGCTATGGCCTGGCTCTGGAAGGCATCAGTGCCGCCGACGTTGTCCGGAGCATGGCAGCGCAGGGCTGACGCTCGGATGCCGCCCGGCGAAGTGCTGGGCAGCATCCAACTCTTGAGGTCGGCTTCTGGCAGAGGTGGACTTTAAACTCTCTCTAAGGAATGGCTCGTTGTGGTCGAGTCTCGCCACTCCGGGCAGCTAGGAGCCACCCCTTCGCACCATTCAGTCTGCGTCCGCTTTCGGGAGGTGCGTTGGGCCGGCTGAGCGTCTGAAAGTAGGGCGCAAAGCCGACCGGCCGGTTTGTGCTACCCGGATGGCGGGTTTTCGCGAAAGCCGACGCTCGCAACACCGACGCTGAACGTCTTGAGTTGGTCGGAAGGCGATCGGCAGCTTTCCAGGCCCGACCATCACAGACCGGACTGGCAGGAGGCGGCCCAGTTGCAGCCGCTGTGCGAGGGCGATCCACCAGACGCTGAATGTCGGCTCCTGGCGAGGCCTGACGTTCAGCCCGGAACTCGGGAATGGCGGCTTCGTCCCACATCCGGTCCATCTCCCTTATCTCTGGGGGGGCGGAGCTGTTTGATATCTCATCGGGTTATCAGGCCAGCGGGTAGGCTCGCGCCACTGTCAGATGCAGCGTGTCGACGCTACATCGGGCTTCGACAGATTTGACGCAAAATGTCTGCGCAACGAAGGCTTCTGCGATGGCGATGCGGGGGCAAGTCTCTGGGAATCAATGCAAGCGATCGACGAAGCCCGCGATCAGCGTCGCGAGGGCCGCCGGTGCTTCCAGCGGGGACAGATGCCCCGTATCCGGCAGGATGTGGAGCGTCGCATGCGGGATGCGCGGCAGCAATTCGGCCTCCAGCGTCGCGGGTGTGTCAATGCGATCAAGCGCACCGCTGATGACCAGGGTCGGCACGTCGATCCGGTGTACCAACGCCGTGATGTCTTCCAGGCTCGTTGCGCCAGGCCAAGCCTTCTTCGCCTGCGGCGCACCGCGCAGGCTGTCGGCAATCACCTGGGCGCGATCTGCCGGAGAAAGCGGGCTTCCGGCGAGGACCTGATCGATCGTTGCTTCCACGCTGCTGCGGGAATCATAGGCGCTCGCCATCATCTCGCGGGCAAGATCAGGCAAGGCGATCGGCGTCGGCGGCGCGGGCGCGACGAGGACGAGGCCGACCAGCGCGTCCGGGCGCTGTGCCGCGATCCACTGGGCCACCTTGCCGCCCATCGAGTGTCCGACGAGGACATAGCGCGTCAGGCCAAGGGCGTCGATCACGCCCAGTGCGTCTGCGGCGAGGTCTGCCAGCGCATATCCGCTTTGCGGTGCATCGGAGTCTCCCCATCCGCGATGGTCTGTGGCCACGACGCGGTAGGCGGGGGCGAGCGTTGCCGCAACATGTCGCCACGTACGGGCTGAGCCGCCCCAATAATGGAGAAAGACCAGCGTCGGCTCGCCTTCGCCCTGGACCTCGACGTTGATGTGGATGCCGTTGGATGTGAACTTCATGGATGTGCCTTCATCTTGTTGCTGCGGCGCCTTGCCGCCCCCAGCGATGTATGGCCTATATGAATCTTCTATAATCAATCGATTTATATCATCAGCTGATAACAATTGGATAGGATGGTTGCCTGATGGATCGGCTTGCTAGCATGGGCGTATTCGTCGCCGCTGCGGAGGCGGGCAGCCTGATCGCTGCAGCGCGGCGCCTTGGACTGTCCGCCTCGATGGCAGGCAAGCACGTCGCGGCCCTCGAGGCCGAGCTTGGCGTGCGCCTCCTGCAGCGAACCACCCGTAGCTTGGCCCTGACGGAGGCCGGGCGCGCCTATTACGATCGGAGCAAGCGGATATTGGAAGCGTACGAAGATGCGCGACGCGAGGCCTCGGACGCGAGGGAGACAGTCCGCGGAGTGCTCCGTGTCGCTGCGCCGGTCACCTTCGGCGAGATGCACCTGAGCGGGGCCGTCGGACGCTATATGGCCCTGCATCCTGAAGTGTCGGTGGAGGTGATGCTGGACGATCGGTATGTCGATCTGCTGGCGGAGGGGATCGATGTCGCGATCCGGATCGGTCAGCTCCGCGACTCCGATCTGGTCGCGCGTCGTCTCGCACCGTGTAAGATGGTCTTCTGCGCGTCACCAGACTGTATCGAGCGGCACGCGCTTCTACCAACCATCGAAGCGGTGCGGCGTGCGCCCCGGCTGGTGTTCAGCGACGCGGTGTCTCAGGGCGACTGGAGTATCGCTTCCTCCGACGGGGGGCGGCAGCGGATCGACGGACCCGTTCGAATGCGGGCGAACAATATGAGGATGTTGCTCGCTGCCGCACGGGCCGGCCTCGGCATCACCTATGGCCCGAGCTTCGTCTTCGACGAAGATCTCGCCTCCGGCGGGCTGGTAGCGCTACTGCCGGACAGCGAGATCGCAGATCTGGCAGTCCATGCCGTCTATCCTACCAGCCGATATGTCGCGCTGAAGGTCAGGAGCTTCGTTGATCATCTGGCCGACGAATTTCGCGACGGCCTTCGAACGTGAGCACAAGGCTGCCCGCCGGAGACGCGGTCAGGGGCTTAATCGGGAACCGCTGCGCTGATCGTGTCGATCACCGCGCGCAGGGCCGGCGCCATCTGCCGCTGCTGGGGATAGCACAGATAATAGCCGGGAAAGGGGACCGACCAGCCCGTCAGGAGCGGGACGAGCTCGCCCCGGGCGAAGGCGTCGACCACGGACTCCTCCTTGAGAAAGGCGATGCCGACGCCAGCCAGCGCCGCGTCCACCATTACCGCGCGGCTGCTGGTGATCAGCGGGCCTTCCACGGCGACCGAGAACCAGTGCCCCTTCTCGAAGAACTCCCACGCATAGGGGCCCGGCTGCCCCGGCCAGCGCCAGCGGATGCAGCGATGCTGCAGCAGGTCCTTCGGTGTTTGCGGAACCCCGTGCTCGGCGAGATAGGCGGGTGCCGCGACCGCCAGCTGCCGGATGTCACCGCCGAGCCGGAGTGCGACCATGTCCCTCTCGATCAGTTCGCCGATGCGGATCCCGGCATCATAGCCGCTGCCGACGAGATCGACGACCATGTCGTCGATGGTGAGGTCCAGCGTGATGTCGGGGAAGGCGCGCGCCAGTTTCGGCAGGATCGGCACCACGAACCGGTCGGCGGCGGCATGGAAGCAGTGCAGGCGCACGGTGCCGGTCGGCTGCCGCGCGGCACTGCGGGCCTGTTCCAGCGCGCCCGCCAGGCTGTCGATCGCCGGCGCGACCTCGGCAAGCAGGGCGGCGCCGGCTTCGGTGAGCGAGACGCTGCGGGTGGTCCGATGGAGCAACCGGATGCCCAGCCGCTCCTCCAGCCCGCGGATCAACTGGCTCAGCGCCGAGGAGGAAACCCCCAGCTGCTCGGCCGCCCGGCTGAAACTCCGCTGCTCGGCCACGGCCGCAAAGGCGCGCAGGGCGCCGAACTCGCTGGGATGGATCATGCGGCGCATCTCAGCATTGTGAAGCTGGCCTTACAAGCCCGGGTAGCAGCTGTCCGATTATCCAGTCCCACGGAAGGCCTACATCCGGCGGCGAAGGAGAACAGCAATGAAGACATGGTTCATTACCGGCATTTCCCGCGGCCTCGGCAAGGCACTCGCGCAGGCGGCGCTGGCGCGCGGCGATACCGTCGCCGGTACGGTCCGCGAGGGGGCGCCGGACCTTGATGCGGGCAGCGGCACGCTGCATGTCATTCCCGTCGACCTGACCGACGCGGCGGCGATCGCGCCTGCCGTAGACGCGGCCTTCGACAAGGCGGGGCGCATCGACGTGCTGGTCAACAATGCCGGCTACGGCCTGCTCGGCGCGCTGGAGGAGGCGACCGATGCGGAGTTCCAGCGGCTCTTCGCGGTCAACGTCTTCGCGCCTTTCGCGGTGATCCGGGCAGCACTTCCGGCACTGCGCCGGCAGGGCAGCGGTCACATCCTCAGCATCACCTCGATCGCGGGGCGCGCCCCGGCGGGGTCCTCCGGCCTCTATTCCGCGACGAAGTCGGCGCTCGAAGGGCTGACGCAGAGCTTGGCGCAGGAAATCGCGCCATTCGGTCTCAAGGCCACGGCGATCGCGCCCGGTGCTTTCCGTACCGATTTTCTCAGCGACCATTCGATCCGGCGCAGCCAGGGCGCCGGCGCGCATTATGCGGAAAGCGTCGGGTCCGGGATCGCACGGCTGGATGCGATGGCCGGGCGCCAGATCGGCGATCCGGATAAGGCGGCCGCGGCAATCCTCGAACTGGTCGATGCGCCCAACCCGCCGCTGCACCTGCTGCTCGGGAGCGATGCGCTGCGACGCGCCCGCGAGAAGCTCGACGCGGTGATCGACGAGATCGATCGCTGGGAAACGGTGACGCGCGCGACCGATTACGATCAAGGCATCTGAGCGGCCGGGACCGGAGCGGCCTTCCTTCTGGATCAGAGGGAGGGCCGTCTCCAAGGCCGGGTTCGTTTGCGGATATCGGGGAGGGCGCGCTACAGCAGCAGCCCCACCAAGGTCAGCAGGACGGTGTACCCGCGACCCGGCAAGCATGGCGAGTAGCGTAACGACATGAGCGACCAGAAAAACGGCGTACTGGTTCAAGCCCGGCGGATCCCGTTCCCCTCGTCGGTAAGCAAGGAAGCGCGGGTCCGTCTCGAGCGGCAGGTAGACGAGGACGGCGTTCCGCTGAATGCGCGCTACACCATGCCATCACCGGACGACCATGCCGGCTGGATGCAGCTCAAGGCCGCCGCGGAAGGTCACTATGCGGCAGCGGTGAAGGGGCTTGCCGGCACCTTGCGCGCCACCGTCGAGACCGTTCGAACCGGTACGGCCACGATCCATGTCGCGACGCCCGAAACCCTGGGTGTGCCGGATCGTGCCTATGTCGATTTCCATGGCGGAGCATTCGTGTTGGGCGGCGGCGAGGCCTGTTGGATGCAAGCGCAGATGCAGGCGGATCAACATCAGGCGATCTGCTACGGCGTCGACTATCGGATGCCGCCCGAGCATCCCTATCCTGCAGGCTTGGACGATGCGTTAGCTGCGTATCGCTATGTGCTGGAGCGGCACCCGCCGTCGCGCATCGTCGTGGGCGGACGGTCTGCGGGCGGCAACCTCGCCGCCGCGATGCTCCTTCGCGCCAAAGAGGAAGGGTTTCCCATGCCTGCCGGGTTGATCCTGCTTTCCCCGCAGGTGGATCTGACCGAATCCGGCGACAGCTTCCAGGTCAATCAGATGGTCGATGTGGTGCTGCCCACGTCGCTGATGCGGAACAATGAACTCTATGCCGGTGGGGCGGATCTGTCGGACCCCTATCTCTCGCCCCTGTTCGGAGACTTGACGGACTTTCCGCCGGCCTTCGTCCAATCCGGCACCCGCGACCTGTTCCTGTCCAATGCGGTACGAATGCACCGGGCGCTGCGTCAGGCAAACGTGGCCGCCGAACTGCACGTGTTCGAGGCGATGCCGCACGGAGGGTTCCAGGGCAACACGCCGGAGGACGATCAGCTGGCGGTCGATATATGCCGGTTCGTACAGGCTCGGTGGGGATGAGGCATTTTCACTGCTCCCGCAACGCTCAGGCGACGTAGCGCTGTCGACTAACGAAGCTCCTGACCAACTCAAGCCGTTCCCATCAGCGGATGCGAACGGCCGCTCCCGTTGAGCCTGCGGCTCAGTAAACGCCACCGATATCGAGTGGAGCTGTAGTTTTTCACCTCGGCTCCAAGCGCGCGGATTGCCAACCAACGGCCAAGTTTCGAGCGCCAAGCAGCACCTGAACGAACGACCGCTTCCGCCGCGGTGAATGGCCAGGACGGGTCATCTCGCCAATAGCAAGAGGCCCGCTGTTCACCGGAAGCGAACCGATTAAGGCCCAGTACACGAACGGCGGCTGTTGTCAGAGACCGTCGTTTAGCAAGCTGTTTCGGAACGACCGCTTCGTCCCACGAACTGCCGGCAGCAGTCGACCTACTTGCGTCGTTCGCCTCCCGTGCTTCCAGCGGCAGCTTCTGTTAAAACCTGCCGCTTCCAAGGCGCCAAGTATCGTGATTTAGAACGGTTTGCAGCGGCTTAGGCGCGCACCCGCGCGATGTGTTGGTCGCAAATGGGCGCCGACCGCGACCGGCATGGGATTGCCGACGCGTGCCAGTCGCCGGATACTCGATCCGAAGACTGGCATCTCCCGTTATCATTTAGGCTACCGCTAACGCGGTAGCGGTTTCCCGATAGCTGTGCAGCGGGCGGCCGAGCATTGTGGTCAGGCGTTCGCGATCCCCATCGTCCGGGATCATGCCGTCGCTGACATAGCGCTCCGCCATCAGGCGCATTTCATAAGCGGTCCAGCGCGGCAGAAAGGTCGCCATGTTCTGCTCGAACCCGCTGGGGTCATCACCGCCATAGACGACCGGACGGCCCAGCACGTCGGACCAGATCGCCGCGACGCTTTCGCCCGTGAGCGTATCGGGCCCGACCAGGTTGATCTTCTCGATCGGAAGCTTCTCGGGCGCGCGGTCGCGGCGCAGCAGTTCGAGCGCGGCGAACTCCGCAATGTCGCGAGTATCCACCATGGCGACGCCCTTGCTGCCGATCGGCATCGGGTAGACGCCGTGCTGTAGGATTACGTCCTTCACCATCGCTTCGTTGTCGATGAAATAGGTCGGCCGCAGGATCGTCGCGCCGAAATCCATCGCCGCCAGCATCCGCTCGGCGCCCGACTTCACCGCGAAGTGCGGAACGTTGACCGCCCCGTCGGCGTCGAAGACCGACAGGTAGACGACCCGGTCCACCCCGACCGCGCGGGCAAGGTTGAGGGTTATGAGCGCCTGGGTGAATTCGTCGCCGGTCACCGCGTTCAGCAGGAACAGCGTGCGGACGCCCGCGAACGCGGCGCGCATGGCATCGATGTCCAGCAGGTCGCCCTGCTCAACCTCGACGCCGGCCGGAAAGCTGGTCTTGGCGGGATCGCGGGTGAGAACGCGGACATGGGCGCCGCGTGACGTGCTCCCCTGAAACTCCTCCAGTTTGAGGTAGAGTCCTCGACTAAGGAGGACGGAGATGAAGCGCAGCAGGTTTACGGAAGAGCAGATCATCGGGATCTTACGCGAGCAGGAGGCCGGGTCGTCGACGGCAGACGTGTGTCGGAAGCACGGTGTAAGCAGCGCGACGTTCTACAAGTGGAAGGCGACGTATGGCGGCATGGACGTGTCGCAGGCGCGCAAGCTGAAGGTGCTCGAGGACGAGAACGCGCGGCTGAAACGGCTGCTGGCCGATGCGATGCTCGACAATGCGGTGCTGAAGGAAGTTGCCGCAAAAAACTGGTGAAGCCTGCCGCTCGCCGAAGGGCTGTCGAGGACGTGCGGCAGATCTTCGGCATCAGCGAGCGTCGGGCATGCGCCATTCTGAGCGTGGACCGGTCGTCGATGCGCTATGCGCATCGGCGTAGTGATGATGGCGACCTGCGGTCGCAGCTTCGCGAGATCGCGCTTGAGCGCCGTCGGTTCGGCTATCGGCGGCTTGGGATCATGCTGGCCCGAGAAGGGATCGTCATGAACCACAAGAAACTGCTGCGGCTGTATCGCGAGGAGAATCTGCGGGTGCGTCGTCGCCGCGGCCGCAAACGGGCGATGGGCACGCGGGCGCCGATGGCGCACCCGCAGGGGCCGAACCAGCGGTGGAGCCTGGACTTTGTGAGCGATACGCTAGTGTGCAACCGGCGCATCCGCATCCTTGCCGTCGTCGACGACTTCACGCGGGAGAACCTGGCACTGGTGGTAGATACCTCGCTGTCGGGCGCTCGTGTCGCTCGCGAGCTCGACGCGATCATCGCGGTGCGCGGCAGGCCCCTGATGATCGTCAGCGACAACGGGACCGAACTGACCAGCCTGGCGATCCTGCGCTGGGCGCAGGACCGGCAGATCGAGTGGCATTACATCGCGCCGGGCAAGCCGCAGCAGAATGGCTACATCGAGAGCTTCAACGGTCGCTTGCGCGACGAGTGCCTGAACGAGACGCTGTTCGCCTCGCTGAGCCATGCCCGCTCGGTGCTGAGCAACTGGCGAAACGACTACAATCATGTGCGGCCTCATAGCGGCATAGGCGGGCTGACGCCTGCCGATGCCGCCAAGCGCGTTGTGCAAACCCACCCGCCAGGGCATCCTGGCAGTCCCGGACTCTACTTATGAGTGGAGGAGAAAAGGGGAGCACGTCAAAGATTATGCAAATTGCCGCAGCGGGGAAAGAGGGATTTTGGATATATTCAATAAATTGGTCGCAGAATCGATGTCGAGAGATGCTACTCGATATTGATCGAGCCTTGTTCCTTTAGGAGAAACAAGGCCCGCGCTCGACCTCATGCGGACAAAACTTTCAGTTGGAGATCCAAAATGCTAACTCAAAGTGCCAGCCTTCGTGAGTTGTCCGATGCGGAAATCGATAGTGTAGCCGGTGGCGCCCAAGATGTTCCTGCAGAAGTTGCCGATAACGTTCCAGTAGATTACGCCTATGACCCTAGTATCAAAAAGTTCGACTTTCACGTCAATATAGAGGGGAACAACGGCGGATATGCTGATTTCAGCGGATCATTTAACGGCCTTGAGAATTTTCGTCTAGAAAATCTAGGGGTTGAGGTCGGGAATAATGGCTTCTCCAGTTCGATGAATTACAACATTCAGAAGGATACCTTCCGAATGGATACAACCTACACTGTGGCCAACGTCAACGGTTATGACGTCTCGATCACATTCTTCGCCGGAAGTCAGCCTGGCGAGATTGGATTCGTTGCGAAGCTCAAAAAGAACGGGCAAAATTAAGCGCGAGGGAGGCGCATTACGAATTATGCGCCTCCCCATAACGCGGTGAGTTCCTATGAGAGTTTTTACTGTCCCGTTGTTGTTAGCCGCACTGCTAACTTGTGCAAATATCGCTGCAAGAGCACAGTCGTCGATCGAGCCCAAAGGAAATAAGACCGAGGTGGTCCGCCCTGATAGTACGGAGGCCAGCTTTCCAACGCCATTCGTATTTTCGGGAAACCATATCTTGTTTCGCGCAAAGGTGAATGGTCGCGAAGTGTGGGCTTTGCTCGACAACCAAGCGCAAAATAGTCTTATTAGCAATGATTTCGTGATATCGTTGGGAGTAAGAACCGATGGCGCTCCCAAGCCGTTAAATACGGCTCAAGGTACTTCAACAATGGCGCTTACCGAGCCGGTTGAGATCGTCATCCCGGGTCAGGCACAGTTCCGAATGCCACTTTTTTCCACCAGTCTTTCTGGCGCGACGATGGTTGCCGGGAAAAAAGTAGATCTCATTCTAGGCGGCGATCTGTTCAAAGGTTTAGGTTTTTCAATCTCGCCCTCGAACTCCTCTTTCTCGATAGGGCCGTCCGGTGCAGCGCACCCCCCGGCTCCTTACTATCGAGTGGGACTCGAAAACCGCGAAGCGCAAGTCAAGGTCATGATAGGCACCGAAGTCCTGCTGTTGAGGATCGATCTTGGCTTCGATGGCGGCGTCGCCGTGGAGCCTGAGGTCTGGAAGCGCCTATCGCGATCGGGACCGCGCACAAAAAAACATATCATGGACCTCCACGGAAATCTTTCCGCTGTCGATTATGAGAGCCTGCCTTCCGTGCGCTTGGGCAACATGGCTTTCCATGACGTACCGGTGTGTAATTGTCCCCTAAGAGCGGGGACTGGGGACGGGCTAGTTGGCATGGCTATATTTCGCCAAGCTTCGTTTGTTCTTGACCAAGGGGCCCGAGCTCTCTGGATCGCACCAACGAGGGCGCCTGCAAAGTGAAGGCCCGCAAATAAGCGCTCCAATTAGCACCGCAGCCAGCGTCGAGGCGATGGTGCTGAGCTATCAACGGCAACAATCGGGCGAAAGCGGTTCGGCAGCCTTTTGGCCTCAGCTTCCGAGCAGCATGTCCGCAATCGGCTGGTTAGCGGACTAATCGATGACGGTCGGGGCGGGGTCGCGTTCTTCGAATGAACCCACGCGCCTCCAGCATCATGACGGGCGCCAAGTCCCCTCGCTACCCATAGGAGCATAGCGGCTAGAGCCAGTACCGCCCCCTGCGCTACCTTTCGTCTCATCGAGGCAGTTTAGAACGCATACGCAGAGGATCCGCAATCGGGCGTGAAGCTGAACGTACGTCCGCTCTGGGGCAGCGCCCCGCCGGTGCGGAATGACCGACAAGGGGGCGCAAAGCGGAAGACTGCGAGCTTCGGACGAGCGGCCGTTCATTTCACTTGAGCGCCTTTGGGCGACCGCTCGACGAATAACTCATGCTCTCGATCAAGACAGCCCTGATTTATCCAGCCCAAAAGCCTTGTCCTGCGACCCGGGCACCGACCGGAACGCAATCGAGGCGCGATTCCAAGCGTTGATCACCATCACCATGTAGGTGAGGTAGACGAGCTCATCTTCCGAGAACTGCGCGCGTGCGTCCGCGTAGATATCGTCTGCCACGCCGTGGGGCGAGAGCCGGGTGAGCGCTTCGGTCCATGTCAGTGCAGCGCGCTCGCGATCACTGAACAGGGTCGATTCACGCCAGATCGCGAGGTGGTGGAGGCGCAGCTCGCGTTCGCCGTGGAGCTTGGCCTGTTTGACGTGCATGTCGAGGCAGAAGGCACAGCCATTGAGCTGCGACGCTCGTATCTCGATCAAGCTCAGGATGGTCTGCTCGACTGTCCCCTTCTTGAGTGTGAGGGTAAGTTCGGTGAGCTTCTGCGTCAGCGCCGGCACCTGGCGCATGTGATTTAGTCGTTCGGTCATGATCAGTAGATCCAATACGTCAGGAAGTGTCAGGGCTTGGCTTTGACCGGCAAACGAAATGGCGCGCCAAGCCGGTTGAAGGCGTTCATCGCCGCGATCGCGATGGTCAGGTCGACCAAGTCACGTGGCTCGAACACTGCCGCTACTGCGGCATAGGCGTCGTCCGAGGCATGGGTCTCGCTGACACGCGTAACTTCTTCGGCCCAGGCAAGGGCTGCGCGGTATCGCGGATCGAAGAGGTGGGGCACCTCAGCCCACACCGGCAGCAGCACCACCTTGTCGAGCGACATTGTCTTGAGCAGGTCGCGCGTATGCAGGTCGATGCAGTGTGCGCAGCCGTTGATCTGCGACACGCGCAGGAACACGAGGTGGATCATCTCTTCCGGCAAGTTGGTGCCCGTTGTTACGTAGTGGTGCACGCCGAACAGTGCCTTGGCGCCCGCGGGCGCAACCTCATGCCACACCAGCCTCTTGGTCTCGTTCATGCCATCGTTCCTTTCACAGCAGCGTCCAATCGACGCTCGCTGCACTGACGAGGCGGGCTCCGGCGATGTGACATGCTCAAGAGATTTTTGGTTCTGCCCGCGACCATGTCACACTGCGGCGGGCTGGCTCGTCAGATCAGGGGAACCATTGGAGCGACGCAAGATGACGAAGGTCGACAGCGTGAAGGTGTCAGCACAGACGATCGGACCAAGTTCTCGCCTGGCCGACTTTCAGTGCGAGCAGAAGCGTCTTCTCCGCTTGGCATATCGAATGCTCGGCTCGTTCAGTGAAGCCGAGGATGTGGTCCAGGATAGCTGGTTGAAATGGGAGCAGGTCGAGGGTGGCATCGACTCGCCCGCCGCCTATCTCACGCGGGTCGTCACCCGGCTATGCCTCGATCGCCTGAAATCCGCTCGCTCGCGCCGCGAAACTTACATCGGCCCATGGCTGCCAGACCCGCTGGTGGGCTCGACCGATCCCGATGAAACGAGCGCCGACGATCTCACGGTCACGCTGATGCTCGCGATGGAGCGCCTGTCGCCGCTGGAACGCGCAGCTTTCCTGCTGCACGACGTATTCGATGTGGCTCTGAGCGACGTAGCGGTGACGCTTAGTCGGGAGCCGGCTGCTGTGCGCCAGCTGGCTTCTCGCGCACGCAAGCATATCCAGGCCGCGCGACCGCGCTTCAGCGTGGAAGCAGCCGAGGCAGACCGGATAACTCAGGCGTTCTTCGTTGCCGCACGCGATGGCGATACCGCCTCACTTGCGTCGCTGCTCGCCCAAGAGGTGGAGATCCACTCGGACGGCGGCGGCAAGGTCATGGCCTTCCGCAACGTGATCCGCGGCGTTGATCGCGCGCTGCGCTTGTTCGCCGGACTGCAGCGCAAGAACGCGCCGACCGCCCAACTGCTACGCACTGCCGAGATTGATGGTCTGCCTGGCTACATCAGCGTCGATCGCGGCCTCGTGCAAACTACCGCCCTCGATATACGGGACGGCAAGATCGCAGCGATCTACATCGTTCGCAACCCCGACAAGTTGCAGCATCTGGCAGGCGCAATGATCGGCTAGATCAACCGACCGAGGCTCCCCCCTGAGCCACGCAGAACGGCCGCTTCTAGGATTGCCTCAAGTGAGGCCAGAGGGCGGGAATTGGGGCGCTTTGCTGCCAGGCGGCTCCGCACGAAGCGAATGGCGGGTCCTTTCAGAAGCTGCCGTTCAAAGCCCGAACGGCGAACGACGCCATCTAGTCGGGAGCCGTCGGAAGCGGTAGGGGAAGGGAGGCTAGGCGGCTGCGCGCCCACTTTCAGCCGTTAGGAGGCGCTCGAGAACTTCCCAGAAGCGGACATTTCGGGGGCTCTGTTTCGCAGTTGTTCGGTCCGCCGAAGGGGGAGGGGGGCCGCGGTTGCGCTCCCCCGCTTATCGTCGTCCGCAGGCCTCCAGAAGCTTCCTATAAGCGCGCACTACCCGGCGCGGTGCGAAGTCGGCTCAGCGCATCAGTCCGGCGGCGCGCAGAGCATCTTCTATCACCCGTCCAACGCCGTTAGAGGCGGGCTGAGGCTGAGGCTGGGGCGGTGCTTCGAAATGAATGACCGGTGCGGCCTCTCTCGGCAGTTGTGGCGCCGAGAACGGCTGTGAAGGGGCCGGATTGGTCTGATTTCCTGACTTGGTCGCCGCCAAACCCCAAAAACTGGCGATCCGGCACGTCGAGGAAATACCGGCCTCCAGCATGTATGCCCCAACATTGCCGCAAGCATTCGCACCCGTGGTGCTCAGCGGTGTGCCGTGACCAAAGCCGTCGATCCGATATTCCTCGATCACCTCACGCCCATGCGCGTCACGCCAGGCGCGGCGGAGATGACCGTCGATCTGCTCGACAACGGTGGGCTCGGGCGCAACGCCGTGAATGCTGCGCCATTGTTCAACAATCAGGGCCGAATTGGCATGGCTCACCGTTGCGTCGCGATCGCCGTGCCAAATCGAGATCGTCGGCCATGGGCCCTGGTGTGGAGATGCCGCAGTCACGAGTTTGCCGAGCGCCGCCGCCGGAGGTCCGCCGTGGGCCCGCATGCGATCAAACGCCTCGGGAATCGAGGATGCGGTCCCGTAGGGGAGACCCGCGATAATGGCCCCACCGGCAAAAACATCGGGATAGGTGGCGAGCATTACCGACGCCATCGCGCCGCCCGCCGACAGTCCGGTCACGAAGATGCGGGCCGGATCGATCGCATGCTCTGCCACCATCGTCGCGACCATCTGGCGGATAGACAGCGCCTCGCCGTCGCCGCGCCGCGTATCACCCGCGTTGAACCAGTTGAAGCAGAGGTTGGGGTTGTTGCCGCGCTGCTGCTCAGGATAGAGCAGTGCAAAGCCCTCTTCGTCGGCGAGACGGGACCAGCCCGAACCGTGATCATAGCCGGCGGCATCCTGCGTGCAGCCATGCAGTACGACGACCAATGCCGATGGTGCTTGCCCCGATCGAGGCAGATAGAAGCGCCCTCGGAGCGCGCCGGGGTTTGAGCCGAACGCCACCAGGTCGGAGAGCCGATCTTCTGCCGCGGTGGCGGTTCCGCCGACCACGGCACTGTTGCGGAAGCGGGAAAGGCGGCTCAGAGTGTCGTTCAGGTTACGCATGCGGCTTTTCTCCTGGCCACGGCGGAAGCCCTGACACGCAGCACGATTCTGGTTGGAATGCTGCGCTGCACAATGTCGGGAGGCGCGGCGTGGATGCAAGGGCGGGCGCGATCTATTTACGCGCGTGCCAAGGCGCCTAGATGCTCGAGAATGGCCGCTCCGGGGTCACACGAAGGCGCAGCCGCAATGCCATCGCCTGCGTGTCTTCCACCGTCCTGCCTAAGGCGTCGGCTATGGCTTCGATGCTGATGCCGGCGGTGATCCCGCTGCGTAGATCGTTGATGTTGGTCTGGGTCCAGCGCTGATGCGTGTCCCTCATCGGCCGACCTTCGCGGGGACTCTGTCATCCTGTACGCGGGTCGCAAGCTCCCACTTGCATCGGGCACCAAGCCCCGAAGAAATCGCGATTTCCGCGAGCCCTGGAAGAACCTTGATCGAACATGGAATCGCGGGTGCGTAGATGAAACGCCAGCACCAACGGCATTCGGCCGAACCCAGATTGGAGGGCGGCGTGTTCCACGGCAAGGCTGTCTCTTGACCGGGCTGTGCGTCGCGATCGTCGAGAAACATCAGCTTGTCATCCTTGTCGCCCTATCCGCGGTACAAGGGCTGATGCATCAGCTTCAGGATCGCACACGCGATGTCGTGTCTTGGCGATTGAATCACAAGCGCGCCACAAACTATTTCGAGTTTCGCACAACTGGGGGGTGCCCATGTGTCCCGGCGGCCCCATATAGGGCTCATCGCGCCGTCCTTCCCGAGCCTGGCCGCGACCGAGAGCGATCGATGCTCCCGCTCTGACGCGGAACGCTCTCATGCCTTCGATTTCCGACATGCGGCCCATGAGGCCCTTCAAACTAGCGTGCCCTCAGTCCTGCGCCAAGCAGAGGGCCGCGCGTGGCCGATGCCGCAGCGCCGGCCGCCTGGGCTGAGCTCGTCCGCTTCTATCGCGCTTCCCGAACTGACCATCATCTGCACGCGGGGTCCATCTGACCCCAAAACCCAGGAGAGTACGACATGGCCAAAGGACAGCAGCGCGGCAATCGCGAGGCACGCAAGCCGAAAAAACCGGAGCCGCCGAAGCAGAATGCTTCCAATCCCTCACTCAAGGGAACGCCGCAGGCGCAATTGCCCAAAAAGGGCTGATCTTCTTCGCGAGTCGAAGGGCTGGGTCCGTGCAGCCGCCTTCGATCCTCTGCTGCCTTGAACGCAGATCCGATGCGCTGGCCTGCGCTTTCGCGCCCCTTCCTCCCGCGCTTCGCGACAAAAAGGAATGCCGATGTCCGATCCCACGACGACCGAACCGACGACGACGCGCGCGCCGGCCCGCAAGCAGTTCCGCAGCAAGTTCGGGATGCCGCGCCCCTCGCCGGACAGCCTCGAGCGGCAGAGCCGCGTCACGCTGCTCGCCTGGAATCTTCTGGGCGGCGATGCGGCGATCGCCTTTCTCAACAGTCATGACGAGGCGCTCGGCGGGCGGCCGCTCGACCTTGCCGTCGCCAGCGCACACGGTTGCGAGGCGGTGGAGCAGGCGATCACCGCCCGCGCCGAGCGCCGTTAAAGCGCTGCCGTGCTGCTGACCATCCGTCACCGCACCAGCTACCGCTATGCGCGGCCGGTCTGGCTGCAGCCCCACCGGATGATGCTGTGCCCACGCGGCCAGCATGACCTCCGGCTGCTCACGACCGAGCTCCGCTGCGTGCCGCCGGCCGCGATCGACTGGACGCAGGACGTGTTCGGCAACCTGATCGCGACGGCAAGCTTCGCGGAGGCGACCCAGACGCTGACGATCGACAGCCGGATGGTGGTGGATCATTCCGCGGCGGCATGGCCGGTTTTCAGCATCGCGCCGTCCGCGCACCAATTTCCCTTTGCCTATTCCGATGCGGATATCGCCGATCTTGGCGGGCTGCGGCTGCCCCAATATCCGCAGGCGGCGAGCCGGGTGGGCGCATGGGTGGCGAAGTTCCGCGGCACCGGGCCGACCGATACGCTGACGCTGCTCAAGACGATCAACACCGCCATCGCCACCAGCCTCGCCTATCGGGTGCGGGAGGAAGAGGGCACCCAGTCGCCGGACGAGACGCTCGACCGAGGCAGCGGATCGTGCCGCGACTTCGCGACGCTGTTCATCGAGGCGGTGCGCCACCTCGGCTTTGGCGCACACGCGGTGTCTGGCTATCTCCAGCCCGACCTGCCGGGAGACCAGCACGGCACCACCCATGCCTGGGCCGAAGTGTATCTGCCCTGTGCCGGCTGGATCCCGTTCGATCCCACCCATGGCAGCATGGGCGGGGCGGGCCTGATCCCGGTGGCGGTCGCGGGCAACATCGCCCGGATCCATCCGGTGCGGGGCAGTTATCTCGGCGCGCCCGAGGACTTTGTCGACATGCAGGTCGACGTGACGGTCGAGACGAGCAGCGCGCCCGCCGGTTCCTTCGACGCTTTCGCCCTCTGAGATGCCCGACACGAACGGACGCGCCGCCGAACTCGATCGCGCCTATCGGACGTTGTGCCGGGGCGCGCGCTTCGTCGCCGGCCCCATGGGGCAAGCCGCGACGCGGCCGGAGAGCGTCGTGCCGATCAGTCATCAGCACCGGTCGAAATGGATCGGAAACGGCCTGCGCGAACTGGATCGGTTCCTCCACCATCTGCTCGACGCGTTCGCGCACGCCCATGGCCTTGGTACTGCGCCCGCCCAGCGGAACGGCGCCAACAAGTTGCGCGCGCTGCACGCGGCGCTGGGGCGAGGCGGCGACGATTACGCGCGTCTGCTGGCGCTAGGCAGCACGCGCGCCTGCCTGTTCCGCTGTGACGGTATCCTGCGCAGCCGCGCGATGGCGGCGGCGTGCTGGATCGGCCTAGGCAGGGCTGGCACGCCACCGGTGCCCGATTCGGGCATGATGCTCGTCGTTGTACCGATGGACCTGCAGGGTGTCGGCCAATTTTACCAAAGGCTTGCCGACGATCTCGTGCGGCCGCTCTAGTAAATACGCGGCGGAGTCCCCATCTTGAAAGCATCGCGGTTCGCCCTGCTTGAGCAAGGCCGCGGCTGAGAGAGAATCCTGCTCCCGCTCTTCTCGAAGGAGCAGCCCCATGTCTTCTTTCTCCCTCGTTCCGCGGTCCCCGAACGTCGTTCCGTTTGTCGATGGCAGTGTGCGCCGCCGGCCGGTCCTGTCGATCTTCGCCCCCCGGCACGATCCCGCAGGCCCGCCCAGTCCAAAGCCCGCCTGAATGTCGCGCGTCGTCAACATCGACGCGGCCGTGCAACAGGTACTCGCGACCTGCGCGCAGCAGCAGGCGCGGATCAGCGCGATCGAACCGATATCACCGAGCGGCACGCACGTCGTCTTTGCCCGCGTAGAGGATGCCGAGCGCATCCGCCGTGTCTATCGCGATCGGCTCCTCGACGGCGTTGTGACGCGGACCAGCGGCGGCCGAAGGCGCGTCTGACTCTTCACCAAACCCTGTGTCCAGAAGGAGTCCTCGCATGTCCCCATCCACCGCCGATCCCGCACCCGACGCGGCGACCGAGGAAGAGCATTGCATGCTGGCCGACTATGGCATCGCGCGCGTTCCCGCCGACGTCTTCCATTGGGGTGGCTATCGCTACTCCAGCTTCAAGGATGCGCTGGCTGCCGCCCGTCGCGCGGAACGTGCCGCCGCTTCCAATCCCACGTCCGAGGACTCCATCTGATGCAGCCTACCGCCATCACCTGCCGCGCGCAGGAAGCGCGTCAGCGCCAGCTGGCCGCGAACGCATCGCTGCCCAATGTGCGCGACATCGCTTTCGTCGCGGCTGCGGCTTGGGAAAAGGAAGCCCTGGCCGCAGAGAAGCGCGAGGCTCGAGACCGCGAGACCCGTCGCCGCCGAGGCGAGGCAAACCTCGGCCGGGCCACCTCGCCGTTCGATGACCGTACTTTAAGTGAAAACCCGGACCGCGGCTTTGCAAATCGGGCATCGGCACCGGTTGCGCTTGCAATCGTGGCTTGGGACAATGGCACCGGCTCGGGCGATTGACTCGGGACTGTGATTTGGGCGCATGACGCGGTTTACCTGGCGATGCGGGCGGCAAGCGCCCGGCCTGTGTCCGGATCGCGCCCTTGCTGGCGATCGAGGGACCGCATGATCGGCGTCACCGTCAGCCCGTGCAGCAGGATCGAGAAGAGCACCACCAGTCCGACGATGCCCCATAGCCGCTCGGCCTCCGCCACCGCCATGTGGTTCATGCCGTAGGCCAGGTAATAGATCGTGCCCACGCCGCGGATGCCGAAAAAGGCCAGCGTCAGCTTCTCGCTGCGATCGGCGCGGTAACCGAGCAGCCCGATCCATCCCGCGACCGGCCGCACGACCAGCAGGATCGTCGCCGCAACGCCAATGTCGACCCAGCGGACATGCGCCAGCAGACCGCTGACGAGCGCGCCACCGAACAGGATCAGCAGCGCCATCATCGCCAGCCGTTCAAGCTGCTCGATGATCGTATGCATCTCGTGGTGGAAGGCGTGCTCGCGGTGCGTGTGGCGGAAGGTCAGCGCGGTCACGAACACGGCCAAGAAGCCGTAGGCATGGGCGATCTCGGTAAGCCCGTAGGACACGAACGTTGCCGAAAGCGCGATCAAGCCGTCGCCGGTCTTCATGAGCTTGGTGTCGCCCCGGACGTGGAAGGTGAGCCATCCGAAGGCGAGACCGATCAGCCATCCGCCGAGAATGCCGCCGCCGATTTCCCATAGCACCCGATAGACCAGCCATTCGCCGAGCCAGGGTCTGCTCGACGCGGCGCTGGCCGCGAGCAGGATGGCAAGATGGACGAAGGGAAAGGCGGCGCCGTCATTGAGCCCGGCTTCCGAGGTGAGCCCGAAACGAACTTCATCCTCTTCTCCCGTTTTGGGCGGGCCGACCTGGACGTCCGAGGCGAGCACCGGATCGGTGGGCGCGAGGCTCGCCCCCAGCAGCAGTGCCGTCGCCAGCGGCAGCCCCACGGCCCAACCGGCAAGCCCGGCGATCGCGAGGATGCTGAGCGGCATGGTGATCGCCAGCAGTCGCCACGTAACTGCCCACCGCTGCCACCCGAGCATCCTGTCGATCTTGAGACCCGCGCCCATCAGCGCGATGATGACGATCAGCTCCGAAAAGCGTTCGGTGACGTCGGGGTAAAGCAATGGCAGCGGTCGCAATGAAACTTCGGGTAGGAGGAAGATTGTCGCGCCGAAAACCATGCATACGATCGGCAGCGAAAGCGGCAATTTGCGTAGCGCGAGCGGCAGCCACGCCACCAGCGCTACAAGCAAGCCGATACCGGTCAGGACAAGGATATAGGTGGAGGGGAGCAAGCTGGCATGGTCCATCGTTGCTTAACCGGTCGCCGAGCGGATCGGGTGCCGGCGCGTGCGAAAGAAGCTGGCACCGCCATGTCTGATCGTTGTTCGGCGGAGCGCATCTCCACGCTCAGGCTTTCGCCCCCTCAGTGCCCCGCCGCTTCCCGTTCGCGCAGCGTGGCCAACTGACCGCTCAACTGGCGCAGCACGCGGGTGCGATGCTGATAGGTGTTATGGCGCTCCCCCACCCGACCGGCGACGAAGTCGCTGGAGAACGCCCTGGTCATGTCCGCAAGCGCGGCCTCAAGCGCATCCGCATCCGATCCGGCTGGCGCGCAGGGGCGCGAGGCAGCTGCGTCGAGCAGGCGTGTCTTTTTCTGGTCGATGGTCATGCGTGTGTCCTCGCCGAGCGGGAGCACGTAGCATCTCTCAGTCGCAGCGGCGCTCGTGGCGGGGGCTGCGATAGACTGAATATGGGGACGCCGAAGCGCTATGAATAGATGCGATTGCATCTATCGGCTGCCGTGCTGCGGCGTCAGGCTTAAGCTGGCTGACGATCAGGTACGGAGCCGGCACATCCAGCGAAGCAGGCAAAGCATGATTCGCATGCCAACCATTTCGGGCTGACCATCGAGGCCGCGGGCGTGTCGCTATAGGCGTGGAACGTGGACGACGGTAGGTTATTGAAGGATGGGCGCGGTTTCATGCTGCAGGAGGGCGATGGCCGGCTCCTGACTGAAGCTGCCGTTGAACATATCTTTCCGGCACGACCGTTTTGTCCCACACCCGGTCAATCGTTGCCTCATCGCTCCGGGGTCGGGGCAGCCTCATATGTCATCGGATCATAAAGCCAGCAGGTCACAGCAGACTCGCGCCAGCCGATACAGCGGGTGCTGATCTGCGTGCTAGCTGGGAAGGTGCCTGCTTCCATCTTCCGGTAAAGGGTGGAACGGGTGAGGCCTGTTAGAGCGAGGACGGCCTTGAGCCGGAGGATGCGGTCCGTTGCGTTGGAGTGCATTGCTATCACCTTGCATGGTTCGGGGGTTGGTGGAGGATTTCGACGCAAGATGGACCCGAACGCTTGCCGGCAGAAGGGTTCGTCTGGGGCTGAAAGGGCAGTGTTCGGTGCAGGCTGGCATGTACATCGACTGGGGCCGACGGTCGTGCGAGCGGTCCGTCTGCCGTCGGGTGTCGCCGACGAGTTTGCAGCGCACCTGAGCCTGCATGGCACAGGTCAGAGACTTTGCGTTCTTGCCATTCGTTCCCATTCTGTTCTAGCTGGCAGCTCGCTGCCGATGCAGCGATTCGACATCATTGGGAGCTTCGGCATGGAGCACGACCTCCAGTTGCGCGCTGCTGCGCGTGCGATCTACGACGCCTGCTATCCGAGCGAGGAATGGGCGCCGTTCGGCTTCGACGAGGCGGAGCGCTTCAGGACCATCCACTATCGTCAGGCGGTCGGCGCGGCACTTCAGGCGCGCCAGGCGCTGTACGATCGTGCCGTCCAACCGACCCTATTCGCCGAGCAGGCGCGCGCGTGAAGCCCGCGCGATGGATGCGATCGAACGGACAAACTGGCTGGCGCATCGCTGGCCGATCGAACTCGAAACCTTCTCCTATGGCGGATGGCTGATCCACGTGGGCAGGGTCGAGGGGCATCGCCTGGGCCAAGTCAATTCCGCTGCTGAGTTCGAGACCTGGAAGGCGGCGCAGCGACCGCTTTGCCTGGCGCGCTTCATTGCGGGGCGGCGCGAGCTTCATCCTCCAGCGGTGCTGGTGGTCGCCGGCAAATACCGCCTGGGCCGTATCCCGCCGGAATTGTGGTGTGGCTATGATGCGACGCTACTGATGGATGCGCCGCCGGCAACGCTCCTGTCCGCCAAGGTGCGGGCGATGTTCCCGGCCTGGCCGGATGCCTTCATCCGGGTGGTGCCGCAGGCACAGGTGCCTGCGCTCGGCCTGCACCCTGCGCCTGGTGCGGCAGGGCCGCGCCTGCGCCTGGTCGGCTGATATGGCACGCTACGACGCTGACGGTGGGCAGGTGCCCCGGACGTTGTTCGAGGCTGCGGCGTTCCACCGTTCGGTCCGGGCAGCCTGTGCGGGGTGCGGGCACATCGGCGTCTTTCATGCGGCGGCGCTCTGGCGGCTGTTCGAGCGCAGGCAATGGCCTGGCCCGCTCGTCGAGGTTGGTGCCCGCCTCCGCTGTTCGCGATGCGGGCAGCGCGGCACGACGATCAGCCTGACCCGCGATCCGCCGACGATCACCAGCCTGCCGCTCCCGAGCGATGTCGAGTGGCGGCGGGCGGTCAGCCGGTTCCGCGCCTAGAACAGGGCGGCCTGTTCGACCGCGCCCTTGCGCTTCACCCAGGGCTCGCCGGTCCGCTCCACGACGATCAGGTCGTCGGGGAAGCAGCGCGCCTGGAAGGCGAGGATGTCGTCGAAGCTGCCGTGCAGCCAGCGATCATGCTCGTCGCGGTGGAGCAGCACCGGCATGCGATCATGCACCGGGCGGATCGCCTCGTTGCAGTCGGTCATCACGCCGGAATAGACCGGACCCCATTCGGCGCTGTCCCGCCACAGTCCCGCCCAGGCGAAGATCGGCGCGTCCTTGACGCTGAACCAGGTCCTCGTCTTCGATCCCTTGGCGCCCTCTGCCTCGGCAAAACCAGTCAGCGGGATGAGGCAGCGCCACTCCGGCTTACGTGCCAGCCCGACCCACATCGGCTTGGTGAGATCGGCGATGTTGTTGACCGGCTTCGGCTTGGCGGTCGGGCTCATCCCCTTGAGCCGGAGCGGGAAGCCCCAGACCATCGACTGCAGCACGCGCGCACCGGCTTCCTCGCGCACCACCATGCCGGGATAGCCGGGATAGACTTCCTCCCCGGCATTGGACTGCACCGGGTTATCGACGCCGAAATGCGCGGCGACTTCGGCCGCACTCTTCCGAAGGTGGTAAAGGTTGCACACGGCGGCAGCCTAGGTCGAAGGCGAGCGTGCTGCAACGCGCAGCCCATGGTTCGCGGCTAGAGTATCCGTTGCGGTCAAGCGAGTTTAAGCGCCCAGTTTCGCTCGGCCTTGAGGAGCGCGTTTGCGAGGATGATGAGCTTTCGCATGACGGCAGTGATGGCGACCTTGGTTGGTTTTCCGGCGGCGATCAGCGCCTGATATTTAGCCTTGAGGTCGCTGTTGAAGCGGGTCGCGACGAGGGCTGGCATGTAGAGTGCTTGGCGCAGGATGGCACGACCGCCGTGGATGTGCCTGCGTCCCCGATGCTGGCCGCTGTCTCGGGCTTGCGGGGCAAGGCCAGCGAGGCTGGCAGCCTGTTTGCTGTCGAGGGTTCCGAGCTCAGGCATTTCGATGAGCATGGTGATCGCGGTGAGCGCACCGACGCCGGGGATCGAGACGAGGATCTCAAAGCGTGCGGCCAGTTGGGTATCGCGATGCAGGTGGGCTTTGAGAGCTGAATCGATGGCGGCGATCTGCCGGTCGATCTGGGCGAGGCGTTGCGCGGCGTGGCGCTTGAGCAAGGGGGCGCGACAGGCGTGTTCGCGGTTCCTGGCAGCGGTGCGATCCTTGACCAGGGCCAGCCGGGCGATGTGCAGTTCCTTCATCTCGTCAATGACCTGGCTGGTAATGGGCCGTACCGGCAGGGCCAGCAGCGCGCCCATGCGGGCGAGCATGGCGGCGTCGATGGCATCGGTCTTGGCGTGTGTGCCGATGGCCTGGGCAAAACGCCGTGCCTGCATCGGGTTGACCTTGGCGAGCGGCAGACCGGCCGCACCAGCGCGCCGTTCGAAGGTGTGATGATAGGGGCCGGTGGGTTCAAAGACGATGCGGGCGACGTCATGGGTGGCAAGCCATTCCAGCAGCGCTTTGATCCCGCGTGCGTCGTTGATGAATTGGCGGGCAGTACCGGCGGGAGGAAGATGCACGTCGAGCGTCGCTTTGGAGATGTCGACACCGACATTCTGGGCTATGATGCTGGTCATCTTTTCCAGGTCCTCTGCTTGTCATGCGGGCCCTCAAGCCCGCGTATCCGTTCAGGCCACAGGAAAAGAGAAGGGCGATCCATCTCTAGCTCGGCCCGTCACGGCCAGCATTTTTGCGATCCGTCCCTTCCCGCCGCCGGCGAGTTCGTGGCTCGCCGGCGGCAGCCTTCCTTCGCAGAAAGACCGGCATCTTCATAAGACAAGCAGGTCCAACTGTGTGCCATCGGACGGCGGGCCGCCGCCGCGCCAGGGATCTTCCGTGCGCAGGACGGCCATCCGCTCGGCGGCGATCGGCGCGCGAAACTGGAAGCCGATCACGTCCCGGATCGAGCCGTGCAGCCAGCGCGCGTGCTCGTGCGGCGCGAGCAGTACCGGCATGCGGTCATTGGTCGGCGGAATGGCCGCGTTCGCCTCCATGGTCATGCCCGCATAGGAGGGACCCACCTCGGGGAAGTTTCGGCAGAAGCCCGCCCAGGCCATGATCGGCTGGTCGCGGACCGATAACCATGTCCGTGTCTTGGCGCCTTCGTCGCCGTCCGGGTTGCCGAAATGGGTGATCGGGATGATGCAGCGGTAGCGCGGATCGACGACGGTCTGCTCCCAGAGCGGATTGGTGAGGTCCGCTACCAGGCCAATGATCTCGGGCTCGTTCGGCTGCAACTGCGGGTCGCGGATCCGGCGGGGAAAGCCCCAGCGCATCATCCGCAGCCGCCTGCGGCCACCGGCCTCGAACATCACCAGCCCCTGGCGGCCCTCGGTGACGTCGGGCGGAAGGGTGATCTGCCCCACGGGCTCCGCGTCCAGTAAGCGGGCGACATCGTTGATCGCGGCACGAAGGCTGTGAAGGCGCGACATGGTTTGGCGCGGGAGCCTAGCGCTACCCGCCGACGGGGCAAGGGCACCGCGCAAATGCGGACATCCTCCACTGCTGCCGCCCTGCAAACTTTTTTCTGGTCGGGCCCCGTAGTTCGCTTTCGGCTGCGTCAATCGCTCCAGTGCCGGAACACCGGCGGGGAGAAAAGAATGACAATCTCGAAAAGGGCGCTTTGTGCGGCGATGCTTGCCGCGACGATTTCCTACAGCGATATGGTAGCCGTCCCGGCACACGCGCAGGCAGCGACGACCAGTTTCGACTTGCCGGCGCAGGCCCTAGCGACGACGCTTCGCGCAATCGCGCGTCAGACCGGGCGGGAAATCCTGTTCGTGGATGAGGAGGTCCGCGGTAAGCGCGCCGTGGCAATTCGGGGCAGCTACACCGCCGACCAGGCCGTGCGCCTCGCCATAGGCGAGGGCATGGTGGTGCGCGAGGAAGCTGGCGCACTCGTCGTCCGGGGCGACCCTGGCGGGGCTGGGGGCGCGGCAGCCCAGGCAGAGACGCAGGATGCGATCACGGTCACCGGCTCGCGCATCCGCGGTGCCGAGGGTCCTTCCCCCGTCATTATCGTGTCGCGCCGGGGGCTGGAGGAGCAGGGCATCCCCGACATGGCGAGTGTTTCGCGGATACTCCCGCAGAATTTCACCGGAGGGCAAAACCCCGGGGTCGCGGGGGGCGGTGACCAGGGCGGATACAATAATGCAAACAACGCGACGACGCTCAACCTTCGCGGGCTGGGCTCGGACGCGACGTTGACGCTCATCAATGGTCACCGCCTTCCTTACGACGCCGTCAACCAGGGCGTTGACATTTCGATCATCCCGCTGGCGGCGCTCGAACGCATCGAGGTCATCACCGACGGCGCCTCGGCGCTCTACGGCTCGGACGCGGTGGGCGGCGTCGCCAACCTGATCCTGCGCCGCGACTATGACGGTCTCCTCACCAGCGCACGCGTCGGCGCATCGACCGAGGGCGGCAACGTCCAGCAGCAATATTCGGGCGTCGGCGGCGCGCGCTGGGCCGGCGGCGGATTCATGGCCGCCCTCGACTACAGCAAGGCGACCCCGATCTTTGCCGACGATCGGCCCTACACCCGCCAGCTCAACGCCGGGCAGATGCTGACGACCAGCAGCCGACAGGTGAGCGGGGTGCTGGCCGGCCACCAGGATCTCGCCAACTGGGCGTGGTTCGAGTTCGACGTCCAACTCGCCGATCGCCGGTCGCGCAAGGTCAACGCCTTCTCGCTGACGGCGCCGACCACCTTCTATGGGCAGGACAATCGGCCGGTGGTGCGCAGCTATGCGGTAACGCCGTCGCTGCACCTCCGGCCGGGTGCCGGCTGGGAGGCGGCCCTCCAGATGACCGATGGCGAGAGCTCCACCGTCATCAATACCCAGCGCTATACCAACGGCGCCCTCTCCGTCGGTCGGGCTGCCTATGACAACCGACTGACCAATTTCGAGGCCGGTGCCGAGGGCCCGCTTGCCCATCTGCCCGGCGGCGACATCCGGCTCGCACTGGGCGGCGGCTATCGTCGTTTCCAGCTCGACTTTGACGTCCGCACGACGAGCGGCGGTGTGACCACCATCTCGCGCGATTCCGTCGAGCGCCGCAACAGCGCGTTCGGCTATGCCGAGCTGTCGGTGCCGCTGGTCGGGACTGCCAACCGGACGCCGTTCATCAACGCCCTGCGACTGAGCGGGGCGGTTCGCTACGAAAGCTACAAGGGCATCGACGCCGTCGCCACGCCCAAGCTCGGCCTGGTCTACGCGCCGCACCGCGACATTACCCTGAAATACAGCTGGGGCCGCTCGTTCAAGATCCCGACGCTGCAGCAGGTCAACCAGGCACGGGAGGTGATACTTCTGCCGGCCTCGGTGTTCGCGCCGCAGCCCACCCCGCCGCTTCCGGCGGGCGCCACGATCCTGGCGATCGGCGGTGGGAGCCCTAACCTCCACGCCGAGCGTGCCAGGAGTTCGACCTTGTCGGCGGAAGTGCGGCCCCGCTTCCTCCCGGGGCTGCGGGTCGAGGCGACGTGGTACGACATTGACTATCGCGACCGTATTGCCTCTCCTATCAGCGATCTGCTCTCCGCGCTGAGCAATCCTGCCGCGGCGAACTTCGTTCAGTTCGCGCCCAGTGTCGCGGAGGCGCAGTCGACGGTTGCGCAGGCAGCGACCGGGCTGTCGAACCAGAGTGGCCAGCCGTTTGATCCGGCAAAGGTCGCCGCCATCGTGGATTCGAGCCTGCGCAACATCGCTCGCGAGCATATCCGGGGCGTCGATCTATCGATCGACTATGACACCCGGCTGGGAGAGGATAGCCAGCTGACGATTGCCGGGTCCGCAACCTATCTCGATGCGGATCGGCAGGCCGCGCCCAACCTCCCGACCGCAGGACGCTCCGGCCTGATCTTCACGCCGCCGAAGTTTCGCGCGCGGGGCGCGGCGAGCTGGCGCACCTCGATCGTTCAGCTTTCGGCGGCGCTCAACTATCTCGACGGGACGACCGACAAGCGGTTTTCCGTGCCGACCAGGATCGGTTCGTTCACGACCGTCGACCTGAGTGGTTCCGTTCGGACGCGGGAAGGGCGCGGTCCGCTCGATCGGATCGAACTGCGCCTGAGCGCGCAGAACCTGCTGGACGAGAACCCCGATCCCATCCGCGTCACCAACCCGACCTATGTGGCCTATGACTCGACCAACCAGTCGCCGATCGGCCGCTTCGTCAGCTTCACGGTGACCAAGCAATGGTAAGGCGGAATCTTGCCGGGGCGCTTCTCGCGACCGTGTGGCTGCCGATCCCGTGCCACGCCGCGATACCGCCCGATTGCACCGGCATTGTGCCGCCGACGAGCGCGGCGCCACAGGCGAAACGCGCGCTGGTCTCCGGGGATCTCGTTCGGCTGCGCGACGTCGGACCCGTCGATCCGAACCAGCAATATGGCGGACTGTTCACGGTATCGCCGGACGGGACGAAGGCCGCGTTCCAGCTACGGCGCGGTGATCCGGTCGCCAATGATTATTGCCTCGCGATGGTCGTTGTCGATCTGGGCAGCGGCCGGGCGGTTGTGGTGGACCGAGGTGGCGATTTCATCCGCTTGCGCATCGACGTGCGAGGCAAGGCGCACTACCCGACGGGGCTTGCCGATGCCGTCACGCCGCGCTGGACGCCGGACGGCCAGTGGATCATCTATCGGCGACGCGACAAGGGCGCGATTCAGCTCTGGCGCGCGCGAACCGACGGCAGCGGCAGCGAGGCGATCACCGACAGCGTCGACGATGTCGACGACTTTCGACTGGCGGCGGACGGGAGCGGGATTGTCTATGCGACCGCCACCGGGTTGCGCAAGGCACTGGCTGCGATCGAAGCGGAGGGGCGGTCGGGCTTTCACTATGACGAGCGCTTCGCGCCCTCGGCGAGCAATCGCCCGTTTCCGACTGCTCCGCTTCCGCGAAAGATATGGTTCCGCGACCTGGCGACGGGAGATACTCGGCCTGCGACGGACGCCGAGGCGGGATTGCTCGGCGCCGCAGCGATGCAGGAGGGGAACTGGACCCAATCAATTGACGCTGCCGGGCGTATTACCAGGATACGCGTCCCGGTCGGAAGCCTTCGTCCCGATCGGGGTGTGCTGGAGACGGAGCTAGGCGGTCGACATCTCGCCTGCACCGCGCTGGCGTGCACCAACGCAAGCTACCCCTGGTGGGTCGGCGACCGGGTGCGGTTCTTTCGTCGTGAAGGGGTGCGGGGAGAGAAGATCGGCATCTACGAATGGCGGCCTGGCACACCCGAGCCACGCCGGCTGTACCAGACCCAGGACCTGCTGATCGGTTGCGTGCCCAGCGGCGCCGAGATCCTCTGCCTCCGCGAAGGTGCCGTGCAGCCAAGAAGGCTCGAGCGGCTCGATCCGAGCACCGGGCGGCGCGATTTGCTGTTCGACCCGAACCCGGAGTTTGCGAGCCTGACTCTTGGGCGCGTCGAGCGACTCTATGCACGCAACAGCTTCGGCCTGGCATCCTTTGCCGATCTCGTCTTGCCGGTTGGGTATGAGCTGGGCAAGCGCTACCCGCTGGTCGTGGTGCAATATGTGTCGCGCGGCTTCCTGCGCGGCGGCACCGGCGATGACTACCCCATCCAGGCCTTCGCCAATCGCGGCTTTGCGGTGCTGAGCATCGACAAGCCCGAGGCGGTGGGCGCGAGGGCCGCGCCCGACTATGTCGAAGGCGACCGCATCAACCTCAAGGACTTCGCCGACCGTCGCAGCGTGCTCGAAGCCGTCGAGGCGCCAGTCCGTGTCGCGATCGCGCGCGGCATCGCCGATCCGGCGCGGATCGGGATCACGGGGCTGAGCGACGGCTCCTCGACCATGCAGTTCGCGCTGCTGCACAGCACGTTGTTCTCGGCGTTCGCGTCGAGCAGCTGCTGCTGGGATACGAGCATGCCCGTTCGGGTCGGGCCGGGTGCTGCAAAGCTATTCTACCGCATCGGCTATCCTCGAATCACCGATGACAGCGAGAAAGCGCGCGCCCTGTGGCGGCAGATCGCCATTTCCCCGAATGTCGAGCGGATCCACGCGCCGATCCTCGCGCAGGTTTCCGATGACGAATATTGGACCGCGCTGCAGAGCTTCACGGCCCTCCGCGACCTCGACCGGCCGATCGACCTGTTCGTTTTCCCGGGCGAACATCATATCAAATGGCAGCCGGCGCACAGGCTCGCGACCTACACGCGGGCGATCGACTGGTTCGACTTCTGGCTGAACGGGGTGAAGGCGCCCGGCCGCGAGGCGGAGATCGCGCGGTGGGAGGCGATGCGGAAGGCACAGGCGATTCCCGAAAAGCCCGCGGGCGCGCCAGCACCCACGCCCTGACGCCAGGTAGACTCGAGAGACGGGCGGAAGCCGTGGCACCCGCCCGCTTGGGTCAGTCGGCCTGCGGTCCGGGCTGCCAGGTCAGGCCGCCCTCACTGTCTGCGAACCCTATCATCGAACCGCGGGTGGCTCGGCTCGCGGCGCCGAGTTCGATCGTCGTGATATGCTTGGTGTCCATCGTGCTTCTCCAATGTCGTCTGTTCAACCAACAATGCTCGCACTGCACGCGGGGGCGGCCCAGGACGACCCGGAGGACCTGGTGCTCAGCCAGGCCTCGACATTTGCCAGTTCGAGCAGGCGCACATTTTCCTCTCCGGTTGTCGGTCGCCCGGGCCGGAGCGTTTCCTCGATCGCGCCGGGATCGAGAATGCGGTGACATGCGAGCTGTCCGTCGAGCAGCCGGGCGCGCAGCTCCTCGCGTTTGCGCTGGACGATCTCGCCGCAGAATGGGTCAGGCGTGCCCTTCATCCGCCGCTCGACGATCACGCTGGGGAGACGATTGGCAAAGGCCGCGCGGGCCATTGCCCGGTCCCGACCACCTTCGCGCCAGCGCCAGCTCGGGATGGCGAGGCAGGCTTCCATGATGGGCTGGGAAAGCAGCGGATTGACCACCGGCAGCATCTGGCTGCGATCGGATTCGAGCGTGAGCTGCGCGCGGACCAGCGCGGCGATGTGCGCCGCCTTGCCCGGTAGCGCCGAGGCGGGGGCGTCGAGCCATGGATGATCGAGCGGCGCGTCTGCGAGCGAGGCGACCAGGTCGGGATGCAGGAAGCGCGGGTTCGGCTTCCAGCGATAGCCTCTGGGCTGGCGTGCAAGGTGCATGGCGGCGCGCGTCACGCGCAGCGGTCCCGCGCCGGTTTGTCGGCAAATGTCCCGCAGCGTCGCAAAGGCGCCGGAGCCGGGTCCCTCGTGGAGGGCCCGGTCGGTCAGAGCGGCGGCCGATTGCGAATAGCCGAAGACATTGTCACCGCCATTGCCGGTAAAGAAGGCGTCGGCGCCGATCTGCCGTGCGAGGGCGCGATGCGCGGCCTCATAGGGCTGCGCTTCGGCGCGGCCAGCTGGACGCGGCAGGTGTCCGCCGAGTGGTCGTGACAGGTCGACGGCATCCAGGTCGTAGCGGTGTTCGGAGAGCGGCAGGCCAACCGCGTCGCACATCAGCTTCGCGAAGGCGCGTTCGTCGCCTGCGGCATCGTCGGTGTACAGCGTCAGGCACTCGGCGCCCGGCCTAGCGCCGCCGAGACAGGCCGCAACGATGGACGAGTCGAGCCCGCCTGACAGGCTCAGCAACGGACGCCGATAGAGCGATGCCCAACCGGCGACGCAGTGTTCGATGACGCGCCGCAGTTGCTCGGCGGTCGCTGCGCTGTCCTCGCCGTCGCGAGGATCGGCGAACGCCCAGGGGGACCAACCGGTGGTCGTCTCCTCGGACCCGCCGTCCAGCATCACAATGTCGCTGGCGCGGAGGTCGCCGATGCCGGCAAGCGCGGTCTCGGGGGTCGGCAGACCGGCCGCGTACAGGACCCGGCCCAGCGCTTCCCATGCTACCGAGAATCCCTGGCCGCTCGCCGCCTCCAGGAGCGCGACATCCGAAGCGAAGAGCTTCGACCCGTCCTGTTCGGCCCGGTAGCAGGGCAGCGCGCCGGAGGGGTCGCGAAGGACTTGCGTTTGGCCGCCTTGGGATCGCACCGCCACATAGCCGCCCCACCAGGCTTTGAGCAGCGCGGCGAAGCCGTTGCGCGATAACTGCGCCCGCGCTGCCTCGCTGAGGGCTGTCACCGCGCGTGCCGGACCCTGCTTCGGGAACAGGGTCCCGATGACCACCGCTTCCAGATCGATGGCGATACAGTTGCAGGCCTCGTCCGTCAGCACTGCAAAGCTATTGGCGCTGTGTGCTACCGCAAGGCCCGTACGCGCCGCGATCTGCGCGGTTGCCGGAGCCGCGGCGCCCGGACCTGCGACCAGCAGGAGGTAGCGGGGCCTCATCGAACCACCAGGATCGGCGTGTAGAGCCGCACCTGCTCAAGATCGCCTACCACGACGGCGTCCCCGGACTGCACCCAGCTATGCGCGGCGAAGGGATGGAGGCGAACGCCGAGGATCAGCGCGGCCTCCAATCCGCGCTGCCAGCAGAGGCGGGCTGCAGCGATTGCCCGGGGCAGGCATTGGTCGGCTGCGCGCAGGACCATGGCGCTCGCCACGAAGGCACCGGCGATGGCCTGCAGCGACGCTTCATCCGGTGATCGAGCTGCCGGCGCGGCGGTCGACGAGAGCCCTCGCAGGATCTTCGCAAGCGGCTGTCGCCGGAGGCAGTGCTTCGCGCGCAGCTGGCCAAACATCGCCTTCGCGGAGGTCCATATAGCTCTACCTGGACCGGCATGGGCGAGATCTCGCATCGCAAGTGGAAATGAAGTGGCTTGCGGGTGTCGCGTGGGATCGGCGCCAGCCACTCCGGCGGCGACCAGCGCGGCGTGCGCGTCCCGGTCGATCGCTTCGCCGGCAGCCCAGCGCTGGAAGATCGCATCCAGGGGCTCGGGGAGGCAGAAATAGCGGTCGCCTTCCAGGTCGAGGAAGACCGCCTGGCTTGCACAACGACACCAGGAGATGTTGGCATGAAAAGAGAGCGACATGTCGGGCTCCGTCACCGAATGGGCGCGCGCCCGAAGACGCGCGCCCGGGTCGATCAGTCGTCGATGAGGCCGGCATTCTGCTGCAGGGTCGCTTCGACATCGGCGAAGCCGATCGTGCCGCCCTTGGTGTCGACGCTGGCGATGCCCAGTTCGATGGTCTGTTCGGTGTTCATGGCACTTCTCCAATCATGGGAAATGTCATGGCCATGACCCGATCGAAGGTAGCCGGCCCGCCGGTTATGAGAAGCTTATAATCCGATTATAATTCGAATGTTTGCGCAAGCTTTGCGATAAACCTTTTGGCAACTGGAGTGACCGACCATCGGCAGCGGCCGGGTGGCCACCACTATGTCCAGGCCTCGCGGCTAAAGGTGGTGGCGCATGCCCACCAGGTGCATGCTTTTCCCGCCCGGCTTCGTCGTTGCCTGTGCGGCCTACGTTCGATCGGGCACGGTTTCAAAGCGCGGCCTGTTTCTGTGCCTCTTTGGTTGCACAGCTTCCGTGCCCTTCCCGTGGTGCTACCACGATTTGGTGCGCGTCGCGCAGGTCGACATCGCTGCACAACAAGGCGCTCAGCCGGCGTGCCAGGAGCAGCGTGTCGTCCACGCGGAACCATCCCGATACGCGCCGCGCGCCCAGCGACGGCTGTGCGAGGCGGATCGGCCGGCTGGTGGTGCGGTTCGCCAAGGCGATGAGTTCCTGGACGGACACGGCTTCGAACGATTGCGGCCTAGCGCTCTGCAAGCCTGCGGTATCTGCCGAGGTTGCGCGCGCTGCGGCATGTTCTGGCTCGGCCGGGTAGGTGACCTCCTGGCCCGGCGTCAGCCTGTGGATCGCCGGCGTTGCCTTGGCCGCGCCACGGGGCAGCGCCACATCCACCGCACCGCGCAGTAGCCGGACCTCGACCTTGCCGGCAGGTGCCAGTGCAACCTCGAAGATCGTGCCGCGCGCAGTAACGCTGCCGCCGCCGGCCAGGACGATAAAGGGGCGGCGTTCGTGCGCGACCTCGAACCGTGCCTTGCCGTGGAGCAGTCGCAGCCGACGCACGCCGGCCGCGATCTCGACCCCGATCACCGTGTTGGCTGCAAGGGTCACGGTCGAGCCGTCGGCTAGCTGGACGGTCTGTGGGGCGGTACTAGTCGACAGCGTCCGGTGGTCGGTCGTGCCCGCCACGGCGGTCGGCCGATCGGATGGCGGCGCCGAGGATTGATAGGTGATCCAGCCCCCGACGCCGATCGCGCAGGCGACGATGGTGGTCAGTGCAACGGCAAGGCCCTTGCGCCTTTTGTTCGGTCCGGGCGCGGCGACGGCGGGAGGCGCGTCCGGTTCGGAGAGAAGCTTGCCCATCGCGAAGATCTCGGCGGCGCGATTATACGCGGCGCGGTGTTCCGGCGCTTCGGCCAGCCAGGTCTCCAATTCCGCCCGGTGCAGCTCGGCGTCCGGGCCGCGGGTCCTGGCGAAACGGTGCGCGGCCTCGCGGGCCAGCGCCTCGGCGGCACCCTCGGTGGGTTCTTCGGCGATGGTCATTGTCCCAGCTCCTTGCCGATCCGCACCAGCGCCTCGCCGACATGCCATTCGACGGTGCGGATGCTGATGCCGAGCTGAGTCGCGATGTCCTTGTAGCCGAGCCCCTCCATTCGGTGGAGCAGGAACACCTCGCGCGTCCGGGGCGGCAGCGCGTCCACCGCCGCCCGGTAGCGTATGCGCATCTGGTCGAGCTGGATCGCATCCTCCTGAGTAGCACGCGTCTCGGGTTCGTTCGCCGCGTCGATCGGCACATGCGCCATGCGGTTGGCGGCCCGTCGCGACCGGTCGATCAGCAGGTTGCGCACGATCCGGTTGAGGAATGCCTCGGGCTGGCGCAGGCCCTCGCGGGTGCCCGACCCGAGCAGCCGGGCAAAGGCATCCTGCACGACATCATTGGCGTCCTCGCTCGAGCGCAGGCGCGCGTCGAGCCAGCGCCGCAGGCGCGGTGCCTGCTCGCGGTAGAGCGCGTCGATGCGCAGCTCGGCATGGCCGTCCCCGTGGGGCGCCGCGCCAGGATCCTGCTCCGGTCGCCGCATCGGCGGACCTAGGCGAAGCCGCCGCGCAGGGCGCGGGCAGGGGAAGGGGATCGCACGAGAACCCATCTCGTGCCGGGCAGATGCCTCGGGGATACACCCGACCGCGCTGGTCGAATGCGTGTGATGCCTGGCGGTCGAACTCCACAGCGGGCTGCCGGCCTGGACCGCGCTGCATGTGCAGTCTGCGGTACTTCGCGCGGCTGCGCAACTCTCCCGGCAAGCGACTGATTTGCTTGCCCGCCTGCCGCCCTCGGGGCCGGACGCCGCATGTCGGGCGCGGCGCGAGCGTCCCGCAACCCGGCCAGGGCCGGGTGCTTCGCTGGCGCTACGCCCTGCGGTGCGGGCCGCCGCTGGATCGCGCCCATGCGCAGCGTCGTCGACCGGCCCCATCGGGTCGGCACAGCGGAGCAGGATCATGTCGATGGACCAGCAGGAGAGACGAGCAGCGATGCAGCGCGCGGTCGCCGCGCTGCACGAGGACCAGCGCGCAGTGTTCCAGCTTTGCGCCGTGGAGCGGCTTGCCTATTCTGAGGCTGGCACACGGCTCGGCGTCAGCGCAACGGAGGTCGAACACCTCCTGGCGGAGGCTTTGGTTGCCATCGATCAAAGCCTTCGCGATGCGCGATACCTTCGCGATCCCGTTTGTTTTGGCGGCAAAGCGGGTCGTGCGCTGTTGCATCGCCTCGCACGCTGGCTAGGGTCTGGCTGATGCGCACCGATCTCGATCACCTGCCGGCGGCGAAGCAACGCGAGCTCGAGCGCGTGGTGCAGATCCTGTTCGAGGAATTCGGCGACGCGACTGCCACCGCGACGGTCGACTGGAAGCGGCACGCGCGCATCCTCAAGGTCATCCTCTATGGCAGCTATGCGCGCGGCGGCTGGGTCGACGAGCCGCATACCGCCAAGGGCTACCAGTCCGACTTCGACCTGCTGGTCATCGTCAATCACGACAAGCTGACCGACCGAGTAGAGTTCTGGGCCAATGCCGAGGAACGGCTCAATCGCGAGCTTGCCGTCACCCGGACCCTGCGCACCCCGGTCAACTTCATCGTCCACACGCTGCAGGAAGTGAATGACGGCCTCGCCCATGGCCGCTATTTCTTCATGGACGTCGCCCGTGACGGCATCGCGCTCTACCAGAGCGACAGCACCGGGCTGCACGAGCCCAAGCCCAAGACGCCGCAACAGGCGTTGGCGATGGCGCAGGAATACTTCGGTGAGTGGTTTCCGGCTGCGATGCAGCGCTTCGAGCTGGCTACGGTGGGAATGGAGCGGGGCTTTCAAAAGCCGGCTGCCTTCGATTTACACCAGACCGCCGAGTTCCTGTACCACTGCGTGCTGCTCGTCTGCACCTTCTACACGCCGCACGTTCACAATCTCGGGTTCCTGCGCACCCAGGCCGAGCGCATAGATCCTCGCCTCGTCGATGCCTGGCCGCGCGATAGTCGCGCGGATCGCGGTCGCTTCGAGAAGCTCAAGGAAGCCTATGTGAAGGCGCGCTATTCGAAGCACTATCGGATCAGCGACGAGGAACTCGCCTGGCTCGGCGAGCGCGTCGAAGTGCTCGGCCGTGCCGTCCAGGTGATCTGCGAGGAGCGGATCGCGGCGCTGGAGCGCAGCGCCGCCGCCTGACGGCTTCGTCAAGCGGGCACGGCTTGTCTATCTTCGGGTGGGACGCATCAGATGCGCGACGGTGCCGGCCACCGCCGCGATCCTGCGGCGATGATAGCGGGTCAGCGCAGCCGTCAGTGCGATCCGATCGCCCGCGTCGATGACCGATTCCAGGCCCGTGATTTCGTCTGCGATGGCAGGCAGGGTAGCGACCTCCGCGCGCCGCACGATTGTCAGGCGGTCGTTGAGGGATCGCACGGTGGCAACAAGCTCAGCGCTCTCAGCTGCCTGCGCGACGCGAAGGAAGAGCGTGGCGGTGATCTCCTCGATGCTGCCGGAATGCTGGAGGTGGGTGTCGGATGCGGGCTGGACCTGTCGCGCCGCCAGGCCGAGCACCCGACCATTCCACTGGTAGAGATCGCGCAGTGCCGCTTCGGAGAGCAGCGGTACGCGGAAGCCATTATGGTTCGGCGCCTCGACCAGCCGCTCGCCGGTCAGCCTGTGGAGTGCATCGCGCACCGGCGTGATGCTGGCCGCGATGTCCCGCCCGATGACCGCAGGCTCGATCGGGGTGCCGGGCGGCAGCTCGCCTTCGAGCAGCATCTGCTTGATCGCACCATAGACCCGCTCGAAGGTGGCACCGGGGCTCATTGGTGCCGTTCCTGTGGCCGGAGCGCGATCATGCCGCCTTCGCCTGGGCGAGCGGGAACTGCGGCTGGATGCCGCTGGCCGCAAGCAGCGCCAGCGTCTCGGGCCGGATCTCGATCTGGAGCGCGCCGAGGCGCATGCCGCCGATCGTGCGGATCGGCCCGAGCGCGTGCGCTTTCCAGCCAAAGGCGAGGATCTGCTCGCGCCATGCCGGCTCGGCAACGCCGACATAGCGGGTAATTCCCTGCTCCAGCGCATAGCGGGCGATGCCATGGACCAGCACGTTGCGCCACTGTCGCCGTTCGCCTGCGCGCAGGCGCCGGTCGAGGCAGAAGCGGGTGATCTCCCAGGTGCTGGGGCCGGTGGGTGGCGGCACGTCGCACAGTTCGGCGAACAGGCTGCCCAGCAGATGCGGGCGCTCGGTCGGCAGCAGCCGGGCCGAGGCCAGATGCCGCCCCTCGCTGTCGGTGAGGATCAGGTAGCGGGCATGGATGTCGTCGAACTGGTCGACCTCGTAGCGGCCGGCAAGAACCGGCAGGTCCCAGCCGAGCAGGTCGACGAATACCCGCTTCCGCGCTTCGAACATTGCGCGCATCACCGCATCGCCTGCGGTGGCGCCATCGCCCTGGATGAACTGCATGATCGGCTTCCCTCGCTGTGGAAGCCCGATCCTCCGTCCCGATCTGGACGGTCGCTATTCCCCAGATTTGGGGAGTTTCAACGCCGCAGCGCGTCGGTGAAGCTCAGCGCTCCATCGAAGATCGCGTGGATCGCGAGCTGGGTCCGGTTGCCCACCCCGTAGCGACCGCGCGCTTCCTTCAGGTGCTGGATCGCCGTTTCATGACTGATGCCCAGGATCTTCGCAATCGCCCAGTCGGACTTGCCCTGCGCTGCCCAATAGAGGCAGTCGCGCTGGCGGTCGCTGAGCCGCGGCCGGTCCGCCTGCGCCCGCCGCATGCCGACGAGCCGCCTGGCGCTCTCGAACGCCGTGGTCCCGACGAACTGGAGGAGCGGCAGCCATTCAGGGCGGGGGGTGTTGCCCCAGCTCACCGCGAACGTGCAGGAGCCGGCGGCCTCGCCGGGCACATGCGCCGGGATGGTGATGCCGTCGATCAGCCCGATCCTGCGCGACCTGGCGAGGAAATCCTCGTCGCGATTGGTCAGCGACAGCAGCCGTGGCAGCATCGACCAGCAGAAGCCGGTGCTGGTGAGGTGGCTGGCGCGATGCACCGGGTCCGAGGGGCCGAAGCGCTCGGCATCATAATAGGCTTCCCAGTCGCGCGGATAGTTATGCAGCCGGAGCGCGGGCTGCGGCGCCCGCGGCATGTCGACATGGTGAGACAGGGCAAAATACTGGAAGCCCATCTCGCGCGTGATCGCGTGGAGGAGATCGCTCAATTCACCGAGGCCCGTGGCCGACAGGGCGGCCTGGCCGAAATGCTGCGCGGTTGCGATGACCATGGGGCGTACCCACCCGATGCCGGACGCGCCCCAGGCCGCTGCGCCGATACCTTGCCCAAGCCGGCGTCACGCCCACCGCTTTCCCGTCGGCGTCGCAACCCGATCGAAGTGCAATCGATACTAGCATCTCCTGCACGGCGCAAATTTTCGTCGGAAATACGGTCGGCAAGCTGTTTTACAGCATCGGCATTTGTCCTGCGTACCAGCCATGGGGCCGACGGCTGAGCCGCGACCCGACTGGCGCGACGACGCGCCGTACCGCGCGCTGGCCGGCATCGATCGCGCCGGTCTCGCCTGGGAGTGGTTGCGCCGTGACCCCGGCTACGCGGCAATGGCTGCCCGACTGGGGCGGCTTGGTGGCTTGGGGGATCAGCCTCTGGTGCCGGAGGCGGACGCCCGGGCTTTCGGGCTCTGCTTTCGCCGAGGACCCGGGGCGGCCGGCGCCCGAGGCGCGCCTCCTCTGGCATGCGGATCTCGATCCCTTCGTGCTCGAAGTCCGCGTCTCGCCGACCGCGGCCTCGGATCCCGATGGCATCGACCTCGCCCGCCTGCTCCGCTGGGCGACGATCGTCCGCGGCGGCGGCCGCGAGCATGTCGCGCTTTCCGACGGCTGGCATAGGATCCGGCTGGACGTGGTCGGCGGATCGCTGGTCGAGGAGGGGCCTGCGCGGCTCGACTATCTTCTCTCGGGAATGACCCGGGTCGATGCCCATGTCCTGACCCTGCGGCGCATGCTGGAACTGTGGCGCACCGGACGCTTCTCCCCGAAACTGCACCCGCCCGAACCGGGCATGGAGCGAAGGATCGAGGCGCTCCGCGTCGGCGACGCGGTGGCGGCGGGCGCCACCTACCGCGAGATGGCGTCGGCGCTCTACGGCGAGACCCTCGTCCGCGAGGAATGGAAGGGGAGGTCCGACTTCCTGCTGTCGCGCGTCCGCAGGCGTGCCGACGAGGCGTCGCGCATGGCTGCCGGCGGCTGGCGCACGTTGCTCGGCCCAGGCGCAGGTTCGCGGGACGATCGGGCTCTTGGCCCGCGCTAGAGCTGGAGATCCGCCGCGTACACCGCGCGGACCCAGGCGGGCAGATGGGGGAGGGCGAACACCAGCCGACCTTGGGCGAAGGTGAGGCAGTGGCGGGGCGGCCGGTTGAGCGTCGAATTGTCGAACACCATCGCGCGATCGGATCGGTGGGCGGCTTCCCGGATCAGCGGCGCGCCGCGGGCATAGCGCGCGCGGATCTTGTCGTCGGGGACGACATGGCCGCCTTCCTCGACTCGCGCGCCGACGCGCGCCACCGAGACTTCTGGCGTCTCCACCCCGACATGCATGAGCACCACGGTGAAGCCGCGCGCCTTGGCCTCATCGATCAGGTCGAGCTTCGAGGGATGCGAGAAGACCGTCTCGGTCACGAAGTCGCGGGCCCCGGCGAGGTGGTCGGCACGCCGCGCCGTCGCGATGCGCGCGGCTTCATAGGAAGCAGCAGGTGACGGATCGCGCAGTTCGTCGCGCTGGATCAGGTCGGCATTGATGAACGGGCCTGCGAAGCTCGGCGCGACGCGCGTGGCATAGAGCGTCGACTTGCCGGCGCCATTCGGTCCGGCAAGCACGATCATCGACGGCTTCATGCCTTGCGGCCGGCCTTCTCGCGCACCAGGTTGCCGCCTTCATCGAGCCCGACGCCGAGGCCGTGCTGGCGACGCTGGGTGTAGAATGCCTCTTCCTCGGGGCTGGGCTGACCCATCTTCTCGACGAAGCTGTCTAGCCAGACGTCCTTTTCCTCGTCGGTGAGCGCCGTCGTCTCGATCTCACCGGCAAGTGCTGCGGTGATGCGAGCATGATCGAAATTGCCCGACTTCTCTATCGCACGCCCGATCCGGACCCAATGGGCGATCTGCCCGGCCAGCGACCGGCTCTGAAGCTCGGATTCACGGCGCACGATCTTCATCAGGTCGTCGCCAAGCTTGATCGACTGCGCCATGCAGCACCTCCATGATTAAGGTAGCAATTTGCTACCTCCTTTTCAACGCAGGACGGCGAGTATCCTGGAGCGTCAACCGACCCTCGTTGGAGCCTTGGGGCTTTGCATTGCGCGGACACGGACAGTGCCGAAGGAAACGGAAGAGGTGCGGTCTCGATCGAGGCGGGTCCCTAGGTGGCCAGCGATCTCGCTTTGAGACGTTTCGACTGCGGAACTAAAAAGCGTGCCAAGCATTCTCAGCAAACCGTTGATACTGAAACCACTTGGCCGCCGAGTTTCGCATCTCGCGATATGATCTGGTCAGGGAGAGCCGCCAGATCAATTCCTCGGCGCTCTCGGGTCACCGCCCTGCGCGGTCACGTAAGGACCCGAATGATGAACCAGTCCATACTCGTTCTTTTGGTCGAGGACGAACCGATGTTGCTCATCAACGCCCAGGATACTCTCGAAGACGGCGGCTTCGACATCATTGATGCCAGCAGCGGCGATGAGGCAATCCGCATCCTGGGTTCCGACGTCGAAAACATCGTCGGTTTGATCACTGACGTGCGACTTGGCTCCGGCGCGAGTGGCTGGGATGTCGCCCGCAAGGCCCGCGAGCTCAAGCCAGCCCTTCCTGTAGTGTACATGACGGCCGAGAGTCCCGAGGACTGGGCGGCGCACGGCGTTCCCAAAAGCATACTGGTCCAGAAGCCATTCGCTCCCGCCCAACTCGTAACGGCAATCTCCACATTGCTAAACGAGGCAGGCTCCAGCCTCTGAGCGGGGGGACAGGGCGGTTGGTCGGCGTGCCGACGGCGTCCGTCGGCCTAGTCAACACATCGACACGGTTTGCGCCCGCTATTGCCAACCGACCGGATCGGTTGCGCGGAGCGTTGGGCTATTCAAGCAGGCTGGCACGTTCCAGGACGACCAGGACGCATTCCGCGAACGATACGCGGTGCACGATGGTGCCCGCGTCGTTCATCACCTCGATGCTTCCGTTCAGGTCGATGAAGCCTTGGGCGAGATCGTCCCCCAGCAGCGACCGACCGAAGGCAACGGCGGTATGGCGGGCCATGGCGGCATCCGCATGTTCCATGCCGTCCGGATCGACCAGATAGCCGTGCCGATCCTGCACGTTGAAGAAATAGCGCTGCATCGCTTGGATTTAGCCCATCTGATCCGACGGACAATCACGCAGGTTGGGGCAAGCCAGAGATTGGGCGCCAATGGGCGAAGATCGTCGCTGCCATTGCACGTCACTGCGATGGCTGTGGTCGCCGCGCTCCCGGCGCGGCGGCGTACTTGTGCCTCTCCCGGCGCGGCGGGGGGAGGCGGCGCGCCCGACTAGGCCCGGCGTGGCCGGCGGCAACCCCTCCGCTCGCGCTCCGGGGTGCTCCGCTGCGCTCCGCCCTTCGGTGCCCCCGGCCCCTGGCGCCGGGCCTTTGGGTCGCTGCTGCCGCCCACCCCCCGCCTTTGCGGGGAGGCATGGTGCCTTTCGGGGCGGCGAGGAGGAACCGATGCGCCAAGCCACCCGCCGATCTGCCCGCTCGCGCGGTGCCTGCGAGGATCGCCAGCCTGCGACCCGAACCAATCTCTATGACGAAGTAACCGCGCGGATCGTCGCCGAACTCGAAGCCGGGCGACTGCCCTGGGTTCAGCCATGGGGCCGGACCGGCGGGACCGGACCCGGCCTGCCGCGCAATGCCCTGACCGGCCGCAGCTACTCCGGGGTCAATGTCCTGATCCTTTGGGGCGCGGTCATCGAGCAGGGCTGGCCCTCGCAATCCTGGCTGACTTTCCGGCAGGCGCTGGAGGCAGGCGGCTGCGTCCGCAAGGGCGAGCGCGGCCAGTGCGTCGTCTACGCCGATCGCTTCACCCCCGAGGCCGAGCGTGCGCGTGCCGCCCGCGACGGCGATGATGCCAAGGCGGTACCGTTCCTCAAGCGCTTCACCGTCTTCAACGTCGCCCAGTGCGAGGGCCTCCGCGAAGGGCTGGCCTGCGATCCCGCGCCCTTGCCCGAGCGCGAGATCGTGCCCGTCGCCGAGGAGGTGATCGCTGCCTCGGGCGTCGAGTTCCGCGTCGGCGGGGATCGCGCGTTCTACGTGCCGTCGCACGACTTCGTGCAGGTGCCGCCGCAGCCCGCCTTTTTCGAACAGGTCAACTATTACCGCACCTGCCTGCACGAACTCACCCATGCCACCGGCCATGCCAAGCGGCTGGGTGGCGACCTTACCAACGCCTTCGGCAGCAAGGACTATGCCCGCGAGGAACTCGTCGCCGAGATGGGATCGGCGTTCCTCTGCGCGGCCCTGGGCATCGTGCCGACCGTGCGGCATGCCGACTATATCGGCAGCTGGCTGGAGGTGCTGCGCGAGGACCACCGTGCGATCTTCCGCGCGGCGAGCGCCGCCAGCAAGGCCGCCGACTGGCTGCTCGCCCGCCACCGCGAGGCCGAGGCCGCCCGCGAGGCGGGGAGGGCGGCGGCATGATCCTCCTCACCCCCGACCTTCGCGACGCGCTGCGCGCCAACCATATCGCCCGCCGGACCGCCCGGCGCGAGGGACTGCCGGAGCCCGACCCGGTGCCGCTCGTCAAGCTGTTCAACCCGCTGGGTGCGGCGACCTGGCTGGCGACCGAACTCGACGAGGACGGCGACACGCTGTTCGGCCTTGCCGACTTGGGCTTTGGCTGCCCGGAGCTTGGCTGTTTCAGCCTCTCCGAGATCGCCGCCATCCGGCTTCCCTTCGGTCTGCGCATCGAGCGCGACCTCGGCTTCGAAGGCTTGGTCCCGCTCTCCGACTGGGCCGAGTGGGCGCGGCGCGCCGGGTCGATCATCTGGGCGGAGCAGCTTCTAGGCTCCGGCGATGCGCAGCATCGCGGGAATGCTGCGGAGGGGGAGACGCTGCTCCGCCGTGCCGTGCGCGGTGGCCAAGCGCCGGACCCCGAGCTTCCGCCAAGCGGCGGTTGAAGCGCTGGCGGCGCGCTTCGCCGCCATCCCCGACAGCCCGGTCCGCCACACTGGAACGAACGGCGGACCGGCGCTCGCAAGGAGCACGACCATGACCCTATTGTTCATCGATCAAGACAGGCTGTCCGTCAGCAAGACCAACATGCGCTACAGCAAGAAGGTCCCCGACGTGTCCGACCTGCTGCCCACCGTCCGCAAGCGCGGCATCATCCAGACCCTGCTCGTGCGGCCAGCCGCCGAGCCCGGGCGGTTCGAGATCGTCGCGGGTGCGCGGCGCTTCCACGCTGCCCGGATCGTCGCCGCCGAAACCGGCGAGCCCGAGCCGTTGCCCTGCCGCATCCTCGCCGATACCGACGATGCCGCCGCGATCGAGGCCTCGATGATCGAGAACCTCTCCCGCCTCGACGCCGACGAAGTCACCCAGTGGGAAACCTTCACCCGGCTGGTACGGCAGGGCCGCGACGTGGCCGACATCGCCGCTACCTTCGGGCTGCCCGACCTCACCGTCGCGCGGGTGCTGGCGCTCGGCAACCTGCTGCCGCGCATCCGCCAGCTCTATGCCGCCGAGAAGATCGACCGCACCACGATCCGCCACCTGACGCTCGCCAGCAAGCACCAGCAGCGCAGCTGGCTGGGGCTGTTCGACGACCCCGAGGGCTATGCCCCGACCGGTCATCAGCTGAAGGCATGGCTGTTCGGCGGCCAGTCGATCGCCGTACGCTTTGCGCTGTTCGACCTCGATGCGTTCGGCGGTGCGATCGTCGCCGACCTGTTCGGCGAGGACCGCTATTTCGCCGATCCCGATGCCTTCTGGGCGGCGCAAAATGCGGCGATCGCGGCGCGCCGCGCGACCTATCTGGAACAGGGCTGGAGCGATGTCGTGGTCGTGCCGCCGTCCGAACACTTCCATAGCTGGGAATATGAGAAGACGCCCAAGCGCAAGGGCGGACGGGTCTATGTCGATGTCCGGGCGAGCGGCGAGGTGACCTTCCACGAGGGCTATCTCTCGACCCGGGAAGCGCGCCGCCGCGCGCGCGGCGAAGCGCCGGAACCGGGCAGGGCGCCCCGTCCGGAAGTGACGTCGACCCTGCAGACCTATCTCGACCTGCATCGCCATGCTGCCGTCCGCGCCGCCCTGCTCGGGCATCCCGGCGTCGCGCTGCGGCTGATGGTCGCCCATGCCATTAGCGGTTCGCACCTCTGGCGGGTGTCGCCCGAACCGCAGGCGACGCGCAACGACGCGGTCCGCGAGAGCGTCGAGACGTGCCCCGCCGAGGCGCTGTTCGACGAGCGCCGCCGCGCCGTGCTGGCCGTGCTCGGCCTTGCCCCCGACGAGCCGATCGTGACCAGCGGCAATGGTCAGGCAGGCGGCGTGCCCACGCTCTTCCTGCGGCTGGCCGACCTGCCCGACGCCGTGGTCATGGAAATCCTGACCATCGTCATGGGCGAGACGCTGGCGAGCGGCAGCGCCGTCGTCGCGGCGCTCGGCGTCCATCTCGGCGTCGACATGGCCGACTGGTGGGAGGCGGACACCGCCTTTTTCGACCTGATCCGCGACCGCGAGGTGCTTCTCCGGATCGTCGCCGAGGTGGCAGGCGAGACCGTCGCCGCCGCGAACGCGGCCGAGAAGACCAAGGTCTTGAAGCGCATCATCGGCGATCATCTGACCGGGGCCGAGGGACGCCGAAAGGTCGAGCGCTGGGTGCCGAGATGGCTGGGCTTTCCGGCCTCCGCCTATACCGACCGAGGCGGGAACGACGCCGTTGGGGCACGTGGTACTGCCGAGTCCGGCAGCACCCTCGAATCTGACCCTGACACCGCGACTGGACCGTTGCAGCAGGCGGCATGACCGAAGGCGGGCCCCGCAGCGGACCCCAAAATTTCGGCCGCGTGACGTCGCCCAAAGGCGCGCCACGCGGCAATTTTTGCCTAGTGGTCCGTCTGGTGCCAATGTTCCGTAGGGCTTCTGGGAGGAACAGCGCGCATGCAAACCACCGCGATCGTCTGCGAAGTGCGGTATCGGCTCGACCCCGAACGGCTTGCCGAATTCGAGGAGTATGGCCGCGCCTGGGTTCGCCTGATCGAGCGGTTCGGCGGAACCCATTACGGCTTTTTCCTGCCGCGTGATGCGCCCAGCGACACGACGATCAGCTTCCCCGGCAAGGGACGGCAGGGTGAGGACAACATTGCCGTCGCGCTGTTCGGCTTTCCGGATGACGCGGCCTATCGCCGCTATCGCACCGAGCTGCCGCAAGATCCCGAAGCCGCTAAGGTCATCGCGCGCTTCGCCGAACCGCCCTTCGAAAGCTATGAGCGCCTCTTCCTCCAGCCTCTTTCGGGCGCGTTGTAAGCGCCGAGCGCAGGCGCGGTCAGAGCGTCCGCGCCAGCGGCAGGACGACATCGCGCGTCAGCGGCGCGAGCGGCAAATTGGCTGCCTCCGCGATACCGATCCAGATCGCCTCCGCGATCTCCGCCTGCACGATCGGCACATGCCGCACGCGGAGATGGAAGAGCTCCGCCTCGACGATCATTTCGACCTCGTTGGCGGCAGGCGCCGAGAAGCGACCGAGATAGGTCGCATCCCGCGCACGCAATGCCAGCCCGATCTCCTCGGCCAGCTCGCGCCGTAGCGCGGCGAGGGCGCTTTCCTGTCCCTCGATCTTGCCGCCGGCCTGCATGAACCAGCGCGACCCCGCCTTCCGCACGAGCAGCAGCCTTCCGTCCCCATCGTCGATCAGGGCGGCGGCGATGCGAATCGTGCCGGACGCTGCGTCTGCCATGCGCTCAGCCGACCGTTGGTTCGGGAAGGATGCAGACATCGATCCACGCGGCGCCGACGAGCGCCGCCAGTCGATCCGGCGACAGCGCGACCGACGTGTTGCGCGAGCCCGCCGCCGGATAGACGACGGCGAACGCCTTGAGGCTCTGATCGCAATAGATCGGGAGCGCGTTGGGCAATCCGAACGGGCAGACGCCGCCGATCGGATGGCTGGTCACTGCGACCGTTTCGACGGGATCCAGCATCCTGGGGCGTCCCCCGAGCGCTGCCTTGGTCTTGCGATTGTCGAGGCGCGTGTCGCCGCGCGTCACCACTAGGACGACCTGGTCACCGACCCGCAGCGCAAGCGTCTTGGCGATCTGGCCGGGCACGACATCCAGCGCGATTGCTGCCTCGGCGACGGTCGCCGTGCTCTGTTCGACCGTGATGATCGGCAGATCGGGCGCACGCTGCGCGAGATCGGCAAGAACGGATTCATGGCTCATCGGACCCATCGATAGCCCAGCAATTCGCGATGCCCAATGCGCGCGATCGCCACGGATCGCTTCCGATCGTCGGTGGCCTTCCGATGCCGGTCGCGACCGCCCATGGCCTCTCTTCATGGCAGGTCTGGCGCTGTGCGGCCGGGGCCGCGCAACGGCGTCGCCGACTTTCTTCCCCGCCCTGGCGGGCTCCTCGCGGAGCAAGAAAGCCGGCTTTGGCCGTCCTTCGCTGGCGCTTCGGCCTCACGGTGCGCGTCGTCCGCCCATCGCCTGGTCGCCTGCCATCGAGGCCGCATGGGGCGGCATCGAGACACGCATCAGGAGACATCACCATGGCACAGATCGGCAGCTTCACCCGCGGCGAAAACGGCATTTACACCGGCGAAATCCGCACCCTCACGCTCCGCGTCAAGGCGAGCATCCGCCCCGTCGAGCGCGACCACGACAAGGCCCCCGACCACCGCGTCAATGCCGGCGGCGTCGAATTCGGCGCTGGCTGGACCAAGGCGGCGCGCGAAACCGGCGCGGAATATCTCAGCCTCAAGCTCGACGATCCGTCCTTCCCCGCGCCGATCTACGCGACCCTGACCCAGGGCGACGACGGCGAATACAAGCTCATCTGGTCGCGCTGACATCGACCGCCCCTCGCGCATCGCGCGGGGGGCTTCGATCCTTGCCGGGCAAGGGGGTGTCGAAGCGGGGCAGGTCGATTCCGACACTCCGCAGCTTGGCTCCCACCGGCCATCCCAGGCGCGAGCGACGGCAGTCCCGCCGCCGGCTCGACGCGACGGGAGTGGCGGATGGATATCGACGACGACATTACGCGCGCGAACCGCGCCAGGCGCGGCTCGCCCTACCTCAACACCGACCAGGCGGCGGCCTATCTCAAGATCTCGACCCGGCTGTTGAAGCAACTCCGGCGCGACGGCAAGGGGCCGACCTTTCGCCGGCACAGCCAGCTGATCCAATATCACATCGACGACCTGGGGGCGTGGTCGGACGCCCAGTCGGTGCGCGGCGGCGGCCATGGCCCGGCGTGACAAACCGCTCGGCGAACTGCCGCTGCTCGCCTGGGGCGACCGACGTCCCGCGCCCGGCAATGCGCCGCGCCGCTTGGGCTGGCGGGTCGCCGCGATCGGCCTCGGCACCGGGTTGCTCGCGCTGACCATCGCCGTTCCCCCGAGGCCGCGGCTGGTCTGGAACGCGAGTGCCAGTGCGCCGATCGGGCTCTATGCGGTGGACCCCGGCGCATCGATCCAGGTCGGCGACATGGTCGTCGCGCGGTTGCCCGAGCGTTGGCGGGTGCTCGCTGCCCGACGCCGCTATCTGCCCGCCAATGTGCCGCTGGTGAAGCAGGTCGCAGCGGTGGCGGGCGACCAGGTCTGCGCCGTCGGTGCCCATGTTCGGGTCAATGGCAGGCGCGTTGCCGGACGCCGCAGCGCCGACGGCGCCAGTCGTCCCTTGCCTTGTTGGCAAGGCTGCATCCGGCTGCGGCAGGGCCAATTCTTCCTGCTGATGCCGGGCAATCCGGCATCGTTCGATGGTCGCTATTTCGGCCCGATCGAGGGCGCGCAGCTGGTCGGGAAGGCGACCTTGCTATGGCGGCGCTGAGGTCGGTTACGGCGGCGGCGATGCTGGTCCTCGCCACCCCGGCACAGGCCGATCCGGTCGATCTGTGGCGCCCCTTGATCGCGGAAGCGTCATACCGGTTCGGCATCCCGGCGGCGTGGATCGGGCGGGTGATGCGGGCTGAAAGCGGTGGCCGTACCACGCTCGGCGGCCGACCGATCCGCAGCCGGGCGGGCGCCATCGGGCTGATGCAGCTGATGCCTGCCACCTGGGCGGAGATGCGCGCGCGGCTGGCCCTGGGCAACAATCCTGACGATCCCCGCGACAACATCCTGGCGGGCACCCTCTACCTGCGGCTGATGTACGATCGCTTCGGCTATCCCGGCTTGTTCGGCGCCTATAATGCCGGGCCGGGGGCCTATGCCGCGCATCTGGCGGGCAGGCGCGCGTTGCCGCGTGAAACCCTCGTCTACCTGGCTGCGGTCACCGGTCAGGCGGCGGTGGTGCGTTCGCCCAACCGCCAAGCCGCCTCGCGACTGGGACTGTTCGTGGTGGGGCAGGAGGGCACCGTCCCTCCTTTCCCCGAGCGGCAGGACATGGCCCCGAGCCTGCTTTTCGCAGTCCGGAAGCGCGTCCCATGACCGGGAGCGGGGGAGGGGCTCGTCTCGAAAGTCCGAGCATGACGGGTGGCGAAGCGGCTCTCAAGGCCCGCGGGTGCCCCCCAATTTTCTTCGAAAATCGGTTCCCCCCACGTCCGCTTCGCGGCGCTTCCGCTGGCGCTCCAGCGGCCCTGACAGCCACTCCGCCATCCGTCTTCGAGGCGATGTTCTCGATCAGGAGAACAGAAGCGAAGGAGACGGTCATGGTGATGGTGCATTCATTTTCGGCAGCGTCGGGCGCTAGCCGGGATCGCGTGTTGGCGGCGCTGGTTGCGGGGCTTGAGCACGAGTTCGGGCACGATGCCGGCGAGGCTTTGGCACATCGGTTCCTCGATGCCGAGGAGGCCGAGTTTCTCTGGGAAGCGCGCGATCAGGAGCGCTGGCTCGGGTCCTACGAAAGCGCGGACAGCGAGGCGGGTGTCGAGCTGGACCGGGTCCGGATCGTCGGCCGGCTGGCGGGTTGCTGGTACGTCGCGGTGATGATCGTCGATGGCGACGGAAACCCGCACGGGCTGCTGGGCAAGCGCAGCTTCGGACACCGATGCGCGGCCATGGCGGCGTTCGCGGATGCCTGAGCGTCTGGCCAATGCACGCCGGGATACGGTGCCTCAGCGGCATCGTGTCCCGGCTTTTTTGTCGCGCCGGGATGGGCGGGGCAGGGTAGTCGGAGAGGGAGGAAAGGGGAAACAAGATAAAGGCAGGGTCTCGCGACCCCCGCCAAGTAATTGTCTGCACATCCTTTTTTCGCGAGATGGCGATGTCGTAGCGCGAGACTGGGGAGAGGGAAATGGCGGAAGTCCGCCGTTCCTCGGCCCAATGTGCGAGATCTTGGGAGGACGCCATGCCTGACGACGACTTCACTCCCACGCTCGGCAGGCCGCGCGGCAAGGAGGGCAAAAGCGTCGTTCGCTATGGCGGTCGCATTGCCGCTGCGGCGCGGCTTGCCGGCACCAAGACCGGTGTGCGTTCGCGGCGCTTCGACGGCAGCCGGATCGGGCGCGGCGCAAGCATCGGGCGGCTGCTCTCCAGCCGCGATCGGCTGGCAGGGTTCCGCGCCCGCCGCGCGGTGGTCAAGGCGAGCCTCATCCGTCTCGCCGGCAAGGGCGGCCAGGCAGCCCGCGCGCACATGCGCTACATCCAGCGCGATGGGGTCACGCGCGAGGGTCTGCCCGGCGATCTCTACGGCCCGGAAACCGACCGCGCCGACGGCAAGGAATTCCTGCAACGGACAGCGGGCGATCGCCACCAGTTCCGCTTCATCGTCTCGGCCGAGGACGGCGCCGAATATCGGGACCTCAAGCCCTATGTCCGGCGGCTTATGGCGCAGGTCGAGCAGGACCTCGGTACCAGGCTCGACTGGGTCGCCGTCGACCACTTCAACACCGAGCACCCGCACACCCACATCGTGTTGCGCGGCGTCGACGAGTCCGGCGAGAATCTGATCATCGCGCGCGAGTATATTTCCCATGGCCTGCGCGAGCGTGCGTCCGAGCTGGTCACGCTCGACCTGGGGCCGCGCACCGACCAGGAGATCGAAGCCCGCCTCCGCCACGATGTCGACCAGGAGCGGCTGACCGCGATCGACCGGCGGCTGCTCCGGCGGATGGATGCCGACCGGACGGTGTCAGCCTCCGACAACGATCCCTTCCAGCAGGCCGTGGCCGCGGGACGGTTGCGTAAGCTCAAGGCGATGGAACTGGCAGAGGACCTTGGCGGTGGTCGCTACCGGCTTGCCGAAGGCCTTGAGGCCACACTCCGCCAGATGGGCGAGCGGGGCGACATCATCCGCCTGATGCAGCGTGAGCTCACCGCCCGGAGGCTGGACCGTGCTGGCGTGGAGCAGGTGGTCGAGACCGAGCTTCGCGAGCCCCTGGTCGGGCGGCTTATCCAGCGCGGCTTTTCCGACGAGCACCGCGACCGCCACTATCTGCTGGTCGACGGCATCGATGGCCGGATCCATTATGTCGACATCGGACGCGGGGATGCGACCCCGCCGGTCCCCGAGAATGCTACCGTTCGGCTCGAACCGCGCGCGCTTGACGTGACCGACTCCGATCGCATGGTCGATGCCGTGGCGCGGGCCAATGGCGGCCGCTACTCGATCGACCTCCATCTGCGTCACGACGCCAGCGCCAGTCAGGCCTACGCGACAGCGCATGCGAGGCGCCTGGAAGCGATGCGGCGGGCGGGCGCCGGTCCTGAGCGGCAAGCCGACGGCAGCTGGACCATTCCAGAGGACCATCTGGATCGCGCCGAAGCATTTTCGCGACGGCAGCAGCGGGAGCGACCGGTTGCGTTGACCATCCTGTCGTCCCGGGCGGTCAGCGAGCTGGTCGACATCGAGGCGCCGAGTTGGCTCGATCGCGAGCTGGCCTCGGGTGCTTCCGGTACGGCGCGCGATGCCGGTTTTGGACGCGAGGTGCGGACCGCATTGGCGGCGCGGCGTCGGTGGCTGATCGAGCAGCAGTTGGCCGATGGCAACGGTCAAAGTTTCCGGCTGCGCGCCAACGCCTTGGAGCACTTGCGGCAACGCGAACTGGAGGGCGCGAGCGGCCGGCTTTCCGAGCAGCTCGGCAAGCGGTTCCAACCCGCCCGGATCGGCGAACGTGTCGAGGGGACGATCGCCCGGCGCGTCGATCTCGAAAGCGGCCCTCACGCACTGGTCGAACGCTCGCGGGATTTCACGCTGGTGCCGTGGCGCGATGTGCTCGAGCGCCACATCGGTAAGGCCGCGTCCGGGATCATGCGCACGGACGGCATCAGCTGGCAGTTCGGGCGGGGCCGAACCGGGCCATTCATTTCCTAGGAGCGTAGGCTGCCCCGCTTCAGATAGCATCTCCCGAGTGCCTTGATCTCGCGAGCTGGCAGCCTATCTTCTTTGAACTCTTCCGCTTCGGGGGTTGGGGTGGGTTCGAATCCCACGGCTGCGCTAGTTCTTGTCGTCCTACTTACCGCTTTTCGATTTCTCGGAGAGCAGATCAAGGAGGCGATTATGAGCAAAAAGACCAAGAAGTCGAAGTCTGAAGTCCGCGTAGACAAGCGTTGTGCGTCAAAGTCAGCATCGATCATCACCCATTTCTTCGAAACCACATGGGCGATGGGAGCTGGGGTGGCCGCGGCGATGGTTATCTCCACTTCCGCCCATCAGGCGGGGCGCTGAATGCGCCCCGCCATCTGGCCGTGATGGAGCAACATAGCGCGATCATCTCCGGTA
>NZ_JBTMWM010000014.1:0-60295 GCF_054489705.1 Sphingomonas sp. RS6
GTGGCGATCGGTTTTTGGATTATGCGCTCGGCTAGCCGCTAACGACGCAGGTCCGCTTTGCGCCCGCCGTCGTTTGACAGCTGCCGGACAGCTACCCACCCAATTCCAGCCATCATCCGTTCTCGTGTTCCGCGTCAGGCCAGCACCCGCTCGCCCTCGCGTAGTGTCAGCACCTCGACGCCGGTTGCCGTCACCGCCACCGTATGCTCGAACTGGGCGGAGAGCTTGCGGTCGTTGGTCACGACCGTCCAGCCGTCGTCGAGCGTCGTCACCTTGCGCGTGCCCTGGTTGAGCATCGGCTCGATCGTGAAGGTCATGCCCTCGCGCAGTTTCATGCCGGTGCCGGGGCGGCCGAAATGGAGGACCGAGGGTTCCTCGTGCATCTCGCGGCCGATGCCGTGGCCGCAATAGTCGCGGACCACCGCATAGCCGTGCTGCTTGGCATGGCGCTCGATCGCGGCGCCGATGTCGCCGAGCGTGGCACCTGGGCGGACCTGGGCGATGCCCTTCCACAGCGCTTCCTGCGTCACCTTCACCAGCCGCTTCGCCTGGGGAGAGACGGTGCCGACCATATAGGTCTTGCTCGAATCGGCGATGAAGCCGTTCTTTTCCAGCGTGATGTCGAGGTTGATGATGTCGCCGTCCTGCACGATCGTATCGGCGTCGGGCACGCCGTGGCAGACGACATGGTTGATCGAGCAGTTGAGCACGAAGCCATAGCCATATTGCCCCTTGCTCGCGGGGCGGGCGTGGAGCTCGTCGGTGATGTAGCGTTCGACCAGCGTGTCGATCTCCAGCGTCGACATGCCGGCGAGCGGCGTGCGGTCGAGCATCTCGAACACCTGGGCGAGGAGGCGCCCGGCCTCGCGCATCAGATCGAGTTCCTGCGGCGTCTTGACCATGTCAGGCGGCTTCGCGCGTGGGGGTGCCGACCTGCGCCTCGGCGAGCTGGCGGCGGACGATCTCGTTGAAGGGTAGGGTGGGGTTCGCCTCGGCGAGCATGCCGATCTTCATCCAATATTCGGCCTGGGCGTTGATCGAGCGGCACATGACCGCGCTGGCGCGGCGGGCCTCTTCGTGGAGGTCGTCGGCGATTTTTACGATGCCCATGGGTGCTCCGGCTTGGGTGAGACTATGGAGCGTATATGGTTCGTATATTGCTGGAGGGCAAGCCAGATTGGCCGCTACCGCGATGGATGGCCGCGCATCGCAACCACCGTCATTCCCGCGAAGGCGGGGATCCATTGTGCTGGGCGCTGGGGGAAAGAACCGGAGCATCAGCGCGAATGGATCCCCGCCTTCGCGGGGATGACGATGTATTTTGAGCCGGCGCTGCATCTTGAGGCGGCGATGTATTTTGAGGCGGCTGGGGCACCGCCGTCAGCGAAATGGGCTTGAGGTCGCTCAGCGCACCAGCGCGGCGGCTTCGCGGGCCTTGGCTTCGACCTCTTCCGGCGAGCCGCTGGCGATCCAGCTGCCGCCGACGCAGAGCACCGGATCGAAGGCGAGCCATTCGGGGGCGCTCGCCAGGCTGATGCCGCCGGTGGGGCAGAACTTCGCCTGGTAGAAGGGGGCGGCGAGCGCCTTGAGCGCCTTGAGCCCGCCCGAGGTTTCGGCCGGGAAGAATTTGAAATGGGTGAGGCCGAGGTCGAGCCCGCGCATGATGTCACCGGCATTGGCGATGCCCGGCAGGTACGGCACGCCGCTCTTCACGATCGCGTCGCAGAGCCGATCGGTCAGGCCGGGGGAGACGATGAATTCGGCATCCGCCTTCATCACCTGCTCGAATTGGGCGGTGTTCACCACCGTGCCGGCGCCGACGATCGCGCCCGGCACCTGCTTCATCTCGCGGATCGCGTCGAGCGCCGCCGGGGTGCGCATCGTTACTTCGAGCACCCGCAGTCCGCCCTTGACCAGCGCCTCGGCAAGCGGACGCGCCTTGGCGGCGTCGTCGATCACCAGCACCGGGATGACGGGTGCGGTGCGCATGATGGCTTCGATCGAAGGGCGGGTGTCGCTCACTGTGCATGCTCCTGGGCGAAGGCGGCGGCTGCGCCGTACAGGCCCGGTTGGGGATGGGTGATCAGCTTGACGGGGATCGTCGCCATCAGGGAGCGGAAGCGCCCCTTTGCGACGAATCGCTCGCCAAAGCCCGATTGCAGCAGATGGTCCTTGAGGCGCAAGCCCAGACCGCCGGCGATCACCACCGCGCTGGGGCCGTGGGCGAGGGCGAGATCGCCCGCCACCGCGCCGAGGCTGAGGCAGAAGCGATCGAGCGCGGCGACGGCCAGGCTGTCCTTGCCTTCGAGGGCCAGCGTCCAGATCGCCTTGTCGTCGAGCCGGGGCACCGATGCGCCCTCAAGCTCGGCCAGCGTCTCGTAGATCGACACGATCGCCGGGCCGGCGACGATGCGTTCCTTCGACACGCGCTGATAGGTCTTGCGCAGACGCTTGACGAAGGCGTCCTCGATCGGATCGAGCGGCGCGAAATCGCTATGGCCGCCCTCGGTCGCGATGATGTCATAGCCGCCGCGGTGACGGAACACCTGCGCGACGCCGAGGCCGGTGCCGGGGCCACAGACGGTGATCGAGCCCTTGTCGGGCAGCGACGTTTCGGGGCCGCAAAGATGAAGGAAATCCTCGTCGCCAAGCTGGGCGACGGCATGGCCGATCGCGGCGAAATCGTTGACGATCGTCCAGGTTTCGGCGCCGAGCCGATCGGGGATCAGCGGCGGGCGGATGATCCAGGGATTGTTGGTGAGCTTGATCAGATCGTTGTTGATCGGCGAGGCGACGGCGATCGCCGCCGCCTTGGGCACCGGCCGGCCGAGCTGATCGCCGAATGCGCGCCAGGCAAGCTGAAGGCTGGGGTGCTCGGCGACCTTCTGCGTCACCGGCTCGCTCATCGAGACGACGCGACCTTCGGCCACTTCCGCAACAGCAAAGCGGGCGTGCGTGCCCCCGATATCGACCGCGACGACTTCCATTCGCTTCCTGTTCCTCTCCAGACCGCCCATGTCAACGTTGCCAGACGGATCGCGCCCTTCTTCCCTCCCGTCGCCGCGATGTAAAGACCGCGGCGACGGATCGGGCGATTTACATGCGTTACAGTCCCGCTTCGGCCAGCATCGCCGACGCGCCCTTTTCGGCCTCGTCGCAGTGATGGCGCAGCATCGCGAACAGTTCGCGGCCGGTGCCGGTGGCGGGGGGCGGCGCGGCGACATGCTCGCGCGCATCCCATTCGGCATCGTCGACCAGCACCTCGAGCGTGCCCGCTTCGGCATCGAGGCGGATGATGTCGCCATCGCGAACCTTGCCGATCGGGCCGCCGCCCAGCGCCTCGGGCGACAGATGGATCGCGCAGGGCACCTTGCCGCTGGCGCCCGACATCCGGCCATCGGTGACGAGCGCGACCTTGAACCCGCGATTCTGGATGACGCCGAGCGGCGGCGTCAGCTTGTGCAGCTCGGGCATGCCGTTGGCGCGCGGTCCCTGGAAGCGGACGACGACGACGACGTCGCGATCGAGCTCGCCGGCCTTGAACGCCGTCTGCACCTCCGCCTGGTCGGCGAACACGCGGGCCGGTGCCTCGATCACCCAGCGCTCGCGCTCGACCGCCGACACCTTGATGCAGGCGCGGCCCAGCCGGCCCTTGAGGATGCGGAACCCGCCCTCGGGCGAGAAGGGCGCATCGACGGTGCGGACGATGGCGTCGTCACCGCTCTGTTCGCCATGCTCGTTCCAGACGAGCTTGTCGTCCTTGATATCGGGCTTTCGGCCATAGGCGGCCATGCCGTCCTTCGCGATGGTGAGCGTATCGCCGTGCATCAGGCCGCCGCGCAGCAATTCCTTGATGACGAAGGACGGACCGCCGGCATCCTCGAACTGATTCACGTCCGCCGACCCGTTCGGATAGACGCGGGTGAGCAGCGGCACCGCGCGCGACAGGCGATCGAAATCGTCCCAGTCGATCACGATGCCGGCTGCGCGCGCAAAGGCGGGGACGTGGATCAGGTGGTTGGTCGAGCCGCCGGTCGCGAGCAGCACGATCGCGGCGTTCACGATCGCGCGCTCGTCGACGACATGGCCGATCGGGCGATAATCATCCCCGTTCCAGCCGATCTCCGCGAGGCGGTGGACGGCGGCGCGGGTGAGTTCCTGGCGCAGCTTGGTCTGCGGATTGGCGAAGGCGGCGCCGGGGACGTGGAGGCCCATCGCCTCCATCATCATCTGGTTCGAGTTGGCGGTGCCATAGAAGGTACAGGTGCCCTTGCCGTGATAGGCGGCGATCTCCGCCTCGAGCAGCTCCTCGCGCGTGGCCTTGCCCTCGGCGAAGCGCTCGCGGACTGCGGCCTTGTCCTTGTTGGCGAGGCCGGAGCGCATCGGGCCGCCGGGCACCATCACCATCGGCAGATGGCCGAAGCGCAGCGCGCCCATCAGCAGGCCGGGGACGATCTTGTCGCAGATGCCGAGCAGCGCCGCGCCTTCGAACACGCGGTGGCTGAGCGACACCGCCGTCGACAGGGCGATCGTGTCGCGGCTGAACAGCGACAGCTCCATGCCCTGATAGCCCTGGGTCACGCCGTCGCACATCGCCGGCACGCCGCCCGCGACCTGCGCGGTGGCGCCCGCCTCGAGCGCCCAGACCTTCATCTGTTCGGGGTAGCGATAATAGGTCGCGTGCGCGGACAGCATGTCGTTGTACGCGGTGACGATGCCGATGTTCATCCGCGCGCCCGACTTCATCATGTCGCGCTGCTCGTCGGTGCCGGCATAGGCATGGGCGAGATTGGCGCAGCCGAGCTTCGGCCGGTCATTGCCCGATTCGCGCTCGCGGCGGATCAGATCGAGATAGGCGGCGCGGCCGGGCTTCGACCGTTCGATGATGCGATCGGTGACCGCGGCGATTTCGGGATGGAGGTTGGGCATTTACGCGCTCCAGTGAATGTCGACCGGCAGTTCGGCGTCGGCGAGGACGCGGCCCACCGGATAGGTGGAAGACGCCCCCTGTTCGATCGCGGCTTCGAGCACGTCGCGCTTTGCCTGGCCGGTGATCGCGATCGTCAGCGCGCGGGCGGAGACGATCGCCGCGCGCGACAGGGTGACGCGGGCGACGGGCGCCTCGGGCGGCAGCGGATCGGGCATCACGCCCAGCGCGCGCCGCTCACGCGGGCCATTGAGCGCTTCGTCATAATCGTTGCCGGGGAAGATCGACGCGCAATGCCCGTCGCCGCCGACGCCGAGCAGGCAGAGATCGAGCGGCCAGTGCAGATCCTGAAGCCGGGCATCGGCGGCGCGGCCGATCGCCTTGTAATCCTCGGCCTTTTCGCTGACCAGCGGGATCACCCGGGCACCGCGCGGAATGAAGACCTTGCCGATCGCGGTGACGTTGGACAGCGGATCGCCGAGCGGCACGATGCGATCGTCGCCGGGAATGATCGTCACCCGCTTCCAGTCGAGCTTGGCTGTGACCAGCTTTTCATAGATCGGCAGCGGCGTCTTGCCGCCGGCCAGCGCGACGACGGCCGCGCCGCGCGCGTCGATCGCGCTTTCGATGATGAACTGGATGTCGCCGGCGACGGCCTCGGCCATCTCGTCCGCGTCATCATAGTCCCACCATTCGATTTCGGTCGTCATGTCAGCTCCTTGGATTTCGGTGGGACCGGATCAACGGCCATGCGGCCATGCGGGTCCGATATAGGGTGGGTGGGGCGGTTTGGCACGAACGCTGCGGCGTTCCTTCCAGTCGTCATCCCCGCGGAGGCGGGGATTGATTCGCCTGTGCGCTTCGGGAAAAGAGCCGACGCCTCCAGGGCAATGGATCCCCGCCTTCGCGGGGATGACGATCGCCTGGAAGGCGGCTCGGACTTTTTCATCACGCCGCCTCATTCATCTCATTCGTGCCAGTGGACGCCGTCGCGCTCGGTCAGCGCGATCGAAAGCGACGGGCCCCAGCTGCCCGAAGCATAGGGCTTGGGCTTGAGATCATTGGCTTCCCAGCCGGCGCGGATCGCGTCCACCCATTCCCACTGCGCCTCCACCTCGTCGCGACGGACGAACAGCGTCGGGTCGCCCTCGATCAGGTCGAGCAGCAGGCGTTCATAGGCGATGCGGCGGCGGGTGCCGGCGAATTCGGTATCGAGGCTGAGGTTCAGCGGCACTTCGCGCAGGCGATAGCCCTCGCGATCGAGGCCGGGCTGCTTGGCCATTACCAGCAGCTGGACATATTCCTCCGGCTGGAGACGGATCACCAGCGCGTTGGGCTGAAGCATGCCGCCGCGTTCGGCGAAGATCGAATGCGGCACCGGCTTGAACTGGATGACGATTTCGGAGCGCCGCTCGGTCAGCCGCTTGCCGGTGCGAAGGTAGAAGGGCACGCCCTGCCAGCGCCAATTGTCGACATGCGCCTTGATCGCGACGAAGGTCTCGGTGCGCGAATCCTTGCCGAGATCGGTGGTGTAATCGCGGACGATCTGGCCCTTCACCGCGCCGCCGCCATATTGGCCGACCACGGTCATGTTCGGCGCCTCGGCGACCGGGATTTTGCGCAGCGACCGAAGCACCTTGACCTTTTCGTCGCGGATCGAGGTGCCGTCGAAGCGGGCAGGGGGCTCCATCGCGATCAGCGCGACGAGCTGGAGAATATGGTTCTGCACCATATCGCGCAGCGCGCCGGTATCGTCATAGAAGCCCGCGCGGCCTTCGAGGCCCACGGTTTCGGACACGGTGATCTGCACGCTATCGATCCCGCGCGCGTTCCACACCGGCTCGAACAGCGAGTTGCCAAAGCGCAGCGCCAGGATGTTCTGGACGGTTTCCTTGCCGAGATAGTGATCGATGCGGAAGGTGCGTTCCTCGGGGAAGGCCGAGGCGACGATGTCGTTGATCTCGCGGCTGGAGGCGAGATCGCGGCCGAGCGGCTTTTCCAGGCTGATGCGGACATTCTCACCGGCGAGGCCCGCCGATTCGAGACCCTTGATCGTCGGGCCGAACAGCCAGGGCGCGGTCGACAGGAAGATGGCGAGCCCGCCCGAGATGTCGCCGATCTTTTCCTTGAGCTCGGCATAGCCCTCGATCGTCGAGGCATCGAGCGGCTGATAGAACAGGCGATCGAGAAAGCCCGGGACAGCGCTGTCGTCCTTGCGGTCGGCAGGCAGGAACTGATCAAGCGCTTTGCTCGCGAATTCGCGGTAGCCGGCGTCGTCGAGTTCGGACCGGGCGGTGCCGGTGATCGTGAGGTCCGGCGGCAGCAGGCCATCGGCGTGGAGCGCGTAAAGCGAGGGCAGCAGCATACGCTGGGCGAGATCGCCGGTGGCTCCGAACAGCAGCAATTTGCCCACGGGCTGTTGCATCATTTCCCTCTCAAATGGTTCGCCCCGCGAGACACCAATGCGCGCGAAAGATCAAGCCGGAGGGGCGAATAGCGGTGCGGCTGGCGGCAAAATGCTGCCGGCGGCGCGGTGTGGGGAAGGGGGCAACATGCGCGACTCGTGCCTGGATGGCCCCCTCCACCATTCGCTGTGCGAATGGTCCCCCTCCCCGTGCCGGGGAGGAATTTTTAGAGGACCAGCCCGGCGACCGGATCGAGGCCCGCCATGATGTTGAGGTTCTGCACCGCGGCGCCGGCGGCGCCCTTGCCGAGATTGTCGAGCGTCGCGATCAGCCGCACCTGGCGCGTCTCGTCATTGCCGAACACGCGCAGGCTCAGCCGGTCGGTGCCGGCATCGGCCTCGATCGAGACGGTGGCGACATCGGCGGGGAGAACGCGCACGACCGGCGAATCGCGATACGCCTCGCGCATCACATTCTCGATCGACTCGACCGATGGGCGGCGGGTGAAGGCGTGGAGCGGCAGCGGCACTTCCACCACCATGCCGCGATAGGTGCGCGCGACGGCGGGCATGAAGATCGGCGGATGTTCGAGCCGGGCATGCTTCTGCATCTCAGGCACATGCTTGTGCGCGAGCGACAGGCCATAGGGGCGGAACGCGGTTTCGGTGCGATCCGGACCGTCGCCTTCGAATTCGGTGATCATCGCGCGGCCGCCGCCCGAATAGCCCGAGGTGGCGTTGACGCTGAGCGGATAATCATGCGGCACCAGCCCTGCGCGAATCAGCGGGCGGACGAGCGCGAGAAAGCCGGTGGGATAGCAGCCGGGATTGCTAACCCGCGCGGCCTCCGCGATCGCGGCGGCCTGGCCGGGTTCGAGCTCGGCAAAGCCATAGCTCCAGTCGGGCGCGACGCGGTGCGCAGTCGAAGCGTCGATCACGCGGACGCGATCGTTGCTGATCATCGCCACGGCTTCGCGCGCGGCGTCGTCGGGAAGGCACAGGATGACGAAATCGGCGTCGTTGAGCGCCTGTTCGCGCCGCGCCGGATCCTTCCGATCGGCATCGTCGAGCAGGATGAGGTCGATTTCGGGCCGGCCGGAAAGCCGTTCGCGAATCTCGAGCCCGGTGGTGCCGACCGCACCGTCGATGAACACGCGCGCGATCATTCGGTCTCTCCCAAGGCCGAGGCGTCGACATATCCTACCAGACCCTGGCGCGGCGCGACACCCCAGGCGCGGCCGCCGGCGAGTTCGAGCATTTCGAACGGATCGCCGGGAATCAATGTTGCGAGCAACTCCGCATCGGGGCGCGGCGCGGCGATCAGCGCGGCGGCGACACGAACGATTCGGGGAAGCGGCGCGGCATAATGCGGCGCGAAGACACGATCCGCGAGGCGGATGTCGGCGAGATCCGGGCGGACGGCGTCCACCCGGGGATCGACGGCGCACGAACGGCCGCCGAGCGCAAACCGCTTATACGTGGGCGCTGGTGACGCTGGACTCGCCGATGTGGTTGCCGGCGAGGAAATGCCCGAACTCTGCAAGAAACTCTGCCCCTTCCGCGGTGCGCGCGACGAAGATGTTGCGCTTGTCGCTGTCGTCGCGCTGGCGGCGCAGATAGCCGAGCGTGCCCAGCCTGTTCAAGGCGCGTGTAACGACGGGCTTCGAGACGTTCAACGCCCGCGCCAGACCGCGGACCGTATGCGGCCCCGGATCAAGATACACAAGCATCAACAGCGCCATCTGGCGGTTGGTGAGATCGGGTTCGCCGGAGCGAACATAATCGATCAGGGTGTTCTTCCAAGAAGATAGCGTCTGGTCGGACATTGCGTTCACAGCTTCTACTCGTTCGTTTCGAGCCCGGCGCGGCATCGATTCGTCCAAGAAACGCCCATTGTCGCCGTAGGTTTCAGTGCGACGGCGGAATGTTTTTCCTGAACCTTTGCATATAAATGAAGCCGTGGCCGGGTTGTTGCGACGAGGCGGCACGCCGGCGACCCGCGGGGGCGCGATGGGGCGGTTGATTGCGCGGGGTTGCTGGCCTATGTCGCGCGCTTATCCAACAGGCTGCGGAATCCATGTTCACCTTCCTCCTCATCGTCCAGTTCATCATCGCCGCGCTCCTGGTGGGGGTGATTCTTCTGCAGAAGTCGGAGGGAGGCGGCCTGACCACGGGGGGAAGCCCCGGCGGGCTGATGTCGGCGCGCGGCGCGGCGGATTTCCTGACGCGCTCGACCGCGATCCTGGCGACCGCGTTCATCCTGATGAGCATCGTGCTGGCGTTCCTCGCTTCCACCCGCCAGTCGTCGGCGATCGATCCGACGCTGCAGCGCACCGCGCCCGCAGCCGCGGTTGCCGTGCCGCAGGCGGCGCCGAGCGCCGCGCCGGCCGATGCGGCGAACGCAACGGCGCCGGCGGGCAACAGCCAGGTTCCGTTCAGCCAGTAATCCTTCGCTGTCCGCCGGTTTTTTGCGGCGGACGATCATAAAAAAAAGCGTGCCGGCGGGATTCGACCGCTTGCCGGTGCGCGTCCATTCACGTTAGGCGTTTTCCCCCATGGCGCGGTATATTTTCATCACCGGCGGCGTGGTCTCCTCGCTTGGCAAGGGTCTGATGGCGGCGAGCCTCGCGGCTTTGCTCCAGGCTCGTGGCTATCGGGTCCGCATCCGCAAGTTCGATCCCTATCTCAACGTCGATCCCGGCACGATGTCGCCGCACCAGCATGGTGAGGTGTATGTGACCGACGACGGCGCCGAGACCGATCTCGACCTCGGCCATTACGAGCGCTTCACCGGCGTCGCCTCGCGGCAGGCGGACAACGTCACTTCGGGCCGGATCTACAAGACGATCATCGAGCGCGAGCGGCGCGGCGATTATCTGGGCGCCACGGTGCAGGTGATCCCGCACGTCACCGACGCGATCAAGGCGTTCGCCCAGGCGGAGACCGACGACCTGGATTTCGTGCTGTGCGAGATCGGCGGCACGGTGGGCGACATCGAATCTCTGCCGTTCATCGAGGCGATTCGCCAGCTGCGCAACGATCTGGGCCGCGGCCAGACGGTGAGCATCCACGTGACGCTGGTGCCGTTCATCGCGGCGGCGGGCGAGCTCAAGACCAAGCCGACCCAGCACAGCGTGCGCGAACTCGCAGCGCTTGGCGTGCAGCCCGACGTGCTGGTGTGCCGTTCCGAACGCGACCTGCCGCCGGGCGAGCGCGCCAAGATCGCGCAGTTCTGCAACGTGCCCGCATCGGCGGTGATCCCCGCGCTCGATGCGAAGAGCATCTATGCGGTGCCGCTGCAATATCATGGCGAGGGGCTCGACATCGAAGTGCTCAAGGCGTTCGGCATCGAGCCCGGCGCCTCGCCCGACCTCGGCCGCTGGACCGAAATCGTCGAACGGCTGGAGAATCCCGAAGGCGAAGTGACGATCGGCGTGGTCGGCAAATATATGGGCGTCCCCGATGCGTATAAGTCGCTGACCGAGGCGCTGGTGCATGGCGGCATCGCCAATCGGGTGAAGGTCAATATCCGCTGGCTCGACGCCGAGCTGTTCGAGCAGGAAGAGGCGGAAGTCGCCGCGATGCTGGAGCCGATGCACGGCATCCTCGTCCCCGGCGGGTTCGGCGAGCGCGGCAGCGAGGGCAAGATCGCCGGCGTCCGCTTTGCCCGCGAGCGCAACGTGCCGTTCTTCGGCATCTGCCTGGGCATGCAGATGGCGTGCATCGAAGGCGTGCGGGCGCAGGGCGTGCAGGATGCATCGACCACCGAATTCGGCCCGACCGACGAGCCGGTGGTGGGCATGATCACCGAATGGATGAGCGTCGACGGCCTGCAGAAGCGCGAGGCCGGCGGCGATATGGGCGGCACGATGCGGCTGGGCGCCTATCCGGCGAAACTCGGCGGCAACAGCGTGGTCGCGTCGATCTATGGCGGTGACGAGATCGAGGAACGCCACCGCCACCGCTATGAGGTGAATACCGCGTACAAGCCGGTGCTCGAACAGGGCGGACTCGTCTTCTCCGGCATGTCGCCCGACGGCACGCTGCCGGAGATCGTCGAGCGGCCGGACCATCCCTGGTTCGTCGGCGTGCAGTTCCATCCCGAGCTCAAGTCCAAGCCGTTCGATCCGCACCCGCTGTTCGCCAGCTTCATCGAGGCGGCGGTCAAGCATTCGCGGCTCGTCTGACCGGATGCGGCGCCGGACGCTCGTTGCCGCGCTGGCACTGCTGGCACTGTCCAACGCGCCGGTGCCGGCGGCTGCGCCCGAGCCTGGCACGGTGCGCGTCCGGCTGGTGACGAGCGCCGGCGCGATCACCGTGGCGCTCGACGCCCGGCATGCGCCGAAAACCGTCGCCAATTTCCTCGCCTATGTCGATGACGGCCGGTTCGACGGCACCAATTTCTACCGGACCGCGCGGCGCAAGGGCAATCCGGCGATGGGGTTCATCCAAGGCGGCATCGGCACCGATGCGCGCCGGATGCTCGATCCGTTGGCGCTCGAGCCGACCAGCCAGACCGGCATCCGCCACACCAGCGGCACGATTTCGATGGCGCACGGGCCGAACCCCGATTCGGCGAACGGCAATTTCTCGATCATGGTCGGCGACAATCCCGGTCTCGACGCGCGCGGCGGCTATCGCGGCTTTGCGGCGTTCGGCCACGTCATCGCCGGCATGGATGTCGTCAAGCGGATCCTGGCGATGCCCTCCGGCGGCGGGCGCGACGTGATGCGCGGGCAGATGATCCTGAAGCCGGTGACGATCCTCCGCGCCGAACGGCTCGACGGCGTCGCCAAGCCGTCCGGCCGCGTCAAACCCTGGCTGCTGGGGCTGCCCAAGCGCGACTGAGCGCCAGCGATCGTCCCGGCCGTTGTGCGATATCGCACTTCGGGACACGCCCGCCTGTGCCATGAAGACCCGGTCGAACCAGTCGGTCCGTTGGCCGAATCCGGTGCGGCGGCGCCAATCCGCGCATCGGGGTTCGGGTCGTTTCGGCAGGGCGGGCCGCCGGCTCGTCGCGTATCCCCGTATCCGTACAGGAGGAAAGGATGGCTGACGCATTCACCAAGCATCTCCAGCAATTCGGCTATAACGCGATCGCGTTGCCCACGGCGCGCTTTTCCGCGCTGTCGCTGGTGTATGAACTTCGCGGCAAGCGCGGCTGGCTCAACGATTTTGACGCGCTGAGCGAGGGCGCCACGGGCCAGGCGCCGCCGGTCTCACCACCCAGCATGGAGCCCGACTTTTCGGGCAAGGTGGTCCGTTCGCTCGATGCTAGCGGCACGCTGAACGTGCTGGGGGGGCTGATCTCGGCGCTCGGCGGTGGCACGCTGGGGTTGAGCGGCGGCCTGCAACGCGCCAGCACCGTCACCTTCCAATATGGCGACGTCACGATGGTGGACGTGAGCCCGGTCAGGCTCGACAAGTTCCTGCGAACGGCGCCGGCGCCCGCCGCCGATGAGCTGCTCGGCCGCTACCTTGACGACAATCTCTGGGTGGCGACGCGCGTGCTTCGTTCGCGCCGCTTCACCATTGCGTTGCAGGATTCGCGTGGCACGAGCCTCGGTCTCGATATTCCCGTCATCCAGAACATGATCGGGGCGGCGGTGAAGGTCGAGCATTCGGTGGCGATCGAAGGCGCGATCAGCTTCACCGGAACGCAGGATGTCAGCTTTGCCTTCCAAGCCTATCTCGTCGAACGGAAGGGCGCGGGCATGACGCTTTACCCGTCGCGCGCGGGCGAGGTCCGGACGCGCGAGTTCTTCTTTGCGGACGAGGACATCGCGGAAGCGAAGCTGCTGCCGCCGCAGCCGATCGATGACGGCGAGGGGCTGTTGTTCGACGTCGACACGATGGAAGGCGCCGAGGCGCGCTGACCAAGCAAAGGGCGCCCGGGCCGAAACCCGGACGCCCCCGACGCGGCGCCTAAAGGGAGGGTGCGCCGCGCTTGCCGTCTGCTCAGGCGGCGTTGGCCGTGCGATGGTCGATCGCGGACGGCTCGCTGCCGGTGCCGACGGTGATCTTCTTCGGCTTCATCGCCTCGGGCACTTCGCGCACCAGCTCGATCGTCAGCAGCCCATCGGCCAGATCGGCGCTTTCCACCCGCACGAAATCGGCGAGTTCGAAACGGCGCTCGAAGCTGCGGTTGGCGATGCCGAGATGCAGGAAATTGCCCTGGTTGTTCTCGTTCTCGCCCGCCTTGCGGCCGGCGACCAGCAACAGGTTCTGCTGGGCGGTGATGTCGATCTCGTCAGCCTTGAAACCGGCGACGGCGATCGTGATCCGATAGCGGTCTTCCGCCAGTCGTTCCAAGTTGAACGGCGGATAATTTTCCGATCCGGCCTGACGCGCGCTGGATTCGAGCAAGTCGAACAGGCGATCGAAGCCAATGGCCGAACGACGGAACGGGGTGAAATCAAACTGACGCATCTTCAAATCCTCCAATGAGCAATGTGAACGTCCTTGCCGGCGTGCCCGGGTTATTCCGCGACACATGGCGCACGGCCCGTCCGGCGCCGTGTGAGCGCTATTTTGGAATGCGCCATCCGAGTTTCAAGTGCGCCAATGCGCGCGCGAAATGCGACAGGAAACCGCGGCTAGGGATGTCCCAACAAAGGCTTGTTCGCTAAATCCTATCTAATGCGTGGATATTAAAGCGTCTCCAAGGGGAAAGCAGATGAGCCCATTCTTTCCGTTGTTGTTCGCCGCGCCGCTCCAGACGGTGCCGGCACCGGCCATCGAGCCGCCTGCGCAGGCGGAGCCGGGCAAAGGCACCGACATCGTCGTCACCGCGCGCCGCCGCGAGGAGCGCGTCCAGGAGGTACCGATCGCCATATCGGTGCTGAGCGGCACGGATCTCGACCAGGCGGGCGCGTTCAACGTTTCGCGCATCCAGCAATCGCAGCCGGCGTTGCAGTTCTATTCGAGCAACCCGCGCAACACCGCGATCAACATCCGCGGCCTGGGCGCGCCGTTCGGCCTGACCAATGACGGGATCGAGCAGGGCGTCGGCTTCTATGTCGACGGCGTCTATATCGGCCGGGTGGGTGCATCGACCTTCGATTTCGTCGATGTCGATCGGGTGGAGGTGCTGCGCGGGCCGCAGGGCACGCTCTACGGCAAGAACACCACCGCCGGGGCGATCAACATCACCACGCGCGCGCCGAGCTTCACGCCGGAGGTGCGCGGCGAGGTGAGCGTCGGCGATTACAACTTCTTCCAGCTCAAGGCATCGGCCTCGGCGCCGATCGCCGACGACAAGCTGGCGGTGCGCCTCTCGACATCGGTATCGAAGCGGCGTGGCACGATCTACAACACCACCACCGACAGCTATCTGCACCGGCTCGACAATTACGGGCTGCGCGGGCAGCTACTGTGGCGCGCGGCGCCGAATTTGGATGTGACGCTATCGGGTGATTTCAACCTTCAGAACCCGCTGTGCTGCGTGCAATATTATGTCCGCACCGGCGCGACGCAGCGACCGCTCAACCGGCAATATGCAGCGCTGGCGGCGGCATTCGGCTATGCACCGCCGAGCACCGATCCGTTCGACCGCAAGACCGACCTGGATGCCGACATCAATTCGCGGCAGGAGATCGGCGGCGCGTCGCTGGTGGCGAATTGGGATATCGGCCCGGCGACGGTCACTTCGGTCACCGCCTGGCGCTACTGGGACTGGAAGCCGGCGAACGACCGCGACTTCACCGGCCTGCCGATCACCATTGTTTCGCAGAACCCGTCGCAGCAGAAGCAGGTGACGCAGGAGCTGCGGATCGCATCGAATGGCACCAACAAGCTCGACTATACCGCCGGCGTGTTCGCGTTCCACCAGACGATCGACACGCAGGGAGCACAGGTGCAGGGATCGGCGGCTAGCCGCTGGCTGCTCAATCCGTCAACCGCAGCGGCGAACGACCCCGCGACGCTCGACGGGCTTACCTCGACGAACACGATCGCGTTCGACAACACGAGCTTCGCGGTGTTCGGCAAGCTCAACTGGGAGGTCGCACCCAAGCTGCGCTTCCAGCCGGGTCTGCGGCTGAACTATGACAAGAAGACCGGTTCCTACCTGGCGGTGGTGACGACCGGCAGCGGCAGCACCAGCCTGACGAGCGAGCAGCGCGGCGTGCTGGCGCCGCAGGATTATTCGGCCCGGTTCAGCGACTGGAACGTCTCCGGCGATGCCACGCTTTCCTATGATGTCGCGCGCGACGTGCACGCTTATGCGACCTATGCGCGCAGCTTCAAATCGGGCGGAATCAACCTGTCCGGCCTGCCGCTCGACGCCAGCAACAATCCGATCCAGGCGGCCGCCTCGGTGAAGCCCGAAAAGGTCAACCATTTCGAGGTGGGGCTGAAGACACAGTTCCTCGATCGACGCGCGACGCTGAACATCGCCGGCTTCTGGACCGACGTGAAGGATTACCAGGCGACCGTGACCAACGGCCAGCTGGGGGTGATTCGCGGCTATCTCGCCAATGCGGACCGGGTGCGGTCGCGCGGCGTTGAGTTCGATTCGAACGTCCAGCCGAACGACCGGCTCAAACTCTATGCCAACGGCGCCTTCACCGACGCCCGCTATGTCCGCTTCCGTGACGCGCCATGCCCGCCGGAGCTTTCGGGCGGCGCGAGCAGCCCGGCCAATTGCGACATTTCAGGCCGGGTGCTGCCGGGCATCTCCAAATGGGCGTTCGGCTATGGTGGTGAGGTCAACGTGCCCGCCGGTGAGGGCCAGGTCTATCTCGGCTATGACGGCAACTGGCGCTCGCGCTTCTCGTCCAACCCGTCGCCATCGGCCTATACCTGGATCGACGGCTATTCGCTGTCGAACTTCCGGCTGGGCTATCGCAAGAACCGGCTGAATGCCTTTGCCTGGGTCCGCAACGCGTTCGACCAGCATTATTTCGAGCTGCTGTCGGTGCAATCGGGCAACACCGGGCTGATCGTTGGCCAGCCGGGCGATCCGCGCACATGGGGGTTCACGATCAGCAGTTCGTTCTGATCGCGACACTGGCTGACCTCTCGCCATGGCCAGGGGAGGTTGGCGGGCGGGGCGGGCAACCGCTCCGCCCGATCGCTCGTCGATGATGCGACCATGCCAGAATCGCAAACGCCCGGACCGTTTCCGATCCGAGCGCCTGCGTGACGAATGCTCGTCAGCCCCCTTGACTGGACCCCGCTCAAACACCCGCACTTGCCTGCAGGTGGAACTGGGATCCTCCCCGAACCACGGCCTTTTTGGTTGCCTGCGTTTCGACGATTTGTTGGTACGGTGCCCGGCCGGTCTTGTCACCGTAGGACGTGGCTTGTGGTGAAGATTGGCGTCACCCTGTGTCGATTCGGCAACAGCGATTTGGGACGTCTGGCCGCGCACGCGGCCGCGCGATGCATCACGGCGCTTCCGTTCCGCCGAAACTGGCTCTAGAGCCGCGCCATGCTGATATCACGCTATGAGCGGATGATCGCCCGTCGCTACCTGCTGCCCGGCCGCAGCGAAGCCTTTATCGCGGTGGTTGCGGGGTTCAGCCTCGTCGCCGTGATGCTGGGCGTCGCAGCGTTGATCGTGGTGATGAGCGTGATGAACGGGTTCCGCGCCGAACTGTTCGACAAGATCGCCGGCCTCAACGGGCATGCCGTGGTCCAGGGCTATGGCAACCAGTTGCGCGACTGGCGCCGCATCGCCGACGAGGCGAAGGCGATCCCCGGTGTCACCGCCGCCACGCCGCTGATCGAACAGCCGCTGTTCGCCAGCTTCAACGGCCGCGTCGAATTCGCGCTGGTCCGCGGCCTTCGCGTGCAGGACATCGTCAACAACCCGACGCTGAAGGGCAAGGAGATCCTGGGTTCGTTCAAGGATCTGAAGCCCGGCAGCGAGCAGGTGGCGATCGGATCGCGGCTGGCCGAGGCGCTGGGGGCGACGATCGGCAGCCGCATCTCGATCATCAACCCGCAGGGATCGGCGACACCGTTCGGTACGATGCCGCGGATCGTGCAGTATCGCGTCGCCGCGATCTTCGAGGTGGGCGTCTATGACTATGACAAGGCGTATATCATCATGCCGATGCAGGACGCCCAGACGCTGCTGCTGATGGGCGACACGGTGGGCATGGTGCGGATCGACACGAGCAACCCGGACAAGATCGAGGATGTCGTCGGCCCGCTTTCGGAGAAGGTGGGCGATGTCGGCCAGATCACCGACTGGCGGCAGATGAACCGCGAACTGTTCGAGGCGCTGTCGGTCGACCGGGTGGTGTCGTTCACGATCCTGTCGATCATCCTGCTCGTCGCATCGTTCAACATCATCTCGTCGCTGATCATGCTGGTGCGCGCCAAGACGCGCGACATCGCGGTGCTGCGCACGATGGGTGCGACGCGGGGCAGCCTGATCCGCATCTTCGTGACGGTCGGCACCACGATCGGCACGCTCGGCGTGGCGGCGGGGGGCGTGCTGGCGTTCTTCTTCATCACCTTCCGCGCGCAGGTGGTGTGGCTGATCGGGGTGTTTACCGGCGAGAAGGTGTGGGACCCGCAGGTGCGCTTCCTGACCGAGCTGCCGGCCAAGACCGATCCGCTGCAGACCTTCGCGATCTGCGCGATGGCGCTGCTGTTCGCATTCCTCGCGACGCTCTATCCGGCGTGGAAGGCGGCGAGCACCGATCCCGTCCAGGTGCTGCGCTATGAGTGAGCCGGTTCTCCAGACGCGCGACCTGCGCCGCAGCTTCGAGCAGGGCGGGGTGCGGATCGACGTCTTGCGCGGCGTCGACCTCGACGTCCAGCCGGGCGAGATCGTCGCGCTGCTCGGGCCGTCGGGATCGGGCAAGTCGACGCTGCTCCAGGCGGTGGGCCTGCTCGAAGGCGGGTTCGAGGGATCAATCCGGGTCGTGGGCGTCGAGGCGGCGAAGCTGGGTGCGGGCGGGCGCACCGACCTGCGCCGCGACAGGCTGGGCTTCGTCTATCAGTTCCACCACCTGCTGCCCGATTTCAACGCGATCGAGAATGTGGTGCTGCCGCAGCTGATCCGCGGCGCCGAACGGCCGGCGGCGGAGACGCGCGCGAGCGAGCTGCTGACGCTGTTGGGGCTGGGCCACCGGCTGACGCACCGGCCCAACCAGCTGTCCGGCGGCGAGCAGCAGCGCGTGGCGGTGGCGCGCGCGCTCGCCAACCGGCCGCCGCTCGTGCTGGCTGACGAGCCGACCGGCAACCTAGACGAGGCGACGTCGGACCGCGTGTTCGTCGAATTCCTCAACCTCGTCCGGGGCGAAGGATCGGCAGCGCTGGTGGCGACGCATAACGAACGGCTCGCATCGCGGATGGACCGCGTAGTCCGTCTGGTCGAGGGCCGGCTGGAGAACGTCGCATGACGCAAGCGATCACATCGATCCCGGTGACCACGCCGGACGGCAAGACGAGCGATCTTTCCGACTATGCCGGTCAGGTGTTGCTGATCGTCAACACGGCATCGAAATGCGGTTTCACCCCGCAATATGCCGAGCTGGAAGCGCTGTGGCGGCAATATCGCGATCGCGGCTTCGCGGTGCTGGCCTTTCCGTGCAACCAGTTCGGCGCGCAGGAACCGGGCGACGCCGACGAGATCGCGCGTTTCTGTTCGCTGACCTATGACGTCAGCTTTCCGGTCTATGCCAAGATCGACGTGAACGGCACCAACGCCGCGCCGCTGTTCCAGACGCTGAAGGCGCAGGCGCCGGGCGTGCTGGGGACCGAGGCGATCAAGTGGAACTTCACCAAGTTCCTCGTCGATCGCGACGGCCGGGTGGTCGATCGCTTTGCGCCGACCACTGCCCCGCGCGACATCGCTGGCGCGATCGAGGCGCTGCTGTAACCGGCACCGATGCTGATGGGGGTACGGCCGGGGAGGAAAGGGGGGGCTCTCCCCGGCCGATGACCAACCTTGTCGCAACACAGGCCGAGTCGCCATTCCGTGCTGTGACGGTCCGGGGCCGCGCGTTAAGGGGCGTTCCTGAGGCGAGGCCGCCGGCCAGTGCGATCAAAGCTGTGGAGAAGCCGGCGAGCGGGTTGGCAAATCGTCACCCGCGCCCCTAGGTTCGGGCATGGCGCATTCCGGTTTCGTCCCGCTTCGGGTTTTCTCCTGCTACACCATGCTCGAAGGGGCGATCGACCCCAAGGCGATCGCCAAGCACGCCAAGAGCCGCGGCTTCCCCGCCATCGCCGTTGCCGATCGCAACGGCCTTTATGCCGCGATGAGCTTTTCGGACGCCGCCAAGAAGGCGGGCGTCCAGCCGATCGTCGGCACGCTGCTGGCGGTGAAGCGCTCGAACCTCGCCGAGGGTCTGAACGTGCCCATCGACTGGCTGGCGCTCTACGCGCAGGACCAGACCGGCTATGAGAATCTCTGCCACCTCGTCTCGCAGGCGCATCTCGATCGCCCGATCGAGGAGGACGCGCATGTCCCCTTCGCGGCGCTCGCCGGCCACACCGACGGGCTGATCTGCCTGACCGCCGGTGCCGAGGGCGCGCTCGCCCGGCTCTATGTCGATGGGCAGGACAAGACGGCCGAGGCCTATGCGACGCAGCTGGAGGCGCTGTTCCCCGAGCGGCTCTATATCGAGATCGCCCGGCGCCAGAATGACGTGGAGACCCGGGCCGAGCACAAGCTGATCGACCTCGCCTATGCGCGGGGCCTCCCGCTGGTGGGCACCAATCCCGCCTGCTTCGCCGAGGCCGATTTCTACGACGCGCACGACGCGATGCTGTGCATCGCCAACTCCACCTATCTCGAAACCGACGACCGCCCGCGCTCCTCGCCCGAGGCCTGGCTCAAGCCGGCCGAGACGATGAAGACCAATTTCGCCGACCTGCCCGAGGCGATCGAGAACACGCTCGTCGTGGCGCAGCGCTGCGCCTATGCCGCGCCCAAGCGCAAGCCGATCCTGCCCAGCCTCGCCGGCGACCGCGAGGGCGAGGCGGCGATGCTGCGCGAGCGGAGCTGGGCCGGCCTGAAGGACCGGCTCGACTTCGCCGGCATCACCGATCCTTCGGAAGTGGAGGTATATAACAAGCGCCTCCAGTTCGAGCTCGACATCATCATCCAGATGGGTTTCCCGGGCTACTTCCTGATCGTTGCCGACTTCATCCAATGGGCGAAGTCGAACGATATTCCGGTGGGGCCGGGGCGTGGTTCGGGTGCAGGCTCGGCGGTCGCATGGGCGCTGACCATCACCGATCTCGATCCGCTCAAGCTCGGCCTGCTGTTCGAACGCTTCCTCAATCCGGAACGCGTCTCGATGCCCGACTTCGACATCGACTTCTGCGAAACCCGGCGCGGCGAAGTGATCCGCTATGTGCAGGAGAAATACGGCCGCGACCACGTCGCGCAGATCATCACCTTCGGGACGATGAAGGCGCGCGCGGTGATCAAGGACGTCGGCCGCGTGCTGCAGATGAGCTATGGCCAGGTCGATCGCCTCGCCAAGCAGATCCCCAACCATCCGACCGATCCCTGGACGCTGGAGCGCACGCTCAACGGTGTCAGCGAATTCCTCGCCGAATATAACGGCAATGAGGATGTGAAGCGCCTCGTCGACCTGTCGATGCGGATGGAAGGCCTGCCGCGCCACAGCTCGACCCACGCAGCCGGCGTGGTGATCGGCGACCGGCCGCTCGCGCAGCTGGTGCCGCTCTATCGCGATCCGCGCTCGGACATGCCCGTCACCCAGTTCGACATGAAGAATGTCGAAGGCGCGGGATTGGTGAAGTTCGACTTTCTCGGCCTCAAGACGCTGTCGGTGCTCAAGAAGGCGGTGGTGCTGCTCGCCAAGCGCGGCGTCGACGTGAACCTCGACCGGCTCGATTGGGACGACGAGGGCGTCTATGCACTGCTCCAGCGCGGCGACACGGTGGGCGTGTTCCAGCTCGAATCCGAAGGCATGCGGCGCACGCTCACCGCGGTGCGGCCGACCAATTTCGGCGACATCGTCGCGCTCGTCTCGCTCTACCGCCCGGGCCCGATGGACAACATTCCGATGTTCGGCGCGCGCAAGGCCGGGCGCGAGCCGATCGTCTATCCGCATGACCTGCTCGAGCCGATCCTGAAGGAGACCTACGGGATCTTCGTCTATCAGGAACAGGTGATGCAGGCCGCGCAGATCCTCGCCGGCTATACGCTGGGCGGCGCAGACATGCTGCGGCGCGCGATGGGCAAGAAGGTCAAGGCGGAGATGGACGCGCAGCGCAGCATCTTCGTCAAGGGCTGCAAGGAGGTGAACGACATCCCGGCGGCCAAGGCCAACGAGCTGTTCGACTTGATCGACAAGTTCGCCGGCTACGGCTTCAACAAGTCGCACGCCGCCGCCTACGCGCTGCTCGCCTACCAGACGGCGTGGCTGAAGGCGCACCATCCGCACGAATTCTTCGCCGCCTCGATGGCCTACGACATCCACCAGACCGACAAGCTGGCGGTGTTCGCCGACGACATGCGGCGGCTGGGGATCGAGGCGCTGTCGCCGGACATCAACGCCAGCGAAGCTGACTTCACCGTGCAGGCGCATGGGCAAGGGTTGGCGGTGCGCTATGCCCTCGGCGCGCTGAAGGGCGTGGGCGAGCGGGCGATGGAGCTGCTGGTCGAGGAGCGCGAGAAGAACGGCCGCTTCGCCAGCCTCGACGATTTCGCCAAGCGCGTCGATCCGCGCGTGCTCAACAAGCGCCAGCTGGAGACGCTGGCCTCGGCGGGTGCGTTCGACAGCATCGAGCCGAACCGGGCCGGCGTGCATGCCGCGGCCGAGACGATTCTCGCGGTCGCCCAGCGCGACCATGCCAGCCGCGCCAGCGGGCAGGGCGGCCTGTTCGGCGATGCCGAGCCTGCCGGGGGCGGGATCACCGTGCCCAAGGATGCGGTGTGGACCATGTCCGACCGAATCAATGCCGAGAAGGACGCTTTCGGCTATTATTTCTCCGCCCATCCGCTCGACCGCTACGAGCATCTGTTCCGGGGGCAGGGTGTGCGCGACATCGCCTCGCTGCCCGAGATTCAGATACCGGAGGGGGCACGGGTCAATGCGCAGATCGCCGCGCTGATCGAGGATTGCCGTTACCGCACCTCGGCGCGGGGCAACCGCTATCTGATGGCGACGATTTCGGACCGGAGCGCGCAGATCCAGACCTCGTGCTTCGACGAGCTGATCGCCAAGGACATGGAGGAATGCGCCAAGGGCAGCGGCTGCGCGATCCTGACGCTGGAATTGGACAAGCGAGCGGGCGAGGACACACCGCGCGCCGCGGTGAAGCGGGTACAGCCGTTCGATTCGCTGGCGGGCACGACGCAGCTGGTGATGGAAATCCGCATCGAGGATCCGGCGGTGCCGGCGCGGCTGGCCGAGCTTGTCGGCGAACTGCGCGGTGGGGGCAGGGGCGAGATCCTGGTCCATGCGCCGATCGAGGGCGGCGAGGCGACAGTGATGCTGGGGCGGGGCTTCCGGCTGGACACCGAACTGGCGGCGCGGATCGAGGGGATGCCGGGCGTGAAGGCGGCGTCGCTGATGCCCGCGAGCATGAAGCTGGCTGCGGCGGCTTGAGGTTGGGCGCCATCTAGCCTTTCGCCCGCTAGCCCCCTCCACATTCGCTGGCGCGAATGGTCCCCCTCCCCCGGAGCATAGCTCCGAGGGAGGAAGCACTCGTCAGCAAGTAGCGAGCGTCTCCTCCCTCGGCGAAGCCGGGGGAGGGGGACCGCGCCGCGCCAGCGGCGTGGTGGAGGGGGCATGTCGACGACTGAGTATGTCGCCCCCGCCCAGCAACACGATGTAACGCCCAACCCTCTCGACTCCTGCAGGTGAAGGCGTATCCTCCGTTCAAACAGCCACGCAATGGAGAGGCATATGCTGGGCGGTATGCAGGATTTCGAGCTTCGGGTATCCACCTTGCTCGATCACGCGGCGCGCGAACACGGCCCGCGCGAAATCGTCACGCGCTGGGCGGACGGCAGCGAGACGCGGACCAACTGGGCTGGCATCGCGCACGACGCTCGACGGATGGCGCAGGCGCTGGAGCGGCTGGGCATCCGCAAGGGCGATCGTGTCGCGACGCTGGCGATGAACCACAGTCGCCACCTCGTCGCCTGGTATGGCGTGACGGGGATGGGTGCGCTGATCCACACGATCAACCCGCGCCTGTTCGACGACCAGCTGGTGTTCATCGCCAACCATGCCGAGGACCGGGTGCTGCTTTATGACCGGATGTTCGCGCCGATCGTGGAGCGGCTGCGCCCGCAATGGACGTCGATCGAGCATTATATCTGTTTCGACGATCTGGGTCCGGACGGATTCGAGGCGTGGATCGCGGCCGAGGACGGTGATTATGCCTGGGTGACGGGCGACGAGCGCGAACCGATGATGCTGTGCTATACCAGCGGCACCACGGGCAATCCCAAGGGCGTCGTCTATACCCACCGTTCGACGGTGCTGCACGCGCTGACCGAGCTTCAGCCCGCCGAGTTCGACCTTTCGACCCAGTCGGTGGCGATGCCGATCGTGCCGATGTTCCATGCGGTCGGCTGGGGCCTGCCCTGGGCCGGGGCGGCGGTGGGCGCGAAGTTCGTCTTTTCCACGGTCAACGATCCCAAGACGCTGTGCGAGCTGATGAACCGCGAGAAGGTGACGCATTCGGCCGGGGTGCCGACGGTATGGTTCGCGATGTTCCAGTATATGGACGCGACCGGCGCCGCGCCCGAGCATCTGCGCATCGTCACGATCGGCGGATCGGCGGCGCCGCGCGCGATGATCGAACGGCTGATGAAGATGGGCGTGCGGGTCAACCACGCCTGGGGCATGACCGAGACGAGCCCGATCGGCACGATGGGCGCACCGTCGCCCGACTGGGATACGCTGAGCTTCGAGGCGCAGGTCGATCAGGTGTGCAAGCAGGGCAAGGTGCCGTACGGCGTCGAGCTGCGCGTCGTCGACGACAATGGCGTGGTGCTGCCGCGCGACGGCAAGAGCTCAGGCCGGTTGCAGGTGCGCGGGCCGTGGGTGGTCGGTCGCTATTTCCGCGACGAGGCGCCGGCGGTCGACGGCGACAACTGGTTCGATACGGGCGACGTCGCGGTGATGCATCCGGACGGCGTGATGCAGATCACCGACCGGGCGAAGGACGTGATCAAGTCCGGCGGCGAATGGATCAGCTCGGTCGAGCTGGAGAATTGCGCGGTCGGCTGCGCGGGCGTCGCCGAGGCGGCGGCGATCGGCGTGCACCATCCGCGCTGGGAGGAGCGGCCGATCCTGCTCGTCGTGCGCCAGCCGGGCAGCAGCGTGAGCGAGGCGGAAATCCTTGCGCATCTCGGCCGGCACGTCGCCAGATGGTGGCTGCCGGACGAGATCCACTTCGTCGAAAGCCTGCCGCACACGGCGACCGGCAAGCTGCTCAAGATGGAAATCCGCCAGCGCTACAAGGATTATTCGCTGAAGGCGGCGTGAGGCGCGCCGTCACCCCGGCCCGGGCCGGGGTGACGGTCTGCGATCACTTCGTCGCGGCGATCGCCGCGCTGACTTCGGTCGCCTTGGCGTCACGGAAGCGGGCGCAGGTGCGGATCGAGTCGAGCGCACGATCGAGGTTGAGCGTGCTGCCCTGGATCGTCGGGCGCAGCTTGGCGTCGACCGCATCGGCCTGTGCGTTCGAGCACAGCACGCCGAACATCTGCGCCGCGCGGCCCGAGAAGATACCGCCGCCGCCGCCATTCTTCACGAACTCCTCGAAGTGCGTCAGCATGAAATCGCTGGCGACGTCGCGCGTATAGGGCGAGCGCATGAAGCCCGCGACGGTGAACAGCCGTTGACGGAAGCCGAGGCGCGGATCCTTGAAGTCGTTGAGGAACCAGCGGGCGACATCGGCATTGCCCGATGCGGCAATGCCCGGCCCGGTGGCGGCGCGCAGCATCGGGTCGTCGCCCGCAAGCGCCTTCTCGGTGAGCAGTTTCGCGAATTCGACGCCGCGTTCGTTGATCGCGACCGTGGCGGCGGTGGCGGCGAAGGCTGGGTCGAGCGCCTTTTTGTCGCCGGCCAGATAGGCGTCGAGCGCCGTCACCAGCTTGGCGCGAAGCATGGGCTCATGCCCGGTGACCGCAAGCAGCGTCACCACTTCCTCGCGCAGGTCGCGCTGGTCGACATCTTCATCCGCATAGGTGCCGGCGGCGGGATCGAAGCCGAGCTTGCCGAGCATCGGGAAATAGATGTTCGTGATCAGCTTGCGATAGGCGGGCAGGGCCGAGGGGAGGATCAGGCCGCGCTTTTCGAGGTCGCGCATCCGGCCGGCATTGTCGAACACGATCTTGGTCGCCGGATAGGCGGCCATCGTGCGCGCAAGTGCGATCGGGCGCGTCACGTCGCTGCGCCCGGCATAGAAGCTGGCCCAGACGCTGTCGTCTAGCGCCAGCGCCTCACCCTGGGGCAGGGTGGTGCCGGCGGCGATCAGCGCATCCCAGTCGGCGGGATCGAGTTCGAAGCGATAATAGCCCCAGCCACCGGCATTGGGCACGATCGCGCCGGTGCCCTTTGCCTGCACGGTTTCGCGCGGCTGATCGATCAGGGTGCAGCTCTTGGTTTCGCCGCGGCGCAGGCACAGCGGGATCAGCCATTGCTGCGCCGGCAGGTTGGTGCCGAAATAGGCGTAGCGCGACTGGCTGGCGACCAGCGTGTCGCCTTCGCGGTGCAGTGTCACGAGCGGGACGCCCTGCTGATCGACGAAGCTCTTGAGCGAGGCGAGCACGCGCGGATCATGCGCGGCATCGGCCAGCGACCCGAAAAACTCCTCGGTCGTGGCATTGCCATAGCGGTGGCGCTTCATGTGCAGCCGCACGCCCTCCCGGAAGGCATCGTCGCCCATATAATCGGCGATCATCGCGACCACCTGGCCACCCTTGCCATAGGTGATCTGGTCGAACGCGGCGTCGATCTCGCCGTCGCTTTCGATCTTCTGGTGGATCGGCCGGCCAGCAGCGAGCGAATCGAGGTCCATCGCCTCGAACCCCTCCTCGATCGCGTTGACGCCGATGTGCAGATCGGGGCGCCATTCGTTGCCGATGCGATAGCCCATCCAGTTGGCGAAGCTTTCGTTCAGCCAGATATCGTCCCACCAGGCGGGGGTGACGAGATCGCCGAACCACTGGTGCGCCAGTTCATGCGCGACGATCATCCCGAACGACTGTTTGCGCTCGGTCGAATCCTTTTCGTCGAGGAAGATGATGCTGTCGCCATAGATGTCGGCGCCGGCATTCTCCATCGCGCCGGGCATCACCGGCGAACCGATCTGATCGAGCTTCGGATAGGGGAATGCCTGACCGAAATACTTCTCGAGCAGCGAGACGATCTTGCCCGATTCGTCGCGCACATAAGCGAACTCGCCGGCATTGGGCTTGGTGCCGACGATGCCCAGCGGGAGCGGCGTGCTGCGCTCGGGCGTTGGAGGGACCATTGTCGACGCGGTCGCGAACGGGCCGGTGACGAGCGCGACGAGATAGGTCGGCAACGGCAGCGTCGGTGCGAAGCGATGGGTGACCAGCTTGCCTGCCTTGCGCGTGCCGATCTGCGGCGCGTTGCTCACCGCGACGAAGCCGGGCCGGGTGGTGATCGAAACGGTGAACGGCGTCTTGTAGCCGGGCTGATCGAACGAGGGGAAGGCGGCGCGGGCGTCGATCGATTCGAACTGCGACCAGCTGTACCAGGCGTCGTCGACCTTGACGTGATAGAGTCCGGACGGGCCGGTGCCGAACGGCGCGTCGTAATCGAACTTGAGTGTGATGTTGCCGGCGGGCACCGTCTTGCCGAACGTCACCTGGGCGAGGCCGGTGGGGCTCTTCTGCGTGAAGGTGACGGGCACGTCCTTCTTGCCGATGCGCGCCACCGCCTTGCTCACGTGCAGATCGCGGCCGTGCATATAGATGCTGCTGGCGGCGTGGTTCAGCCGCACGTCGATCTCGGTATGGCCGCTGAACCGGTCGCTCTCCGGCAGGATCGTGAAGTCGAGGCGATAGGCGAGCGGCGTCGCGTCGTCGGGCAGCTTGCCCTGCGGCTCGGGCGACTGGGCGAGCGCCGCTGCGGGAAGCAACAGGGCGCCAAAGGCAAACAGGGTCGTGCGCATCGGGTTTCCTTTTCGAGGACCCGTGCTGCTTATGCGGCGAAGTGCCATGTTGCAATATCACACTGGCGGCATGGCGTCGGCGGCGCGGATGGGACACGTGCCTTGCCGGCCGAGGTCGAGCGGCTATGGTAGCGATATCAGAACAAGCGATGAAGGAGAGGAATGGTGGCCAGATTTCCGCGATGGACGCTGATCGCGCTGCTCGCGGCCGCCACGGCGCAGGCGAGCCCGAGCGACGAGCGCGAGCCGCGCTGGGTCGGCGCATGGGCATCGTCGCAGATGGTGCCGCGGGAAGACAGCAGCCTGCCCGACGAGGAACTGGACGATGCGACGCTGCGCCAGATCGTCCGGCTCCAGGTGCCGGCGACGCGGATGCGCGTGCGATTTTCCAATGCGTTCGGCACCGAGCCGCTGAAGATCGACGGCGCGACGATCGCGCGCGCAATTGCGCCCGATGGCGCGAAGATCGATCCGGCGACGCTGCGGCCGCTGCGCTTCGGCGGCGCGGCGGCGGCGATCGTCCCGGCGGGGGCGGATTATTGGAGCGATCCCGTCGAGTTGCCGGTGGCGGGCGGCGCCGACCTGGCGGTTTCGGTGCATTTCGGCGAAACGCCGTCGCGGCAGACCGGGCATCCGGGCTCGCGCGCGACCTCCTATGTCGCGCGGGGCGACCATCTTCGCGACGCCGATCTGCCCGGCGCCAAGACGTTCGATCACTGGTACCAGCTTTCCGGCATCGAAGTGGCATCGGCCAAGGGCCGTGCGGTGGTGGCGTTCGGCGATTCGATCACCGACGGCTATGGCGTGAAGCCCAACACCAATCTGCGCTGGACCGATGCTTTGCAACAGCGGCTGCGCGCCGTGCCCGCGCTGCGCGATGTGGCGGTGCTCAATGCCGGGATCGGCGGCAACCGGCTGCTCAACGACGGGCTCGGCCCGAACGGACTCGCGCGGTTCGATCGCGACGTGCTGACGCCGCCGGGGGTCAGCCATGTCATCATCTTCGAAGGCGTGAACGATCTCGGCACGCTGACCCGCGACGCGCCGGTGAGCGCCGAGGCCCATGCCGCGCTCGTCATGCGGATCATCGGCGCCTATCGTCAGATGATCGATCGCGCGCACGCGCACGGCATCAAGGCGATCGGCGCGACGATCACGCCCTATGGCGCATCGGGCTATTATCATCCCGACGCCGCGAACGAGGCCGATCGTCAGGCGATCAATGCGTGGATCCGCGCGCCCGGGCATTTCGACGCGGTGATCGATTTCGACGCGGCGATGCGCGATCCGGCCGATCCGACGCGGCTGCGCAAGGATCTCGACAGCGGCGACGGCCTGCACCCGTCGACGGCCGGCTATCGCGCGATGGGGGAGGCGGTACCGCTCGCCCTGTTGCGCTGAGCCCCTGATCGTCGCTATGCCTCGTGTGTTAGGCAAATAGCACACGGGGCGGCGATGAAGCGTTGGATGGGATGGCTGGGGTTCGCCGCAGCGATGCTGGCAGGCGCGGTGCCGGTCACGGCAGCCGCTGCCACGCCGAAGGGCTATCACGCCACGCTGATGCATGATCGGCATGGCGGCTGGGTGCTCGATTACCGGTTCGATCGGGCCGCGCCGCTGTGGTTCTTTCTCCGATCGCAACCCGGGCTCGACGGGAAGTCCTGGCGCGGCGCGAGCTGGACGGTCGAGACGCCGGGCGTCGTGCTGGAGCGGATCGGCGGCTATGACGTGCTGCGCAGTACGAAGGGACCGATCCGGCATGTCCGCATCCGCGTCCGGCCGTATGACGAGTCGCTCCAGGCCGATTATTCGCCCTTCCTGATGTTCTCCGACGGCGGCGTCGCGGTGTTCGACGGCCATTATGCGGTTGCGCCGCTGGCTTCGCGCGAGGCGGCGGCGGCGCTGCCGGCCGATCTGAACGGCGTCGCGTTCGACAGCGCGCCCGGGCGGCTGACGATGCGCGATCCCGGCCATGTGCTGCTGCGCGGCGGGGTTCGCACCAGATCCAGCGTGCGCGTCGATCTCGATCGCGAGCCGAGCTATGTCTATGACGGCCCCGCCGCGCCGATCGAGAGCGCGGCCTTTGTCGGCATCGTCGATCCCGGCCTGCCGGCATGGATCCGCGAGCAGCTCGATCGCTTCACCCCGCAGCTCTTCGCGCTCTATCGTGAACGCCTTGGGCCGCCCGCCGGTGGCCGGCCGATGGCGATGGTCGCCTGGGCGGGCGGTGGCAACCCCGGCACCTCGATGGGCGGCAGCGTGCTTCCCGGACTGGTGGTGATGCGGATCGCAGGCCAGCAGACGTTGGCGCCCAACCCGGCGGTGATGAACCGGCTGCGCTGGTTCTTCGGCCACGAATCGGCGCATTTCTGGATGGGGCAGACGGTGAGCTATACCCGCCGGTCTGAGGCGTGGATCACCGAGGGTGCCGCCGACATGCTGGCAATCCGCGCGAGCGAGCGGCTGGTCCCCGATTTCGATACGCAGCGCCAGTTGCAGCGCGAGGTGGACGACTGCATCGCCGGCAGCGCGGGCAAGTCGCTTGCCGGGGCCAGCGAACGCGGCGAGGGGCGGACCAACTATGCCTGCGGCGCCGCGCTGCTGATCGCGGTCGAAGGCGCGGTGCGGCGCGACACAAAGGCCGATCTGTTCGACTGGATGCGCGGGCTGATCGACGCCAACCGCGCCGACGGCAAGGTGAGCGAGGCTGACTGGCTGGCGGCGTTCGATGCGGTGGTCGCCGATGCCGCGCAGCGTGAGGCGGTCCGCGCGTTCATCGATCGCGGGGTGGGCGATCCGGCGGCGTTTCTCGGCGCGCTCTACGAAGCGACCGGCGTGGCGTTCACGCGCGACGGCGCGCGGCTCGTGCTGCGCTGACGGCTCAGAACAATTCGCCCTGCGGCCCGGCGGGGGGCCGAAACAGATTGGTGCGCAGCGCGACGCGCTCGCCCGTCAGTCCGTGGCGCCGCACCGCCAGCCGGAAGCGGGTGCGTAGCAGATCGGCCCAGGGGCCCTGGCCGCGCATCCGGCTGTGAAAGGCGGGGTCGTTGTCGCGCCCGCCACGCAGTGACTGGATCGTCGCCATCACCTTGCCCGCGCGATCGGGAAAATGCGTGTCGAGCCAGGCGCGGAACAGCGGCGCCACTTCCCAGGGAAGCCGCACCGGCATGAAAAAGGCGCCGCGCGCGCCCGCCTCGGCCGCGCGCTCGACGAGATGCTCGATCTCGTGATCGGTGACGTGCGGGATTACCGGCGACATCGAGGCGAACACCGGCACCCCGGCCGCCGCGAGCGCGCGGATCGCCGCAAGCCGACGTTCGGGGTGCGGCGCGCGCGGCTCGACCGTCATCGCGATGCGCGGATCGAGCGACGTGACCGACACCATCACCGCCGCCAGCCCCTGCGCCGCCATCGGCGCGAGCAGATCGATGTCGCGCAGGACGCGGTTCGATTTGGTGGTGATCATCACCGGGTGGCGGCATTCGGCGAGCAGTTCGAGGCAGCCGCGGGTGATCCGCCATCGCGCCTCGATCGGCTGATAGGGATCGGTATTGGTGCCGAACGCCAGCGGCTTGCACACATAGTCGCGCCTGCCCAGTTCGGCGCGGAGCAGCGCGGGCGCGTCCGGCTTGGCGAACAGCCGGGTTTCGAAATCGAGCCCTGGCGACAGATCGTGGAACGCGTGGCTGGGCCGGGCGAAGCAATAGATGCAGCCATGTTCGCAGCCGCGATAGGGGTTTACCGACTGGTCGAAGCCGATGTCCGGCGACTGATTGCGGCTGATGATGGTGCGCGGCGTCTCCACGGTGACAGTGGTGCGCAGCGGCGGCGGCGCGCCGTCGATGCTATCCTGCGCGTCGAGCCAGTCGCCATCGGCTTCGCGGGTCGGCAGGTGAAAGCGGCTGCTTTCCGTATTGAGCGTGGCACCGCGCATCGGACGAGTCTTCGGCATTGCCCGACGCTATGCCATGCGATAGAACATAGCAAGAACACGGTAAGGGGAACAGCATGGCGCGATTGAACTATCTCGAGCTTCCGGCGGGCGATCTGCCGGCGCTGAAGGCGTTTTACGAGCGGGCGTTCGACTGGCAGTTCACCGATTTCGGGCCGTCCTATGCCGCGACGATGAGCGGCGACACCGATCTGGGACTCGACGGTGATGTCGAGCGCGGCAGCGGGCAGATGCTGCCGGTGATCGCGGTGGACGATCTGGAGGCGACGCTGGCGGCGGTCGAGGCGGCAGGCGGCACGGTGACGGTGCCGATCTTCGCCTTTCCCGGCGGCCGGCGGTTCCACTTCCGCGATCCGCAGGGGCACGAACTGGCGGCGTGGGTGATGGCGGACTGAGAGGGGCTCAGCGTTCCTCCAGCCGCGCGATCAGTCCGACGAAGTTGCAGGGCCGATGGCGGATGTCGAGCTGGGTGGCGAGGATGCCCTCCCAGGCATCGGTCACTGCCCCGGTCGATCCGGGCAGCGCGAACAGATAGGTACCGCGCGCCACCCAGGCGGTGGCGCGCGACTGGATCGTCGACGTGCCGATCTTGGCATAGCTGAGCCAGCGGAACAGCTCGCCGAAACCGGGAATTTCCTTGTCGCCGACGCGTGCCATCGCCTCCGGGGTGATGTCGCGCCCGGTGACGCCGGTGCCGCCGGTGGTCAGCACCACCTCGACCGCGGGGTCGGCGATCCAGGCGTCGAGCTGTGCGGCGATCGCATCGATATCGTCGCGGACGATGTCGCGCGCGGCGAGAACATGGCCCGCCGCGGTGAGCAGATCGACCAGTCGGTCGCCCGAGCGATCCTCGGCCAGGCTGCGCGTGTCCGAAATGGTGAGCACCGCGATCCGCACCGGGCGGAACGCGATCGTCGGATCAATCGCCACGCGCGACCCGCACCGGCGTGCCGCTGGAACTCATCGCCACCGGGCGCTGGATGCGCACCGCCGGCGCGCCGGGAAGCCCGGGGAAGCGCGGCCACATGCCCTCCGCCAGCGCGACGCGGCTCGATGAGGGGCGACCTTCCTGAAGTTCGTACATCCAATAGTTGCGCAGCACCGTCATCACATAGCCGCGCGTCTCCCAATAGGGGATGCTTTCGATGTAGAGCAGCGGATCGCCGCCGTCGCGCGACGCCTGGTTCCATGCCTCGACCGGGCTCGGCCCGGCATTATATGCGGCGATCACCTTGGGCAGCAGCCCCTGCGTCGCGGCGGTGTCGCGCAGCTGCTCCAGATAGGACTGGCCGATCTCCATGTTGACCGAGGGCTTGGTCAGATCGGCGGCGGCATAGGTGACGCCGTGGCGACGACCGACATCGGTGGCCGCGCCGGTCTTGACCTGCATCAGCCCCATCGCCCCCGCCGCGCTGCGGATTTCCGAATTGAAGCGCGATTCCTGAAGCGTGTGGGCAAAGACCAGCGCCTTGTCGACACGCCAGCCGCCGGCGGGGGTCCAGTTCGGCGCCGGGTAGCGCGCCTGGACCAGCGGATGGGCACCGGCCGGCCCGTTGTGCGAGAGCCAAAGCTCGGTCTGCGGCAGGCTGAGCTGCGCGGCGAGGCGAGTGAGCGCGGTGTGCTCGTCCGGATTGCAGAATTTCGCCTGGTGACGAAGCACCTCGTCGGCGAGGCGGTTCTCGCCGATCTCGACCAGTGCGGCGGCGACGCGGACATTGGGGCGACGATCGAGCATCTTCCAGTCGCGCGTGACGAAGCGTTCGCCCTTGCCCGGCTTTTCCTCGATGCCCAGCGCGCCGCGGGCGAGCAGGCCGTAAAAGGTCTCGCCATATTGGCTCGCGGCCTGAAGCTTCGGGGCGACGCGATCGGGGCGGCCGCAGGCCATTTCGGCGCGCGAGCCCCAATAAAGGCCGGCCGATCGCAGCTCGGTATCGGCGGCGCGGGTGGCGACGCGGTCGAACGATGCGGCGGCGGCGTTGCAATCCTGCTGACGCCAGGCGGCGAGCCCGTCGGTCCAGTCGGCCTGCGCCACCCAGTCGCCCATGCCCTGCTCGGCTTTGGCGGCGACGCGGCGGGCATTGGCATCGTCACCGGCGGTGAAATAGATCCACGCCACCTTCTGCTGCCATTCGGTCAGCGCCTCGGGCGTCAGATCGGCGGCGAAGCGATCGACCACGGCTTCGGCGGAGGCGCCGTCATCGGCCTTGATGAACGGCTGGATCGCAAGCGCGACTTCGGTGGCGGCATTGTCGCTGCGGATCGAGCGCGCGCGGCGGCGGACGGGGGCGCCGTCGAACCAGATCAGCCGCTGCGCCACCGGCAACTGCGGCAGATCGGTCGCGCCGCGCAGCTTGGCCATGCGGGCGAGCTGTTCCGCCTGCGGCAGTTCGGGCGCTTCGGCGAGCAGCGCGAGCAGCGGCCCGGCCTCGACGCGAGGCGAGCCCTTGGCGGTATAGAGTTCGGCGCGCGCGATGGCGTGGAGCAGGCCCGGCTTCATCGAATCGAGCTTCATCTGCGCATCGGCCCAGCGGCCGCCGCGGATCGCTGCGAAGACGAAGCGGTAATCGGCGGCCTGCGCCTCGTCGAGCTGGTCGGGGATGCCATCGCCTTCGCGCGGGGCGGCGGCGCCGGCGCCCTCGTCGATCGCCTCGACGGCGGGCGTGCCCACGCGGTCGTCGGCATGCGCCACGACCGGCAGCGCCACCAGGCAAATGGTCAGCAGGTTGCGGATCGTCACAGCTTGGTTCCCCGGCTCATCAGCAGCAGATGTTTCCAGCTTTCACGCTTCAGGGCGGGGCGCTCGATCAGCAAGCGCGGATGGAACGTCGCCACTGCCTGAATCGTCGTCTCATGATGGTTAAGATCGCGTATCGAATTGTCCGGCGGCCAGGCGTCAGTCCCGAGAACCGCACGGCTCGCCGCCTGACCGAGCAGGAGCAGCCGGGGCGGCCTGGCCAGCGACAGGAAATGATCGGCCAGCGCGATCAACTGCGCGGCCTGATCGCCGGGCAACTGCCCCGACACCGGCCGGGCAAAGGCGAGCGGCACCAGCTGCACCGATTCGCGTGCCAGCCCGATCGCCGCGAGCATCTTGTCGAACAAGCCGCCGGCTGGGCCCTGCCACAGCGCATCTTCATCCTCGGCTTCCGGCATGTCGATCATTACGGCCAGCCGCGCATCTGGCACGATCGCCGGCGCGATGCGCGGCGTGGTCCAACCCGCCTCGGGGGCGGCGTCGCTGATCCGCCAGGCGATGAAATCGGCGACGGTGCCGGGCAGTTGCTCGGGCGCTGCCGCTACGGCAGGCGCGGTCGGCGGCGCGGGCGCAAGCGGGGCAGGGCGGGCGAGCCAGTCGCGCACCGCATCGTCGACGATCGTGTCGACGCCGGCATCATCCCACCATTCGAGTGCGCTGGCGAGCGTGCGATGCCACTGATTGTCCGGTTCCACCCCCATGGCCTTCCTTTGAATCCCGGTTGACGCCGGGGTCAATCTGGCTTCATCGCCGACTAGACAAGGCGTTGCCGCAGCGCGACGACGGGCGTGCGGCCCATGGCACAATGAAGGACTTAGGGGAATTGGGATGAGCGAACGGGAGTCGATGCCCTATGACGTCGTGATCGTCGGCGCGGGCCCCGCGGGGCTTTCCGCCGCGATCCGGCTCAAGCAGCTGGCGGCCGAGGCCGGCAGCGAGCTGTCGGTCTGCGTGCTCGAAAAAGGGTCCGAAGTCGGCGCGCATATCCTGTCCGGCGCGGTGGTCGATCCGCGCTCGCTCGACGAACTGCTGCCCGGTTGGCGCGACGATGGCTGCCCGATGGCACGCACGCCGGTGACGGAGAACCATCACTGGGTGCTGAGCGCCAGCGGCAAGTCGTCGCTGCCCGAGTTGCTGACGCCGCCTTATCTTCACAACAAGGGCACCTATACCGGCAGCCTGGGCAATCTGTGCCGCTGGCTGGCGGACAAGGCCGGCGAACTCGGCGTCGAGATCTTCCCCGGTTTCGCCGCCGCCGAGATCCTGTTCAACGACGATGGCAGCGTGAAGGGCGTCGCGACCGGCGACATGGGCGTCGCGCGCGACGGCACGCACAAGCCGGACTATCAGCCCGGGCTCGAACTCCACGCCAAATACACCTTTTTCGGCGAAGGCGTGCGCGGGCACCTGTCGAAGCAGCTGATCCGCCAGTTCGGGCTCGACGCCGACAGCGAACCGCAGGTCTATGGCATCGGCATCAAGGAATTGTGGGATATCGATCCCGCCAAGCATGTGCCGGGGCGGGTGATCCACACCCAGGGCTGGCCGCTGGGCGAGGACGCCAATGGCGGCGGTTTCCTCTATCACCAGGCGGACGGCCAGGTGGCGCTCGGCTTCGTCGTCTGGCTCGACTACAAGAATCCGTGGCTGTCGCCGTTCCAGGAAATGCAGCGCTGGAAGACGCATCCCGAGATCGCCGAGCTGCTCAAGGGCGGCAAGCGCGTTTCCTATGGTGCGCGCGCGATTTCGGACGGCGGCTGGCAATCGGTGCCGAAGCTGACCGCGCCCGGCGGCGCGCTGATCGGCGATTCCGCCGGCTTCCTCAACGTCCCGCGCATCAAGGGCACGCACACCGCGATGAAAAGCGGAATGATGGCGGCCGAAGCGGCGTTCGCGGCGGTGCAGGCCGGGCGCGCCGGCGACGAGCTGACCGGCTATACCGACGCCTATGAGGCGAGCTGGGTCTATCGCGAGCTGCGCGGCGTCCGCAACGTCGTGCCGCTGGTCAAGAAGTTCGGGCTGAGCTGGGGCACGCTGCTCGCCGGTGCGGCGATGTGGAGCGAGCATCTCGGGCTGCGCTGGCCGTTCACGATGAAGCATCACCCCGACCACGAAAGCCTGATGCGCGCGGATGAGGCGCCGCGGATCGACTATCCCAAGCCCGATGGCGTGCTGACGTTCGACCGGCTGTCGTCGGTGTTCATCTCGAACACCAATCACGAGGAAGATCAGCCGGTTCACCTGACGCTCAAGGACCCGGACATTCCGATCGCCTATAATCTACCGGTGTACGGCGAGCCTGCACAGCGTTACTGTCCGGCAGGCGTGTATGAGGTTGTAGGGGAAGGCGATGATCTGCGGTTCCAGATCAACGCGCAGAATTGCGTGCATTGCAAGACCTGCGACATCAAGGACCCGACGCAAAACATCAACTGGGTGGTACCCGAAGGCGGCGGTGGCCCCAATTATCCGAACATGTAGCATGGCTGCCGCGCTTGTCGCCATTGCCGCAGCGGCGGCGCCGGCGGCTGCGCAGGCCGATCTGACCGACTATGTCCTCGCCCGCGCGGCGGACAGCGCCGGATCCCCGCTGCTCGCGGCCCAGGGCTATGCCCGCGCGCTGGCGGCTGCGCCCAACGATCAGGTGGTCGCGATGCGGGCCTATCGTGAGGGGCTGGAAGCCGGCGACACCGCGCTCGCGCTGCGGGCTGAGCGCGTGCTGCGGCGCGCGGGGGTGGCGCCGCCCGATGCCGCGCTGCTGGTGCTCGCCGATGCGGTGAAGCGAAAGGACGCGGCGGGCGCCGACGATGCCGTCGAGCGGCTGCGTCGCGGTCCGCTCGATTTTCTCGCCCCCGTGGTCGATGCCTGGCTGGTGCAGGATCGCGGCGGCGACGGAGCGGCGGCGCTCGACCAGGCCGAGCCGCGTGCGCTGGCGAGGCGATATACCGCGCGCCACCGCGCCTTGCTGCTGATCGCCGACGGGCGCACCGATGCCGGCCTTGCCGCGCTGCGCGCGCTCGACGCCTCCGCCTATGAGCCCGATGACCGGATCGACGCGGCATCGCTGCTCGATCGGCGCGATGCGCGCCGGCTGCTCGGGCGTGATCGCGAGGCGCGCGCGCTGCTCAAGCAGATCGGCAAGCGCCGCGACGCCGATGCTGCGTTCGGCGTGTCGCGGGCGTTCATGGCGCTGGCCGACGACCTTTCAGGGGAGGATGTGCCGACGCTGTCGATCACGCTGACCCGTTCGGCGCTGTTGCTCGATCCGAACGCGGACCGGGCGCGACTCGATCTCGCGCGGGCGCTCGGCCATATCGGTGCGCAGGGGCTCGCGCTCGCGACGCTGGCGGCGGTCGATCCCGACGGACCCTTTGCGCGCCGCGCGCTTGCCGGGGAGGTGTCGCTCTTTGCCGATGCGGGCGACCTTGCGACCGCGCTGGCCGGCGCGCGCAGCTTGGCGGAGGACAAGCGCGCCACCGCCGACGACCTTCAGACCTATGCCGACCTGCTTTCGCGCACCGGTGACGACATGGGCGCCGCCCGCGCCTATGCCGATGCGATGGCGCGCGGCGGCGATCACGGCAACTGGACGCTGCATTTCCGCCGTGGCACCGCGCTAGACCGCGCCGGCCGCTGGGACGAGGCGCTTCCCGAACTGCGCGAGGCTGCCCGGCTGGCGCCCGACCAGCCCGAGCTGCTGCGCTATCTTGGCGACGCGCAGATCGCGCATGGCGGCGATCCGACCGTTGCCGAAGCGCTGCTCGAACGCGCGCGCCGGCTGGCGCCCAAGGACCCGGCAATCGCCAGCGCGCTCGGCTGGACCTATTACCGCCAGGGCCATTATGCCCGCGCCGTGCCGCTGCTGGAAAGCGCGGCGCGCGGTGAGCCGGCCGGGATCGAGGCCAATGAACGGCTTGGCGATACCTATTGGCAGCTCGGCCGCCGCTTCGAGGCACGCTATGCCTGGCGTGCGGCGGCGACGATGGCCGATAATGATGCGGCCGAGCGGATCGCGCGCAAGCTCGATTCGGGCCTGGCGACGGTGAACCCATGATCGAGACGATCGTCGAGCCCGCCCCGGCGAAGCTCAACCTGGCACTGCATGTGCGCCATCGCCGCCCCGATGGCTATCACGAGCTCGAAACGCTGTTCGCCTTTGTCGAACATGGCGATGTCGTGCGGCTCACGGCGGACGAGGCTGGCGGGGCGGACCGGCTTCGCCTCACCGGCCCGTTCGGCTCGGCGCTTTCGAGCGAAGGCGACAATCTGGTGCTGCGCGCCGCTCGCGCGTTCCGCGCCCGTTATGGCGGCGGCGTGCACGCGATCGAGCTTGAAAAGCACCTGCCCGTCGCCTCCGGCATCGGCGGCGGATCGGCCGACGCGGCGGCGACGCTGCGCGCGCTGGCAAGGCTGCACCAGGTGCCGCTCGACGACCAGGGCCTGTTTGCGATTGCGGAGTCGCTGGGCGCCGATGTGCCCGCCTGCCTGATCTGTCGGACCGCGATTGGGCGGGGGCGCGGCGAGCGGCTCGAATCCGTCGAGGGGCCGGCGGGCATGCCGGTGCTGCTGGTTAATCCGGGCGTCGCCGTCTCGACGGCGGCGGTGTTCGCCGCCTGGGACGGGCAGGATCGAGGCCCGATCGCCGAAGGGGCGCTGCTCGACGTGGCGCGCACCGGACGCAACGATCTCGAGCCGCCCGCCCGCGCAATCGCTCCGGCGATCGACCGGGTGCTCGACGCACTTGGGGCACAGCCGGGGACGCTGCTGGTTCGGATGTCGGGATCGGGCGCGACCTGCTTTGCGCTGTTCGAGGACGCGCCGGCGCGCGACGCGGCTGCCGATGCGCTGGCGGGGCAGAATTGGTGGCGGGCACCGACGAGGATGCGATGAAATTAACCCCCTTCGCTAACCCGGCGGAAGCGCTTGCCGTCGCATGGCGACCGGCGGCGGATCAGACGCTGATGCGGGACGTCTACCGGTGGCTCGCGGGCGCGCCGATTGCGCGCGCCTGCGCGCCATGCCTGGAGCCCGCGCGATGATCGAGGTGCGCTGGGACGGCGCGATCGCGACGATCGCCCTCGTCCGACCGGACGCGCGAAACGCGATTCCGATCGCCGGCTGGCAGGCGCTGGCGGTCGCGGCGGCGCAGGTGGCCGAGGCGCGTGTCGTGATCATCGCCTCCGATGCCGAGTGCATTTTTTCGGCCGGGGCCGATATCGGCGAGTTCGAAGCGCTGCGCGACGATCCGGCGATGCGCACCCGCTTTCGCGTCGCGATGCGCGCCGGGATCGATGCGATTGCGGCGCTGCCGATGCCGGTGCTCGCGGCGATCGATGGCGGCTGCCTTGGCGCAGCGGTGGCGCTGACGCTCGCCGCCGACATCCGGGTCGCGGGCGACGACGCCTATTTCGCCGTGACGCCGGCGCGGCTGGGCATCAGCTATCCGCATGTCGATGTCGCGCGGCTCGTGGCGCAGGTCGGCCGCGGCGTCGCTGCGACGATGCTGTTCACCGCCGGCCGGATCGAGGCAGACGAGGCCGAGGCTGCGGGCCTGGTCGAACTGCGCGCGCCCGAGGCGGGCCGCGCCGTGCACGACCTTGCCGCCAGCATCGCCGCCAATGCGCCGAACGCGATCCGCGAGCTGAAGCGAGCGATGCGCGGCGCCGACGACGATCTCGATACGGCGTTCGAGAATGGCTTTGGCGGCCCCGAACTGTCGGAGGGGCTCGCCGCGATGCGTGAGCGTCGCCGTGCGGTGTTCTGAGGTGCCGGCGGTCGAACGAATCGACGGCGCGGCGGATGACGTGCTGCTGTTGTGCGATCATGCGTCGAACGCGGTGCCCGACGATGTCGATCTGAGGATCGATCGCGACCTGCTCGATCGGCATATCGGCGTCGACATCGGCGCTGCGGCGGTGACGCGGGCATTGGCGGCACGGCTCGATGTGCCTGCGATACTGGCCACCGTTTCGCGATTGGTGATCGATCTCCACCGCGAAGTCGATCATCCCGCGCTGATCCCCGAAGCCAGCGATGGCCATGCGATCCCCGGCAATGTCGGGGCGGACCGGGCGGCGCGCATCGCGCGGTTCCACTGGCCCTATCATCACGCCATCGCGGTGCAGATCCGCGCGCGGCGCCCCCGCCTGATCCTGTCGATCCACAGCTTCACGCCGCAGCTGGAGCAAGGCGGCGAGGCACGGCCGTGGCACGCGGGCATTCTCTACAATCGCGACGTTCGCGCAGCCGCGCCGGCGATCGACTTTCTGCGCGGGCAGAGGATCGTGACCGGCGACAATCAACCCTATTCGGGGCGGCTGCTCAACGCGACGCTCAATCGCCATGCCGAGGGGCAGGGAATCCCGTCGATCGCGATCGAAATCCGCAACGATCTGATCCGCGACGATGCCGGCATCATTAGCTGGGTCGAGCGGCTGGCGGCGCTCGCAAATTTTCTGCGTAATAGTCTTGCGTAAAAGGGTGGTTCCACGACATAGGCTTGCGCGCCATGACCAACCGATTCGACAAGTCCAAGCTTCCCAGCCGCCACGTCTCGATGGGGCCGGAGCGCGCGCCGCACCGCAGCTATTACTACGCCATGGGGATTCCCGAGGAGGATATCGCCAAGCCGTTCGTCGCGCTCGCCAGCGCCGGCAATGACAGCGCGCCGTGCAACACCACGCTCGATTTCCAGGCCGATGCCGCGCGCCAGGGGGTGATTGCGGGTGGCGGCATGCCGCGCCGGTTCAACACCATCACCGTTACCGACGGCATCGCGATGGGCCATCAGGGGATGAAATCCTCGCTCGTCAGCCGTGAGGTGATCGCGGACTCGGTCGAACTGAGCGTGCGTGGGCATTGCTATGACGCGCTGGTCGCCTTTGCGGGGTGCGACAAGTCGCTGCCGGGGATGATGATGGCGATGCTGCGCCTGAACATCCCGTCGATCTTCGTCTATGGCGGTTCGATCCTGCCGGGGCGCTATGAGGATCGCGACGTCACCGTCGTCGACGTATTCGAGGCCGTGGGCAAGTTCGCCGCGGGCAACTGTCCGCTCAAGGATCTCACCGCACTCGAAAAGGTCGCGTGTCCCGGCCACGGTGCCTGCGGCGGCCAGTTCACCGCCAACACGATGGCTTGTGTGGGCGAGGCGATGGGATTATCCCTGCCAAACAGCAATATGGTGCCAGCACCTTACAAGAGCCGCGAAGAGATTGCGATCGCCGCGGGCACGCAGGTGATGGACCTGCTCGAACGGAATATCCGCCCGCGCGACATCGCAACGCGCGCCGCCTTCATCAACGCCGCGCGTGTCGTCGCGGCGACCGGTGGCTCGACCAACGCTGCGCTGCACCTGCCGGCGATGGCCAATGAAGCGGGCATCGAGTTCGATCTGCACGATGTTGCAGAGGCTTTCAAAACAACACCTTATATTGCGGACCTGAAACCGGGTGGAAGGTATGTCGCCAAGGACATGCACGAGGCCGGCGGCGTCTATATGCTGATGAAGACGATGCTGGCGAACGGCCTGCTGGACGGCAGCTGCCTGACTGTGACCGGCAAGACGCTCGGCGAGAATATCGATCAGGTCACATGGAATCCCGACCAAAAGGTGATCTACGACGTCAAGGCGCCATTGTCGCCGACCGGCGGCGTGGTCGGCCTGCGCGGGACGCTGGCGCCCGAGGGGGCGATCGTGAAGGTTGCGGGGATGAAGCGGCTCCAGTTCGAAGGGCCGGCCCGCGTGTTCGATTGTGAGGAGGATGCGTTCGAGGCGGTCGAGCACCGCCGGATCAACGAGGGCGAGGTGATCATCATCCGCTATGAAGGGCCGAAGGGCGGCCCCGGCATGCGCGAGATGCTGTCCACCACCGCCGCGCTCTACGGGCTGGGCATGGGCGAGAAGGTGGCGCTGATCACCGACGGCCGCTTCTCCGGCGCGACGCGCGGCTTCTGCATCGGCCATGTCGGGCCGGAGGCGGCCGAAGGCGGGCCGATCGCGCTGGTTGAGGATGGCGACATGATCCGCATCGATGCCGAAGCGGGAACGATCGATCTCGGCGTGCCGGCGGAGGTGCTCGCCGAGCGCCGCACGCGCTGGCAGCCGCGGACCAACGACTATCAGGCGGGGGCGCTGTGGCGCTATTCCCAGAATGTGGGCCCGGCTTATAAGGGGGCGGTGACGCACCCTGGAGCCAGCGCCGAAACCCATGTCTACGCGGATATCTAGCAGCGGAACCGCGCGGCGGGCGGCCCGATCGGGGCTGCCCGCGTGATGATCCCCGCCGGAATGCCGATCGTCCGCGCCGCGGCGATGCGCGCGGCCGAGGCCGATGCCTTTGCAAGCGGCGTCACCCAGGAAGAGCTGATGGAGCGCGCCGGGATGGCGGTCGCGCGCGAAATCGTGCGCTTCGCCGCCGGCCGGCCGGTGCTGGTGCTGGCCGGGCCGGGCAACAATGGCGGCGATGCCTATGTCGCCGCGCGTCATGCGAAACGGGCTGGGCTCGACGTCGTGGTTGCAGCCTCCGGTGCGCCGAAGCCCGGCGCGGCGGCGGCGATGCACGCCCGGTGGGACGGCCCCACCACATCGCTTTATGCGGCGCAGGCGCGGCCGGTGCTGGTCGACGGGCTGTTCGGAACCGGATTGACGCGCAGCCTCGATCGAAGCCTTGCCGCGATTTTCGCCGAATTGTGCCGCGCGGCCGACTTCGCGCTCGCGATCGATCTCCCGTCGGGGCTCGATACCGATACCGGCGCTAGCCTCGGGGCGCCGCGCGGGATCGATGCGACGCTCGCGCTCGGCGCGTTGAAGCCGGCGCATCTGCTCGACGAAGGCCTGGCGCGGTGCGGGCGAGTGCTGATCGCGGACCTTGGCATCCCGATCGAGACGCAGTGGCGCAGTGTGGCGCGGCCCACGCTCGGTCGGCCGGGGCCGATGAGCCACAAATACAGCCGGGGCCTTGTCGCCGTGATCGAAGGGGCAATGCCTGGTGCGGCGCGGCTTGCGGCGCGCGCGGCGATGGCGGGGGGCGCCGGCTATGTCGTGCTCGCGGGGCAGGGGGCGGGCACCGGCGGCCCCGACGCGCTGGTGCGGCGCACGCTGGACACGCCCGACGATCTTGCCGAACTGCTCGCCTGGGACCGCATCGATGCGGTGGTGCTCGGCCCCGGCCTTGGCCGCGATGCGCGGGCCGAGCAATATCTGCGGGCGGCGTTCGAGGCGGACAAGCCGCTGGTACTCGATGGCGATGCGCTGACGATGCTCGGGCGCGGTGCCGCCGACTGGCTCGCGCGACGCGAGGCGCCGAGCTGGATCACGCCGCATTCGGGCGAGTTCGACCGGATGTTCGGCGGCGAGGGCGGCAAGATCGACCGGACGATCGAGGCGGCGGCATCGGCGGGCGCCACCGTTGTGCACAAGGGCGCCGATACGGTGATCGCAGGGGCAGGCGGCGACGTGCGAGTGCTGGCGGGTGCCTCGCCCTGGCTGTCCACCGCCGGCACCGGCGACGTGCTGGCCGGGCTGCTGGGCGCGCAGGTTGCGCAGGGCGGCACGGGGGTGGCGCCCGCAGAAGCGGCGGCATGGCTTCACGGGCGCGCCGCGCAGCTTGCCGGGCCGGCCTTTTTCGCCGATCAGCTGATCGCTCAACTGCCGGAAGCGATTGCCGAATGTCTTTGAGCGAAACCGAAGTGGTGCGCGTCGCCGCGCGTGGCGACGGCGTCACTGCCGATGGCCGGCATGTGCCCTTCGCCGCGCCGGGCGACTATCTGACCGAGAATGGCGAACTGCGGCGCGGCCCGCATCATCAGGAGCCGCCGTGCCGGCATTTTCCGCGCTGCGGCGGCTGTCAGCTCCAGCATCTCGACGACGATGCCTGGCGGCGATTCCTGTCTGACCGGGTGGCGGCGGCGCTCGCGGCGCAGCGGATCGAGACCGAGATTCGCGCGCCGCACCTCTCGCCGCCGCGCACGCGCCGCCGCGCGACGCTCCATGCCGAACGGCGCGGGCGGCAGGTGCGGATCGGCTTCACCGAATCGGGCACGCACAAGCTGATCGACCTCGCCGAATGCCATATCCTCGCGCCCGATCTGTTCGCGCTGCTCGCGCCGCTCCGGCGGCTGTTCGCCACGCTGCTGCCCGACGCACGGCGGGTGAACGTCCATCTGGCGCAGAGCGACCAGGGGCGCGACGTGCTGGTCGACGGGATCGACCCTGACGGGCTGGCGGCGGCGGAGGCGATCACCGGTTTTGCCGCCGAGCACGCGCTCGCCCGCTTCGCCGTCGATGAAGGCTTCGGCGCCACCGCGCGCTGGGAACCCGAGCCGGTGACGGTGACGCTCGGCGATGTCGCCGTGCCGATGCCGAGCGGCAGCTTCCTCCAGGCCACGCCGGAGGGGGAGGCCGCGCTGGTCGCCTGTGTTCGCGACGTGGTGGGCGGCGCGCGCAATGTGGCCGACCTGTTTGCCGGGCTCGGCACCTTCACCTTCGCGCTTGCCGGCTCGCGCGTCTATGCCGGGGAGGCGGCGCGCGACGCGATCCTCTCGCTCAAGGCAGCGGCATCGGCAGCCGGGCGCACCGTGTTCGCCGATCATCGCGACCTGTTTCGGCGCCCGCTGACCGCCAAGGAGCTTGGTAATTTCGATGCAGTGGTGCTCGATCCGCCCCGCGCCGGCGCCCGCGAGCAGGTGGCCGAAATCGCCGCATCCAAGGTCCCGCTGATCGCCTATGTTTCGTGCAATCCCAGCACCTTCGCGCGCGATGCGCAGGTTCTATGTGAAGCTGGCTATCGGCTCGACTGGGTTCAGCCGGTCGGCCAGTTCCGCTGGTCCACCCATGTCGAGCTGGCGGCGCTCTTCAGTCGCTAGGATAATCCGCGCGCAGGAAGAACAGTCCGTCCGGTGGCGCGTTGAGGCCGAGCGCGGCACGGTCGCGCGCGGCCAACGCGTCGGCCACATCCTCGGGCGCCCATCGGCCCTGACCGACCAGCGCGAGGCAGCCGACCATCGAGCGGACCTGATGGTGGAGGAACGATCGCGCCGATGCGAACACGCTGATCCGCTCGCCATCGGCGACGACATCGAGCCGGTCGAGCGTGCGAAGCGGGCTTTCCGCCTGGCAATGCGCCGAGCGGAAGGTGGTGAAGTCATGCCGCCCGACAAGATGCCGTGCCGCAGCCTGCATCGCTGCTGGGTCGAGCGGCCCCACCACGCGCCACGCCAGCCCCTTTTCCCAGGTCAGCGGCGCTCGCCTTGTTATGATCCGATATTCATAATGGCGGCCAAGGCACGAGAAACGCGCGTGCCAATCCTCCGAAACCACCTTGCACGCGAGGATCGCCACCGGATCGGGCCGCAGCCGTGCGTTGAGCGCCTCCATCAGCCGGAAGGGTGTGAACGGCTTGGCGATGTCGAGGTGCGCGCGCATGCCCAATCCGTGCACGCCGGCATCGGTGCGGCCCGCGGCGTGGACGACCACATCCTCGCCGGTCACGGCATAGGCGGCATCCTCGATCGCCTGCTGGACGCTGGGACCGTGATCCTGCCGCTGCCAGCCCATGAACGGGCGACCGTCAAATTCCACCGTCAGGGCAAAGCGCGTCAAAGCTGCGTCCCCGCCGGGATGGGGAGGCCGCGCAGCAGTTCGCCCACCGTCATCGCCCCGCGCCCGGCGCGCTGGATCAGCGTCGGGCGGATCGCGCCTTCCCCGCAATGGATCAGGAGGTCGTCGCCAACCGTGCCGGCCGGGCCGCTCGCATCAACCAGATCGGCGGCGTGGACGCGGAAGCGCTCGCCGCCCAGTTCGAAGAAGGCGCCCGGCGCCGGGTTGAACGCGCGCACCGCCCGCTCGACCTCCACCGCGCTGCGGGTGAAGTCCAGCCGTGCCTCGGCCTTGTCGATCTTGGCCGCATAGGTGACGCCCTCGTCCGGCTGCGGCACCGCCGGATGCGCATCGAAATCGGCGAGCACCTGCACCATCAGTGCGGCGCCCATCATCGCCAGCTCGGCGCGAAGCGCACCGGCAGTCTTGCGATCGATCGGCGTCCGCCCCTCGAGCCGGACGGGGCCGGTATCAAGACCGGCCTCCATCTGCATGATGCCGACGCCGGTTTCGGCATCGCCCGCCAGGATTGCGCGCTCGATCGGCGCCGCGCCGCGCCAGCGTGGCAGCAACGATCCGTGAACGTTGAGGCAGCCGAGCCGCGGCGCCGCCAGCACCGGGCGCGGCAGGATCAGTCCATAGGCCGCGACCACCGCGACATCGGCGTCGAGCGCGGCAAAGGCGGCCTGCGCCTCGGCATCGCGCAGGCTGAGCGGCGTGCGTACCGCAATGCCCAGCGCATCGGCCCGGGCATGGACCGGCGAGGGGGTGAGGACCTTGCCGCGCCGCCCGCCCGGCCTGGGCGGCTGGCTGTAGACGGCGGCGATGTCGTGCCCGGCCGCGACCAGCGCGTCGAGCACCGGCACGGCGAAATCGGGGGTTCCCATGAAGACGATGCGCATGTTCCCCCTCAACCGCTTGGCAGGGCCGGGCGCAAGCCCTTATGTCTGCGCCCATGGTCTCTCCTGAAATCGAGGCGCTCACCCAGGCTCTGTCGCGGCTGCCCGGCTTCGGCCCGCGCTCGGCCCGGCGCGCGGTGCTTCACCTGCTCAAGAAGCGCGAAACCGCGCTCGACCCGCTGCTCGCGGCGCTCAGCGCGGTGAGCACCCGGCTTACCGTCTGCGGTCGCTGCGGCAATATCGATACCACCGATCCCTGTTCGATCTGCGCCGATCCGCGCCGCGACGATCGCTCGATCTGCGTCGTGGAGGATGTCGCCGACCTTTGGGCACTCGATCGCGCCCGGCTATTTCCCGGCCGCTTCCATGTGCTGGGCGGGCGCTTGTCGGCGCTAGACGGGGTGCGGCCGGAGGATCTGCGGATCGACGCGCTGCTCGCGCGGCTGGCGCAGGGCGGCGTCGACGAGGTGGTGCTGGCGATGAACGCCACGTTGGAGGGACAGACCACGGCGCATTATCTCGCTGAGCGGCTGGAGGCCTATCCGGTGCGCGTGACGCAGCTGGCCCATGGCCTGCCGGTGGGGGGCGAACTCGACTATCTTGACGAAGGTACGCTGGCCCAGGCGCTGCGCGCGCGCCGCCCGGTTGCATGAGGCGGTTTGCTTGACGCACCGGCACGCCGCGCCTAAATTTGGAAGATGGCCGTTCTCCCGATTGTCGAAGTCCCCGATCCGCGTCTGCGTCTCGTTTCCGAACCCGTCGGGAACGTCGATGACGAGTTGCGCACGCTGATCGCCGACATGTTCGACACGATGTACGACGCGCCCGGCATCGGCCTTGCGGCGATTCAGGTCGGCGTGCCCAAGCGGGTGATCGTGATGGACCTTCAGGAGGAAGAAGACGAGGAGGGCAAGCCGATCCGCGCGCCCCGGGTGTTCATCAATCCCGAAATTCTCGATCCAGCGGAGGAACAGTCGGTCTACACCGAAGGCTGCCTGTCGGTTCCCGACCAGTTCGCCGATGTCGAGCGTCCGGCGCAGTGCCGCGTCAAATGGCTCGACGAGCAGGGCCAGGCGCATGACGAGCTGTTCGAAGGGCTGCTCGCCACCTGCATCCAGCACGAGATGGATCATCTTGAGGGGATCGTGTTCCTCGATCATCTATCGCGGCTCAAGCGCGAGATGATCCTCAAGAAACTCAACAAGGCGCGCAAGGCGGCCGCCTGAGCGCGGCCGGGCACAGCAAGCTGTTGCCTTGAACGCTGCCACCGGATAAGTTCGCCTTCTGTTCTGGAGGCGTGTCTTGAATTCTATCCTGCCGATTTTCGTTATCATCGCCCTGCTGGTCGGCATCGCCGTCGGTTGGCTGCTCGGTGCGCGCGGCACCGCCGATGCGCGTGCGGAAAGCGCGCGTCGCGAAGCCGATTTCAAGGCCGCGATCACCGACCTGGCGATGGCGGAGGAGCGCGCCCATCAGCTGCCCGAGCTGCGCGAGGAAATCCAGCTGCTTCGCGAGGAGCGCGATCGCGCGCGGATCGAGCTTGCCGAGCTGAAGGCCAAGGCGGGCTCGTTCGAGGAGCGGCTGGCCGAATTCGTCAATGCGCGCGAGGTGATGGCGGGCCAGTTCCGCGAGCTTTCGGCCAAGATGCTAGGCGAGACGCAGCGCGCCTTTCTCGAGCGGGCCGAGGCGCGCTTCCATCAGGCGGGCGAGAAGAACGAGGAGCGGCTGCGCAGCCTGCTCCAGCCGATCGACACCACGCTCAAGCGCTATGAGGAAGGGCTCCAGCGCGTCGAGAAGGACCGGAACGATAGCTATGGCCAGCTGCGCGAGGCGATTTCGGCGGTGCAGGCCGGGCTCGGCGAAACGCGCGCCGAAACGTCGAAGCTGGTCAACGCGCTGCGTGCCGCGCCCAAGACGCGCGGGCGCTGGGGGGAGCAGCAGTTCCGCAACCTGATCGAGATCGCCGGGCTTTCCGGCCATGTTGATTTCGCGTCCGAAGTGTCGGTGACGACCGAGGATGGCATGCTGCGCCCCGATTTCATCATCCGCCTGCCGGGCGACCAGCAGCTGATCGTCGACGTCAAATGCGTGCTCGACGGCTATTTGCAGGCGGCCGAGGCGACCAGCGCGGACGAACGCAACGCCGCGCTGAAGGCGCATGCCCGCGCGATGAGCACCCATGCCGATGCGCTGTCGCGCAAGGCCTATTGGGCGCAGTTCGAAAAGGCGCCCGACTTCGTCATCATGTACATCCCCGGCGACAACTTCCTGTCGAGCGCGCTCGAAGTGGACATGGAACTGTGGGAGCGCGCCGCGCGCAACCGCGTGATCATTGCCGGACCGTCCGCCTTCCTGCCGCTGGCACGCACCGTCGCGTCGATGTGGCGCCAGCAAAAGCTGACCGAGGACGCGCGCGAGGTGGGCAAGCTGGGCAAGGAGCTGTACGAGCGGCTGTCGACCGCGGCATCGCACCTCAAGCGGGTCGGCGGCGGCCTCAACAGCGCGGTCGAGAATTACAACAAGTTCGTCGCCAGCTTTGAAGGGCGCGTGATGGTCTCCGCGCGCCGCTTCCAGGCGTTGAACGTCGATACCGGCAATGCCGCGCTCGACGCGATCGAAAGCGTCGATGTCATCGCCCGCGCACCGACCGCCGAGCTGACCGGCCCGGAAGAACAGGACGTCGCCGCCGCGGCGGAATAGGCGGGGTGGGATGGCTGGTTCTTGTGGCCGGCGCGGGCTCTGTGGAGGAATCTTAGGGAGCTGTGCTTCGTTCCGGCGGTTTCCGCCCACTTGCGGTCGTTGGCGGCGCGTGCTTGGATAGCATGTGAGCCGCTGGATAATCGCCTTTTGTGTCGTTCTTTTGCTGGCTTGTCTGACGTTTGCAGGTCTTTGGTTCAACGCTGAAAGTCGCCTGCGCCGGTTGCAGCAAGAAGTTCGTCATCCGCTGGACGCGCCCTTGGAGCAATTGGCTTATCAGGTCAAAGCTCGCTCCGACCGTGGTACAGTTGGTGAAACGCAAAGGCTTATGTTTCCTATAACGGTATCCTTTCCTGACCGCGTTTGCGTCGAGTTGCGCCCACGGTCGGGAGTTAGAGGAGGCACGAGCATTTCTTGCTTCTCGAAGAAAACGGGTAAGCTTCTGACCCACGACAACGTCGGAGAGTGAACGGCAGCTAACCACCGAGGCTGTGTGAAAACGCTCTGATGTGCTATGCTTTTCGGCTTCATCTGGAGGGGTCGGATGGGTCGTTTCATCGAAGGAAGTGATCGCCGGGAGCAGCTTTTTCTGCCGCCTTGCGTGGACGATTACGTTGCCGAAGACAGCGCCGTGCGGATCGTCGATATATTCGTCGATGCACTGGATTTGGCGGCGCTGGGCTTTGCCGATGCTGCGGCGACGGGTCGGTCGGGCTACCATCCAGCGACGCTGCTCAAGCTCTACATCTACGGCTATCTGAACCAGGTTCAGTCGAGCCGGCGGCTGGAGCGCGAAGCGGGCTGCAACGTCGAGCTGATGTGGCTGACGGGCAAGCTTGCGCCGGATTTCAAAACCATCGCCGACTTTCGACGCGATCATGGCGCCGCGATCCAGGCGGCATGTCGTCGCTTCATTCTGTTGTGCCGGCAACTCGGGCTGATCGCGGGCGGCACGGTGGCGGTGGATGGCAGCCGCTTCCGGGCGGTGAACGCGCGCGACCGCAATTTCACGCCGGTCACCATCCGGCGCCGAATGGAACAGGTGGACGCCAGCATCCAGCGCTATCTGGGCATGCTCGACACGGCGGATCGGCAGGACGGCGAAGCCGCCGAGCTGCGCACGACGCGGCGGACGACGAGGCTCGATGCGCTGCGGCGCCAGATGCGCGAGCTGGACGCCATGGAAGCGGCGGTCGCAGCCTCGCCCGATCGGCAGATCTCGCTTACCGATCCGGACGCACGCGCGATGGCATCGGCCGGCAGGGGTACGGGCGTCGTCGGCTACAATCTCCAGGCAGTGGTAGATGCTGGCAGCCACATCGTTGTCGCACATGAGGTCATCAACCTCAGCCACGACCGCACGTCGCTGGCCCATATGAGCGGCCAGGCGCTGGAGGCGACCGGCAACACCACGCTCATCGTGCTGGCCGACCGTGGCTATTACTCCGGCCCGGAGGTGCTCGCCTGCGCGGCGGCGGGCGTCACCCCCATCCTTCCAAAGCCGCTCACCTCGGGTGCCAAGGCAGACGGCCGCTTCGGCAAGCAAGACTTCGTCTATCAGCCCGACAGCGATACCTACCGCTGCCCCGCAGGCGACACGCTCCTCTGGCGCTACCGCAATGTCGAGCACGGCATGACGCTCAACCGCTACTGGAGCAGCAACTGCGGTCGTTGTGCGATGAAGCCGCAATGCACCCCCGCCGCGCAGCGACGCGTCACCCGCTGGGAGCATGAGCCAGCTATGGAAGCCATGCAGGCCCGCCTCGACCATATGCCGAATGCGATGCGAGTGCGCAGACGAACGGTCGAGCACGTCTTCGGCACCATCAAGGACTGGATGGGACGAGGCCACTTCAAGACGCGCACCCTGAAGAACGTCGCAACCGAGATGAGCCTCCACGTCCTCGCCTACAACATCAAGCGCGCCATCTCTCTGGTTGGAGTGCCGCGGCTGATTGCAGCGATGCACGCCTGACCGCTGCGTTCGCGTGCGCTCCTCTCAGCGATGCTTGATCGGCGTTCTCACACAGCCTCCATCATCTTCAGCCATTCACCAGGTCTTGTGGCAGCAGTCCTTATTCATTCACCACCACCGTCGCGGAGATAATCCGGATTTGCGCCATCAGGCTCAGGTTGTTGGGTCCAATCATTTGCCAGTGCCGTCCAGGCCCCGCGGCCGTGCAGATGCCTGCACCAATGCTCCGACAAGTTTTTCCGTGCGTGCGTACGAAAGTGCTTGAGTTTCGCGGCATGACCCGGCGATGGTTGGCACGTTATGCCAGCGTAGTCGCACAGGGGCTTCATTCACTCGGAACGCCATTCCCGCCAACTTGGCTTCATTCGCTGCCCGGCACCGGTTCTTCCTGGACCCGGTCGGTGGATAGCGTCCGGCCTTAGCCGGGCTGGCGAGTGAGTTGGGGCCCTGGCGCTGTACGCCGGCAACGATGATGCGGCACGTCGCAAGGACGGCGCACGGGATCAGCCGCTTGACGCGGTGAGGGAGAGGACATGGCCGAGCCGATTCATGCCGAGGCACCACCACCGAGGCGCTATCGCTTCCGGCATTTGCGATGGACGATCATCGCGCTGTTCGTCGGCGCGATGGTGCTCAATTATCTTGCGCGATCGGTGTTCGGCGTCGCCGCGCCGGTGATCCTCACCGAACAGGGCATTTCCAGCGAACAATATTCCTGGGTTACCGGCGCGTTCCAGATCGGCGTGATGTTTCAGCCGGTGATCGGCTATTTCCTCGACGGCGCAGGCCTGCGGCTGGGCTTTGCGCTGTGCGCGGCGATCTGGTCGCTCATCACGATCGCGCATGTGCTGGCGCAGGGCTGGCTTTCGTTCGCCGGGCTCCGCCTTGCGCTTGGCCTGGCCGAAGGATCGGCGCAGCCGGCGGGGCAAAAGGTCATCACCGAATGGTTTCCGGCGCGCGAGCGCGGCCTGGCCGGGGGCATCTACAATATCGGTGCCTCATTCGGCGCGGTGATCGCGCCGCCGCTGGTGGCATGGGCGGTGCTGACGCAGAGCTGGCGGCTGGCGTTCGTCGTTACCGGCCTTTGCGGTCTGGTGTGGAGCGTCGCATGGCTGCTCTGGTATCGTCGCCCCGCCGACCATCCGCGGCTCGCCGCCGAAGAGCGTGCCTATATCGAGGGCGGGCAGGAGGCGTGGCGATCGCAGGCACGGCGGCGGCCGTCGATCCTTGCGCTGCTCCGCCGCCGCGACCTGTGGGGCATCGCGCTGCCCCGGATGCTCGCCGATCCGGTATGGGGCATGCTCTCCTTCTGGATGCCGCTCTATCTGGCGCGCGAACGCGGCTTCGATCTCGCGCAGATCGCGATCTTCGCCTGGCTGCCCTTTCTCGCCGCCGATCTCGGCTGCCTGTTCGGGCCGGCGGTGGTGGCGTATCTGCAACGCCGCGGCGTCGATCTGATCGATGCGCGCCGCTGGGCGTTCACGCTCGGCGCGGTGTTGATGACGGGCATGGCCTTTGTCGGGCTGGCGACCAATCCCTATGTCGCGATCGCGCTGCTATGCCTGGGCGGCTTTGCCCACCAGACGCTGTCGGTGACGGTCATCACGATGGCGTCGGACCTGTTTGCCGCCGACGAGGTGGCGACGGCAGCGGGGCTCGCCGGGCTCGCGGGCAATTTCGGCGTGCTGGCCTTCACGCTTGTCCTCGGCCGCGCGGTCGATTCGGTGGGCTATATGCCCTTCTTCGTCGTGCTCGGGCTGCTCGATCTGCTTGGCGCGATCTTGCTCTGGACGATGGTGAGGCGACCGAAATGAGCGATCGTTTCCGCAATCCGATCCTGCCGGGGTTCAACCCCGATCCCTCGATCGTCCGCGTCGGCGACGATTTCTATCTCGCGACTTCCACCTTCGAATGGTTTCCCGGCGTTCAGATCCATCACAGCCGCGATCTCGTCCATTGGCGGCTGGCGACACGCCCGCTGCGCCGTGCCAGCCAGCTCGACATGCGGGGGAACCCGGATTCGTGCGGCGTCTGGGCGCCCGATCTCAGTTATGCCGACGGCCGCTTCTGGCTCGTCTATACCGATGTGAAGCGGTTCGGGCAGTCGACGCTGCACGGTCCCACGGGCATGACGATGCGGGACTTTCACAATTATCTGGTGACGTGCGACCGGATCGACGGCGAATGGTCCGATCCGGTTCCGCTCAACAGCGGCGGTTTCGATCCCGCGCTGTTCCATGACGATGACGGGCGGAGTTGGCTGCTCAACATGCTGTGGGACCATCGGCCGGATCGCCCGCGCTTCGGCGGCATCGTCGCCCAGCAGCTCGATCGCCGCAGCGGCGCGCTGCTCGGCGAGCGCCGGCTGATCTTTCAGGGTACCGAGCGCGGCTTTACCGAGGGGCCTCATCTCTACAAGCGCGACGGCTGGTATCAACTGCTGGTGGCGGAAGGCGGGACGGGCTGGAACCATGCGGTTGTGATGGCGCGCTCGCGGTCGCTCGAGGGGCCGTATGAGGTGCATCCCGACGGCGCGGTGCTCACCTCGTTCGGGCGGCGCGATCTGCCGCTGACGCGCGCCGGGCATGGCGATCTGGTCGAGATTGCCGACGGCACGCCGTGGATGGTCTATCTGTGTGGGCGGCCGCTGCCGGGGCGCGAGCGCTGCATTCTCGGCCGCGAGACGGCGCTCCAGCCGATGCGCTGGGGCGAGGATGGCTGGCTGCGGACGCTCGCCGGCGATGCGATGCCCGACCCCGAGCCGCCGGTGCCCGATCTGCCCGCCGCGCCTTGGACGGATGCCCCCTGGGACGGCAGATTCGACGATCCGGTGCTGCCGCAGGAACTGCAATGGCTGCGCACGCCCGTTCCCGAGACGCTGTTCAGCCTGACCGAGCGGCCGGGCCATCTGCGGCTGTATGGGCGCGAAAGCATCGGCAGCCACTTCACCCAGGCGCTCGTGGCACGCCGCCAGCAGCATTTCCGCTATACCGCGACGACGCGGATGGAATTCGATCCGCAGCATTTCCAGCAGGCGGCCGGGCTGGTCTGTTATTACAACAGCGGCAAGTTCGCCTATCTGCTGGTCACGCGGGACGCGGGGGCGCGGCAGCTTCAGCTGATGGTGCAGTCGCCCGACCAGGGAGGCTCGCTGACCGTGATCGAACCGTCGCTGCCCGACGGCGCGATCGAGCTTCGCGCCGACACCGATCTGGAAGAGCTGCGCTTCGCCTGGCGGATGGAGAGCGAGGCGTGGCGGCGCATCGAAGCGGTCGTCGACGCCAGCATGCTTTCGGACGAAGCCTCGTTGCCGGGCGCTCCCAATTTCACCGGCGCGTTTGTGGGCCTCGCGTGTCAGGATCTCGCCGGCACCAGCCGACCTGCCGATTTTCTGTTCTTCCGGTACGAAAGCACCGGCGATCCGAAGCAAGCTGGTGGGCGCAGCGCCGCCGTCGCTTGATTAGCGGCTTCGCACCGTGCCCATGTGGATGTGCGAAATCGCCAAGACGGCATTGCATCTTGTCTGCCGCCCTCATCCTATTGTCAGCGCGGCGGTAAGGTCGCCCGGCGCCGGTCCGCCCGCGGCAGTCATGGCGCGCTCGCGCTCCGCCAGGCCGGGCAGCGTCGGCAAGCTGAACCGCCGCGTGAGGAAACGCGCGATCGAGCCGGTATCGTAGGTGGTGTGGTCGACATGGCCGCGCTTGGCGAAGGGAGAGACGATCACCGCGGGGATGCGAGTGCCCGGGCCCCAGCGGTCGCCCTTGGGCGGGGGCACATGATCCCACCAGCCGCCATTCTCGTCGAAGGTGATGACGACGAGCATCTTGTGCCATTGCGGGCTGCGGCGCAGCGCATCGACCACCACTGCGATATGCTGGTCGCCGGCCTCGACGTCCGAATAGCCTGCATGCATGTTGAGATTCCCCTGCGGCTTGTAGAAGCTCACCGCGGGCAGGGTGCCGGCCGCTCCGGCGGCCAGGAAGTGGTTGGTGCGCGGCGTCTCGCCTTCGCCAGCGTCGCGCAGATGCTTGGCGCGTGCCGCGGTGCCAGGCGCGAACTGCTCGAAATAGTTGAGCGGCTGGTGGTGCGGCTGGAAATTGGGACGGCTGGGAAAGCTGCTGTCATCGGCGTGGCCAACCAGCGCGGCGCCCCAGCCGCCGGCATACCATGCCCAGGACACGCCCTTGGCCGAGAGCAGGTCGCCGATCGTCGTGTGGCGCTGGGGCACCATCGTCTTAGCGTCGCTCCAGTCGGCATAATCGGGGCGTTCGGGATCGAGCTGGTAGGTCGGCGCATAGGGCGGCAGCATCGTGTTGACCGACCAGAAATCGGGGCTCAGCGAGCTGGGCACGAAATCGGGCGGGCCGTCCATTGCGCTCCTGGGGGAACCGGGCTTCAACTTGAGGCGGATGCCCTTGGGGTCATCGCCTTCCACCTGCGCGATGCGGCCACGCGCGGGGCTCTTGTCCGCATCGGGATAGAAGGGCGGGCGGGCGGCGATGAGATATTGGTGGTTGAGATAGGAGCCGCCGAACGCGCCCATGAAGAAGCGGTCGCACAGCGTGAACTCGCGCGCGATCTGCCAAAGGCGCAACTTGGCCGAGGCCTCGCCATAATGGCCCATAACCAGTGCGCCGCTGTCGCCCCAGGCAACAAAGCCGTCATTGCGGCCCCCGTTGATCTGCAGCTGATTCTGGTAAAAGGCATGGACCAGGTCGCGGGTCACCACGCCGTGGGGCAGCGGATCGCCTTCCGGCGTCGCCAGCGCGAAGGGCGCGTTGGCGAGCGGCGGCAGATCGTCCGGGCCGATCTTGTAGCGGCGATGCTCGACCACCTGCTCGTCGGGCACCATGCCTTCCCAGATTTTCGGCAGCGTCCTCAGGATGGATCCGTCGCGATCGCGCTGGGCGGTGCGGGCGGGGGACGCCGCCGTAAGAGGATCGGCGAGACCGGGAAAGCCGGCGAACAGATTGTTGAAGCTCCGATTTTCGGCATAGATCACGACGACCGTCTCGATGTTCGACAGTCCTGCCGATCCCCGGCGCGCGGCGTCGGCGGCGGCAGGGGCGGCTGCCAGCACGCCCGCCATGCCAACGGCGCCGAGCAGTGCGCGGCGTTCGGGATTCGCGATCGCTTCGTCTTCGGGCGCGGGATCTGGGGTAGGGGTGTCGTCGTGCATCATTCTGTCTCCAGTTCGCCCGCTCTGGCGTCGCGAATGTCATGTGACGATATTCTATGACATGAATGGGTCAGCCTTCGGTCCGATGGCATGCAAGATTGCCACGCCGGCTTGAGCTTCGATCCGTTCAAGGGTAGAGATGATATACCATATCAATCTCTGAGGATCTTCGAGTGGTTACGATCGACTCTGCTGGCCCCAGTTCTGCGATCAAGCTTCCCGTTACGGTGCTGTCCGGCTTTCTCGGTGCCGGCAAGACGACGCTGCTCAACCATATCCTGGCCAATCGCGAAGGGCGGCGCGTGGCGGTGATCGTCAACGACATGTCCGAGGTGAACATCGACGCCGATCTGGTGCGCGGCGGCGAGGCGGCGTTGTCGCGCAGCGAGGAGGCGCTGGTCGAGATGACCAATGGCTGCATTTGCTGCACGTTGCGCGACGATCTGTTGCAGGAGGTGCGCGCGCTCGCCGAGGCGGGTCGGTTCGACTATCTGGTGATCGAGAGCACCGGCATTTCCGAGCCGCTGCCGGTGGCCAGCACCTTCTCGTTCCGCGACGAGGCGGGCCAGTGCCTGGGCGACGTCGCCCGGCTCGACACGATGGTTACCGTGGTCGACGCGCTCAACCTGCTCAAGGATTATTCGAGCCAGGACTTCCTTGCCGATCGCGGGGAATCGCTGGGCGAGGACGACACGCGCAGCCTGGTGGGCCTGCTGGTCGAGCAGATCGAGTTCGCCGATGTGGTCGTGGTCAACAAGGCGAGCGCGGTCGCGCCGGATCAGCTTGCGCTGGTGAAGAAGTTGGTGGCCAGCCTCAATGCCGATGCGCGCATCCTCACCTGCGACCATGGCCGTGTGTCGCTCGATGCGATCCTCGATACCGGGCTGTTCGACGAGGAAAAGGCCGCGCAGCATCCGCTATGGGCGAAGGAGCTCTATGGCTATGCCAGCCATACGCCCGAGACCGAGCAATATGGCATCGACAGCTTCGTCTATCGTGCCCGGACGCCGTTCGACCCGGTGCAATTCTACGCGTTCCTGACCGAGGGCGGGCTGGAAGGCGTCGTCCGCGCCAAGGGTCATTTCTGGCTGGCGACGCGGCCCGACTGGGTGGGCGAACTCGCGATCGCCGGCGCGCAGACGATGACTGCACGGATGGGCCGATGGTGGGCGAGCATCCCGAAGTCGCACTGGCCGGACGATGATCGTTTCGAGCGTTTCGTTGCCAGCCATTGGGATCCGGTCTGGGGTGATCGCCGGCAGGAGCTGGTGTTCATCGGAATCGACATGGACGAAGGCCGAATCCGCCGCGCGCTCGATCGCTGCGTGCTGCCGGTAAAGGCGTTCACCCCCGCGATGTGGATGGGGCTGCGCGATCCGTTTCCGTCCTGGGGCGAGCAGGTGCCGGAGGCGGCCGAATGAAAGCGGCGGTGCAGGAGCCTGCGACGATATCCGCAGCTGCGGTCGAGCGCGGCGATCCGGCCGTGCTCGATGCGGTTGCGTTGGCGGCGGTGCATCTGGCGGTGTGGAAACGGCCGCTGCCGATGGCGCTCGCCTGGCTGTCGCAACTCGACTGGACCAGGATCGACGATCTCGATTTCGTGACGACGCTGGACATGGTCGACGCGGATGTGGCCGAAGGGCTTGCCGAGGCCGGCTATCCGGCGGGCGCGCGTGGTGACGCGCTGACGGAGGAAATCGTCGGCCATGCCCGCCGCTTCGCCTTCATTCATGGGATCGATGCGGTCAGCATCCGCCTCGAAGTGATCGAAACCGATGCCTGTCGCAAGTTCCACGCCGACCACGTGAAGGCACGGCTACTCACTACCCTGGTGGGAAGGGGCACGCAGTGGATCGAGGGCGATACCGCGTCCGACGCACCGATTCGCCAGATGCGGACCGGTGACGTCGCCATCTTCAAAGGGCGACTGGCGACGAAGACGCTGGCGATTCTCCACCGCTCACCGCCGATCGTCGAATCAGGTGAAACCAGGTTGCTGCTCGCGATCGACCCTGCGCCCGCGTCGAGCCTGCTGGCATGACCGGTTTCGTGGCGGGCGAACGGGTGTCCTGTGGATCATGTGGATGACGCCGACGGGGGGCGAAGCCAAAGAGAACTTCTATGCTGCCGCAGACCAGATCAGTATGGGGGCGTGACTCAGATCAAACACCCTCAAGCTCTCTTGACCATGTTGCGTCGCTCGACGGACCGCCGCTGTCGTTCGGGCGCCCCCATGAAGAACATCCTTCCATTGCAGGTTGAATGATGCACCATCCAATGCCGGGACGAACACCTAGTTGCATGAAGTTGAGCTTGAGCACGGCTCGGCCACTTGGAGGCCGTCTATGCTTTAGGCTCATTAGGCGTCATATCAGAGGCGGGCACATATGAGTTTGACGGCTGCGAGGTAGTTTTCGCGAAACCTGTCATATCCGGTGACGATGCTCTCCCGAGCGCATGGCGGAGCGTACTGCGCGCTCGCTCTACCTGCTCGGAAGTCGGCTTCCCCAAGAAACCGCGAGCAGACTCGGGAAGATGGCCAACCGGATCTCCGTTCATCTGGAACACCAGATGATCGAACAGCGCGCGCCAAGCCGTTCGCTGGTCCTCCGGAAGAAGGCTCAGCGAAAACAAGGCATGCAACAACGCATCGTTCGGGTTCAGTGCGTCGCGCGGCCGCGGTCTCCACCAATAATTTGCAAAAATGTTCACCGGCTCAAGCGAGTCGACTGCGTGCCACCATTGAAACGGAATATAGATTGCCTCGCCCGGCTCCAGGATCGCCGTCAGCGCGTGACGCGCGGCCTCCGCATAGAGGGGGAACCGCTGAAGGTCGGGCGCCGCGACGTCAACGAAGCTTGTCGGGGTCCCGGCAGGCGTCAGATCGAGCGGTCCGATGTAAAGGTTCGCTACCTGCTCAGGGGGAAACAGCGTGAAGCAGCGCCGCCTCGCCACGACCGCGTCGATGTTTTCTTGCAGGTCATAATGCGGTGCAACGCGCACGCGATTGCCGAGCCAGAGCCGGGGGGCAATGTCTGCTTCGACGAGGTCAATTGCATTCTCTTCGGCGAAGCCGGGCAGCAGTTCGGGCGCAGGCATCGACTGAACAGCAAACGCATAACCAGTCGGCCGTCCCAGTTCACGCAGCAGTCGATCGAGAAAGGGGCCGAGCGGCGATAGCCCACGGACAAAGTTCATGCGGGTCAGGTCGTCATTGTAGAAGAAGCGGCCCTTGATCGAGGGCTAGCCAAGCAGCGCGCTGACCGGGGCGTCATGCGCAAAGCGCTTGCAATAGGACACGATCGCCGCTGCGCCCTCGCGGCTTGCCTTTACCGCTGGCCAATGATCGGCCAGTCCGCGCGGCACCAGAGGCTCGCGCGCTGGCCGCACGTCCGCTTCGAAGCGGGCTCGATCAACCCCGAAGAGCTCGCGCACAGGACGTGGTTCAGGAAGCGTCGTCACGATCGCCGTTGCGGAGAGACAAGCTCGCAACCGATGCGGCGGAGACAATCATCTTGCAACGGCATCGCATCAGCGGTTTTATCAATCACTTGGGCGATATGCCTCAAACGTTCTAGCGTGTCGCTATCAGATAGCAGATTGGCGATTGGGTGATAGCCCTGCGGTTCGATCCCCTGGCCGCTCATTACGGACAGCCAGCTGGTTTCGGTGAACAATTCCTGATGCTCGCGGAATATCCGGCCATTGCCGCGGAACATTGCGAGCTTTTCGCGCAGTCCCTCTGGTGGCTCCAGCTGCGACAATAGTCCCAGAACGGGCTGTCGTTGCGTTCGGTGGCCTTATAGTG
>NZ_JBTMWM010000015.1:0-24964 GCF_054489705.1 Sphingomonas sp. RS6
ACTGGGCAACCTGACCCCGGTCGAGATGGCGGCCAAATCCATCGGCGGCAAACCGGGTCGGGGGTTAACCCCCGACCCAGTGTCATCACGCCCAAGCATCGGCATCAATCGGACCGTCGGCTCTACTCATAGGTGGAGGAAGGTCGGGGCTCAGACCAGAAGCCGGGCCGTTTCCACCGTCAATCCATGCTCGGTATTCCGGCCGAAAGGTTCGCGCTTGGGATTAGCTGTCATCACGCTTGCAGCTTCGCAATCCAGTGCTGCACGAAAGTTACGCGCTCATCGGGCGAAACGAAGGGAAGGAGAACAAGACTGTATCCCAATTCCTGATAGACACGCGCCATCACATCATGGGTCGCCACCGCCTCGTCCCAGTCCTGTTTGCGCTCGGCATCCTTGGCGTAAATCTCGGCCCAGGGCGGTGCGATGAAGACACGCCGATTGTACCGGTTGCTCTCCGCCGCGCGTGTGAGGTCGCCGGGTATGCCCAGCCCGCACAATATGCGGTAGCCGATGATGTCGGGAATGCCTCTGTCGAAGAACAGGACGCCGTCTTTCGTCCGTGCCTCCTCATAGGAGCTGAGGTCATGCGCCAGCATCCGCTCGGCAAAGGCGTTGCGGTCATCCCATGGCAGAGCGGTTCCGGCGGCGGCCACCTCGTCGCGGATCACCGCTCGTCCGGCCTCGGGCATATGCGGCAAGCCTTGTTCGGCCAGCGCCGCAAGGAGCGTGCTTTTGCCCGATCCTGGACCGCCGGTTACGACGAAGAAGCGATCCATCCTGTCCCTCAACTTTCCCGCGCTTGCGCGAAGGTGAGAACCAACGTGTCCCGCCATGCGGGGGCGCCCGGTATCGCGGACTCGATCGGTGTTGTGCCGTGGCGGACGGTACGGTCATCCAGCAGCAGCGCTTCGCCGGGACTGGTTAGCCGATGTTCGAGGATGCAAGCGCCAAATGCATCCTCTACGCGACTTTCACCGCCGGCGTAATCGCTGCCGCCGACGAGCAGGATCAACACCCAGTCGCGTCCGTCATGATGCATGCCCTCCGGCGTGGGGAGGCCGGGCTGTCCCGACAGTGCTTCGATCCGAAATTGATGCGCTTCCACCGTCCAAGGGGGCGGACACTGTCGGCTCGCATCCGCGATAAGGGAGGCAGTGCTCCAAACCAGTGCCTGAAATAGTCGAGAGCCCGCTGGACCTTCGTCCATTGGCGCGAACCAGCGCTCGACACCGCCATTCAATGGATTGTGATCGCGCTCCTGGTAATGTGGACGATGCGGCAAACGCGTGCATTTCCCGCCCGCCACCTCAAAGGCGGCATAGCGTCTGCGACGATAGGTGCCGCCGTCGGCCATCCAAGTGTCTCGCGGCAGATCGTCCCAACTCCGCGCGAACGTGGCCCATTCCGGGTTGCCGGGATCAACCAGCTTGCCCGGTGGCAGGAGCAGGGCGGGCGGCGTGGCGATGCACTCGCCGGAGGTGGTGACGAGCCGCCCGGTCATGCCTCATCGTCCCAATAGCCGACCGCATCGGCATAGCGCCCAACATGGTCCACCGACCGGCTCGCCTTGTCGCCGCCGGGCGCGGCGCCTGCCATGACCGCGAACTTGCCGCTGTCGGGATAGTCGATCACATCGGGCTCGTTCATCGTGCTGATGGCGAGGTAGCGAAGGTCCGTATCGCCGGTGTTGATAATCTGGTGCGCACTTGCCGCGCCGCTGGCAGGGCAAAGCGCGACATCGCCCGCCCGTAGCGCATGCTCGCCATCGGCGTAGCGCAGGCGGCCAGTGCCCGAGAGGATCACGAACAGTTCCTCATTCGCGTGATGGCCGTGGAACGGCCACGCCCGCTTGCCCGGCGGCACCACGACCAGCCTTCCGCCCAGCATGTGCGCACCCAGCGGCGAAGCGAAGGAGGCCATATGCGCTTCGTAGAGATCGCCATGCGCCTGCGTTTGCAGGTTTAGGGTGTCGAGATGAAGAACGGGGGAGGTGATAACAGCCATGATTGAACCAATACAATGGTTGATTTGATCGACTCATGATTTGATACAATGATGGGACCCAAGGAGCAACCAGATGAGTACGAAGACCCCGGCCGGTTTCTATTTCGATCCCGTCTCGCCCTTCGCCTTCCTGATGTGGAAGCGTCTGCGTGAAGACGATCTCGGATTGGAGATACGCCCGGTCCCGGTGCTTCTGGGGGCGCTACTCAATCACTGGGGCCTGATCGGTCCGGCGGAAGTGCCGCCCAAGCGCGCGCAGACCTATCGCATGTGCCTATGGCTGGCGGACAGGAACGGCATTGCGCTGCGCTTTCCCGATACGCATCCGTTTCGTTCGGTCGAGGCCCTGCGACTACTGATTGCGCTCGATGCCCGCGTGGATGCCGTCGATGCCGTGTTCGAGGCGGTTTTTGCGCAAGGCCGGGATCTGACCGATGGTGCCGAACTGGAGAGGCTCGGCGGCGAACTTGGTCTTTCCGATGTGCAGGACAGGATCGCAAGTGCGGATGTAAAGGACGGGCTCCGCGCCAACACCGAGGCGGCGATCGCGCGCGGCGTGTTTGGCGTGCCCACTCTCGCGATCGGGGAGGACCTGTTCTGGGGTTTCGATACGCTGGGCATGGTGCGCGATTATCTGGCCGATCCCGAACTGTTCCAGACGGCTGAGATGCAACGCCTCGGCACTCTCGATTATGGCGTGCCTCGGAGGGCAGAATCGTGAGCGGGGTCAATGACCCGCTTCTGCTCGAGCGTGTTCGCGAGAGCTTCTTGCGTCAGAGCTTCATGGGGCTGATCGGAGCCGAGGTGATCCACGCCAGCCACGGCAAGGTGGTTCTCGATCTGCCGTTCCGGGCTGATCTTTGCCAGCAGAACGGCTTCCTTCATGGCGGCGTGGTCGGTGCGATTGCCGACGTAGCGGGCGGCTATGCGGCCTATTCGGTCTTCGGGGATGGCGACGATGTCCTGACGGTTGAATACAAGATCAATCTTATCCGCCCGGCGGCAGGAGAACGCCTGCGCGCCACGGGTGAGGTGCTGCGGGCCGGCCGCGCGCTGACGGTCTGCGATCTCAAGGTCCATGCGATGCGCGGCGGAGAGGCGGTCCTGTGTGCTTCCGGCCAGCAGACACTGATGCGCATGGAAGCGGGCAAGGTATGACGCTCCCGGTGATCCTGCTTCCCGGCATAGGTGGTTCGGGGCCGGACCATTGGCAAAGCCATTGGGAACGAACCGATCCTGACATGACCCGCTTCGCGCCGTCCGATTGGGACCGGCCGGAGCTCGCCGACTGGTGCGAAGCACTGGATCGAGCGGTGGAGCCCCTGGACCGTCCGCCGATCTTGGTCGCGCATAGCCTGGCCTGCCTGCTGGTGGCGCATTGGTCCGCCGCGCGCCAAACGCCGGTCGCCGGCGCGATGCTTGTTGCCGTGCCCGACCCGTGCGGTCCGGCGTTTCCGGATGAAGCGCGGTCTTTCGCGCAAGTGCCGGAGCAGCCCCTGCGGTTTCCCAGCCTGATTGTCGCCAGCGCGAACGATCCTTACGGAACAGTCGATTACAGCAAACGACGTGCCCGGCAATGGGGTTCGCGGCTGATCGCGCTGGGTCCGCTCGGCCATATCAACGCGGGCAGCAATCTGGGCGATTGGCCGGAGGGCCGGGATATCCTCACGTCCTTCCGCGCTGAAATCGAAGGGGAGGGAGCATGACCATCTGGACTGCGCTTGCCGGGTTCACGCTGGCCGCCGGGCTTCTTGTCGTCACGCCCGGGCTCGACATGGCACTGGTCCTGCGCACGCTCGCCGTCGAGGGGCCGCGTCAGGCTCTCGCGGCGGCGGCAGGCGTGGTTGCGGGCGTTCTTGCCTGGGGGCTGATTGTGGCGCTGGGGCTTGGCGCGCTGCTCGCGCTGTCAGGCACGCTCTACACGATCCTCCAATATGCAGGCGCCGCCTATTTGCTATGGCTGGGGCTGGGCATGGTTCGTGCGGCTCTCAAATCGGGTGTGCCCTCCGAGGCAGTAAGCCCGGCTTTGCCGTCCGCTCCATCGCGATCAGGCAACTGGTTCATGAAGGGCCTGCTCACCAATTTGCTCAATCCCAAGATGGGTGTCTTCTATGTGAGCTTCCTGCCGCAGTTCATCCCGGCGGGAGCATCGGTAATGGGCTTCAGCCTGTTGCTTGCGGCGCTTCATGCCATTCTCGGCATGGCCTGGTTTGCGCTCCTGATCCTTGGCAGCCGTCCGTTGCGGCACTGGCTCGCGCAAGGAGCTGTGGCGCGCTGGCTCGATGGCCTGACCGGCGGCGTGCTCATCGCACTGGGTCTGCGTATCGCCTTCCATCCGGCGCAACGATAGCGCCATCTCCATATCGAGAGAGACATGCAGATAGCCGTTCTGACTTTCGACGGGTTCAACGAACTGGATTCGTTCATCGCGTCGACGATCCTCAATCGCCTCCGGCCGCTTGGCTGGGACGCTTGGATCACCTCGCCGACGGAGGAAGTGACGTCGATGAACGGTGTCACGATCCGCCGTCAGCGTCCCCTCGAATTCGCGGCAGAAGCCGACGCCGTCCTGATCGGCAGCGGTATCCGCACGCGCGACGTGGCTCGCGATGACGCGCTGCCGGCGCGGCTTCGGCTCGACCCGAGCGCCAGCTGATCGGTGCGCAATGCTCAGGCACGCTGCTGCTGGCGAAGCTTGGTTTGACTGGCGATCTGCCTGCCTGCACCGACCTGACGAGCAAGCCATGGGTGATAGAGGCTGGCGTGAACGTGATCGACGCGCCATTCGTCGCGCATGGCAACGTCGCGACAGCGGGCGGCTGCCTGGCCTCGCATTATCTCGCGGCCTGGATGATCGCGCGCGGTGGTTCGGTGGAACAGGCGCGCGAAGCGATCTACTATGTCGCGCCGGTGGGTGAAAAGGAACTCTACGTCGAGCGGGCAATGGCTGTCGTCGATCCGTACGTCGACGCAAAGTGACGGTGGCTGCTCGTCCGCTGGGGCATTGCGAAGGGCAGCCACCGTCGACGTGACTAAATCGTGCCTTGAACGACGCCTCGCCAATGATCGTAAAGCTCGCTCACAGACGAGTCCGTGAGTAACGGCATCGCCTCTCGGAGCTGCTCGTCAGGCCAGTTCCACCATTGCAGTTCCAGCAGCTGGGCAACATCGGCCTCGTCGAACCGTGTTCGGATCACTGTCGCCGGATTACCGCCGACGATGGTGTAGGGGGGCACATCTTTGGTGACTAGCGCGCGAGCGCCGATCACCGCGCCGTCGCCGATCGCGACACCAGGCATGATAATGGCTTCCGAGCCGATCCACACATCGCTGCCGATGACCGTATCACCTGCAGGCAGATATCCGTTAGTTGCGCCTTCGAAGGCCGGGACTTCCGGCATCCAGTAGAACGGGAAGGTGCTGATCCAGTCGCTCCGGTGTCCCTGATTGCCCGCCATGATGAAGGCCGCGCCCGAACCGATGGAGCAGAAGTTGCCGATGATGAGCCTGTCCGCACCCTCGTCCGGCACGAGGAAGCGGGCGCATTCATCGAAGCTGTGGCCGTGATAATAGCCTGAGTAGTAGCTGTGTCGCCCGACGACGATGTTGGGGTTGGTGACCTGACGATCGAGGGTAGTACCCTTGAACGGGCTATCGAAGAAATTGCTCATGAAAAGTACCGCTGAATTTTCGCCATTCCGGCGATTTCGTTTCGCATGCATGCTGGCGCACGAAACAGATAGCGCCAGGTCGATGACCTGACCGCTGCGTAGACTCCTCGCGCAAATCGCGCGCGAGGAGATTCAGATGGTACAGTCTGCGGACTTCATGCCGCCACTATGCGTTGATCCGTAACGAAAAGGCAAGTCCGCGCTCCGTGTGCTTACCGGTATGGCGGTCGGGGAATGCGCGTTGACCCGGATCACTCGCTTCCGGCCTGTTCGATCACCAGGATGCGTGCTTCGCCAAGGGGGTGGGCGACATGTTCATCGCCCGGCTCGGCGTGAAAGATGTCCCCTGTTTCAAGATGCAGAACCTGTTCGCCGCCAGCGGTCCGGACATACATGTCGACACGCCCGTCGAGGACAGCGAAGACTTCCGGGCCATCGTTGATGTGCCAGCGGTAGGGCTGGTCGGTCCAGTGCAGCCGCACCGTCGCATCGTCGATCCGCTCGATCGACAGCGCGTCCCAGGCTGATCGGCCGGTGAACTCGCGGCCCCGGATAACCTGCATTTCTATCCCCTTGCTCACCGCTGTTGTGACGGAGATTTGGGATCAGTTACCAGGCGACGTTTCCTGCGCGCTGTAGAAACTCTCGCCTTCGACCTGCCGGTCGCCCACGAAGCGCATCGTTTCGAGCGCCCGCCTGGCCTTGCCGTTGCGCCGGGCCACATAGTGGACGCCGAGCACCTGGCGTTCGATATCGCAGACGGCAGCGATCAGGGTAAAATGCAGTTCAGACGAAGCCTCCAGCGCCTTTGACCAATAGGCGCGCAAACTGGCCTTGCCTTCGATGATGGGAGATCCCGTCAGTTCCGCGGCCAATGGGCTGATGAAGCGCGCGTCTTCGGCAAAGTGCGCCAGAACGGCATCGAGATCGCGCGCGTTCCAATTGTCGATCCAGTTCGCCGCAAACATCTCCATTTCTTCCCGGTTCATGGCGCTCTCCTTCAGATCAGAAACAGCAGCGCGGTGAGCGCGGTCAGAACCGCCATCACGCGCACGAAGATCATCATGCCCTTGCGGCTCTCCAGCAATTCGCGGGCCCCTGCGCCCATTGCCGCCCAGGTTGCAATAGAAGGCAGGCCGACCAGTACAAAGGCCGCGACGATCACGCCAAGCTGCAAGACGATCGGCTTACCCGCCACGGTAAAGCTGGCGATTGCTGGCATGGTGATCGCCCAGGCCTTGGGATTGACGAACTGGAAGGCTGCCGCCTGAAGGAAGGTCAGCGGGTGTGCACCTTCGCGCCGCTCGACGCCTTCGGATTGCCACAGCTTTACCGCGAGCCAACCAAGATAGAGTGCACCGAAGATCCGCACTGCCCAGCGCAGCACCGGCCACGCCTCGAACAGCGCACCCAATCCCAACCCGCTGAGCACCAGCATAAGCGCGCAGCCGAAACTGATCCCGAAGATGTGCGGGATCGTCCGCCGGAATCCGAAAACCAGCCCTGAAGAGGCGAGCATGATATTGTTGGGGCCGGGCGTCGCCGTGCAGACGAAGCTGTACAGCGCAAGCGGGGCAAGCAGACTCGTATCCATGATGTTCTCCTGCGATGCTGGATGATCATCATTGAATTATGAGTCAAATGTGATATTGAACCGGTTCAATATGGATCGGGGGTGGCAATGAAGGACTGGCAGCCGGATATCTCGAAAGGCAGTGCGCCGGTATACGAGCGTCTCGTGGCCGCGCTGGAGGGCGATGTGCGCGATGGCCGCCTTGTGCCCGGCGACCGTTTGCCCCCGCAGCGCGAGCTGGCGCACCGCCTGTCCCTGAGTGTCGGCACGGTCAGCCGGGCCTATGTCGAGGCGGAGCGGCGCGGGTTCATTTCCAGCCATGTGGGCCGGGGTTCGTTCGTCGCCGACCGGGCGAGGCCGCATGCCGCGCCACATGACACCGGCCCGCTCGACATGGCGCATAATGTGCCGCCGCTCGATCCTGCCGAGCGCTGGATCGGGGAGGGGCTGTCCCGCGTGCGCCAGCGCGCGGATCTTGGCACAGCGGTGAACTATGCGCCGCCCGAAGGCCTGGCCTCGATCCGCGAGGCCGGGGCATCCTGGCTCAAGCGCCGTCATGGCGTGACGCGCGCGACGGCAGATCGGGTTATTCAGTGCAACGGCGGGCAGCATGGCCTTGCACTTGCCTTCGCGGCGCTGGCGCGGCCCGGCGATACGATCCTGTGCGAAGCCGCGACTTATCCCGGCATCCGGACATTGGCCGACTACGCTGGCTACCGCCTGCAGGGCGTTGCCATGGATGAGCGCGGCATCGACCCCGAAGCGCTCGCCCGCTGTGCCCGGGAGACCGGCGCCAAGGTGCTGGTCATAATCCCGACCTTGCAAAACCCGACCACGATCACCCTCGATTCCGCGCGCCGCGCTGAAATCATCGAGGTCGCCCATGCCCATGATCTGATGATCGTCGAGGACGATGCCTATCGCGTCTTCGTCGATGCCGGGGCGGCGGACTGTTTTGCCGATCTCGCGCCGGAACGGACGTTGATGGTCGCGGGCGTTTCCAAGGCGGTCGCGCCCGGTTTGCGGATCGGTTTCCTGTTGCCGCCTGACAATGAAGATATTCGCGATCGCCTGCTGCTGGGCATTCGTGCCTTTGGCTACAGCCCACCCTCGCTGGGCGGTCTGGTCTTCAGCCAGTGGGAACAGGATGGAACGGCCGACAGGATCGCTGACGATGTAATCACCGAAAGCGAGGCGCGGACACAGCTGGCCGCGTCGATCCTCGGCAAGGCGATGGCCCCGCCGGGGGCGGGCCGCAGCCTGCATGTCTGGATGCCGATGCCCATGCTCGATGCCGAACGGCTGAGCGCCCGCGCCTTGCGTGCCTCCATCGCGCTGACGCCGCCTGACGGACCGATTGTCGATGAGGCTGCACCCTCTGGCGTCCGTCTGTGTCTTGGCGGCCTGCGCTCGCGCGATACTCTTGAACAGGCGCTTCGCGATATCGCTGCCATGCTGGCGACTGCCGGAGACAGCGCCGCACGCGGCCTGGTCTGACATGCGGGACCAGCCATGCACATGAAGCGATCCCCGGCGAGTGGTACGGATCTCAGGTCTTACGCCACGCTCTGCATCGTGATCCTGTTCTGGTCGGGCAACTTCATTGTCGGGCGAGCGGTGAACGGTGTCATTCCGCCATTCACGCTGGCGCTGGTCAGGTGGAGTGGCGCGCTTGTGATCCTTTTGCCTTTTGCCTGGCGGCATTTGCGCGCCGATCGGCAACGACTCCTGTCGCACTGGAATGCGGTCCTGCTGCTTGGCCTGACGGGCGTGGCGGCCTTCAATGCCTTCATCTATTCGGGCCTGCAATTCACCACCGCCAGCAACGGGCTTTTGCTTCAGGCGGCGATCCCGGCGCTCGTCCTCCTGTTCAATCGCCTCTTTTTCGGCGACCGAGCGTCGGCTTTGCAGATCGTCGGCGTGACCCTCTCCATGCTGGGCGTGGCGGTCATCGTGCTGCGCGGCGATCTTGCTGCACTGGCGCGGCTGACACTTAATTTCGGGGATTTCCTCGTGCTGTGCGGGGTGGTCTGCTGGGCGCTTTACACCGCGTTGCTGCGCCTTCGCCCCGATTGCCACCCGGCCAGTTTCCTTGCGGCGACATTTCTTATCGGCGCCTCAGTAATGGCGCCGCTCGCCGCGATGGAAATGGTGGGCGGGGCAGGCATCCCGTTGCGAGCCGATGTGCTGGGCGCCTTTGCTTACGTCGCTCTCTTCCCATCGCTGGTCGCCTATGTGCTCTACAACGCGGCTGTGAAAAATCTCGGAGCAGCACCCGCAGGCCAGATGATTACTTTGATGCCTTTGTTCGGCGCCGGACTCGCCGCTCTGCTGCTGGGCGAGGCTTTATTCAGGTTTCACATCATCGGAATGGTGCTCATCCTGGGCGGTATTGCGCTGGGCGCGGTGGGCGTGCAGCGCCGACTGCGGCGTATTGATGATTTTGGGCCGACTGTTTCGCGCGGCCGAACCAGTTGAGTAGGCATGTCATGTGGAATTACCGGCGGGTCGGAGCGTGATCTGGCCCCCTATTCGCCGGACAGGTCTAAGCGGTTGTTGAAACCAGTGCGCGATGCTCGCGCGGCGAGCGCATTTTCAATCCAGAGTGCGGGTGGTTGTCGTTATGGTCGTCGATCCAGTTGGCGAGAGATGCCAACGCGGGAGGAACGTCTGGCAGCGGCGAGATGTGGACGTAGTCTCGCTTGAGGGTGTGGAGGAAGGCTTCCGAAATGCCGTTCGACTGCGGGCTGCGGACGGGCGTGAAGCAGGGCTTCAGGCCCGGGTGGCGTGCAAAGATGCGGGTGTCGCGTGCAGTGTATGCTGAACCATTGTCAGACAGCATCTCGACGGAGGTGCCTGCGCGGAGCGCACCAAAGCGGGTCTCCACGGCTTCCAGCATGATGTCGCGCACATCCGATTCGCTGATGCCGGCGTTGGAGAGTGCGCGCCAGGCGATGATCTCGCGGTCATGCGCATCGATGATGAAAGCGCCGCGGACCACCTCGCCGTTCCAGCAGGCGATTTTTTGGGCGCGACCGGTCCAGCGCTTCCTTGAGGATCTCGACCTTGAGCGTCTTGCGGCCGAGTTGGCGCTCCAGCACGCGGATGCGGTTTTCCATCTCGCGGACCTGGCGATTGCTCGTCACGTCATCGTCGCCGGTGACCGCGACACTACGGCCTTCCAGCATCAGCCGGCGCTAGCGATACAGAAGGTTGGGCGCAACGCCGTTGCGCCGGCCGACGACAGAAATGCTATCGCGACCAACGAGCGTGTCCTCGATGATCCTCAGCTTCTCGGTGGCGCCCCAGTGACGGCGGCGCCCGCCGTCGGTGATGATCTCGGACACGGACATAAGCCTATGCTCAGGGGATAGTCCCAAGCCTCCTTCTTAGGCTCAGATCCGTCCGATCGAAATGGGGGCCAGTTCAGTTGCAGCTGAATCCGTCTTTCAGCTCTCTTGATGTTCCAGCGGCACTTAAGGAGCGTCGCCCTCGAACAGTCCATCGATAAAGCCCTTGAAGGCTGCTTCGAAACGCGCGCGGGAAAAGGTCGATGCGTGCGCGCGGACTGCGTGCGGAGAAAACTGCGTTTGGTGCTTTTCGAAACGGAGGATCGCATCGCACAGGCCGTCGGCGCTCTGTTCGCTGAACAATATGCCGGTGATGCCATCGATCACGGTGTCCAGGGCGCCGCCGCGACCAAGCGCAATCACCGGCCTGCCGCTTGCCATTGCTTCCACCGGTGCAATCCCGAAATCCTCTTCTCCGGGCATAAGAAACGCCCTCGCTTTCGCATAGAGGGTCTTGAGCTCTGAAAAGCTGCACTGGCCGACAAAGCTCGTATTCTTGCCCGCACGACGCTTCAGACCTTCGGTATCCGGTCCTGTGCCGGTGATGACCAGCCGCCGGCCGAGCCGCTCGCAAGCCTCGATCGCGATATCGATCCGCTTGTAGCCCACATGGCGGCCGGTGATCAGATAATAGTCGTCCACCGTATCGGCGACATGAAATTCGTCGACGTCGACGGGCGGGGCGATGACCGTGGAGTCGCGTCGATAATATTGCGCAATGCGGTTGGCGACGTGGTGCGAATTGGCCACGAACGCATCGACCCGGGCAGCCGTCAGGAAGTCCCATGTCCGCAGTCGGCCGATGAACGCCGACATGATCCAGCGGATGAGAATGCCCGAATCCCGGCGATAGTCCGCGAACTGGTCCCAGATATAGCGCATCGGCGTATGGCAATAGCAGACGTGCTTGGCGCCCAGCGGCACCAATACGCCCTTTGCCGGGCCGGACTCGCTTGAGATGATCAGATCATAGCCGCCGAGATCGAAGTTCTCGAGCGCGGAAGGCATCAGCAGGATCAGTTTCCGATGCATCTTTGTCGCGCCAGGAATTTTCTGGAGATGGCTGGTGAACACCTTGTGATCGCCGGCGACGTTGCGTGCCACCTCCTCATCGGCGATCAGCGTGAACAAGTCCGCCTGCGGATAAATGTTCAGCAGTGATTTCACGACCTGCTCGCCCCCCGCGACCGCGACCAGCCAGTAATGGATGATCGCAACCTTGCGCGGGCGCCCGGTCGGGGCGTGGCGGACTGAAACCGGCGCGAGATCATTCAACTCTGGCATGAAGGATTCCCTGAAATCTGATGCGCTCGCAAAGCGGCGAGCGCGGCGATTGGAGGTGGGGCGAGGCGGAGCTCGACCGGCTATTGTCGGTGATCATGCGACCCTGCGGATGCGCGAGTGAGCGGTAGCCGGCGCATCAGTTGCGCCGCCGGCGCGAAGCGGAACGTCAGCAACAGAACGCCGTACGCCAGTCCCCCGAGGCCGATGAGCGTAAGGGTGGCAGCGGCACCCTGGATTTCGCGGAGGGGATAGAGAAGCATCCCCATGCCGATTGCCGCCCCGGCAATCCTGATCGTGTCGGCATTCACGAAGGTGAGCGGCATTTCGCGTTTCGATAGTGCCACGCTCACCGCAAAGGTAACCAGCTGCGCCGCGGCCGAGGTCATCGCCATTCCCGCCACTCCCCAGGTCCGCATCGCCGCGGGAGCAAGCAGCAGCGTCGCGACCAGCGTGATCGCCGGCGGCACCAGCATCAGCTTCATTCGCTTCTTGATCTGGAAGACCATGGCGAGCTGAAAGGTGATCAGGCAGCGCACCAAGGTGGCAAGCCCAAGCAGCGGCAGGATGCGGCTCGCCTCGTCGCGATAGGCTTCGCCCAGCAGCAGTCCGGCAACGCCCGGCGCCAGGACGGCGATGCCGATCGCAGCCGGCAGGCCCAGCCCGAGCTGAAGGCGGAAACTGTTCTGCAGCACGCGCCCTGCCGCTGCCGCGCCGTCCTTCTCATATGCACGAACGAGGGTAGGGTAGGCGGTCAGATTGATCGCCATCATGACGAACACCAGCGTCTTTTGCAGCAGATCCGCCGGCGCAGTGTAATGGCCGATCTCCGCAGCCCCCAGCACGCCCGCGATCAGGAAGCGATCGATCACACCGGCGCCAAAGGTTAGTGCGCAGCTGCCGATCAGCGGAAAACCCAGCTGGAAGGTCGCCGCGATCTCGCCCTTCCGCGCCTGCCATGGTCGCAGGCTGCGCCAGAAACGATCCAGCGCGACGCCGGCGAACAAGGTTGCCGCCTGGGCGATCACGGTCCCCAATATCGCCCCTTTGGCGCCGAGGCCGAAGCCGGCGACCAGGACGACCCCGATGCCTAGCGACAGGATCGAGCGTGCCACCATCGATGCGAAATACTGCCAGGCTTCGGTCCGTATGCGACTGACCGTGTTGGCCAGCGCCAGCGCCATTTCGGTAAAGGCGAACGCCGCGATCATCGGCACGAACGTCGCCGGCATGCCGAATGCGGCGATACGGAACGCCCAAAGCGCCAGCGCGACCATGCCGAGCGTGCAGCAGCATCCGACGTACAGAACCAGCAGCGCGTTGGCTCGCCCTGGGCTTATCTCGAACCGCTGGTTTGCATCGAACAAGGTGCGCGCGCCGGTAAGCCGAAGCCATTCGAAGACGACGGCATTGAGGAGCAGTGCGGACGCGGAGACCAGCGAAAACAGCCCGAACTCGGCGGGCGCGAGCACATGCGTCCAGACGAAGATGGCGGCAAAGTTCATGCCGCTCGAAATGGCGAGCGCCGCTGTGGTGATCGCCGCGTTCGACTTTGACGAGATCGACATCCTAGCGGCCCTGAGCGAATGCAGATGGCACTGCGGCGCGCCGGTCGCGCGTGCGGTTCGTGACGCAGATCATGCGCGGCCACGCCCCAGGCGCATCCTGCCTCGCGGTATCCGTTGCCGACCTGTATGCCGGCGCGATCGCCCGACGAGGCCGAAGGTCAGCATCGTTGCCCGGATGATGCTGTCGCTGCGACCGAGTTCCCACAGGAAGAACAGCGCCAGTGCGACGGTCGCGAGCGACTTCACGCCCATGATGTTCCAGAGGTACCCGTCGGCATAGGTCGCGTAGATCGAATTTACGACGCGACCGAACAGCAGCGCGGCGATCCAATTGGCACGCGCCAGCGAATGGGCCAGCAGAATCAGGATGGCGGCGTGGTACAGCGCGATGGCCGTTGATGCGAGCATCATCCCCGTCGCGCCCGTCGTCATGAGCAGATAGGGGTAGAGCGAAAACACGAACCCGCTGCTCAGCTTCATCAGGCCAAGCAGATACTCCCAGGAGGTGAACTGCTTCATCACATAATATCGACCGAAATCGGTGCGGACGGTCGTCGGGTCCTGGGCATTGGGCGAAAACCAGGTGGCGACATCTGCTGATAGGGCGGCCTTGTCGAACGCGGTGGGCGCCGCATGGGACTTGTCCGCGTGGTACCAGAGCTGCCCTTGCAGCGCGGCGCGGTCGGCATAGCGTTGAAGGGCCATGTCCAGATCCGAAGCGGCGCCATAGGCCAGAAGGACTGCGGGGATAGTGAGCGCGGCAATCATGGCCGAGCCGAGCGCCAGCGAGCGCACCGGAATCTGGCGGCCATAGCCGATGTGGACGAGAACGGCCGGAATGCCGACCATGCTGATGACGAGCACCAGCGAGGTGAATTTCTCGCCGAACAGGATCGAGACGGCCAGCAACCAGACCGTCAGACCGGCGGCGCGCCTTCTATATTGCGGAATCGCAAGCAGCGCTCCGATGAAGGGGACCAGAACCAGCCGGTTCCGCATGAAGACGCCATAGAAGGTGGAATCGACCCGCCGCTCGAACGAGAATCGGTCGATGCCTGATAGCAGGGGGAACCCGTTCTTGAGACCGACCCACAGGAGGAGGACGGACGACAGGGCCGCAGTGACGACCAGCGTCTTCCAGATGAACCCGGCATTGGCCTGCCAAATCGGTTCCGCGCGCCGGTAAACCTGCCGCAGGCCGGGCCAGGCTCGTTCGACCAGCGCTGAGACAACGCCGAAAAACAGGATGTACACGATCAACAGCCGGGAGAACGCACCCGTCGCATGCCCGATCGTCTGGGTTTCCGTCATATAAGCGCCGCTCTCGATGGCCGCGCCCGACATGAATTCGGTCATCCGAAGCACTAGCAGCGGAAGAAGAAACAGGAACGATGCCGGGGACGATCGGAGTATGCCGAAGCAAAGCGAGACGAAGATTCCGATCGTCGTATAGGCCCATAGCGGTGACGGCCACAGGATGGCGGCGATCGCGTTTATTCCGGCGCATACGAAATGTGCCGTGAACATGAGAAGGTACACGTTTCGTCTAGCGGCTGCGACGGGGGCACGCGACGATGGCGGTATGCGCTGATTTCTCAGGCATTTGTGCTGCGTCTTGCGACGATCTTCGGTTAGAGTAAGTTTATCCTTCATGTGTCGAACAATTCGGACGATCCAATATTAGTGTGCTGTGATATTCCGGGGAATGTTGACATCTTTCCGGGTGGATATACGGTCGATTTTGTCTTGTGAACGAGTTTATTTGTGTTTTACCGGCGAATCTGTGCAAATTTATAACATGAGGGCGCACGATGAACTTGCCGACGTCGGCGCGGTTTACGGTTCCGGCCGCATGCCGGGCGCCCGACTTTCCGGTAAGGCCGGCTGCCTGTGCGCGAAAATTCGGTCCTGAAGATGTTCTGGGCGAAGCTGTCCCGTCGACTCATGATCTTCGTCCTGCCACTGTTGGCCGTCGCCGCAGGAGGGGGCGATGTCGCCGGCTCGCGCGAGCCCTCTTCGTTATGGCGTGCGTTGGCGACAGCCGTACCGGTGAGCCCGCTTCCCGCTGATTCCGGCGACTTGTTCCAAAGCTGGACCGCGCCGGACGGCCGTGAGGTAACCGTGCGGGTCGCCTTGCCGCGCGCCTTGCCGCAAGGTCCGGTCGTTCAGGTCATACCTGGCGATGCAGCAGCCGCCCGGATCGAAGCCGCAGCCGCACGCCTCCGCGCTGCCGGCGGCGGCATTCTATCGCTGGCGCCGGGGGTCTATCGGATAGCCGTGGCAAAGGATCGCCCGGGCCTGACGTTCGCCGACCTGCGGGATTTGACCGTCATCGGCGATGGCGCGATCGTGGAATTTGACGGCTGGGGTACGGGGATTGCGATCCGCAACGTCACTCGGCTCGCGATCAAGGGGTTGTCTCTGGCCTATGTCCAGCCGGCGGTGTTTGCCGCGACGGTGCGAAAGGCCGGTGCTGCGACGATCGTGGAGTTCGATCGCGGCCAGCCGCTGCCGGCTCCGGGGGCCAGAGCCTATCAGCTGTCCGTCCTTGACGGCGAACGAGGCCTGTATCGGGGCGGACGAAGCCGTTACCTCTTCTATCGCGCCCCGCTGTCATTGTCCCCGGCGGGGGGGAGGCGCTACGCGGTCTCCGGCTGGGGCGCGGATGTGCCCGACGGCAGCCGGGTTGCGGTGAAGCTCACCGCCTATCTAGGCGCCGCGGTGGCCGTGACCGACGCCGCCGGCCAGCCCAAGTCCAGCGACATCGTTTTTGATCGCATCGCCATCCGCAACGGCCCTGGCATGGGCATTTTCGTCGCGAGGATGGGGCGGGGGCTTGCGGTGGTCGGGTCGCGCTTCGGCGATGCCGGGGCGCCGGCTGCGACGATCGCCTATGATGGCCTGCACGTGAGCGGCATGGATGGCGACATTCTCGTCAGGGATAATGTGTTCACCCGAACCGGCGATGACGCCATCAACCTTGCGAGCCCGCTGTTCGAAACGGTCGCGGGGCCCCAGGATCAGTTCGCCGTCCGGCTGAGAGGCGGTGGGCTGGCGCCTGGGGCGGATGCGGCGTTGTTCGATTCGGCATTGTCCTATCTCGCCCAAGGCAGGGTAGCCTGGCGTCAGGATGGCGGTGCGGGTGGAGTTGCGCATGTGCGGATCGCTGCCTCGGGGTTCCGGCGGCAGGACGTGCGATATGCACGCGACCTGGCCCTGCGCGGCAATCGCTATGCGGTGGTGAACAACCGCATTGGCGAATGCGAGTGCCACGCCATTCTTGCACAGGGGCCGAATGGCCTGGTTCGGGCCAATCGCATCTCGGACACCGGGTTCAACGCGATCAAGATCGTGACCAGTGCTTTCTGGAAGGAAGGGGCCGGCGCGCAGAACCTGCTCGTCGAAGACAATGTCATCACTCGCACGGGGGAGGATGTGCGTCGCGACGTCGCTGCTGCGGCGATCATGGTCTATGCCGAGGGTGCGGGGCGGCCACCCGGTCTGCTTTCCACCCCCGTCCATGCAGGGCTGACGCTGCGGCGGAATCGGATCGCTTCGCCAGCGCAGGGTTGCATATCGGTCGCCAGTGCTGCGGACGTCGTTCTCGAACGAAACGATTGCAGCAATCATGGGAGTGCCGGCAACTGGCGTGGCGGCGCCGGCATGATCGGCGGGCTGCGCAGGCTCCACGACAATCTTGCACATCTGTTCGGCGCGAACGGAATCTGGATCGATCCGTCCACGACGAGGAATGTGCGGTCCACCGATAATGTAGGGGTGTGACATGCCGCTGCAGGCCCACCCATTTCAGGAAAAAGGTAAGGCGAATGAACGCTGGATGGCGCCGCGACTTGAAGGCGAACGCTGCAAGGAGCGGGTTCAAGGGGGCGATGATCGCCTGGTTCAAGAATCCCGGTTTTGCGGTGGTCACGCTGGCTCGCGTGATGCAATGGGGTGACGCGCGAGGCTCGATATTCGGCAAATTCGTCGCCAGCCTGTTTTGGTGGCACATCGTCAGGCGCTATGGCTGCTATATTTCCCCCAGCTCGCGCTTCGGCTCGTCGTTGCGCTTGCCCCATCCAGTGGGGATCGTGATCGGCGACGGGGTCCGTCTGGGCGATGGCGTCACCCTGTATCAGCATGTCACCCTCGGCCGTCGGAGCGCGAAGGTCGATGGCTATCCCGCGGTCGGCGACGGCGTGACGGTTTACGCGGGTGCCATTCTGATAGGCGCGATCGCGATTGGCGATGCCGCGGTGATCGGAGCCCACGCGACCGTCGACCGGGACGTGGCACGCGGCGAAGTGGTGCGGACTCGCATGGCCGATGCCTGACCGATCAGCCTTCGCCGACGGTGACGAGCCATCGGGCGGCTATGTTGCGATCATCCACGGACGTCGAGGAAACGGCGCTCGGCGCCATCGATGCACAGCGCGGTCAGCCTTCCGCTGGCATAGGCGCCGGTATCGATGCCTATGCGGTTCGGCCGGCACTCGGGCTCGTCGCTGATGCTGTGGCCATGCACGACGATTGCGCCGTGATCGACCTTGCTTCGCAGGAACGGCGCGCGAATCCAGTGCAGGTCGTGGAGCAACTGATGTTCGATCGGAATGCCGGGCCGGATCCCCGCATGGACGAACAGGTAACTGCCTAGCGAGAAGCGCGGGGCGAGTTCCCGCAACAGGTTGATGTGCGCTTGGGGGATGGCGTCGTGCAACTGCGCGATCGCGGCGGCCGGCGCCATCGTCGCCAGTGCCTGCGGATCAAGGCCGTAGCTCTGCGCGCACGCTGCGCCGCCGAAGCGGAGCCAGTCTCCAACGTGTTCGCCCGCCCCGTCGAGGATAGCCAGCAGTATTTCCTCATGATTCCCCGAAAGCAGCGTCAGGCTGGGATCTGTCGCGCGTCGCGCGATAACGAGATCGAGTACGCCACGCGAATCGGGTCCGCGATCGATCATGTCGCCCAGCAGGATCAGATGCTCCTCGGCGCGCGGGTCGGCAGCCCGCTCGGCATCGATCGTCGCCAACAGCTGTACCAAAAGGTCGCTTCGGCCGTGCGTATCGCCGATCGCATAGGCGCGAACGCCCTTTGCCAGCGAACGGCGCGTTGTGCCTCGATCAGCGTTGCGAAGGATGCGCCGCAATAGGGTCATCATCTGTATCGGTAGACCGAGCGACCGGGCGATCGCAACCAGTGCAACAGAGCGAATTTCGGCCGCCAGCTATCGCGTTCAGTCGGTGCTCCCCGCCCGTCCTGCCCCCCCCCCGATAGCGCCGGCCTGTCTCCGCCTGAATTCGGGGGCGGCTCGGCCATTTTGCGGTGTCAAAGAATCGAATCTAGCGAAGCGCTCCAGCTTTCAAGCGATCTCTCAGCAGGTTGCTCGCGGTCGACACTATGCCCGCCATGGCGGGCATCAGGAAGACTCGGCACATTCACCTACCCGTTCACTAGGTGAATACGTTCATAATTGCGGTTAGCGGACAATAAATATAGCTATATATTGTGCTGGTTCGCGAAATAGGGCTACATCTTTGCTTATTGGCGAGAGTAGCGACATATATGATCCATTCCGGTCAAATTACTGGTTCATAATTTTTACAACATTAAGGAATCATACTAAGATGTGATCTCTCGGTAATGTCGATAGGATGGTTATAATTAGGCTGATAGATATAATCCTATAATTCAAATAGAAGTATTGTCCTTAGCGATATAGATATCGACATAACCAGAATATATTAACCAAATGTTACAATATTGGAGAGATTCAATGGACAATAAGGATGGATCGGCGATCGTGTCCTTGGCGACTCAGTTGACGATCGCTTGGCTAGGGAACCACAATACGCGTGTCGTCGCCGAAGAGGTTCCCGCGTTTCTTCGTAGCATGCACGCTACCCTCACTGATCTGGAAAATGCTCCATCGGCCGACGAGGTTGAGGGCGCGCCCGGGACGGGTGTTCGGGTGCATTCTCCAGCGGTTTCCGTTCGCAAGTCGCTTGCATCGCCCGATTACATTATCTCGATGATTGACGGTAAACCTTATCGCACGTTGCGGCGTCACCTTGCGGCCTATGGTCTGAGCCCCGAGGAGTATCGTGCCCGCTACAATTTGCGTTCTGACTACCCGATGGTCGCAGAAAGCTATTCGGAACGTCGGCGTACCCTCGCGCGTGAGCTTGGTTTGGGCCAGAAAGGTCGCGCTGCGCGCGCCAAGAGTGCTGAAGCGGCCGGCAACGGCAGGCATCGAGGTGCGGGTTGACCCTGAGCATCAGGCGCGCGTCGTTTGGTTCGGATGCACCGCGGTGCACCGAACTCGCTCGGAACGATTCCAGGCACTAAGGGTTGTGACACGACCCGATTTCGGCCGTCACGGCCCCGGGCCTCGACAGAGTGAACTTGCTTAAGCGCTTGAATTAACGCATTTTTCACTGTTACACTTTAGCCAAAAGTGTCGCAGTGCGCAATCGCGTAAATGCATGAGCAGACTTTTTTTCCGCGCTGCAGCGGTTGGCACTGTGGTGCTCTCGACCTTCTGCAGCGGGCCTCGCGCAAAAATGCTGCTGACACTCGCCGCGGGTCGATACTGAAGCCGGTATCGAACGGCTGCGCAGTGCGGTTGAGTCCTCGGTATCGTTGGCTTGGCTCTCGGGCGATTGACTGGATCGTTCGCCGCCGCCGGTTCCGTTGCTTCCGCCCCTGTCTCGGCCTGCTCCTCCGGCTGCCACATGCGCGCAGCAAGATTTCGCTCTTCAGCGCCCATTGCGGACGTGTAGATCGCGGTCGTCTTGATGTCCGCATGGCCTAGCCAGCGCTGCACCATCGTTAGTGGCACATTGGCCTGGATTGCCCTTACGGCAAAGCCATGTCGCAAACCCTTTGGGCTGGCATGATCACCCGCAATACCGGCATGGTCCATCACTTCGCGGATGCGGCGATATCCTGTCATACGTGACCACGGCCATAGTCGCCGTTCAGGTTCATCGATCTGCCGGACGAGGCGAGCCAACAGATCCAGCAGGGCGTCGGGCAACGGGATGCCTCGATATACCGTCTTTCCGCGCTTTTTCAGGCATTTCACGATCAGCGATTTCGCTTCGAAATCGATATTGGCGGCCGTCAGGGCAAGAGCTTCAGAAATTCTGCATCCGGTATAGGCGATTGTTAGGCAAAAGCTTCGTACGTCGAGAGGAAACTTTCGAGTACTTTCATTGAATGCTGCGATCTCGTTGCTGGTAAGGTATTTTCTGTTACCGCAATTTGTGAATATCGTTAGTTCCATGACACGATTCCTGATGGATTCAGCTGAATATAAAACCAGATCTACTGAGTGGATATTCGAACCATCAGCATTTCGGTTGTGATACAATATTGGCTAAAAGGTAACAGACTTATAAATCGTGGTTGCGCTGCTACGGAGTGATCCAATGTCAATCATGCATATGGCCGGATGTGCATCGGATCGCGCGTCAAAGCGTGCCCTATTGACACCGAATCCCGATGCAAAGCGCAGCATTACAGAACAGAGTAATGTACTGTTTACCATAGAAATAGTGAATATTAGAGATATACTGAAATACTATGGTGAACCGTTGGTGCCTGGGATTCTCCGCGCTGTCGCGGTGGCGATCGAGCGGCTCAATGGCTGCGGCGTGGTGGAGGTGGTCGCGGCCCGACGGCTGCGCTGTTCGTTCCCTCGTGATCAGGTTGGTGGAGAGGATGCGCTCGCGGGTTCCTGCGAGGACTGGATCCGTCGTATTTGCCACTCGATTGCGCTCATTCCGTTCGCCACCGAGTTGGGGGTTGCGCACGTCCGGCTTTCCGGCTGCTGGCTAGTCGAAGGCGCAGAGGTGGCCTTTGGCGGTGGCCTCCTGTGCGATTCTCCCGGTGCAGCGGAGGGGGCATTCGGCGATGAGATGGCATCCGGTGAGGAGGCTGTCCGGTATCGCCGCGACATGGCCTTGGCATCGAAACTGTTGTGCGCGCTGGCTGATTTAGACGGAAACGGGCTTGGTCGGGGCGGCCTCCGCATTGCCTGGCGTCCGGTGGTGGCAAGAGCCTCCTGCGAGGTTCTTTACTATCAGTCGACGGTTCGACTTGATGGGGCTGCCTGCGATCCGTGGATGGTTCGAAATGTGCTGCCGGCGGTGCAGCGGCTCGGGTTCGGCGGGGTTGTCGACGAAGTCATCGCGTGCGGCGCTGTTGCCGAACTGGCGGCCGATCGAGCGGTCGTTCTCTCGGCGCCCATCTCCTCGGAGGGGGTAACCGGCAGTGCGTGGTGGCGGCGGCTGCGCGCGCGTCTCGAGCGCCAGCCGGAGATGGCGTCGCGGCTCGTGCTGGAGATTGGTGAGACGACCCCGCTGGCGCGGAGCTCGGAGGTTGGCCGCTTTTGCGATGAGGTGCGTCGGCTCGGGTGTCTGATCGCGGTCAGCGGGTTCGGGGCCGGGTTCGCGTCGGTTCGCCAGCTTGTGACTGTCGCTCCTGACATCGTCAAGATCGATTGCGGGTTCGTCCGCCGGTCAACGACCTCGTCGCGTGATCGCGCAATCCTGGAGGGATTGGTGCGGCTCGCGGGCGCAGTCGGCTCGATCGTCGTCGCGGATGGCGTTGACACATTGGCGCAGGCGCAACTCGCCGAGGAGGTGGGGCTCGCTTGGCAGCAAGGCCATTTTTGGGGCGAGGCGTCGGCCTATCGACCTTGGTGCGGGTCACGGACGCCTTCGGCCCTGAGCAGGTCGCGGCTGGCCAGCTGAATAATCATCAACGGGATCAACAGGTGGTTTGTGAACTATCCAGCAAATCGATTCGAGGTTGATAATTGTTTATCCAGCGAATCTGTCGACGTTAAGATGAAACTTAATAATGGTTCCGAGTATGATTTCATTGAAAAGTCGCTGCCCATAAAGGGATTGATAAGTGGGTTGATTATTAGCGTTCCAATATGGGCAATAGGCATTGCTCTATTTGCGTTCATATGAGTTGATCTGGTTGGATTAAATATTTTCATCGGGCGATTATCATGGTGAATCTGTCAAGCAGACTTATGGGTATGGGCGCGGATTCAATGTCGCAGTTGGTTGTCGCATTTTTCCAACGCAGGCGCGCTCTGTCGCGCGACTGCGCGCGCGTCTTCCAAGCCCTTGCGTGCGCATCTCGCGGCCGGCCGGCGGGCGGCTCTGAGTTACTCGCCAGACCGGTCCCAAGGCTCGCCAGTCCGGGCGGCTGACCAAGCTCCGGTCGCCTGTTCATCTACGCCGTAATTCTAGGTCTCCCCGCGTGTCGCGTGGGGAAGGGGGACATATGCTAACTTCCAACCAAGTCCGGACCTCCTTCCTGCAGACGCCAATCGCAGGTGCCGCCGATATCGACCTGGCGCTGCCCAGTGCGAGGTCGCTGCGGGCGATCTTCGTCAGCGTGAAACTGGTACTTGTCGACCTTGCAGGGCTTGCGCTGGGCTATGCTGGCTTCTTCCTGTTCGCGCATCGCGCAATCGACCCCCTGGGTAGCAAGCTACTGCTGGTAATGGCCTCGACCTATCTAACGGTGGCCTTTTACGGCCGTTGCTACGCGTCGGATGTCGGGGGAGGGGGTGTTTGTCGGGCGTTGCTTGCATTGATCGTGACCTTTGTCTCGATGCTGTTCGGGGCTTCGATACTCGATCGACTGAATCCGACATGGTTTGCACCCTTTGCAGGCATGATGCTGGCGATGATGGCGGGCGTCACGGCGAGCCGGCTGGCATTGAGCGCCGTGCTTTCGGCCGACCGCTGGCAGCTGCGGCGGGCGGGCGGGCACACGGTGGTGCTCGTCGACGGCGATCATCGCGGGCTCGCGGGCAATGTCGACGGCATGATCGTCGACGTCGAGACCTACGGACTGCGCGCCGACGTCAATGACCCGGCGGCGCTGGCACGGCTCGGCAAGCTGGTCGCGAATGCCGACCGCGTGGTGGTGGCCTGCGACGCCGATCGCCGCGCCGCCTGGTCCGCCGCGCTGGGCGGCACCAACGTGCCTGTCGAACTGCTGATCGAGGAAATCGGCGAACTGGTGCCCCTTGGCGCAGGCAAGTTCGGTGGCCGGCCGACGCTTCAGGTCGCTGCGGAATCGCTGACCCCCGAACAGCGGCTGCTGAAGCGGCTGTTCGATATCACGGTGGCGTCGACCGCGCTGGTGCTGCTCTCGCCCTTCTTCCTGTTCGTCGCGCTGGCGATCAAGCTCGACAGCCCCGGCCCGGTCTTCTTCCGCCAGCCCCGGGTGGGGCGCGGCAACCGTCCGTTCCGCATGCACAAGTTCCGCAGCATGCGCGCCGACATGCACGACGTGAACGCCAATCGCCTGACCACAGGGCGCGACGACGCGCGCGTCACCCGGGTCGGCCGCTTCATCCGGGCGACCAGCATCGACGAACTGCCGCAGGTGATCGACGTGCTGCTCGGCAATATGAGCATCGTCGGACCGCGCCCGCACGCCCTCGGCGCGAAGGCGGGCGGCAAGCTCTATTGGGAAGTCGATGGCGACTATTGGCGCCGGCATTCGATGAAGCCGGGCATCACCGGCCTCGCCCAGGTTCGCGGCTTTCGCGGCACGACCTTTGAAGAAGAGGATCTGCGCAACCGACTCGCCTCCGATCTCGAATATGTCGAGAACTGGTCGTTCACGGGTGACCTGTGGATCATCCTGCGCACCTTCATCGCGCTGACCGGAAAGCAGGTATTCTAGAGCGGCGCACCGTCGCCGTTCGCGGCCGGGACGATCGTACCCGAACCGCAAAAAAAGCGGCCGGCATCTGCCGGCGAACAACCCCGAAGGCGGTGCCGCCTTCCAATGCGATGAGACGAGACTCATGATCCAGTCAGCACTCAGTGGAACGACGCAGCGAGCCGTGGTGTTTTCACGCCCCCTGTCGCCAGCGGCACGGCGGCTGTTCCCCGGTTCCGGGGGCGGCGAGGCGCGGGACATCGCGCAGCGGCTTCTTGCCGAGGCGGAGCACGAGGATGTCCGGTCCCCGCTGCTGCGCGAGGCGGCGGAGGAACTGCTGAAACTGTCATTCCTGATCGGGCCGGTTTCGGAGACTCAGATCTTCACCGATTTCGTCCGTTCGAAGCTGGGGCTTCGCCACCGCGGCAGCGCGCTGCTGCTGCTTGAGCTGATGGAACGTCCCGGCGTGCCGCGCAGCGCAGCCGAACTGGCGCCGATCGTCTGCACGAAATCGGTCAACGCCGCCTGCGTCAAGGTGTTCGCACATGAACTGCGCACGGTGCTGATGGCCCAGGGCATCATGAACGCCGTTCGGAATCGCGCACGTGAAGGCTATTTCATCGAACAGGCCATCATGCCGCAGCTGCAGGCATTGCTGCAGTAAACACGTGTCCGCAAATTCGAGCGGTTCGAACAGGCCCTGATCTTGCTGCCCCGATCGAAGGCGGCAACCGTCCCGATACCCGGGTGAACTGGCCCGACATCGGCTCAATGCCAGGCACCCCGCCTTTCGGTTTTTTGTTTGGAGATATCGTA
>NZ_JBTMWM010000016.1:0-21159 GCF_054489705.1 Sphingomonas sp. RS6
AAGGCGTTGGATTCCTCGGCGGTCGAGAAGCCGGCATATTGCCGGATCGTCCAGGGGCGCCCGGCATACATCGAGGCGCGCACGCCGCGGGTGAAGGGCGCGAAGCCGGGCAGGCCGGTGTCGACATCGGCGACGTCGTCGGCCGTATAGAGTGGCTTGACGGCGATGCCTTCCGGCGTCTGCCAGGTCAGGTCCTTGCCTTTCACTTCCTTCGCGGCAGCGGCGGACCATTGGTCGAGCGAGGGTTTGTCGCTCATGCTCCCTCTCCCCCCGTGGGATAGGGAGGGAGCGCGCGGAAGGGTGAGGGGGAAAGGGGCGAGAAGGCTATGTCCCCCTCACCCTTCCCACCGCCTGCGGCGGCGGGCCCCTTCCCTCTCCCACAAGGGGAGAGGGAGAAAAGATCAATGCTCCCCACGCGGCGTCTCCATGATTTCGGTGAGCACCCCGCCCATATCCTTGGGATGCACGAAGAAGATCGGCGTGCCATGCGCGCCGATGCGCGGCTCGCCGAGTACCTTCGCACCTTTCGCGTCGAACCAGGCCTTGGCCTCGTGAATGTCGGGCACTTCGTAGCAAAGATGGTGCTGCCCACCCGCCGGGTTCTTCACGAGGAAGCCGTGGATTGGCGATGTCTCGCCCAACGGCTCGATCAGCTCGATCTGACTGTTGGGGGTGTCGACGAAGCACACCTTCACGCCCTGCGCCGGCAGGTCGAACGGCTCGCGGATCACCGTCGCGCCCATCACGTCGCTATAGAAGGCGATCGACGCTTCGATCGACGGCGTGGCTACGCCGACATGGTTGAGGCGGCCGAGTTTCATATGCGCTCCCCTTCCGCTTGCGGGAGAGGCTGGAGCCATTCCCGACGGTCAGCGGCGACGGTCGTCCCCTCCCCTGGTCCCTCCCGCAAGCGGGAGGGGAACTCACAGCGGAATATTGTCATGCTTCTTCCACGGGTTCTCGAGCTGCTTGTTGCGCAGCTTGCGCAAGCCCAGTGCGATCCGGCGGCGGGTGGAATGCGGCATGATGACCTCGTCCACGAACCCCTTGCTCGCCGCCACGAACGGATTGGCGAAGCGCGCCTCGTACTCGGCGGTGCGCTCGGCGATCTCCTCGGGCGTCCTGCCGCGGAAGATGATCTCCACCGCGCCCTTGGCGCCCATCACCGCGATTTCCGCCGTGGGCCAAGCATAGTTGAGGTCGCCGCGCAGGTGCTTCGAGGCCATCACGTCATACGCGCCACCATAGGCCTTGCGCGTGATGACCGTGATCTTCGGCACCGTCGCCTCGGCATAGGCGAACAGCAGCTTGGCGCCGTGCTTGATGATGCCCGAATGCTCCTGGCCGACACCCGGCAGGAAGCCCGGTACGTCGACAAAGGTGACGATCGGGATCTCGAACGCATCGCAGAAGCGGACGAACCGCGCCGCCTTTTTCGAGGCGTTGATGTCGAGGCAGCCCGCCAGCACCATCGGCTGGTTCGCCACCAGGCCCACCGTGCGCCCCTCAATCCGGCCGAAGCCGATCAGGATGTTGCCGGCATGGCCCGGCTGCAGCTCGAAAAACTCGCCTTCGTCGAGCGTCTTCCGGATCAGCTCGTGCATGTCGTACGGCTGGTTGGCGCTGGGTGGGATCAGCGTGTCGAGGCTCTCGTCGATGCGATCCCAGGGATCGTCGCAGGGCCGCTCGGGCGGCGCCTCGCGGTTCGAGCCGGGAAGGAAGTCCACGAAGTCGCGGGCCGCGAGCAGCGCCTCGATGTCGTTGTCGAACGCCACGTCAGCGACCCCCGACTTCGTGGTATGCGTCACCGCTCCACCCAGCTCCTCCTGCGTGACGATCTCGTTGGTAACGGTCTTCACTACATCCGGGCCGGTGACGAACATGTAACTGCTGTCTTTCACCATGAAGATGAAGTCGGTCATCGCAGGGCTGTAGACGGCACCGCCGGCACAGGGACCCATGATGAGCGAAAGCTGCGGGACGACGCCCGAAGCCAGCACGTTACGTTGGAATACTTCGGCATAGCCGCCGAGCGAGGCGACGCCTTCTTGAATGCGCGCGCCGCCACTGTCGTTGAGGCCGATCACGGGCGCGCCGACCTTCATCGCCATGTCCATGATCTTGCAGATCTTCTGCGCGTGCCGCTCCGAGAGCGAGCCGCCGAATACGGTGAAATCCTGGCTGAACACGAAGACGAGGCGGCCGTTGATCGTGCCCGATCCGGTGACCACGCCGTCGCCGGGGATCACCTGATCCTGCATACCGAAATCGGTGCAGTTGTGCTCGACATACATATCGAGCTCCTCGAAGCTGCCCTGATCCAGCAGCACGTCGATCCGCTCCCGCGCAGTCAGCTTGCCCTTGGCGTGCTGCGCGTCGATGCGCTTCTGCCCGCCACCCAGGCGAGCGCCAGCACGGCGGCGTTCCAGTTCCTCGATCGTCGACGACATCGGCATCTCTCTCCGTGGCCGGGCCTTGTGCAACGGGCCATGGCACGCCCGCAAATGCAATGTTGCAAAGTTGCGTTGGCAAGGTTTGCGGAATATCAAGGCAACCATGCAGAACGCCCCTGCCCCCGCCCCGCGCCGCCGCCTTTTCGAGGGCTTTCGCCTGCGCGAACTGCGGCGGCGGTTGGGGGTGCCGCAGGCAGGCATGGCGCAGCGGCTGGGGATTTCGGTTTCGTACCTGTCGCAGATCGAGAACAACGATCGCCCGATCACCGACGGCGTGCTGCTGGCGCTGGCGCGTGAATTTCCCGTCGAGGCAGCGGAGATCAACGGCGAAGCGGAGACGGCGGCGCTGCTGCGCGCGATCGACGCGGCGACGGACAGCGGTATCCCAACCGATCGGATGGACGAGGCCGATGTCCGCCGCGGCGTCGAGCAGCAGCCGCTGCTCGCCCGGCGGATGGTGGCGGTGCACGACGCCTGGCGCCGCAGCCAGGAACAGTTGCGCGTGCTCGACGACCGGTTTGACACCGGCTCGAGCGACGCGGCGCCGCTGCCCTGGGAGGAAGTGCGCGACTGGTTCCAGGCCGAGGGCAATTATATCGACGCGATCGACCGCTCGGCAGAGGCGCTGGCCGATGCGCTGGCGTTGGACGATGCCGATACGGTGCGCGCGTTCGAGGACAGATTGCGGCTGTGGCACGGGGTGCGGGTGGTTGGCGCGCAGGGTGATGGCAGCGACTTGAGCCGGTTCGACGAGGCGGGCCGTACGCTTGCGCTCAACCATGCGCTGCCGCCCGAAAGCCGCGCCTTCCTGCTCGCGCACCGGCTGGTCCGCTATGAATTCGCGAACGAGATGCATGCGGTGATCGCCGGCGCAGGGCTGGCCTCGCCGGCGGCGCGCGAATTGCTGAGCGTGGGACTGGCCAATTATGCCGCGGGGGCGCTGCTGATGCCCTACGGCCGGTTCCGCGCCGCCGCCTATGAAGTGCGCCACGACATCGACCAGCTGCGACAGCGCTTCGCGGTGAGTTTCGAACAGGCGTGCCACCGGCTGTCGACGCTGCAGCGGCCGGGGGCCCAGGGGCTGCCGATGTTCTTCTGCCGGGTGGACATGGCGGGAAACATCACCAAGCGGCACTCCGCCACCCGGCTGCAGTTTGCGGCGCTGGGCGGCGCCTGTCCCTTGTGGATCGTGCATGAAGCGGTGGCGATCCCGGATCGCATCCTCGTCCAGCTGGCCGAGATGCCCGACGGCACGCGCTATGTGTCGATGGCCAAGGGGCTGGTGAAACCCTCGGGCAGTTTCGCCCGCCCGCCGCGCCGCTATGCGGTCGCGCTGGGGTGCGAGGAGGCGCATGCGGCGGACTTCGTTTACGCCGATGCGCTGCGCACCGGGGGTGCTGCGACGCCGATCGGCGCATCCTGCCGCATCTGTCCGCGCCTCGATTGCGACCAGCGCGCCTTCCCGCCAGCAGGGTCGATGATCGAGATCGACCCGGACCGGCGGCGCGCGGTGCCCTACGGGTTTCGCTGAACCGCCTCAGTCGGCGCGCGAGCGGGTAGCGACATGGCCGCCCAACACGCTTTCCTGGTGCCGTTCGGTGGTGCTTTCGACCTGTTCGGCATCCTCTGCGCCGCCGCCGCGCGGCGGCTGGTCGACCCCGATGCTATCGCCTTCGGACCGGGGCGCTTCGTTGGCGCGGTTGCGGGGTTCGCGGTCGTCGAGGCTGCGCGAGCGCCCTTCATGCATACGGCGATCGTCGGTTGCCATTGTCTCTCTCCTGCTGCCTCCGCCTTCAACGCGCCCACCCCGAGCTTGTTGCGTGCCCCCGCCGTTTCGTGGCATACCCATAGTTCGAAAAACGATGTCGGAGAGGTGCAATGGCAACCGCGCTCGCGGGCAAGTCCCAGGTCAGCGATGCCGAGTGGGAGGCGCGGCAACAACTTGCCGCCTGTTACCGCGTGTTCGACATGCTCGGCTGGTCCGAGATGATCTACAACCACATCACCGTGAAGGTGCCGGATGCGGAAGGCGCGTTCCTGATCAACCCGTACGGCCTGCATTTCAGCGAGGTAAAGGCATCCAACCTCGTCAAGATCGACATCGACGGCAACAAGCTGGACGATTCGCCGTACCCGGTGAACCGCGCCGGCTTTGTCCAGCATTCCCTTTTTCACCGCCACTTGTCGGACGCGCACTGCATCATGCACAGCCACACCACCGCCGGGATGGCGGTCGCCTCGGTCGAAGGCGGGCTGCGGCCGACCAATTTCTATGCGTGCAACTTCATCGGCCAGATTGCCTACCATGACTTCGAAGGCGTGACGGTACGCGACGAGGAAGGCGCCCGGCTGATCGCCAGTCTGGGCGACAAGCGCGTGATGCTACTGCGCAACCACGGCATTCTGGCGATGGGCCGCACCTTGCCCGAAGCCTTTATCAAGCACTGGGCGCTGCAGCGGGCGTGCGAAATCCAGGTGGCGACCGCCAGCATGGGCACGCCGATCGAAATCCCGGCCGAGGTCGTCGCGGTCCACCAGCGCGACCTGCACATGGTGCAGATCCCAGGCGGCCCCGGCGCGGCCGACTTCGCGGCGATGGTGCGGCTCGTAGACCGCATCGACCGGAGCTGGCGCGACTGAACGTCAGCCGAAACGGAAGCCGCTGACCGCCCAGCCGAACACATGGTCGCGATAGTCGCAGGCGGCAGGCCCTTCCCCGCCCGCTCCCAGCGCGACCATCAGCGGCAGCAGATGCTCCTCGCGGGGATGCGCGAATTCGGCATAGGGCAAGTCACGCCAGGCGGTCACCCGTCCCGCCCGGCGGGCAGGGTCGGGATCGGTCGCGGCGTCGACAAGCGCCTTATCCCACGCATCGGCATAGGGCGTCACCGCCGGTCCGCGGGCACGCAAATTATGGAAGCTCATCCCCGATCCGACGATCAGCACGCCGTTGTCGCGCAGCGGCGCCAAGGCACGCCCGATCGCGATGTGCTGGGCGGGATCGAGATCGCTGCAGAGCGAAAGCTGGGCGAGCGGAATATCGGCGCCGGGCACGGCCACTTTCATTGGAATGAAGACGCCATGATCCCAGCCACGCATCTGCTCGATGCCGGTCGCGAACCCCGCCGCGTCCAGCAACGCCTTTGCCTGCAGCGCAAGCTCGGGCGCACCCGGGGCATCCCAGCGCAGCCGATAGGTATGCTCGGGGAAACCGAAATAATCGAACAGCAGCGGCTTACCGTCACCGGCATGAATGGTCACCGCCCGCTCCTCCCAATGACCCGATATCAGCAGGATGGCGCGCGGCCGTTCCGGCAGACTGGCGATCAGCCCCGCAAGATAGGCTTGCATCGGGCGCCACAACGGATCGGGCGGGCCGCCTTCCGGGTCCATGAAGAAGCAGGGGCCACCGCCATGCGGGATATAGAGAGCGGGCAAGGTCATTGGCGCAATGTTGCGCTCGCTCCCGCTGCCGACAATGCCGGTTTCGGAAACCCGTCGTTTCCCGCTAGGGTCGTCACCATGACTCGGTTCACCGTCAACAACCAGCCGGTCCAGTATGACATGGACCCGCAGACGCCGCTCCTCTGGGCGCTGCGCGACGCCTCCAACCTCACCGGCACCAAATATGGCTGCGGCACGGGCGATTGCGGCGCCTGCACCGTCGATATCGACGGCGCCGCGCGGCTCGCCTGCCGCGAAACGATCGGCGCGATCGAAGGCACGTTCGTCACCACGATCGAGGGGCTGTCGCCCGATCGCAGCCACCCGGTCCAGCAGGCATTCCTCGCGGCCAACCTCGTCCAATGCGGCTATTGCATTCCCGGCATGGTCATGGCGGCCGCCGTTCTCATCCGGAACAACCGCAACCCTTCGGAGGACGACATCAAAGGCGCGCTGCCCAATCTGTGCCGCTGCGGCATCTATCCTCGGCTGGTCGCGGCGGTGCAGGACGCCGCCCGTATCGCGCGCGGCGATGCGCCGATTGCCGGCCCGGATTCTACGCCAGAGCCGGAGAATTGAATCCTTTCAATCGTCTGTCAGCCAAGTTCAGGACCGGCTCAGCGATCAAGGCCGATAAGGCCATCATCGGCGCGGCGCCTTGCCGTCGCCCAAGGAGATCGGTTCGATGAAGAGGATGCTTTGGACGGCACTGGCCGCCGCAACCGCGCTGCTTCCCGCCGCCGCGATGGCGCAGGAACGCGGCGACCGCCACGGCGGTGACCAGCCGCGCGGCGGCGTTGAGCGTCCCGCCGGCACCAGCCGGTTCGATGGCGCACGTAGCCATGGCTGGCGCGGCGCGGGCCAGGATCGCAGCAACTGGCGCCGCCCTGATGCTCAGCGCAGCGATCGCGGTGATCGCGACCGCTTTCGTCCGCGCCCGGACGCGCCGGCGGGGCGGGACTGGCAGCGCCCGCAAACAAGGCCCGATGCCGGCCGCGGCGTCGTCACCACGCAGGACCAGCGGCGAAGCTGGGACGGAAACCGCGAATGGCGGCGCGACCGCGATACGCGAACCGGCGGGCGCGACGTAAACCGCGCGCAAGACTGGAACCGCAGCCGCGACTGGCGCCCGAACCGGGATTGGAACCGCGGCCGTGACTGGAATCGCGACGATCATCGCTGGCGCGGTGACAGGGGTCGCTGGCGCCACGACTGGCGCAACGATCGGCGCTATGACTGGCGCGGCTATCGCGGCGCCCATCGCAGCGCCTATCGGCTGCCGCGCTATTATCCGCCGCATGGCTGGAACTATGGCTATCGCCGCTTCTCGATCGGCTTCCGGCTGAATTCGTTCCTGTTCGCACCGCGCTACTGGATCAGCGATCCCTATGCCTATCGCCTGCCCGACGTGTGGGGCCCGTATCGCTGGGTGCGCTATTATGACGACGCGCTGCTTGTCGATGTCGATACCGGCGAAGTGGTCGACGTGATCCACGGCATCTTCTGGTAGGCCCTTTCGCAACCCTGCCTGCACGCAGAACCTGGCCGGCGCGCGCGCCGGCCGCTTTTTTGGGCAGGCCCCGCACGCGCTTGCAATCCCGCCCGCGAACCGCAAAGGATCGCAGCGTGAGCAAGACGAACGGACATGCGACGGGATCGCCCTCCACACTGCGGGCGCGGATCGGCAAGGATGTGGCGGCGCGGCTGGAGGCCAATCCGCAGGTGCGCCGGGCCAAGGTTGATCGCGTGCCGATGTTCACCCATCCAGCGTTCCTAAGCGACGCCGAATGCGACACGCTGATCGCGCTGATCGACAGCAATTCGCGCCCGTCCACCCTGCTCGCCACGTCGAACGACCCCGAATACCGCACCAGCGACAGTTCGGATCTGTATCGCTGGGCGGACGAGGTGCGCGTCATCGACGATCGCATCGCCGATCTGCTCGGCATCCCCTCCGAAAATGCGGAAACGATGCAGGGGCAGCGCTATTCGCCGAACCAGCAGTTCCGCGCGCATTGCGACTATTTCCACGAGAACAGCGCCTATTGGAACCAGATGGTCCAGACCGGCGGCCAGCGCACCTGGACCGCGATGGTCTATCTCAACGATGTCGAGGAAGGCGGCGCGACGTGGTTTCCCCGCGCGGGCATCCGCTTCAAGCCGAAGCGCGGCCTGCTCGTGATCTGGAACAACATGGATGCCGATGGCAGCCCCAATTACGACACGCTCCATGAGGGCACGCGCGTGGTCGAGGGCACGAAATACATCATCACCAAGTGGTTCCGCGAAAGCGCCTGGATCCGGACCAACATCCAGACCTATCGCTCGCCGGGCGTAGAGACGGCGGAATAGGCTGTAGGGCCCGCGGCACCGCGAGCCCCCTCGACAATCCCACCAAGCCCGGCCAAATCCGGGTCATGTCCCCCGCCCTCAATATTCACCGATCGATCCTTGGCCAGCCCTGGCGCTGGCGCGGCCTCGCCGCCGATGGACGCGACGCCGGGTTCACGCCCGACGATCTCGTCACCCAGTTGCTGCTGACGCGAGGCGTCGATCGCGCTGACCTGGAGCGGCATCGCGCCCCCAGCATCCGCGCCTTCATGCCCGATCCATCGATCTTCCGCGACATGGATCGCGCCGCCGCCCGGCTCGCGGACGCCGTCGAGGGGCGCGAGGCGATCGCGATCTTCGGCGACTATGACGTTGATGGCGCCACGTCCGCGGCGCTGCTGATCCTGCTGCTGCGCGATCTGGATATAGAGGCGCGGCCCTATATCCCCGATCGGCTGATGGAGGGCTATGGCCCCTCGGGCGAGGCATTGGTGCGCCTGAAAACCGAAGGCGCCACGCTGATCGTCACGGTGGATTGCGGCGCTCAGGCATTCGAGGCGCTGGCGATGGCGAAGGCGGCGGACGCTGACGTCATCGTCGTCGATCATCACAAATGCGCCGCCGAATTGCCGGTTGCGCACGCGCTGGTCAATCCGAACCGGCTCGACGAGATCGAGGGTGCCGCGCACGGCCACCTGGCCGCGGTGGGCGTCGCGTTCCTGCTCGGCGCCGCGCTGATCCGCACGCTTCGGGCGCGCGGCTATTTCGCCGCGCGGGCCGAACCACGCTTGCTCGATCTGCTCGATATAGTCGCACTGGGCACGGTGGCCGACGTGGCGGCACTGCGCGGGCTCAACCGCGCGTTCGTCGCGCAGGGGCTGAAAGTGATGGCGCAGCGGCGCAACATCGGTCTGGCCGCGCTGATCGAGGCATCGCGGCTGAAGCGCGCGCCGACCTGCACCGATCTCGGCTTCGCGCTCGGGCCGCGGATCAATGCCGGCGGGCGGGTCGGCCGGTCGGACCTCGGTGTGCGCCTGCTGACGACGCGCGACCCGGACGAGGCGCGGACTATTGCCGGCGAACTAGACCTGCTGAACGAAGAGCGCCGCGCGATCGAAACCGAGGTGCAGGCGGCGGCGGAGCAGCTTTGCGCCTCCGGAGGCGGCGGGGCCGTCGCAGTGGTCGCCGGCGAGGGTTGGCATCCCGGCGTGATCGGTATCGTCGCCGGGCGGCTGAAGGAGCGGCTCGGCCGCCCCGTGATCGTGATCGCGGTCGGCGAGGACGGGATCGGCAAGGGATCCGGGCGCTCGATCCCGGGCGTCGACCTCGGCGCGGCGGTGCTCGCGGCGAAAGACGCCGGTCTGCTGATCGCGGGCGGCGGTCATGCGATGGCCTGCGGAGTGACCGTCGCGACGGATCGGGTGCCGGCGCTTGCGTCGTTCCTTGAGGACCGGCTGGCCGAGCGCGTGACGGCGGCGCGCGACGAACGGGCGCTGCTTCTCGACGCGGTCGTCGCGCCCACCGGCGTCACGCCGGCGCTGGTCGAGGCGATGGAGGCGGGCGGCCCCTATGGCATGGGCTGGCCCGCCCCCCGAATCGCGGTGGGCGCGGCGCGCATCATCAAGGCCGATCTGGTCGGCACCGGCGGCCACGTGCGCGCGATCGTCGCCGGTCCGGACGGCCGATCGATCAAGGCCGTGGCGTTCCGCCAGGCCGATACCGAGCTGGGCCAGGCCCTGCTCTCCGCCCCTTCCCACCGCCGTCTGTGGCTCGCCGGACGCGCGAAGATCGACGATTGGGCCAGCCGCCCGGCAGCCGAATTGCACATCGAAGATGCAGCCTGGGCCGATTGAGTGCTTGACGCCCGCAAATTCCCCCCCTATTCGGCCGCTCCAGCCACACAGCTGGCCCCTTCGTCTAGCGGTTAGGACGCGGCCCTTTCACGGCTGAAACACGGGTTCGATTCCCGTAGGGGTCACCATTTTCAAGCAGAATATTGCGCACGTTCGCAGTTTTTGTCGATGTTGTGTGGGGCGCATGCACTTTTCGTCCCATACTTCTTTGCTGCGGCAGTGGCATGGTGTCGAATCCCGTGAGCAGATGATTCCGATCCTCGGCTTGGGATTTACTTGGTCAAGCTTTTGGCGACCGTCCTTGGCCGGAAGTAAGCGGCCCGACGGGCCGGCCCTTTCCCGGCGTAATCTCCGCCTAAATTTCGAGCGGTCTTGCCGATCTGCTCGCTCCCGGGCAATCCGAGATAATCGCCGGCAAAATTTGGCGCGTCTGGCAAATTTTCAAGCGAAACCCTACGGTTCCTCCGCACAGGATGGACCTTCATCCATGATGGTCCAGCAGCTGGCGAAGACAGCATCGGAGGCGAGGGCGGATGACAAGCGGCAGATGGATGAGGCGCGTGCTGACCTGCATAAAGTGATCGGAAGAATCGACGGGATCATCGTGCGGGCGCAGTCGACGGGTCATCAGCGCAAGCGCGAGCTATGGATGATGGCGGCAGCATTCCTTGCGGGGATTTTGCTTTGGTCGTTCTCGCCAGGAATGGTTGCGGGGTCCCCGCCGGAAAGCTGGCATGCGGCGCAGTGGATGGCGGCGCGGACGTTCGGGACGGATCAGGCCACTTCTGACGATCAGGTTGTCGACCATGGCCAGACACCTAAGAAACAAGACTGATTATGGGAGTTCGCAGCCATTTGTACGTGGTATCCCGAACCGCAGCACTTGTAAGAAGCGGACAATAGTCCTCCCTTGACCTGCGTCGCCCTCCCGCGCGAGCCTTGTGCACGTAAGAACGCCTCGTCGCGTTCGCCTCCGTCTCCGCGCTGTCTTCCAGCAGCCTGCATGCGATCCACGCGCGCCATACCGCTGAGGGTACGCTTTTCCTTTTGCTGGCGGTCAGGCCCCGCTCCGGCGCAGATCGAAACCATTGTGTTGCGACAAGCGGTTGAATCCGCCCAAGTCGCATCCCTGATAGCGTAACCGGCTCATCGCAGGAAGAACTCAACCGGAACCACCAGTTCAATGCTGTCTCCCCTCACCTCTTCAGGTGGTTTGGGCAGCGGCGACGCCCGTTTCGGCAATGACAGCGCTTCATTGTCGAGCGGCCGGAAACCGGACGAGCGTTCCAGTTGAACGGACTGCACCACACCGTCGCGATTCATCACGAAACGGATATAGGGCACCCCCTGCTGTCGGCGGAACGAGGCTTCGCGCGGATAGCGCTTCACCTTGTTCAGCGCGGCCAGCACCTTACCTTGCCAGGTCGGCTTTGCATCGGATGGCTGCGGCGCGGGCGGCACAGGCTTGGGCTCCGGCGCAGCCTTTTCCTTGGGCGGCGCCGGCTCGGGTGACGGCTTCGCCACGGCGGCCGGCAAGGGCATATCGCTCGCCAGCTGAACTTCAGGTGGCGAAATCTTTGGCAGAACGGTTTCCGGCTCGTTCCTTTCCTGCTGCACCTTTTCCGGTTCGGGCGGAGCCTCCTGAACCGGTTCGGGCGGCGCTGCCGGCGGGGCAACATCGAAGATGGTCAGGGCGGCGGGCTGCTCCACGACCTGGTAGGTCGTCCAGGTGAGCAGCGCCCCGGCCGCGAACAGCAGAACGACCAGCATCGTACCGCCGACGCCACACAAGCGGGTCCGCAGGCTCGTCGGCTGGTCGGCATAGCGCGAAGGCCCCCACACCTCCGACGGCGCAGACGGGCCCGCGGCGGGTACCGGGGCGCAGCCCGGCCTTTCGTCGCGGTCCTGCATCATTTGCTCATCGTCTATCGCGAGATCGAACATCGGGCTCCTCACCCTTTCGCGCCTGGCAGCAAGGCGAGCAGGATAAACGCGGTGGGGCCGGCCACCAATGCCAGCAACTTCCAGGCCCTTGCCGCACTACGGGCATGGAATACCGTCATCACGATCAGGGCAAAGACGGCAAAGCTGGCCAGCGTCGCGGCTGTCACCGCCTCGACGGGGTCCATGCCGAGCCTTCCAAGCAACAGGGACAGGGCGGCGGTTACGAGTGCGGTAACGCCGTACGCGCCCAGCGTTCCGGCAAGGCTCTGCGCCGCCACGGACCAGCGGCTACGAACCTGTTTACCCAGAGCGGTTCCCTGCGCCATCAGCCGGCGACATCCGGCAGTGTGGCGTTCGTGCATGTCTCCATCATGGCAACTCCCGAAGCACGGAGGACAGGGCGGGTAGGACGCGCGCTCAGCACCGCGCCCTCGACGTACCGCGTTCCCGATATACGTTGGCAGCGACGACCAGTGCGGCGGCAATGGTCGTCCATCCGAACCATGTCACTGCGCCATAGCCCCAGCCAAGCCCCGCGACGGCGATCGCGAAAGCCAGCGCCAACGCCGTGAAACCGCTGAGGCGCACTGCGCGACACAGGCTGGGGGACAGTCTCCGCTGTAGCCATGCCTGCTGGTGCCGGGACATGGCAACCAACAGGAACGCAAAGCCAACCAGCGACAAAAGGAAGGTCATGATGTCGGTCATATGGTCGCCTCCAGCGAAACACGCGGCTGGCGCCGGGTGACGGTCGTCGGCTGGTGGGTGGCGACTTTCCTCGCCGCGAAAGCATAGCCTGCCGCCGCCGCCAGCATGACCAGGTCAAACCCCGCAAAGATCCAGTCGCCGGCGATCAGGCTGGGGATCAGGCCCCGCGCCGTGGTCAGCGCATTGACGGCCGGAACCAGTGCATAGAGCCCGGCACAGACGGCCAGCGCCTCGGTCCAGGCTCTTCTGACCGGCCGGGCAATCGTCCAGGTGAAGATGGCTCCCCAGGCGATGAACAGGCTGTTGATCTCCCAATCCGCGCGGTGGTCCAGATCGAAAGGCAACAGCCTGTTGGCAAGGAAATAGACGGCCAGCCCGCCGCACGACCCTGCAATCACGCCGATGTTCAGCCGCTCGACGAGCCGGAATCCGACATGGGGTCGCGCCGGATCGGGCAGCTTCGCACGCCGCTTGACCGTCCACAGAACCAGGCCACTCCCCACCATGATCGTACCGCCCAAGCCGGCAAGAAAATACAGCCACCGCAATACCGGTCCGGAGAAGCGCCCCGCATGCAGGTCGACCATCACATACTGTGTGGCCCGCGCGCCGCCCGGCGCCGCGTCGCCGCCGAGCATTTCACCCGTGGCCGCGTTCAGATACACCGCTTCGCGTCGCCCGCCGAGCATCCCGTCGCCCGGTCCGACCGAAGCCACTGCGCCCTGCGCGCCCGGCCGATCGATACCGACATAGCCCGCCTTTTCCCCCTGCCATTGCCGTTCGGCGCGGGCGATGATCTCGTGCAGGGGCAGCGGCGGACCGGCGGGGCCTGACGACGCGATTGGAGAAGCCGGCGGAAATGCCTTTTCATAATAGGCGTCCACGCTGCCGAACGTCGCATTCGCGCCCCAGGGCATCAGCGTGAACAGCAAGGTGACCAGCCCGGTATAGGTGATCATCAGATGAAACGGCAGCGCGAGCACTGCCGTCACGTTGTGTGCGTCAAGCCAGCTTCGCTGCCCCTTGCCAAACCGAAGCATGAAGAAGTCGGCAAATATCTTCTTGTGCGTGATGATGCCTGAAAGGATCGCGACGAGCATGCCCATCGCTGCCGCGATCACCAGATAGCGCGCCCACATCACCGGCAGATAGTGAAGATCGAAGTGCATACGGTAGAGGAAGAAGCCGCCGGCGCTTTCGCGCACGGCGACTTCATTGCCCGTTTCGGGGTCGAGCTTCACTTCCACCCGATCCTGCCAGCCGCCGCCCTTGGGCAGCCAGGAGACGGTCAGGGCCTCATTGCTCCGGCCGGTCGGGAGCGCGACATTCCAGCTTTCTGCTCCTGCGGCGCGAGCCTGCAACACGGCGCTCGCCCGTTCCAAGGCATGCGTCGTAACCGGCGCACGCCGTAGTTCGGGGTGCATCCAGCCGTCGATCTCCATCTGGAAGAACGCGGTGGTGCCGAACAGGAACACCACGAACAGCAGCCATCCGGGCAGGAGACCCGTCCAGGTGTGAAGCCATGCCATCGACTGGCGAAGCGTTTCCTTCATGGCGCGTCCCCTGTCACGACTGCCTCAGAAATTCGCGCGCAAGGTGCCGACGATGCGGCGCGCCTCGCCATAGGTCGCGAAATAGGCGATGCTGGAATAATAGCGCTTGTCGAACAGGTTAGTCGCGTTGACCGACAGCGAGAGGTTGGGCGTGAGCGCGTAGCGGGCAAAGGCGTCCACCACGGCATAGGCCTTTTGCTCGGCGATCGTCAGGCCGTCGGCGACGCCGCTGATGTCGGCATAGGTCCGGCTGTTCCACAGCAGGTTGCTGCCAATGGTCAGCCCCTGCACGCCCGCGCCCGACAGGTCGTAGCTGGTGAACATCCGCAGGCTGTCGCGCGGCACCTGGGTGTTGAGCGGCGATCCGTCGCGATCCTTGACCTTCACATGGCTGAACCCGCCGGAAAGCTTCCAGCCCGGCAGCGGCTCACCCCCGGCTTCGAGTTCGAACCCTTCCGACTGGGTGCCGTCGACAGCCTCGTAGACATAGTCGCCGGTCGGCCCCAGGACATCCGGCACATAGACCGCGAAGTTCGACTGGCGGATGTTGAACCAGGCACCCGACAGGTTCAGGCGCCCGTCGAGCAGCCCGGCCTTGGCGCCGATCTCGTAATTCTTGCCGATCAGCGGATCGAGATAGTTGCCGTTGATGTCGCGATAGGACTGCGGCGAGAAGATGCTGGTGTAGCTGGCATAGAGCGAAACGTTGCGCGTCACGTCCAGGATGACGCCGGCATAGGGGGTGAACTCGCCCGTCGCTGTGGTACGGCTCACCGTGCGCGCGCCGTCGGTCGGCTGGTTCCAGTACTCGCGGCGCCAGTCCGTCAGCCGCCCCCCGGCAATGACCGACAGAATCGGCAGCGGCTTGACCCGCAGGGTTGCGAAGCCGGCCGTCTGCTTCTCGTCATTGCCATATTGGCCGAGATAGGGCCAATCGGGCTCGGGCAGGCCATCGCCCTGCCAGCTATAATAGTTCGGGATCGACGGATCATAACCGTCGAAGAACCAGATCTGATAATCGTCCCCGCCCTCCTTGGTGGCGTAATGGCTCGCGCCGACCATCAGCAGGTCGTCGTCGCTGAAGATGCGCAGCGGCCCGGACGCGGTGCCGACGATGCTCGTCATCCGCTGGTCGTCCGCCCAGCGGCCCGGCCAGATGCCGACGCCGGTACCGTCCGCGTTCAGCGCCCCCCGCAGCGCATAGCCGAAGACCATGTCATAGGTCTTGCGCGTCCAGTCGAGATCGGCGCGGAGCGACCATTCCCCCACCTTCTGCTCGATCGACCCGAAGGCGCTGAGCGAATCGCGATCGTAGCGCGTCCAGTCGGTCACGGTGTTGCGCGAACGGGAGAAGTTCGTCGGCGTGCCGTCGGTGGTAACGATCGGGACGCCCGCCATGTTCGCATCGTCGGAACTGCGCTTCAGGTAATCGATGCCGACGCGCAGCAGCGTGGTTTCGGTCAGGTCGGCTTCCACCGTGCCGTAGAAGACGCTGCGATGCGAGGTTGCCCGATCGATGTTGAGGCCGCCATCCTGGTAGGCCGCGACGACGCGCGCGCGTACGCGACCAGCCTTGTCGAGCGGACCGCCAACATCGGCAAGGCCGCGAACATAGTCCCAGCTGCCGCCCTGCGCCTCCAGCTGCACCTGCCACTCGCCCGGCGCGCGCTTGCGAACGAGGTTGACGGTCGCCGAAGGGTTGCCCGAGCCGTTGAGCAGGCCCGATGCGCCGCGGATCACCTCGACGCGATCATAGATCGCCAGATCGGCATAGGCATCGCCAAAGCCATAGGCGGTCGGCCGGGCGATGCCGTCAACTTGCCAATTGTTGATTTCGAAACCGCGCGAGTAGAGCCCGCTCTGGTCGGAATCCGCCGAGCCACCCAGATTGTACGTGACGCCGACGGTCTGCGCCAACGCCTGCGAAATCTCGGTCAGGTTCTGGTCCTCGATCCGCTGCTGCGTGATGACCGTCACGCTCTGCGGCGTTTCGCGAAGCGTCAGCGGCATCCGCAGCGCGGTGGTCGTCACCGACGAGCTGTAGCTCCGCGTGCCTTCAGTTGTACCGACGTCGCTCGTCTGGATGGGCGGCGTGGTGGACGCCACACCGAAACCCGTATCGCCCTCCACCCGCACGGGCCCAAGCTGAACCGCGCCATTGGCCGACTGCTGCGGCGCGGGTTCGATCACCACCGATTGATCGGACAGCCAGCGAAAGGTGAGGCCAGTTCCAGCCAGCAGGCGGGACAACGCCTCGGCGGGAGCGAACGTGCCGGTCACACCGCCGGTCGAGCGGCCTCGCGTGCTGGCACTTTCCGCCGTCACTTCCACCCCGGCCTGGCGCCCGAACAGGATCAGCGCATCGGGAAGCGACTGCGCAGAAATGTCGAAGGAACGCAGCCGATCGGATGGCTGGGCCACAGCCGGTGCCGAATCCAGAACTGCCACGGCGGATGCCGACGCCATCAGGAAAATCATGACCATCGCGCGGCGACGCGCGGCCGCCGGAGCGGATATCAGACGCATTACGAACCCCCAAATCTGACAAGCGGGGCCTCGCAGATAGCAATTGCGATTGATTTGCATCCGCATGACCCACAGCACAAGGACGCAGCGGCACCAACGGATTTTCAAAAATTTTTTGGGAATGTTTCAAGAGTTCTAATAAAGTACTGAATTTGCTAGATCATTCATGAATGATGATGAACCACGGCGTGATCTGCGTCACTCTGCCTCCCAGCGCGCCGATGATAGATCGAATGGCTTTCCCCGGATCACGCGGGTTGTAAACGCCATTCACTCGGCGCCCACCAAGCGCCTTGCTCGCCACGACGATCTTGCCTCTATACCAAGGCCGGATATCGTCGATAACGTCAGCCACGGTCCGGTCACGCGCATTGACCTCGCCCAATGACCAAGATGCGACCAGCGACGGCGGGGCGTGATCTTTGGTGATCCCGCCAGCATTCTTCATCGTGGCGATGTCACCCGTGCGGAGCAACACTGTGCCTCCACCATCCGGCAGGTCAACGCGCACCCGCCCATGCTGCACCCCCACTTCCGTTCGGGCGCTGAAGCGGCGAACATCGAACCCTGTACCCAGCACAGTGACGGTCACATCGCCGGCATGAACTCGAAAGGGGCGCGCCTTGTCCGGCGTCACCTCAAACAACGCCTCGCCCGCCAGTAGATCAATCCTGCGCTCGCCATCGATATAGTGGACGCCGATCGCGGAGCCAGGCCCCAGCCGAGCCGTCGAACCGTCCGCCAGAACGGCGGTCCGCAATTCGCCGGTACCGGTCCGATAATCACTTCGCAGGGCCAGCATCGCATCGGGAGCCAACCAGGCGGCCAACGCCATAGATGCAGCGATGACAAGGGTCCTGCCCCCGCCCAACCGACGCGGAGCGCGCGCGACATCAAGCAGACGACGTACCCGGCGCCGACGCCCGCGCTCATCATGCGCGAACTGCGCGGTGCCCAGCCCTGGATCCGCGAATTGGGGCTGGGTTTTGCCGATCAGGTCGTAGCTGTGGTTCAGGCTCGCCCAAGCCTCGACATGCCGATTGTCGGCATCCAACCAATGCTGAAACCGGGTACGCAGCTGCCGGTCAGCAGGGTGCTCGGTCAGCGCGAGCAGCCAGTCCGTAGCCTCGTCGACAATCCGATCCTGCGTATCCTTCACCGGCAGTGCACCGCCAACATCTGAAACAAGGCGAAGCCTTGCGCGCCAAATTGCCAATCGCCGCCAAGACGGAACGTCTCCCATGTTGAACAGACGAACCGATAAAACCGAATTTTCAAAACAAATTCTCTGCGGCTATTTGCTGGGACGGCGCCGGCGGTGACAATGCTTTATGCCATCCGCGACAAGCATATGGGCGAGACCGACAGAAATATCGAGCGACGCGGCTATTTCCGCAAGCGTGCACCCGCGAAAGCGGTGCATTTCCACCGCGAGCCGCGTTCGTTCGGGAAGCTCGCGAAGCGCATCGCGCACCCGATCCAATTCGTCGCGGGCAATGGCGACATCTTCCGGTGACGGCGCATCGCTGGCAAGCGAATCGATGACGTCGCCGATATCGCCGGCATGGCGCGCACCTTCCAGCGTCGCGCGCCGATTCTCGTCAATCGCCAGATTGCGAACGATTCGGTAGAGATACTGCCGGGGTTCTCGCAGCGTCATCGCTCTCCAGGCGCGTTGAAAGCGGAACCAAGCATCCTGCACCACGTCTTCCGCGCGGCTATCGTTGCCGGTGATGACGCGCGCATAATCGACCAGGGACGAACGATGCGACTGGAACAGTTCAAGCGCTGCATGCTCTCGTGGCACGGTCTTTAACATTCCCCCATTCGCAATTGAGCTCTGAAACCTCCTACGCCATCCTCCATGGCACAGTTGCGAATCGCTCTCACAAGCACCTTAATGGCGCACAGTTGTTCGGTCACGAGCGCATTTCGGGATGCGACCAGAATTCCCTTTAACGCCGCGGAGCGTGCCCCAGCGCTGCGTGCAGATCGGGCGGAAGGCGTCGCGCTTCTGCGGGGCCAGTCGGGGCGGACAACACGCGACCGTGCTCTGCGCGTCATACAGACCGCTTGCCAGAACGACGTCGATCCACGAGCTTGGCTCGCCGCACAATCACCCGTTATCTGCGAACTCAGCCCACTGTTTCATGTAAGCGCGGTCTGCAGGCCGCAGATTATGCGGCTTGCGCGGTTGGCTGATCGGCTGGCTGGTTCCAGTTCCACGGGAGGAGTTCGTCCCAGCGGCTGGCGGGCCAGTCGTCATCGGCGATCTTAGCAATGACGTCGGCGATATAGGCCTGCGGGTCGATGCCGTTGGCCTTGCACGTCTGTTTGACGGTATAGAGGGCGGCGGCGCGCTCACCGCCCATGCGCGAGCCGGCGAACAGCCAGTTGCGGCGGCCGATTGCCACGCCGCGCAGCGCGCGCTCGGCGATGTTGTTGTCGATCTCCAGCCGGCCATCGTCGAGGAAGCGGGACAGCGCCGGCCAGCGCTCGGTGCCATAGGCGATGGCCTTCGCCATGTCCGACTTGGGTGACATGCGGCGCAGCGCGGTGTCGAGCACTTCGCGCAAGGCGTCGACCAGCGGTTTGCTGCGTTCCTGCCGCGCCCGGTGCCGGATATCCGGTGGCTGGCCGCGCACCTCGGCCTCGACGGCGTAGAGCGCGCCGATCCGCTCCAGAATGTCGGTAGTCAACGGCGTGGAGGTGCGCTCATGCAGGTCAAAGATCTTGCGCCGGAAATGGGCCCAACAGGCCACTTCAGTGGCGCCGCCCCGATACAGCCCGTCATAGCCGGCATAGGCATCGGCCTGGAGGAAGCCGCGAAATCCGGCGAGATGCGCCAGTGGGTGCGCGGCGGTGCGGTCGGGCGTGAAGCGATACCAGGTCGCACGCGGCGCCGTGCTGCCCGAGGCCTGGTCGTCGGCCGCGTACACCCATAGCCGCCCGGTTGCGGTCTTGCCGCGGCCCGGGTCGAGTACCGGCACCGGCGTGTCGTCGGCGTGGATCTTGTCGGCTTTGAGGACTGCGTCACGGATGCGGGCGACGACCGGATCGAGCAACGCTGCGGCCTGTCCGGCCCAACCGGCCAGCGTCGAACGGTCGATGTCGAGCCCTTGCGCTGCCATCATCTCTGCCTGGCGGTACAGCGGCAGATGGTGCTCGAACTTCGACACCACGACATGCGTCAGCGTCGCGAAGCTGGCCTTGCCGCGCGCGACGGCGCTGGCCGGCGCGGGTGCCTGGACAATCTTCTCGCAGACCCGGCAGCTATATTTTGGGCGGACGTTGCGCACCACCCGCCAACGCACCGGCACCACGTCGAGCATCTCATGCGCATCCATGCCCAGCCGGCGCAGCGCGCCGCCGCAATCGGGGCAGGTGCAGGCGCCCGAGGCCGGTTCGTGGACGACCTCCTCGCGCGGCAGGTGCGCCGGCAGGCTGCGGACCGGTGCTGGCCGCGCGGTCGCTTCCGACGGGCGCTCCTCTATTGGCGCCGCATCGCGCTCGGCTTCCAGCTCTTCCAGCGCCAGTTCCAGCTGCTCGATCTCGCGGCCCAGCTTCTCGGACGAGGCGCCGAACTGCATCCGCCGCAGCCGCGCGATCTGCCCGCGCAAGCTGTCGATGAGCAGATCGCGGGCGGCGAGCGCGGCATTGGCCCGGGCCAGCAACGCCTCCAGCGCGGCGATCCGCGCGGTGGCATCAGCAGAGGAAACGGGCGCTTCCGACACCCGGATTTGCTAGCAGATCGCAGCGTTTAGGGCGAGCAAAAGCGACGCAAAACCGCCGGTTTCAGCCCGCCAGCGTCGGCGTGCAGGTCCGCTCCGGGCGGCGCCAGTCGATGCCCTCCAGCAGCATCGACAATTGCGCCGGTGTCAGCACCACCGTTCCGCTCGCCGTCACCGGCCAGACGAAGCGGCCCCGGTCGAGCCGCTTCGAAAACAGGCAAAGGCCTTGCCCGTCGAACCAGAGCAGCTTGACCAGATGCCCGCGCTTGCCCCGAAACGCGAACAGCGCGCCCGAATCCGGGTTTTGCGCCAGCACCTGCTGCACCAGCACTGCCAGACCATCGAACCCCTTGCGCATGTCGGTCACGCCGCACGCCAGATATACCTGCGTCGGCAACGGCGCCGGGCTCACCGCAGCACCGACAACACCCGTGCCAGCGCATCTGCATCCACCCCGCCGTCGACACTGATCCGAACACCGCCGCGCAACGCGATATCGATGCGCCCCGGCGAACAAGGCACCGGCGGCGGCGGCGCCACGACCGGCTCGGCGAGCCGAACTTCGGCAAACACCGGCAGCGAAGGCGCCGCCCCGGCCAGTCTGCCTTCGCGCAGC
>NZ_JBTMWM010000017.1:0-21031 GCF_054489705.1 Sphingomonas sp. RS6
CGCGCCAATTTTGGACGTTCATGGATCTGTGTGGAGAGGTGGATGGTGCCCAGGGACGGAATCGAACCGCCGACACTGCGATTTTCAGTCGCATGCTCTACCAACTGAGCTACCTGGGCACACCGGCGGAACCGCCGGGGAGCGCGCGTCTTAGTCGCGCGATTCGTGGCTGTCCAGCCCTGATTGTGCATTTGGATCGACGGGCTCGCCGGGCACGCGATAGCCCTCGCCCAGCCATTGCAGCAGGTCGCGATCCTTGCAGCCGCGGCTGCAGAAGGGCTTGAATTCGGCGGTGCCGGGCTTGCCGCAGATCGGGCAGGCGTCGCGGGGCATGGGGATCACTCCTTGGGGGTCACGAACCGGACCGCACCGCCCATGCGGCGCGCCAGCGTCTCGGTCCAATGGGGCTCGCGCGCCAGACGGCGGGCAACTCTTTCGTCCACCATATGGGTAAGCGGCACCGGCGGGGGAAGGCGCTCCAGCCGGCGCAGTTCGGCGCGGGTGGCGGCGCCCACCGGATCGGCGTGGAGCAGCTCGGGCAGCGAGGGACGGGTGCGGCGGCGGACGATCTGGAGAAAGCCGAAGCCGTTCACCGCAGTGCGCTCGAAAGGCTGGGGCAAAGCGGCGTCGATTGCTTCCGCCACGGCATTGCGCGCAGCCTTGCTGCTCAGCGTCGGGAAATCGATGCCCACGGAGCCGCCGATGCCGAATCGCTCCATGGCACGGGCGACCGCATGTGCGGCGGCGATCGACAGCGGTTCGAGCGGACCGGAGCCGTCGACATCGAACAGCGTCATCGCCGGCGTAGGCGACATGCGCAGCGCGCCGCCGGGAAAGGCGATCTCGCCGGTATAGGCTTCGTCGAGCAGTTCGGACCAGCCGGCCTCTTCCAGCGCATCAGCCTCGTAGGGACGCAATTGGCGCACCGGCTGGCCGCTGGCGGTGATTCGGGCGAGCAGATCCGGGCCGTCGCCCAAGGGCGCGTCGGCGGGAGCGGGGACGGCTTTGGGGAGTTTGGCGCGGCCGGGTTCGGGGATCGCCTCGCGGACGATCTTCACACGGAGCGGCGCCCCTTGGGTGATGCCCTTGGGGAGCGGATCGCAGAGCGCCTCGCCGCCCTGGTCGAGTGTCACCTTGCCGGTGGATTTATCGGCGAGCCGCGCCGCGCAGATCGCGCCGACTTGAGGCCGGGTGCCGGCGAGGTCGATCCGCGCCTGCCAGATCACCCCACGCGAAACGAGGGCGGCGCGGTTCTCGCCGATCCCCGCCTCGTACAGCCACTCAGCCAAGGGGGTAGCCGGCGCCGGCCAGCAGCGCGCGGGCCTCGAACACCGGCAGGCCGACCACGCCCGAATGGCTGCCGGACAGGAAGCGCACAAAGGCCTCGGCCTTGCCCTGGATGGCATAGCCGCCCGCCTTGCCCATGCCTTCGCCGCTGGCGACGTACCAGTCGATATCGGCGTCGCTCAGGCGCTTGAACGCGACGACGGTATCGGAGACGCGGGTGCGGGCCTTGCCGTCGGGGCCGATCACGCAGATCGCGGAGAGGCAATGGTGGCGGCGGCCGGAAAGCAGCGCCAGCATCCGGCGCCAATCGGCTTCGTCCGCAGGCTTGCCGAGGATGCGGCGGCCGACCGCGATTGTGGTGTCGCCGGCGAGGACGATCTCGTCCTTGGCACGCTCGACCGCATGCGCCTTGGCGGTGGCGACGCGCAGCACATAGGGTCGCGGCAGCTCGCCGGGGCGGACATCCTCGTCCACGTCAGGCGCAGCGATGCGATCAGGCACCGCGCCAATCCGGGTGAGCAGATCGAGCCGGCGGGGCGAAGTGGAAGCGAGCACGAGCCGCATGGGCGGCGCCCGCTTACTTGAAGCGATAGGTGATGCGGCCCTTGGTCAGGTCGTAGGGCGTCAGCTCGACGAGCACCTCGTCGCCCACCAGCACACGGATGCGGTTCTTGCGCATCTTGCCGGCGGTGTGGCCGAGAATCTCATGGTCGTTCTCGAGCCGGACGCGGAACATGGCGTTGGGGAGAAGCTCCACAACCTGTCCACGCATTTCAAGCAGTTCTTCTTTGGCCAAAAAATGCCTCTCAGGGATTAGCGCGCGTAAAAGTGCGTCGCCCTTACAGCGCTGGAAGGAAAAAGGGAAGGCGGCGCGGCATGGGCGCGCGTCTTCGTGTGGGATGTGGGGATTTAACGTTGAGCATACAAGATCCTCCCCGGCACGGGGAGGGGGACCGCCGCCGCAGGCGGTGGTGGAGGGGGTGCTCCACAAGGGACTTGCCCGCTGCGATCCCCCTCCACCATGCTTCGCATGGTCCCCCTCCCCGTTCCGGGGAGGATCTTTGGTTCAATGCCCGCCGGCCAGCGCGGCGAGCAGCAACAACGCGACGATGTTGGTGATCTTGATCATCGGATTCACCGCCGGGCCCGCCGTATCCTTGTACGGATCACCCACCGTGTCGCCGGTGACCGCGGCCTTATGGGCATCGCTACCCTTGCCGCCGTAATTGCCGTCCTCGATATACTTCTTCGCATTGTCCCAGGCGCCGCCGCCGCTGGTCATCGAGATGGCGACGAACAGCCCGGAGACGATCACGCCGAGCAGCATCGCGCCCACCGTGGCGAAGCCCTGTTCCTTGCCCGCCACCGCGGCGATCAGGAAATAGACGAGGATCGGGCTGAGCACCGGCAGCAGCGAGGGCACGATCATCTCGCGGATCGCCGCTTTGGTGACGATGTCCACCGTCCGGGCATAATTGGGCCGGCTGGTGCCCGCCATGATGCCGGGATTGTCGCGGAACTGCGCGCGGACATCCTCCACCACCGACCCCGCCGCCCGGCCGACCGCGGTCATGCCGAACGCGCCGAACAGATAGGGAAGCAGGGCGCCGAGCAAGAGCCCCACGATGATATACGGGTTGGAGAGCGAGAAGTTGACCGGCCCGGTCAGCCCCAGCGCGTCGCGATAATGGTCGAGATCGGTGGTGTAAGCGCCGAACAGCACCAGCGCCGCCAGCGCCGCCGAGCCGATCGCATAGCCCTTGGTCACCGCCTTGGTGGTGTTGCCCACCGCATCGAGCGCATCGGTCTTGTGGCGGACTTCGTCTTCCAGCCCCGCCATCTCGGCAATGCCGCCGGCATTGTCGGTCACCGGACCATAGGCGTCGAGCGCGACGACCATGCCCGCCAGCGCGAGCAGCGAGGTGGCGGCGAAGGCCACGCCGAGGATGCCGGCGATCTGATAGGTGGCTATCACCGCGACGACGATCACCAGCGTGGGCAGCGCGGTCGATTCGAGGCTGATCGCGAGGCCCTGGATGACGTTGGTGCCATGGCCTGTCACCGATGCCTTGGCGATGGATTTGACCGGGCGGAAATTGGTGCCGGTGTAATATTCGGTGATCCACACCAACAGGCCGGTGACGGCCAGGCCGATCATCATGCACAGGAACAGCCCCATGCCGGTGACGTTCGGCATCGCTGCGGCGGCTGCGACCGCGTCGGCCGATAGCGTGCTGCCGTCGAGCAGCGCCGAGGGTTCGCCGAGCGACGCGATCGAGTCCTGCATCCTGCCACCCAGTACGTAATGGGTGACGCCGTAGATCGCCGGCACCGCAAGGATCACGGTGGTCCAGAAGCCCTTGTAGAGCGCGCCCATGATCGACTGGTTGGCACCCAGGCGGACCATATAGGTGCCGAGGATCGAGGTAAGGATGCACACGCCGCCGACCAGCAGCGGCAGCGCCATCAGCCGGGTGAGCAGCTCGGCATCCAGCCCACGCATCAGCAGCGCGATCGTCACCATGGTGAGGCCGAGCGTCACCACATAGGTTTCGAACAGGTCGGCAGCCATGCCGGCGCAGTCGCCGACATTGTCGCCGACATTATCCGCGATGACGGCCGGATTGCGGGGATCGTCCTCCGGAATGCCGGCCTCCACCTTGCCGACCAGATCGGCGCCGACATCGGCCGCCTTGGTGAAGATGCCGCCGCCCAGCCGCGCGAAGATCGAGATCAGCGAGGCACCGAAGGCCAGCGTGGAGAGGGTGAGCACGACCAGACGATCGTTCGGTGCATGATGCGCCACCTCGACCAGATACCAGAACAGCACGGCGATCGAGAGCAGGCCCAGGCCCGCCACCAGCATGCCGGTGATCGCGCCCGATCGGAAGGCGAGGGTGAGCCCGCCCTGAAGACTGCCGCGCGCAGCCTCGGCCGTGCGCACATTGGCGCGGACCGAGATGTTCATGCCGACGAAACCGGCCACGCCGGACAGGACCGCGCCGATGAGGAAGCCGATGGTGGGGATCAGATCAAGCGTGAGGAACAGCACGACGGCGACGACAGCGCCGACCACGGCGATGGCGGTATATTGCCGCGTCAGATAGGCTCCGGCCCCTTCCTGGATGGCGGCGGCGATATCCTGCATCTTGGCGTTGCCGGCGGGTGCACGCAGCACCTGTTGGCTGGTGATGAAGCCATAGGCCACGGCGATCAGGCCGCAGACGATGGCGAAATAGACGATCGTCATAGAGTGACATCCTCCCCTGCAGTTGCGGGTCGCGGCGCGCGCCGGTTCTGCCCGATCTCGTCCGCAACGTCGAAGCGTATAGCAATGGGAGTAGCGCGCAAGGCGCTAGGCCGGCTCAGCGCTCGCCGGCGATGATCCGCCGCACCCCTTCCAGCACCCAGCCATAGACGAGATGCGATGCCGCGCCATAGGCGTGCACCGATGCCGGCGTCTCGGCAGGGCCGCTGCCCAGCCCCAATGCCGGCACCGCACCCTCGTCGAGCAGCGCGGACGTGACCACGCCATAGGCGCTGCCGAAGCCGGATCCCGCCTCGGGCCGATATTCGGTGATCACGCCGTAAATGCCGCCGAGCACGCCACCGACGATATAATGCACCGCCTGGCCGGAGGCTTCGCGGTGCGGCTCCGGCACCGGCTCGCCTGTCGCCGCCTCGGCGATCGCATCGGCGGCCTTCACCGTCGACGGATCGCCTTCCGGGCGGTCTTCCTTCGGCAGCAGCTTGCCTGCCTGGTTCTGAAACGCAGCCATCGCCGCCGAGGCGACGAGCCCCGCGGCGACGCCGGCGACAAGGCCGATCAGGGGACGGGGCTTGGATGCCATTCAATTCTGCTCCATTCGGCAGGCCGGCCCCGCACGGGCCGCCCGCGATCAGTACCGAACGCGCTCGGCCTTCACCCGATCCTTGGCGAGATAGGTCTGGACGCTGTCGGCGCCCGCAAGATGACCGGCGCCCACCGCCAGGAACACCGTGCCGGGCTTGGTCAGCCGACCCTCGATCCACTTCGCCCAGCGCGCATTGCGATCGGCGAGCAGGATCTTGGCGAGTTCGGGCGTCTCGCGCATCCCTTCGTTCATGATCCTGCCCAGCGCCTCGGGATCACCGGCGGCCCAGCGGTCGATCATCTTCGCCAGCTCGTCGCCCAGCTTGGGGTAATCGTCGACGGCCGAGGCGAGGAAGGCGATCTGCAACGGATTGGGGAGCGTGCTGAAATAGCCGAGCTGCTGCTCGGGCGTCTCCAGCCCAATCACCGGCTTGCCCGATGCCTTTGCCGCCGCGGTCAGCACCTTTTCAACGCCGCTTTCGGGATCATAGCCGAGCTTGGGCAGCGCACCGACGCTGAGCGTGATGCCGGCGACCCAGGGCTGGAACATGTCGAATGCCGCCGCCGGCACGCCGACATCGGCCATCGCCTTCACATAGGCTTCGCGCTTGTCGGCGGGCAGCTGCTCGGCGATCGGCTTGGCGCCCGGCGCCATCGCCATCTTCATCACCAGCCCCTGCATCGTTGCCTGATCGGGCTCGACCAGTTCGAGCACCAGTTCGTCGCTCTTTTCGAACGCCGTCTTCACCGCGCTGTCGAACCACTGCATCCCCGGTTTCAGCACATGCACCGTGCCGAACAGATAGATGGTGGTATCGGCATCCTTGACCACCCAGAGCGCGGGATCGGCCGGGCGCGTCGCAGCAGCGGCCTTGTCGGGCGTGGCGGCGACTTGTGCAGGCGCGGCGGGGGCCATGAGCAGCGCGAACGGCGCAGCGGCGAGGGCGAACAGGGACTTGATCGTCATTGGGTGTGTGCTCCTTGGTCTCGCAGGCCTATCGGCGGCCGGTTACCAGTGCGTTGTCGTCAGGCGTTCAGTCGTGCCGCGTGCCATCGAACATGCTCGTCGAGGAACGACGAGATGAAATAATAGCTATGGTCATAGCCTGGCTGCATCCTGAGCGTTAGCGGGATGTTCGCATCGGCGCATGCCGCCGCCAGCAACTGTGGGCGCAATTGCTCGGTGAGGAAATTGTCGGCATCGCCCTGATCGACCAGCAGCTCGGGGAGGCGGGCGCCGTCCTCGATCAGCGCGACCGCATCATACGCCCGCCAGGCGGCGCGATCCTCGCCCAGATAGCCGGCCAACGCCTTTTCGCCCCACGGCACCTGCGCCGGCGCGACGATCGGCGCAAAGGCGGAGACGCTGCGGAAGCGCGCCGGGTTGCGCAGCGCGATGGTGAGCGCGCCGTGCCCGCCCATCGAATGGCCGGTGATGCCCTGACGGCCCATATCAGCCATCGGAAACTGCGCTGCGACCAGCGCGGGCAGTTCCTCCTCGATATAGCGGCGCATGCGGAAATGCGGCGACCAGGGCGCCTCGGTCGCGTCGACATAGAAGCCGGCGCCCTGGCCGAAATCATATTCGGGCACGTCGGCCACGCCTGCGCCACGCGGAGACGTGTCGGGGGCGATGAAGATCACCCCTTCCTCGGCGCAGGCGCGGCGATACTCGCCCTTTTCCGTAACGTTGGCGTGGGTGCAGGTGAGCCCGGAAAGATACCAGAGCACCGGCAGCTTCGCGCCGTCCTCATGCGGGGGCACATAGACCGAAAAGGTCATCGGCGCGCCGGTGGCATCCGAGGCGTGCTGATACACGCCCTGAACGCCGCCGAATGCCTTGTTGGTGGACAGCGTTTCCATCAGGCCGGCTTGCGATGCAGCGCGCAGATCTTGTTGCCGGCGGGATCGCGCAGATAGGCGAGGTAAAGCGGCCCGAACGCATTTTCGCGCCAGCCCGGCGGGTTTTCGATCGCCGTGCCGCCATGCGCCAGCCCGGCGGCGTGCCAGGCATCGGCGGCCTCGGTGCTCGCGGCATTGAAGCCGAGCGTGCCGCCATTGGCGCAGGTCGCCGGCTCGCCATCGAGCGGCTTGGACAGCATGAACAGCCCGCCATCGTGCAGGTAGAGCACGCGGCCTTTGGGATCGATGCGGCCGGGTGCGATCCCCAGCGCGCCGAGCGCGGCGTCATAAAAGGCCTTGGACGCGTCGATATCGTTGGCGCCGAGCATCACGTGACTGAACATGCGGTTCTCTCCTCTCAATAGACGACGACGCTGCGGATGCTTTCGCCCGCATGCATCAGGTCGAAGCCCTTGTTGATTTCTTCCAGCGTCAGGACATGGGTAATCATCGGGTCAATCGCGATCTTGCCGTTCATGTACCAGTCGACGATCTTCGGCACGTCGGTCCGGCCCTTGGCGCCGCCGAACGCGGTGCCCTTCCAGACGCGGCCGGTGACGAGCTGGAAGGGGCGGGTGCTGATTTCCTTGCCCGCTTCGGCCACGCCGATGATGATCGATTCGCCCCAGCCGCGATGGCAGCATTCGAGCGCGGTGCGCATCACCTCGGTATTGCCGGTGGCATCGAAGCTGTAATCGGCGCCGCCATCGGTCAGTTCGACCACCTTGGCGACGATCTGCTCGCGCGACATGCCCTTGGTGTTGAGGAAGTCGGTCATGCCGAACTTGCGGCCCCATTCCTCGCGATCGGCGTTGATATCGATGCCGATGATCTTGGCCGCACCCGCCAGCCGCGCACCCTGGATCACGTTGAGGCCGATGCCGCCCAGGCCGAACACCACCACGGTCTCGCCCACCTGCACCTTGGCGGTGTTGACCACCGCGCCGACGCCGGTGGTGACGCCGCAGCCGATATAGCAGCTCGTCTGGAAGGGTGCGTCCTCGCGGATCTTCGCTACCGCGATCTCGGGCAGCACGGTGAAGTTCGAGAAGGTCGAGCAGCCCATGTAGTGGAAGATGGGCTGGCCCTTGTAGCTGAAGCGGGTGGTGCCGTCCGGCATCAGCCCCTTGCCCTGGGTGGCGCGGATCGCAGTGCACAGGTTGGTCTTGCCGCTGAGGCACGACTTACACTGGCGGCATTCGGGCGTGTAGAGCGGGATCACATGGTCGCCCGGCTTCACGCTGGTGACGCCGGCGCCGACCTCGCGGACGATGCCGGCGCCTTCATGGCCGAGCACCGAGGGGAACAGCCCCTCCGAATCGAGGCCGTCGAGCGTATAGGCATCGGTGTGGCAGATGCCGGTGGCCATGATCTCGACCAGCACTTCGCCGGGCTTCGGGCCCTCCAGATCGAGTTCGACGATCTCCAGCGGCTGTTTCGCTTCAAAGGCGACGGCGGCGCGGGTTTTCATGGACGGATGCTCCTGTAACTATTTGGGGGCCTGATCTCGCAATCGCCCGCGCGTTGCAATGCAATCTTCGGCGGCAGGGCGGCGCGAGCCTTCGAATCTATACGTAGCAATCCCAATCTCGCGGCGCGCCGTTCTGGCTATCATGCCTTTCCATGTGCATTCGTTCAGGCCCCGATCCGTCGATCGTCATCGCCGCCGCGCGCGGCGCCCAGCGTATCGGGCCCGTTGCCGGGTGCGGGCAGTGATGCCCGGGGCCGCAGCGGGCATCGCGGACAATGATCCGGGGCAGCCACGCCCTTCGGTGCTGATCGTCGATTCGGAAGATGCTTCGCGGCGTACGTTGCAGCTGCTATTGCACGGCAGTGGATTTGACGTGCGTGCTTTTTCTTCCGCGGCATCCGCGGCAGAAGCGATGATCGCCCAGTTCAGGGTGATGTTCGTTGCGCGGCGGCTGTCGGACGGTGAGGGAGTGGGTTTGTTGCGAGGCTTCGTCGAACGCGGGTGGCGCGGCAAGGCGGTGTTGATCGCCGAGGCCAGTCGCGACGAACTCGATGCCGATGCGCGCGAATCGGGATTCACTGCCGTCGTCAAAAAACCGCTGGGCCGGCTCGAAGTGCTCGGCGCACTCGCACGATGACGCCGCCGGAAGGCGAACCGACCCCAATCGCCAGGACTGAAACCCGCCGGCCGCGGAGCCGCAGATTGCGCATCCATGTCGGCGAGGCTGCGGCCGCCGCTTCCCTGGCGTTGCTGGCACTGGTGGCGCTTGCGATCGGGCGGCGGCTTCCCGATGGCGAGCGCTGGGTGGTCAGCGGCATGCTGGCGCTGCTCGCCTGCGTCGCGCTGGGTGCCGTCGTCTATATCCGCGCGCTGCGGCGATTGTTGCTAGCAAACGAAGCCGATCTCCGGCGGCGCGCCGATCTTGCAGACGAACTGGCGGCGGAGCTCAACCTGTTGATCGACGGCGCGGTCGGCTATGCGATCTATACGCTCGATCCGGCGGGGCGGGTGTCGTTCTGGAACGAAGGCGCGCGACGGCTGAAGGGCTGGCGCGAAGACGAAGTGCTCGGCCGCGACATGAGCGCCTTTTATCCGGCGGCGGCGGTGGCGGCAGGCAAGCCGCAAGCCGATCTCGCCCATGCGCTGCGCGAGGGCAAGTTCGAGGAAGAGGACTGGCGGGTCCGCAAGGATGGCACCGAATTTCTCGCCCAGGTGCTGATTACCCCGCTTCGCGGGCCGGACGGTGCGCTGCGCGGGTTCGGCAAGGTGATCCGCGACATCACCGAACAGCGCGCGAGCGAACGGCAGGTGTCGGCCAGCGCCAATCACCTGCGCTCGATCCTGGCGACCGTGCTTGACGCGATGGTGATCATCGACGAGCGCGGCAGCATCCTTTCGTTCAGTGCGGCGGCCGAGCGGTTGTTCGGTTATCGCGAGGCCGAAGTGGTCGGATCGAATATCGCGATGCTGATGCCGCGTTCGGACAGTTCCCGCCACGACGGCTATATTCGCCGCTATCTCGAGACCGGCGAGCGGCGGATCATCGGCACGGGGCGCACGGTGGTGGGCCTGCGCCGCGACGGATCCACCTTTCCGATGGAATTGTCGGTGGGCGAGGCGATCACCGATGGCGAGCGGGTGTTCACCGGCTTCATCCGCGACCTGACAGAGAAGCAGCGCGCCGAACAGCGGATCGAGGAACTGCGCTCGGGCCTGCTCCATGCCGCGCGGGTCAGCGCGATGGGGACGATGGCGTCGACGCTCGCGCACGAGCTGAATCAGCCGATTACCGCAGTGGTCAATTATGTCCGAGGAGTCGGCAATCTGGTCGATGCGGGCGATCCCGAAGATCTGCCGATGATCCGCGAGGCACTGGCCGATGCGACGCAGGAAGCGCTGCGGGCCGGGGTGATCGTCCGGCGGCTTCGCGAATTCGTCGCGCGCGGCGAGGTGGAGAAGAGTGTCGAGAACCTGCCCGATCTCGTCGAGGAAGCGTCGAAGCTCGCGCTGATCGGCGCGCGCGAAAAGGGCGTGGTCGCGCGCTTCGATCTCGATCCCGAAGGCCCGCCGGTGCTTGTCGATCGCGTCCAGATCCAGCAGGTGTTGATCAATCTGATGCGCAACGCGATCGAAGCGATGGCCGAATCGGACGAGCGGCTGCTGACCGTATCGAGCACGCCCGACGCGGCGGGCTTTGTCCGTGTGACCGTCGCGGACACCGGGCCGGGCGTTGCGCCGGCGGTTGCCGACGATCTTTTCCGCGCGTTCAACAGCACCAAGCCCGACGGCATGGGCCTGGGCCTCTCGATCTGCCGCACGATCGTGGAGGCCAATGGCGGGCGCATCTGGCTGGAGCCACGTGCCGGCGGAGGCACCTGCTTTCACTTCACCCTGGTTCAAGTAGAGGAAGGATCCGAGCCGTGACCGAGAAACGCCTTGTCCATATCGTCGACGACGAGGACGGCGTCCGCCGTTCGGCGAGCTTCATGCTCAAGACCTCGGGCTTCGCCGTGCAGACCTGGCCGTCGGGCGTTGCCTTTCTGCGCGAGGTCCGGCATGTCGAGCCCGGGTGCGTGCTGCTTGATGTTCGCATGCCCGAAATGGACGGGCTGGAGGTGCAGCAGGAACTGCACGCGCGCGGCATCGCGCTGCCGGTGATCGTCCTCACGGGGCATGGCGACGTCTCGCTGGCGGTAAAGGCGATGAAGGCGGGCGCGGTCGACTTCCTCGAAAAGCCGATGGAGAGCGGTGCATTGATCGATGCGATCAATCGCGGTTTCGAGCGGCTGGACGCCGCCGACGACGTGAAATCCCGCGCCGCCGACGCCGAAACGCTCCTGGGCGCGCTCACCGTGCGCGAACGCGAGGTGCTGGAAGGGTTGGCTCAGGGCTTCCCCAACAAGACCATCGCCTATGATCTGGGCATTTCGGCGCGCACGGTAGAGGTCCACCGCGCGAACGTGATGACGAAACTCGGCGCCAAAAGCCTGTCCGAGGCACTGCGTATCGCGTTCGCCGCCGGCATGGGTGCCGGTTAAAAACGATTGCAACCTCGTGCATCGGAATCGGCGTTGTGGTACAAGGTAAACAGACTCGGAAAACCACCGGAATCTGCCACGCTCAAGCGGGAGAGATGACGATGCGCGATCAACCGAACCCCATGCCGGCGATGATGCTGCCGGAAGCCGAAGAGAATATCCGGGCCTGGTCGTCCGGCCTTTTCACCGCCTGGTGCGATGCCCTGGTGACGCCGTGGAACCTCGTACCCGAACCCACCACGCACCAGAATGACCGGGGCGAGCCGTTGCCGATCCCGGAAGCGCTGGAGAGCGGCGCGCTTTCGCTGTTCGCCTGAGGCGCGCGGCGTGGCGCTGCTAAAGCGCCAGCGTGAGGAAACGGCTGTGCGCGTCATCGTCCCGATAGCTGCCGAATGCCGGGCAGGCGACGAAGCCGTAGCGGGTATAGAGGCGGATCGCCGGGGCGAAAGCGGGTGCGGTGCCGGTTTCCAGGCTCAGCCGACGCAGGCCGCGCCCGCGGGCGACGGCGATGATGTGTTCGAGCAGCGCCGCGCCCACGCCCTTGCCGAGATGGGCCGGCACGGTGCGCATCGACTTCACCTCGCCGTGCCCTGAATCGAGCTGTTTGAGCGCGCCCATGCCGAGCAGGTCGGCCCCGTCCCACGCGCTCCAGAAGCTGACATCGGTTGACTGCAAGCCCGACAGGTCGAGGAAATGGCAGCTCCCGGCGGGCGAGTTGGCGAGCATGCCCGAGGCGTGCAGGCGCAGCAGATCCTGCACCTGCGGCTCGTCCAGCCCGCCTTCCCGGATCGTGATCACAGTTCGTCGATCATCCCGGCCAGCGTTTCGAGGCAGGCATGGGCGAGCAGCTTGCAGCGGATCGGCGACCAGCCGAATTCGGGGTCGGCATTCGCGTCATGGTCCTTGAACGGCATTTCCAGCGTCATCGACACCGCACCGAACCGCTCGGCGAGCTGGTTGGTCGACATCGACAGATTGGCCTTGCCCGGCGGCGATTTGTCATAGCCGAGTTCGAGCTGGAAATCGGGCGTGTGCGCCGCGAGGCGACGGCCGAATTCGTAGAATTTTTCGCCGAGCTCGTCGGTCCAGCTCGGGATGCCCTCGAAGCCGGCGAGGAAGTTGGCGGGAATCGCCTCGTCGCCGTGGACGTCCATGGCGAAATGCACGCCGGTTTCGTCCATCGCACCCCGCACCGCCAGCACCTCCGGGCTGCGTTCCGGCGTCGGCGTGTGCCATTCGCGGTTGAGGTTCACGCCCGCCGCATTGGTACGAAGATGGCCGCGGCGCGAACCATCGGGGTTCATGTTGGGCACGCAGTGGAAGGTGGCCTTGCTGCGGAGTGCCTGCGCCACCGCATTGTCATCATCGGTGAGGAATTCCAGCGCGCCTTCCATCCACCATTCCGCCATGCTCTCGCCCGGATGCTGGCGGGCATAGAGCCAGACCTGCTTCGGCCCGTCGCCCATGCTGAGGCAGTCGATCGCCTGGCCGTCCAGCGTCGTGCCCAGCTGGCGGTGCGTCACCCCCTCGGCCAGCGCGATGCGGCTGACGAGATCATGGTGCCGCTCCATCGAATAGGGCGCAAAATAGGCGAACCACACCAGATCGGTCTGGACGCTGTGGGTGAAGCTGAGGATGCCGCCTTCATAGCGGGTGTCGGTCATCCGCCACGATTCGCGGTCCGCCGACCAGCGCGCCTTGTAGCCCGGCCAGCCGAACGGATAGGCCGAGCTGGCCGCATTGAGGATGCGGAACGTAAGCGTCCGCCCCTTCGCGCCGGCGACGCGGAAGTGGAACCACTGGAAAAAGTCCGACTGGTGGTCGAGGACGATTTCGAGGTCGACCCGATCGCCCTCGACGGCGACCACGCGGATGTTGCCGCTATCGAACGCGGCGTTGATCTGAATGCTCATTTGACCGTCGTAGTGATACCGGACTCGCCGGGGAAGTCCTTGAACAGCGCCGCCGCGAGCCGGCGGGCGGTGGCGGCGGGCTGATTTTCCTTGGTGCCGACGCCCGTGGTTTCGGCGCGCCCTTCCCAAATCACGCTCTCGCCGGCGCGGCGGCGGAGCTGCACCCAAAGCTGCGAGACGAGGATTTCGCGCCGCTTGCCCTTGCCGACGCCGAACGAGACATCGCCGCCGATTCCCACGCCGCCGCCGCGACGCCCGCCGCTGAAGCTGCCGCCGCCCAGGCCGATCGACACCGGCGGGGGATCCTGGATCACGCCGCGCGAGGTGCGGGTGAACGACACGGTGGCGAGATAGCCGGCCGGGCGGTCGCTCGTCGCCGGCACATAGCCGAGCCGTTCGAGCTCGGCCTTCACCGCATCGGCGTAGAGCTGATATTCGGGGCTGACGTCCATCGCCCCTGACATCGGCTCGACCACCACGGTGGTCCGTTCGAGCGGCTGGCCGAGATGATAGCGGGTGACGTCGATCGGGCGACCGCCGGAACCGGCGGTGCAGCCCGCGGCGAGTGCCGGGGCAGTGACGAGCAGGGCAAAACGCAGAACCTTCTTCACGAACATGCACTCCTGTTTCGCGGGCGCAACGGGTGTATCCCTCCAACCCGGCTCTGGTCGAGTCGGTTCCGCGCGGCCATTGTCCGGCAATGCGATCGGGCGAAGCGGGAAGGCGGAGACGGGCGACGATTCCGCCGGGATGCCGGCCGCCGGCCTTGACTTCCCGGCCCCGCGCTTATAGGCGAGCGCCTCTTTTCCGGCATTCCAGATAATTTGAGAAGCGAATCGGTCATGAAGATCGTCAATTCATTGAAGTCGCTCAAGGGGCGGCACCGCGACAACCGCGTGATCCGCCGCCGTGGCCGGATCTACGTGATCAACAAGACGCAGAAGCGTTTCAAGGCACGCCAGGGCTGAGCCCTGCCAGCGTGGGGACGACGCCGCACGCCGTTATCTTCGACGTCGGCAACGTCCTGTTCCCCTGGGAACCGCGACGCGTATACGAGCGCCTGTTCGACAGCGAACAGGCGCTCGATGCGTTTTTGTCGCAGGTCTGCACCAAGGAATGGCATTTCCAGCATGATGCTGGCCGCCCCTTCGCCGAGACATCGGCGGAGCTGAGCGCGCTGTACCCGGAGCATGCCGACAAGATCGCGCTCTGGGGCCCGCGCTTCGCCGAGCAGCTGGGGCCGCCGATCGCCGGCATGGCCGAACTGGTCGAGGAACTCGATTCGGCGGGCGTGCCGCTGTTCGGCATCACCAATTTTTCCGGCGAGTTCTGGCGCGACTGGATGCCGCAGGTCGAGTGGCTGTTCGGCCGCTTCCGGGACGTGGTCGTTTCCGGCGACGAGCAGCTGGCGAAGCCCGATCCTGCCATCTACGCACTCGCGCTCGAACGATTCGGCCTGCGCGGCCCCGACGCGGTGTTCGTCGACGACCTGCCGGTCAACGTCGAGGCGGCGCGGGCGCAGGGCATTCACGGCGTGGTGTTCACCGGCGCCGAGGCGTTCCGCGCCGAACTGGTGCGGCTGGGCGTGCTTGCCGGCTGAGCGCTGGCGGTTTTCCTTTCCAATCGTCGAAGTTGTCATCCTGACGGGAACGGGATCCGTCCGCCATGCCGGTTCGAGTTGCAAGGGGACCCCGACTTTTGCCGGGATGACGGCGGGCGTCGAGGCGCACACGCCGCACGGTTTCGACCTCGCTAAGTTGCCAAAGTTCACACCCATGCGCGCGATTCGCTAAGTTCACACGCGAATGCGCACGATGCATTCCCGTAAGCATGTTTCCAGCACGTTCAAAGAGCGATGGGCAGGTCTCCTGCCGGTAAGAACATATGGGATACGAATTGAGCTCGTTCAAGGAATGCCGCCCAGCAGACCCTCCGCTTGACTCTTAAATCTACATATGTTGTATTCGGCTCATGGTTCGGAAGCGGCAACCGTCGAAGCAGATGCGCCTTCTCCTGCAGGTACTTGCGGAGGAACGCGATGTCTGGCGGCATGGCTATGAGCTGATGAAGGCGACCGGACTGTTGTCCGGTACCCTTTATCCGCTGCTGATGCGGATGACCGAACAGGGGCTCGTAGAGGCCGAGTGGCGCGAGCCTGCGCAGCCGGGACGGCCCGCCCGCCATGCCTACCGATTGACCGGCGCTGGTTATGCGCTGGCGCGGGAGCCCGCCGACACCATCGCCGAACGGCCGTTCAAGGGAGCACTCGCATGATCCTCTTCGTCGCTCGGGGCCTGCTGCGGCTGGCCAGAGCCTGCCTCGGCGAACGCCATGTCGAATGGGCAGCGGCCATGGAGGCGGAGCTCGACGAAGCGGCGGCGGCGGGGGAGGCGCTGCCGTTCGCGCTCGGCTGCCTTACGGCGGCGTCGCGAAGGATGTTTACGGGCGAGCAGGGGCATTTGCTCCTCACGAGCTACGCGCTGGTGCTAGGCATGGTGCTGCCGATGGCCGCGCTGCAAATCGGCTGTGCGCTGTTTGGCCTGCCCTATCTCTATCCGGACCAGCACGGGCTGGCGGGCGCGCTACTGGAACGCAGTCCCCGACAGGACCTGCTGCCGGGTGTCTACCAGGCCGCGATCCCGGCGCTAGCCTTGCTGCAGGCGATGATCGGGCTCGGCCATCTGCGCGTGGGCTGGCTTACGCTGGAGCGCGACTGGGCCGGTGCGACTCGCTGGGGCAGCATCTGCCTCGCCGCGACGATCACCCTGATCCTGTTCATGGCGGCGCTGTTCCTCGATGGGCGCCAGGTGGTGCTGCAAGGCACGGTACTCGCCATCGAACTAGCCACGATCGTGGCCGTCGCGCGGTGGCATGTGCAGCTATCGAGCGGGCGAGCGCAGGCGCGGTAAGCGCCCACGACCGAACGGACGACTTCTTTCGCTGAGACCATTTCGGAGCGCACCGCCCCGGAACCCGAGACCGCGCGCCTGCGCGGTGCCGTGACGCGACACGTGATCGCGACAAAAACCGGGGCTGATCCCGGGACTTGAGGAGAAGAAGCCATGCGACTGTCCTTTGCGCATCCCATCCTTGCCGGTGCGGCAGTGACCATCCTCCTCGCCATGACGGCAAGTGCAGCACCTCGCCCCGACGAGCCCGTGTTGGCAGGAGCGGCAGCGGCCTCGTCGCCGTTCGCCGGGGCGTGGGAGCTCGACCTCACCCGCATGCCGGATAAGTACGGTCCGCCGCCCAAGCGGGTTCGCTTCACGTTCGAGCCGGTCGGCGCGGAGCAATGGCGAACGACCGTCGACATCACCGCGCCCGACGGCAGTGTCCGCCACATGGCCGTGCGCTATCGCCGCGACGGCGCCGCCGCTCCCGGCGAGGGGGACCTGTCCGAGGCGGATAGCGCCGCCTTCCGCTCGCCAGCGCCGAACGTGCTGGTGATGGGACTGGCCAAGAAGCAGATGCTGGGCTCGGTTCGGGTCTATGTCGTCTCCGCCGATGGACGCGAGATGACCGAGTCGGCCGCTGCGGTGGATGCCAGCGGCGCGCCCTTCGTCCGCGAGTTCCATTTCAAGCGCCTGCCCTGAAATCCTGCCGGGGGAGGTCCGCGCGCGTCGCGACGGCGGTCGACCGTCCTTTGAATCTGGAGAGAAACGATGAAGTTGCTGGTGCTTCCTTGCGCCGCGCTGCTGTCCGCGTGCGCCCTGCCCCTCGCGCCGGCAACCATGCCGCTTCGCATGTCGGTCGCCTATGGCGATCTGCCCCTTCAGACGAGGGCGGGGAGGGCCGCCCTCGCTGCGCGGGTGACGCATGCTGCAAACGCCTTTTGCCAAGCCTATGACCCAATGGACCCGCAGACTAGGTTCGATGCGCACTTGGCGAGCAAACGTCATTGCTCGGGCGCCGCCGCCATTCTGTTGGCGCAGCGCATGCCCGCGTCGGTACGAAGGGCCTACCAGGCGGGCAAGCGCGCGGAGTGAAAGGGCGTGCGCGGACTCTTGCCGACGTCCGAGGCTAGCGCGACCACCGCGCAAAAATCGCCGTCGGCAGTTCCAGCCCGCGCGCCTCTTCGCGCACGGTCAGCTCGCCAGCCTCGACGGTGCCGCCCTTGTCCGCCATCGCCTGGCGGACGAGCTCGCCGATCGCCAGCGCCGACAGGCGCACCGCGTAGACGGTGAGGAACAGGAAGCGCGAATTCGCGTCGAGCAGCCTGGCCACGTCGTCGATCAGCGATGGCAGGCCTTCCTCCAGCTTCCACACCTCGCCATTGGGGCCGCGGCCCCATTTGGGGGGATCGAGGATGATGCCGTCATAGCGCCGTCCCCGGCGCACCTCGCGCGCGGTGAATTTCATCGCGTCGTCGATCATCCAGCGGATCGGCTTGTCGGTCATGCCGGAGAGCACGGCGTTGGCCTTGCCCTCCATCACCGATTTCTTCGAGGCATCGACATGCGTCACCTTCGCCCCCGCCGCCGCCAGCGCGAGCGAGCCGACGCCGGTATAGCCGAACAGGTTCATGCATTCAGGGCTGTCCATGCCCTCGATGCGACCGCGCATCCAGTCCCATACCGGTGCCATGTCCGGGAAGAAGCCGAGATGGCGGAAGGGCGTGGTCTGGGCGGTGAAGCGAACCTCGCGCCACGCCAGCGGCCAGCCCTCGCGGGGCACGGGTTTCAGATACTCCCAGCGGCCGCCGCCATCCTCGTCCGAGCCGGGGACGAATTCGGCATGCGCGTCCCAGTTCTCGGACGCGGGCGCCCACATTGCCTGGGGCTCGGGGCGGATGAAGCGATAGGCGCCGTAGCGCTCCAGCTTGCGGCCGTGCCCTGAATCGACCAGGCCGTAATCGCCCCAGGGTTCGCCGGTGAGGGTGACGAGCTTCATGCCCGGGCGCGGGCGCGCTCGGCGATATAGCCGGTGATCGCGCCGAATTCGGCGGGCAGCGTATCATAGCGCTCCTGCCGCTCGAACAGGTCGCCGATGCGGCCGGGCACTTGCGGGCGCATGCCGGTGGCGCGCTCCACTGCGTCGCGGAACTTGGCCGGATGGGCGGTGGCGAGGGTGACGACCGGCACGTCGGCGGGCAGGCCGGCGCGCTGGGCGGCGGCCAAGCCGATCGCGGTGTGCGGGTCGATCACCTGCGCGGCTTCGGCACAGGCCCAGCGCATCGCCTCGTTCATGCCGTTCGCATCGATCGCGTCGCTGGTGAACAGCTTGGAGGCGCCTTCGCGCTGGGCGTTGGTGAGCTGCATCGCGCGGGTCGCCTCGAAGCCGCGCATCTGATCGGCGATGGGCGCGCCGGCCAGATCGGCGAGCAGGCGTTCGAAGTTCGAGCTGACCTGGATGTCCATCGACGGCGCGGCGGTGGGCGTGACGGTGCCCGCCGAATAGTCGCCGGCGGAGAGCGCGCGGTGGAGAATGTCGTTGACGTTGGTTGCGACGACCAGCTTTGCCACCGGCAAGCCCATGCGGGCGGCGACATAGCCCGCGAACACGTCGCCGAAATTGCCGGTCGGCACCGAGAAGGCGACCGGCCGCTCGGGCGCGCCGAGGCGGACGGCGGCGTAGAAATAATAGACGACCTGGGCCATCAGCCGCGCCCAGTTGATCGAATTGACCGCGCTCAGCTGGAAGCGGCCCGAGAAGTCGGCATCGTTGAACATCGCCTTCACCAGCGCCTGGGCATCGTCGAAGCTGCCTTCGATCGCGATGTTGTGGACGTTGGGGGCGAGCACCGTAGTCATCTGGCGGCGCTGCACGTCCGACACGCGGCCCTGCGGGTGGAGCATGAAGATGTCGACGCCGATGCGCCCCGCCACCGCGTCGATCGCGGCGCTGCCGGTGTCGCCCGAGGTGGCGCCGACGATGGTGAGGTGCTGGCTGGTGCCGGCCAGGAACTTCTCGAACAACAGGCCGAGCAGCTGGAGCGCGACGTCCTTGAAGGCGAGGGTGGGGCCGTGGAACAGTTCGAGCAGCCAGTGCTGCTGGTCGATCTGGACGAGCGGCGTCACCGCGGCATGGGCGAAGCGGCCATAGGCCTGGGTGCAGAGCTGGCGGAGCTCGTCTTCGGAGAGGCCCGGCGTGACGAAGGGCAGCATGACGCGCACCGCCGTCTCGACATAGGAGAGGCCCCGCATCGCGGCGATGTCCCCGGCCGAGAAGGTGGGCCATTCGCTCGGGACATAAAGGCCGCCATCGCTGGCGAGGCCGGTGAGGGTGACGTCCCGAAAGCCCAGCAAGGGCGCGGCGCCGCGGGTGCTGTGATACTGCATGGCCGATCGCGTTACCCGGCAGGGGCGGGCGCGACAAGATAGCTGTGCTTGGGGGGCGAATGGCGCTAGAGGCGCGACGATGGACGACCCCGCGGATCATGCCGCGCTGCCGATCTGTGTGGCGGCGCTTTACCAGTTCACCCGGTTCGAGGATCCGGCGACGGTGCAGGGGCCGCTGGCAACCCTGTGCTGCGGGCGCGGCGTGAAGGGCACGCTGCTGCTCGCGCGCGAGGGCGTGAACGGCACGATCGCGGGGAGCGACGAGGCGATTGCGGCGGTGGTGGCGCATATCCGCGGCCTGCCGGGGTGCGAGGGGCTCGACGTCAAATATTCGCGCGCGGCGGCGCAGCCCTTTTACCGGCTGAAGGTGCGGCGCAAGCGCGAGATCGTGACGATGGGCCAGCCGGACATCGATCCGCTGGCGAGGGTGGGCACCTATGTCTCGCCTGAAGACTGGAACGCACTGATCGCCGATCCGAACACGATCGTGATCGATACGCGCAACGATTACGAAGTGGCGGCGGGCACGTTCCGCGGCGCGATCGACCCGAAGACCAGGAGCTTCCGCGACTTCCCCGACTGGTTCCGCGCGCATCGCGAGGAACTGTTGGGGAAGGGCGAGGCGGCGCCGAAGGTGGCGATGTTCTGCACCGGCGGTATCCGCTGCGAGAAATCGACCGCCTTCCTCAAGTCCGAGGGGGTGGAGGACGTGTTCCACCTGAAGGGCGGCATCCTCAACTATCTGGAGAAGGTGCCGGCGGATCAGAGCCTGTGGGAGGGCGAATGCTTCGTGTTCGACCAGCGGGTGACGGTGGCGCACGGGCTGGCGCCGGGCAGCTATGGGCTATGCCATGCCTGCCGCCGCCCGGTGAGCGCGGAGGATCGCCGCTCGCCGCTGTTCGAGGAGGGGGTGAGCTGCGCGGCGTGCCATGCCGAGCGTAGCGACGAGGACCGCGAGCGCTACCGCGAACGGCAGCGGCAGGAGTGCTTCGCCGCCACGCGGGGTGAGAGCCATGTGGGGAAGGTGTATCCGGTGGACGAGGGGGAGGGCTGATGGACGGCCGGGGGTGAGGCGGCTAGCGCCCAAAGGCGGACATCAAGGACGCGCGCCGCAGCGCGCGAAAGCGGCCGTTCGTTCATGTGGCGCGGCGATGGCGGCTAACGCTCCGATTGCGGACGCTTCAGCAGTCGCCTATGAGCGCGGGATGACGCCACAGAAAGATCTTTCGCCGTTAGCGAACATCGTTCGCTGGATAGGCTTAACCTTTGCAATCTTGGGATGTCTTTTC
>NZ_JBTMWM010000018.1:0-7627 GCF_054489705.1 Sphingomonas sp. RS6
CTACCGCCGCAATCTCGCGGCCGGGCAGAAGGGCCTGTCGGTCGCGTTCGATCTCGCCACCCATCGTGGCTATGACAGCGATCATCCGCGCGTCGTCGGCGATGTCGGCAAGGCGGGGGTGGCGATCGATACGATCGAGGACATGAAGATCCTGTTCGACGGCATTCCGCTCGACCAGATGTCCGTCAGCATGACGATGAACGGCGCGGTGATCCCTGTGCTGGCCTTTTTCATCGTCGCGGGCGAGGAGCAGGGGGTTCCGCAGGAGAAGCTGGAAGGCACGATCCAGAACGACATCCTGAAGGAGTTCATGGTTCGGAACACCTATATCTACCCGCCCGAACCGAGCATGCGGATCATCTCCGACATTTTCGCCTATACCAGCGCGAAGATGCCGAAATTCAACAGCATTTCCATCTCCGGCTACCATATGCAGGAAGCCGGCGCGACCCAGGTGCAGGAACTCGCCTTCACCATCGCCGACGGCATGGAATATGTGAAGTACGGCGTCGCCTCGGGCCTCGATATCGACAAGTTCGCAGGCCGTCTGAGCTTCTTCTTCGCAATCGGTATGAACTTCTTCATGGAAGTGGCGAAGCTGCGGGCCGCGCGCGTGTTGTGGCATCGGGTGATGACGCAACTGGGAGCGCAGGACGAGCGCTCGAAGATGCTGCGCACTCATTGCCAGACGAGCGGCGTGTCGCTCACCGAGCAGGACCCGTACAACAACGTCATCCGCACCACGATCGAGGCGATGGCGGCGATGCTGGGCGGCACCCAGAGCCTCCACACCAACGCGCTCGACGAAGCGATCGCGCTGCCGACCGACTTCTCCGCCCGCATTGCCCGCAACACGCAGATCGTGCTGCAGGAAGAGACGGGGATGACCAGGGTCGTCGATCCGTTGGGCGGCAGCTACTATGTCGAGAGCCTCACTCAGAGCCTCGTCGACAAAGCCTGGGAGATCATCGAACGCGTCGAGGCCGAGGGCGGCATGGCCAAGGCGGTCGCCGCCGGTTGGCCCAAGGCGATGATCGAAGAGGCCGCAGCCGCGCGCCAGGCGCGGGTCGATCGCGGCGAGGACGTGATCGTCGGGGTCAATAAATACCGGCTGCCGAACGAGGATCTGCTCGAGACGCTCGAGGTCGACAATGCCGCGGTGCGCGAGGCGCAGATCGCGGGCATCCAGCGGGTGAAGGCGGGCCGCGACGAGGCGGCCTGCCAAGCGGCGCTGGATACGCTGCGCGAAGGCGCGAGAGGGAGCGGCAACCTGCTGGAGCTGGCCGTCGTGGCGGCGCGTGCTCGGGCGACCTTGGGCGAGATCAGCGCGGCGATGGAGGATGTGTTCGGCCGCTATGCCACCCAGCCGACCCCGGTGAAGGGCGTCTATGCGGCGCCCTATGCCGAAGACGATCGCTGGGCCGAGGTTGTGCGCGGCGTCGAAGCGGTCGAACGCCGGCTCGGCCGCAAGCCGCGGCTGCTCGTCGCCAAGATGGGGCAGGACGGGCATGATCGCGGCGCCAACGTCATCGCCTCGGCTTTTTCGGACATGGGTTTCGAGGTGGTCAGCGGGCCGTTGTTCCAGACGCCGGAGGAGACCGTGGTGCTGGCGCTCGACAGCGGCGTCGACGTGGTCGGCGCCTCCAGTCTGGCGGCCGGGCACAAGACGCTAATCCCCGAGCTGATCCGCGGCCTGCGCGAGGCGGGGCGGAGCGACATCAAGGTGATCGCCGGCGGCGTCATCCCGCCCCAGGATTACGACATGCTGCGCGCGGCGGGGGTGCAGGGCATCTATGGCCCGGGCTCGAACGTCGTCGAGTGCGCGGCGGACGTGCTGCGCCTGCTCGGCCATAACATGCCGCCGCTTGGGGCTGCCGCCGAATGAGCCTGGGCTTCTCCGTCGAGGCGCTGATCCCGCGCGCCCGGGGCGGAGGGGCGCTGCGCATGGGGCTGGTGCGGGTTCCGGAGGCAGAATGGCTGACGCCGGAGGCGGACTTGGATGCGCGGGCAGCGATGTTCGCGGCGGAGCCGGAGTGCGTGCAGGTGCTGCCGGAGGCGGAAGCGGCGGTGGACGAGGTCGCGGAGTTGCTCTCACGTCGCCGCCTTCAATATCGCCCTCCGGGCGAAAGCCGGGATCCATTCGCTTCAACGCCTGCAGCAGGAGCTGAACCTGAGACGGCAATGGATCCCGGCTTTCGCCGGCATGACGGCTTGGAGGGAAGGATCGCTTCCGTCGCCGATGCGCTCCGTACCGCAGCAGCCGGTGTGTGGGAGGACCTGTGCATTCTCACGCCCGACGCTTCTGGCCAGTATCGCCTTACCGCCGCCGCTATCGCGTTTCCCACCGACTGGCACTTGCATGAAAAGCTCGGCCAAGCGCTGACCCCGATCCACGCGCCGATCCACGGCTATGCCGAACAGCTTGCCTCGGGCGTCGACCATTTCTTCGCGACGCTCCAGCCCGGCCCGATATTCGGGCGCACCAACTGGTTCGTCGTGGCGAGCGATGCCTGGCGCTATCTGCCGCAGGAGGCGCCCGAAGCCCGCTTCGCCCATGTGACGGCGGAGAATGCCGGCGAGACGCTTTTCGTGCGCTGCGAGCGCCAGACGCTCCGCCGTCTGCCCGAAAGCGGCGCCGTGCTGTTCACCATCGGCATCCATGTCGAGCCGCTCGACCGCCTGAGCACCGGCGCCGTCGCTCGTGTTGCTCAATCGGTCGCAGGCATCGGCACCGGCGAGCACGAACGCCGTGCCGCGCCCTTTTACGCAGACGCACTCACCCGCTATGCCGAGCGGCGTAACCGAACTCCGGAGTTAGCCGCTTGACCCTCGAAACCACCCCTGTGCGTACCGACTGGACCCGCGACGAGATCGCCGCCCTATTCGACCTGCCGGTCACCGAACTCGTGTTCCGCGCGGCGGAAGTACACCGTGCCAATCATCCGGCGAACCAGGTCCAGCGCTCGACCTTGCTCTCAATCAAGACCGGCGGCTGCCCGGAGGATTGCGGCTATTGCAGCCAGTCCGCCTCTGCCGATACCGGCCTCAAGGCGACCAAGCTGATGGACCCCCGCGCGGTGCTGCAGGCGGCGGCGCAGGCCAAGGACCATGGCTCGACCCGCTTCTGCATGGGCGCTGCCTGGCGCAATCCCAAGGACCGCGACATGCCAGCCATCGTCGAGATGGTGAAGGGCGTTCGCGCGATGGGCATGGAAACCTGCATGACGCTGGGCATGCTCACCGGCGACCAGGCCAAGACGCTCGCCGATGCCGGGCTCGATTATTACAACCACAATATCGATACCTCGCCCGAGCGCTACGGCGAGGTGATCACCACCCGTAGCTTCGAGGAGCGGCTGGAGACGCTGGGGCATGTTCGCGAGGCGGGCATCAACGTGTGCTGCGGCGGCATCGTCGGCATGGGCGAGACGCGCGGCGACCGGGTGGGCTTCATCCACGCGCTGGCCACGCTGCCGGTGCATCCGGGCAGCGTCCCGGTCAACGCGCTGGTGCCGGTGAAGGGGACGGTGCTGGGCGACATGCTGGCGGACACGCCGCTCGCCAAGATCGACGATATCGAGTTTGTGCGGACCGTCGCGGTCGCGCGCATCACCATGCCGCGCTCGATGGTCCGCCTCTCGGCCGGCCGCGAGAGCATGAGCGATGCGACCCAGGCGCTGTGCTTCCTGGCGGGCGCCAATTCGATCTTCACCGGCGACAAGCTGCTGACCGCAGGCAATGCCGGTGACGACAAGGATGCCGCGCTGTTCGCGCGCCTCGGCATCACGCCGATGGCCGCGGAGTGCAAGGTGGAGCTGGAGGCGGCCGAGTGAGCCTTGTGTTTGCCTCGGTAGGTTTCGCGGCGTTTTGGAGTGTCGCGACGGTTCCATTGATCGTCGCGGCTACCGCGAGAACCAAACTTGGCACGAAAATCGGCGCGCTTTTGGGCTTAGCGGGCGTGTTCGCGCTGACGGTATTCGCCGTCACTATGGCTTATGCGATGAGTGATGACGGCGCACCTGTGCCGCTCCTCGTCGCGACGTCCCTCCTCGTGACGTTCTTAGTCACAGCCTTCTTTTCCGTTCGTCGAAGGGCTGCCTGATGTTCAAGAAAATCCTCGTCGCCAACCGTGGCGAAATCGCGTGTCGGGTGATGCGCACGGCCAAGAAGATGGGCATCGCCACGGTCGCGGTCTATTCGGATGCGGATGCCCGCGCGCCGCATGTGCGGATGGCGGACGAGGCAGTGCGGCTCGGGCCGGCACCGGCGGCGGAGAGCTATCTCCGCGCCGACCTGATCCTGCTCGCCGCCAAGGAAACCGGCGCCGATGCGATCCACCCCGGCTATGGCTTCCTCTCCGAGCGCGAGAGCTTCGCCAAGGCCTGTGCAGAGGCGGGCATTGCGTTCGTCGGCCCGCCGCCGGGGGCGATCGCGGCGATGGGCGACAAGATCGAATCGAAGAAGCTCGCCAAGCAGGCGGGGGTGAACGTCGTCCCTGGTTTCGTCGGCGAGATCGAGGATACCGAGCATGCGGTGCGGATCGCCGGCGAGATCGGCTATCCGGTGATGATGAAGGCCTCGGCCGGCGGCGGCGGCAAGGGCATGCGGCTCGCCTATAGCGAGCAGGACGTCCGCGAAGGCTTCGAGGCGACCAAGCGCGAGGGGCTCGCCAGCTTCGGCGACGACCGCGTGTTCATCGAGAAGTTCATCGAAAGCCCGCGCCATATCGAGATCCAGGTGCTGGGCGACCAGCACGGCAACATCGTCTACTTGAACGAGCGCGAATGTTCGATCCAGCGGCGCCACCAGAAGGTCGTCGAGGAGGCGCCGTCGCCCTTCGTGACGCCGGAGATGCGCAAGGCAATGGGCGAGCAGGCGGTCGCGCTGGCGCGGGCGGTCGGCTATTACAGCGCGGGCACTGTCGAGCTGATCGTCTCGGGCGCCGACAAGACGGGGCAGGGCTTCTACTTCCTCGAAATGAACACCCGCCTACAGGTGGAGCATCCGGTGACCGAGGCGATCACCGGGCTCGATCTGGTCGAGCAGATGATCCGCGTGGCGGCCGGCGAGAAGCTGGCGTTCGGCCAGGACGATGTGAAGATCAATGGCTGGGCGATCGAGAACCGCGTCTATGCCGAGGACCCCTATCGCGGCTTCCTGCCGAGCACCGGACGCCTGGTGCGCTACCGGCCACCTGCGGCCGCCAAAGCGGGCGAGGGCTATATCCGCGTCGACGACGGCGTCGCCGAAGGCTCCGAGATCAGCATGTTCTACGATCCGATGATCGCCAAGCTGATCACCTGGGCGCCGAGCCGCGACGAGGCCGCCGACCTGCAGGTCCAGGCGCTCGATCGCTTCCGCATTGACGGGATCGGCCACAATATCGATTTCCTATCGGCAATCATGCAGCACCCTCGCTTCCGCTCGGGCGAGCTGACCACTGGCTTCATCGCCGAGGAATATCCCGAGGGCTTCCACGGCGCGCCCGCGGACGAGGCACTGGTGCGCAAGCTCGCCGCCGTCGCGGTGGTGCTTGACCTCGCGCGAGCGGAGCGTGCGGCGGAAATTTCCGGCCAATTGGGCGATCGACCCGCGCTTTCCACCGAACGCACGGTGCGGATCGGCGATCATCATTTCGATGTGACCGTGGACGGCTGCGACAGCGGCCTGCTGGTGAACCTTGCTAGTGACGAGGCGCCGTTTGAGGTTTCCGGTCATTGGCGGCCGGGTGATCCGCTGTTCATCGCCCGGATCGACGGCGAGCAATTCGCCACGGCGGTCGATCGCACGCGCACCGGCTGGAAGCTGACCGCGCATGGCGCCGCGCACCGGGTGGAAGTGTTGCCGCCGCACGTCGCGCAATATCGTCGGCACATGATCGAAAAGGTGCCGCCGGACTTGAGCAAGTTCCTGCTGGCGCCGATGCCGGGCCTGCTGACGCGGCTGCATGTCGGCGTCGGCGACACGGTGGTGGCGGGACAGCCGCTCGCGGTGGTCGAGGCGATGAAAATGGAGAATATCCTGCGCGCAGAGCGTGCCGGGACCGTGAAGGCGGCGAACTTCGCTGCGGGCGAAAGCCTGGCTGTCGACGCCATGATTCTGGAATTCGAATAGCGCGTTCGGAAAGCTGCACAGTTGTGCTTGCGTCCGGACAGTTTCTCGGCTTCTCGTATGAATCGGGGGCATAACGGAGCGTCATCCTTTCGGGATGCGTTGGTCGGTGCTTGAAGGTCAGGGGAATGGCGCCGTGCAGGAAGAGGATGGCTTTACGCGCTGGATCGAAGCGTGTGCCGCGGGCGAATTGCTCGGGATTGCCATGGCCGCGCTCTGGTGGGTCACGGTCGAGCGCTTCGATCCCATTCCCATGGGCGTGGGCGCGGAAATCGCGGTATTGCTCGGCAAGACTGGGAGCGGAGTCATTCAGGGCGTCGTGCTGGGCTATCTGCAAAGCTGGGCAATGAAGCGACAGTTCCCGGCGCTCGAAACGCGGGGCTGGGTGTTTGTCACCGTGGTTGCCGCCACCGCCATGTGGTCGGTCGCGGCATGGTATTCGGTGTTCCCGCCGATGAACGGTGAGCCACTGATGCCGCCGGTTCAGACGCTGTTCCAGACCGCGATGACGGCGGCAGGGTTCGGGTTCGGCGTCGGGGCACTGTTCGGCGCTGTCCAGGCGATCGTGCTGCGCCGCGCCGCGCGCAACGCGCATTGGTGGATCGCGACCAACGCTGTCGGCTGGGGCGCAGCCTTGCCCTGCATCTATGTCGCGTCGTCGGTCGGAAGTGCCGATCCGGGGTCGCTGGAGGTCGCCTTTCGCGGACTGGTCGGGGGTGTCGCCTCGGGTGTCGTGCTGGGCACGATTACCGGTCTGTCCTTTGCTGTGATGCAGGCGAAACGGCCGGCTGGCGACGCCAGCTGACCCGTTCAGCCGAGATGCGCGGCGAACCGGGCCAGGATCTCGGTATACAAGTCGCGCTTGAACGGCACGATCAGCTCGGGAAGCTCGGCCGGGTCTGCCCAGCGCCAAGCGCGGAATTCGGGTTCGGCGGTGACGATATTGATGTCGTCATCGCTGCCGAGGAAGCGGAACAGGAACCAGCGCTGACGCTGGCCGCGCCATTTGCCCTTCCAGATCCGGCCGACGAGATCGTCGGGCAGATCGTAGAACAGCTCGTCCTCAACCTGCGCGATCAGCTCGATATGATCGGCAGCGACGCCGGTTTCCTCCCAGAGCTCGCGGATCGCTGCCGCGATCGCGTCCTCGCCCGGATCGATGCCCCCCTGCGGCATCTGCCATGCCTCGACCACCGAATCGAGGCGCTGGCCGACAAAGACACGGCCGTCGCGATTGAGCAGCATCACGCCCGCGCAGGGCCGGTAGGGAAGGGTCGAAATGTCCGTCATGTTGACCTCCTATCGCGGCGGCGGGCCATACGAAAGCGGCTTCGTTTGCGGGGTTCCCTGCCGGTCGTCTTGCCGGATGCTCCGAACCCCCTAGTTTGATCAACGTGCTCCCGATCGTTCACCACCCCTGGTATGTCGCCCCAGCGCCGGCGCGCAGCACCTATCAATGGAACAAGAACGGGTTGGTGCGTGATCTTCTGCAGGCCGAGCGGGACCGAATTGCCTG
>NZ_JBTMWM010000019.1:2500-5832 GCF_054489705.1 Sphingomonas sp. RS6
GATGCCGCGACGGCGTTGGTTTCGGCTGTGAGGCCGGGACGGACGTTGTTGCAATCAAGGCTGAGATTATCATCCACACCAAGAGACTGCGATACGCTGCTCTGCCGAGTTGGTGTTTCCGTTGGGAAATGCCCAGCGTTGTCGTTGGTGGTGTGGACTCTCAAGCGTGAGGTAAGGGCAATTCGTGGATGCCTTGGCATGTACAGGCGATGAAGGACGTGGCACGCTGCGATAAGCGTCGGTGAGGTGTGAGCAACCTTTGACCCGACGATTTCCGAATGGGGAAACCCACCTTCACCAATTAATTCAGCCGACTGGCAACGGTCGTCCGAGTTAATTGGGGCAAGGTATCACCGAAGTGAATAAAATAGCTTTGGTGAAGCGAACCCGGCGAACTGAAACATCTCAGTAGCTGGAGGAAAAGACATCAACCGAGATTCCGTTAGTAGTGGCGAGCGAACGCGGACCAGGCCAGTGCCGATCATTCAACTAGCAGAAGCATCTGGAAAGGTGCGCCATAGCGGGTGACAGCCCCGTATGCGAAAGTGATGTGATCGGACTCGAGTAGGGCGGGACACGTGTAATCCTGTCTGAACATGGGGGGACCACCCTCCAAGCCTAAATACTCGTACATGACCGATAGCGAACTAGTACCGTGAGGGAAAGGTGAAAAGCACCCCGATGAGGGGAGTGAAACAGTACCTGAAACGGATTGCCTACAAGCAGTTGGAGGGTCCTTGAGGCCTGACAGCGTACCTCTTGCATAATGGGTCTGTGACTTAATGTATCAAGCAAGCTTAAGCCGATAGGTGTAGGCGCAGCGAAAGCGAGTCTGAATAGGGCGACTGAGTTTGATGCATTAGACCCGAAACCCGGCGATCTAGGCATGACCAGGATGAAGGTGCGGTAACACGCACTGGAGGTCCGAACCGATTAACGTTGAAAAGTTACCGGATGAGTTGTGTTTAGGGGTGAAAGGCCAATCAAGCCGGGAAATAGCTGGTTCTCCGCGAAAACTATTGAGGTAGTGCCTCGGATGGACACCCTAGGGGGTAGAGCACTGGATGGATGCGGGGGTCGCGAGATCTACCAATTCTAACCAAACTCCGAATACCTAGGAGTGATATCCGGGAGACAGACGGCGGGTGCTAAGGTCCGTCGTCAAAAGGGAAACAGCCCTGACCTACAGCTAAGGTCCCCAAGTCACGTCTAAGTGGGAAAGCATGTGGGAATCCCAAAACAACCAGGAGGTTGGCTTAGAAGCAGCCATCCTTTAAAGAAAGCGTAACAGCTCACTGGTCTAAACAAGGGTTCCTGCGGCGAAGATGTAACGGGGCTCAAGACGTGCACCGAAGCTTAGGGTGTGTTCTTTGAACACGCGGTAGCGGAGCGTTCCGTAAGCCTGTGAAGTGGAAGGGTAACCGACCATGGAGGTATCGGAAGTGCGAATGCAGACATGAGTAGCGATAAAGAGGGTGAGATGCCCTCTCGCCGAAAGACCAAGGGTTCCTGCGCAAGGCTAATCCGCGCAGGGTGAGCCGGCCCCTAAGACGAGCCCGAAGGGGGTAGTCGATGGGAACCACGTTAATATTCGTGGGCCTGGTGGTGTGTGACGGATCTCGTAAGTTGTATGTCCTTATTGGATTGGATGTGCTTCGAAGAGGTTCCAGGAAATAGCCCCACCGTATAGACCGTACCCGAAACCGACACAGGTGGTCAGGTAGAGTATACCAAGGCGCTTGAGAGAAGTGTCCTGAAGGAACTCGGCAAATTGCCTCCGTACCTTCGGAAGAAGGAGGCCCTGCTTCTGGGCAACCAGTTGCAGGGGGCACAGGCCAGGGGGTAGCGACTGTTTAGCAAAAACACAGGGCTCTGCTAAGTCGGCTTCAAGACGACGTATAGGGCCTGACGCCTGCCCGGTGCCTGAAGGTTAAGTGGAGGGGTGCAAGCTCCGAAATGAAGCCCAGGTAAACGGCGGCCGTAACTATAACGGTCCTAAGGTAGCGAAATTCCTTGTCGGGTAAGTTCCGACCTGCACGAATGGCGTAACGACTTCCCCACTGTCTCCAGGACATGCTCAGCGAAATTGAATTCTCCGTGAAGATGCGGAGTACCCGCGGTTAGACGGAAAGACCCCGTGCACCTTTACTGCAGCTTCAGAGTGGCAGTGGAGAACAACTGTGTAGAATAGGTGGGAGGCTTTGAAGCACCGGCGCCAGCTGGTGTGGAGCCACCAAGTGAAATACCACCCTGTTGTTCTTTACTGTCTAACCTCGTACCGTCATCCGGTACAGGGACCCTCTGTGGCGGGTAGTTTGACTGGGGCGGTCGCCTCCTAAAGAGTAACGGAGGCGCGCGAAGGTTGGCTCAGGTCGGTTGGAAACCGACTGTTAGAGTGCAATGGCATAAGCCAGCCTGACTGCGAGACTGACAAGTCGAGCAGAGACGAAAGTCGGTCATAGTGATCCGGTGGTCCCTCGTGGAAGGGCCATCGCTCAACGGATAAAAGGTACGCCGGGGATAACAGGCTGATAACCCCCAAGAGCTCATATCGACGGGGTTGTTTGGCACCTCGATGTCGGCTCATCACATCCTGGGGCTGGAGCAGGTCCCAAGGGTTTGGCTGTTCGCCAATTAAAGTGGTACGTGAGCTGGGTTCAGAACGTCGCGAGACAGTTTGGTCCCTATCTGCCGTGGGCGTCGAAATTTGAGAGGAGTTGACCCTAGTACGAGAGGACCGGGTTGAACATACCTCTGGTGTACCTGTCGTCGTGCCAACGGCGCAGCAGGGTAGCTATGTATGGACGGGATAACCGCTGAAAGCATCTAAGCGGGAAGCCTCCCTCGAGATAAGATTTCTTAGGACGGTCGGAGACCACGACCTTGATAGGCCGGATGTGGAAGTGCGGTAACGCATGGAGCTAACCGGTCCTAATTGTCCTAGTCGCGCTTGATGAGTCCCACCATCAACGACAACCCTGGGTTGTCGTCTCGTGGATGACATCCAGCCTTGCACGCACCGATTTGAAACCCCTTTTTGCACGCACCGGCTTCATTGCTTGGTGGCTATAGCGTCTGTGACCCACCCGATCCCATCCCGAACTCGGCCGTGAAACCAGACAGCGCCGATGGTACTATTGCTCAAGCAATGGAAGAGTAGGTCGTCGCCAGGCATTGAAGCCGGTGCGCGCAAAGAACCAAAACCCATTCACAACCGTCCCCCGTTTCGTCTCGCACGAGGCAACCAGCATTGGCGCGGGGTGGAGCAGCCCGGTAGCTCGTCAGGCTCATAACCTGAAGGCCGCAGGTTCAAATCCTGCCCCCGCAACCAA
>NZ_JBTMWM010000002.1:0-501634 GCF_054489705.1 Sphingomonas sp. RS6
CCCTCCAGCCGCTGCTTGATCGCCAGCAACTCGCCAGCAATCTGATCCCGCAGCTCCGCGCTCATCCGAATCGACGGCGCCGCAACGCCGATCGCCACCAGTGTCGCACCGCCCCGCGACGCCGAAATGCCGAGACCCGAAATGCCCTGGGTCAGCTCGTCCTCGGTCGCCGCCACGCCGCTCCGCCGGATCTCGACGATCTGCCGCCGCAACACCGCCTCGTCGCACAAGGTCTGGGGCGTGAACCGCGATCGCTGGCTGGCGGCGAAATAGGCGTCGAGCTGGCGATCGTCATAGCTGGCGAGCAGCGCCTTGCCCGCGGCGATGGCATGGAGCGGCACGCGTGCGCCGACATCGAGCGCGTAGCGTAGATTCTGGCGCGACGTTTCCGTCATCACCACCGTCATTTCCCAATCGACGGCCTGGAACAGCGACGCGGTCTCGTCGAACCGCCGCCTGAGCCCGCGAACCAGCGGCCTGGCGCGGTCGAGCAGCGATTGCGATGCGCCGCGGCCAAGCCTTTCGAGCCCTTCGCCGGGCTGGAGAAGCCGCCCGTCACGGCGCAGATAGTTGCGCTCGACGAGCGTCGCCACGAGATAGGAAAGGCTGCTCATCGGGATGTCGAGCGCGGTGGCGATCTCCTGGGCGGGAACGCCGTCAGGGCGGGCGACGACATATTCGATCAGGTCGAGCGTGCGAACGGCCGACTTGACCGCGGTCGGGCCGGCGCTGTCCCGCGAACCGGCCATCAGCGCCTCGGCAGCGGAGCGCCGGCGCGTGCGCCGCTCGAACCTTCCACTGCCGCCATCGCCATCGCCTCGCGTCCCCTGTTAGCCGATCGGGAGCGTCCCCGATCCGTTGCGGAAAGGCGCCTCCATGTCACGGCTCGGGCCAACATGCCAGCGCGGCGACTGCGCGCCGACGCGGGTGCCGGCATGGGCGCTGCGGCCGCGCATCGCCGCTGCAGCGCCCGTCCGCTCATGCCGTCTGGACGGCCTTGGTGCGCCAGCCATCGGCATAGCTGTCGCGGGCGACCTCCGAATAGGGCGCCGGGGCGACCGTCGCGCGGATTTCGGTCTGCACATGCGGCTCGACCGTGGGCTTGGAGGTGCCGCCGTCGGGCTCGCCCCACAGCAGCGTCACTTCGGTGCCCGGTGCGGCGACCGATTCGTCGACCATCGCCAGCGCGAGGAAGCGGCCCGCGTTGATCGTGTAGCCGATCCAGGTCGACAGGCCGACCGTCTTGCCGTCCTTGAGCACCGCGTCATAGGGGTGCATCGCATAGACCGCGCTCGGGAATTCAAGGAACTTCGCCTTGTCGCCGGTCTGGAGCATCGACGACATCACGCGGACGATGTCCTCATTGTCGAGCGCCAGCGTGACCTTGCGACGGTGCGGGCGGTCCTTCATCTTCTCCAGCGCCGCGCGGCCGATGAAGTCATGGTCGAACTTGACCATGATGCCATAGCCCAGATCCCAAGGGGTCAGATAATAATCCTCGATCCGCTCGGAGACGAAGCTGCCGCCCAGCGAGCACATCCCCTCATAAGCGCGGGCGCCGAGCCATTCGCGATACGCCTTGGTGCCTTCGCCGGTGTAGATCGCCGGAAGCGGCGAGGGGATCCAGCCCGATTCGAGCGTGTTCGAGCTGTAGGTCCGGCCGCCGCACAGCACGAGGCCGAAGTCCTTGCCCGCTTCGACCAGCGCACCGTGCACGGCATCATAATCCTGCCACGGGCCGAACAGTTCATAGCCCGGCTGGCCGACCATGCCGTGGCGCAGCGCGCGAACCTCGACGCCGGCGATGGTGATCGGCGCCATGTGGAAGAATTTGAGTTCGGGCGGCGTTGCGCCCATCGCGCGTTCGAGCACCTTCATCGCGTTCGGCCCCTGGAGCTGGAAGCGATAGTTGCGGCGATAGCCCTGCTGGTCGCGCGGGCGCGCGGCGGTGCGCTCGTCGCGCTCGACCTTGACGTCCCACTTGCCCGTCGACGCCCAATATTCGACCCATTCGATCGCCGGCGCGCGGCCGACCAGTTCGAAACGCTCTTCATCCAGATAGAAGAGGATCACGTCGCCGATCACATAGCCCTCCGGCGTCACCGGTGCGAACTGCTTGGCGCGGTTTGGCACGAAGCCCTTGAAGCTGTTGGGCGCGAGATAGGAGAGCATGTCGAACGCCCCCGGCCCGGTGACGAGCAGATCGACCATGTGGAAGCTCTGGTTGAACAGCACTGCGGTTTCCGCCCAGGAGCGCTGCTCGTCCCGCCAGTTCGAATATTCGGCCGGCACACCGGGATAGACATTCGGCCCCACCTGCTGGTTGCGCAGAAAATCGACGATATTGGGCTGTGCGTCGAGCACGGCCTGGAGGGTCTTGTCGGTCACTATATCATCCTTTGCTTGGCGAAGGTTGCGGATTGGGGTGAACCAGCCATCGCGCCACGGCGCGATTGAAGGCTTCGGGCTGTTCGGCCGGTGCCATGTGGCCGGCATCGGCGACGATCTCGATCATGGCGCCGGGAATGGCGGCTGCGATCGACTGTTGCTGTGCAACGGGTGACCATTGGTCATGTGCTCCACCGATGATCGCGACGGGACAGGCAAGCGTCGGCAGCACCGAGATCGCATCGGGACGAGCGAGCAGCGCCGCGATCTGCGCAGCATAGACCTCGACGCCCGCGTCGATCGCCATCGTCCGCAGCGTGCGATAACCGTCGCTGTCGAACGGCAGCGCGGGGCCCACCATCGGCGGTAGCCAGCGATCGACCAGTGCCGCCATCCCCTCGGTCCGGCCCAGCGCGAGCAGCGCATGTCGTGCCTCAGCTTCACCGGGGCGAACCGGGTGAACGCCGCTATTGGCGATCGCGATGCGCGCGATCCGATTGGGCGCCATGCGCCACATCGCCAGGGCGACCCGTCCGCCCATTGAGTGGCCGAACAACGCGCAGCCATCGGGAATCCCCGATAGCGCGTGTTCGGCCATCGCCTCGATCGTCGCCGCCCCGCCATAATAGCCATCGATCACCGTCGCATCGAATGCCGTCTGCTGCGCAGCAAACATGCGCGCGTCGCACATCAGCCCGGGCAGGATCACGACTCGCAACGCTGGCTCTCCAAATTCATGCTTGTGAAGTTTCGTCTATACGAAGTTCGTTGGCGCGGCTAGAGGCTTTCCCAAGCTTGGGAGAGATCGATGACGACGCCGATTCTTCATCCGAACTGGGCGCACCCGCCGCGCAATATGGTCGACGGCTATTCGATCGAGATCACTGCGAAAGATGTCGCGTCGCTCGAGGCGGCCGCAGCCGCGATCCCGGCCGAAACGCCGGTCGCGATCACCTTCCTGCCGGGCGAGGCGATGGATGCCCGGGTGGCTGCGGCGGTTCGGGTGCGCCAGCTGGGCTTCGAGCCGATGCCGCACTTCTCGGCGCGGCGCATCTCGGCGGCGAGCGAGTTCGAAACCTATCTCGCGGCGGTCGCCGAACGGGCGGCGGTGCGGCGCTGCTTCGTTGTGGCCGGTGATCCTCCCGCGCCCGAAGGCCCTTATTCCGACAGCAGCGAGCTGATCGCCAGCGGCGCATTCGAGCGCGCGGGCATCCGGGCGATCGGCGTCGGCGGCCATCCCGAGGGCCATCCCCATATGTCGTCCGACCAGGCATGGCAGGTGCTCGCGGCCAAATGCGACGCGATCGCCGCGCGCGGACTGGCGCCGTTGATCGTCACCCAGTTCGCATTCGACGCTGCGGCGGTGCTGGCCTGGCTGGCCGAGCTAAGGCGCCGGGGCATCGATGCGCCGGTGCGGATCGGCGTGCCCGGCCCGGCGGGGATCAAGACGCTGGTGCGGTTCGCGGCGCGCTGCGGCGTCGGGGCGTCGGCCGCCGTGCTGGCCAAATATGGCATCTCGATCGGCCAGCTGCTCGGCACCGCCGGACCGGACCGGCTGGTCGCGGCACTGGCGAAGGGCTTGACGTCGACGCATGGTCCGGTGCGGCTGCATTTCTATCCGTTCGGCGGCGTCGAAAAGACCGTCGCGTGGATCGCCGACTATGACCGGGCACATCGCGCCCCAGAAGGAGAAGCAATCCGTCATGGCTGATATCGCCGTCCTGCGCCTGCAATGCCCCGATTCGCTGGGGCTCGTCGCCCGCGTCTCCGGTTTCCTGAGCGAGCATGGCTGCAACATCGTCGATGCGCAGCAGTTCAACGATGCCGGCAACGCCCGCTTCTTCATGCGCGTCGCGTTCCAGCATGATGGTGCCGAGGGGCTGGCAGCGCTACGCCGCGCCTTTGCGCCGCTGGCCGAGGCAGCGGGCATGGAATGGACGATGAAGGACCAGGCCGTCCGCCGCAAGGTCGTGCTGATGGTGTCGCGCTGGGATCATTGCCTGGGCGATCTGCTGTACCGCATGATCCTCGGCGAACTGCCGATGGAGGTGGTGGCGATCATTTCCAACCATCCGCGCGAACGGCTCTACACCTCGCTCATCGGCGACATACCCTATCACTATTTCCCGACGACCCCGGCGACCAAGGCTCAGCAGGAGGCGCAGGTGAAGCAGGTCGTGATCGAAACGGGGGCCGAACTTGTCGTTCTGGCGCGCTACATGCAGATCCTGTCGGACGATCTGGCGCGGTTCCTGTCCGGCCGGTGCATCAACATTCACCACAGCTTCCTGCCGGGCTTCAAGGGCGCCAAGCCCTATCACCAGGCCTATGAGCGCGGCGTCAAGATGATCGGCGCAACGGCACATTATGTGACCTCCGACCTCGACGAGGGGCCGATCATCCACCAGGCGGTGGAACCCGCCAGCCATGCCGACACGCCCGACGATCTGGTGCGCAAGGGCCGCGACGTCGAACGGCGCGTGCTCGCCGAGGCGGTGCGTCTTCACCTCGACGATCGGGTGCTGCTCAACGGAACGCGGACGGTGGTGTTCCGGGATTGAGCGGCGGGGTGCCCGCGCCGCCGATCAGGGTAGCCAGCCCTCGAAGCAGGCGCCGCGCACGCTGGGTATCAGCCGGAGATCGCCGGCATGTGCGAGGAAAATCTGCCGTGCCAGTGCCAGCCCGACGCCGCTTCCGTTCGACTTGGTGGTGAAGAAGGGGCGAAAGATCGCCTCGCGGTCCGCGGCGGCGATGCCGGGGCCGTTGTCGGCAATGCGGAAGCGGGTCTCGCCGGCACCGGTCTCGACCGTCAGCGTCGCGACGCCGCCGCCGCCGGTCGCTTCCGCCGCATTCTGGAGCAACGCCCAGAGCGCGGCGCTCAGCTGATCGGCATCCGCCCGAAGCGGGGCCGATCCCGCTGCCGCCACCTGCAGGTCATGGCCGGGCCAGCGTGTTGCGAACAGCCGGGCCAGATCGGCGACGAGATCGTCGATGCGTATGGTTTGCAGCTGCGGTGCCGGAAGCCGTGCGAGCGCACGGTATGACTCGCCGAAGCGTTGCAGCCCCTCGGCCCGCCGCGCCACCGTCGCCACGGCGTCGCGGATCGCGGGCAGCGCCGGCGCTGAATCGTCCAGCATCGCCACTGCCGTCCGGCTGAGCGAGGCGATCGGCGTCAGCGCATTGACGATTTCGTGGCTGAGCACCTGCACCAGATCGCGCAGCGTCGCCGCCTCTGCCGCCTTCAGTTCCGCGTCGATATCGATCAGTGCGGCGAGCCGGCTCTGGCTGCCGCCCAGCACGAAATCGCTGGTGGTAAGCGCATAGCTTCGCCCGGCGATCGTCACGGTTGCCGCCCGCGCCTGGCCCGTCGCGATCGCCGCCAGAAGATCGGGCGGCGGCGCGGCGACCAGCTCCGCCGTTCCGAACAGGCGCCGGGCAGCGCGATTGACGACATGCAGCCGCCCCTCGCCATCCAACGTGACGATCGGCGCGGGCGAGAGATCGAGCAGCGCGGTCAGCCGGCGTTCGCGATACGCCCGATCGGGCGCAGGCCCTTGCGCAGCCGGGGCAAGTACGCGGGGCTGGCGCGCCGCCGCCACTGCCGTCCCCATCGCCCGCAGCGCGGTGAACGCAGCGACGAACGCGCTGGCATAGAAACCTGCCTGCCAAGCCAGCGCGCCGGCCGCACCCGCCAGCATCAGCACTGCGCTGCGCAGCAATGCTGCCCAACCCCTAGAGCCCATATTTTGCCATCCGCCGGTAGAGCGCTGCCCGCGTCAGCCCCAGCTCGGCCGCCGCCCGGCTGACATTGAAGGCGTGGCGCTTCAGCGCCGCTGCGACCAGCGCCGCTTCGCTGCGGTTGAGGTTGAGGTCGGCCTTGATCGCGCGCGGCTCCACCGCGTCGGCAGCCAGCGCAAGACCCAGCGCGGCAATGTCGATCGCCTCACCGCCGCCCAGCAGCACCGCACGCTCGATCACCTGGCGCAGGCCGTGTACACCTTCGGGCCAGCTGTCGGCGGCGATGGCGCGGGCGGCTTCGTCGGTCAGGCCACGTAGCGGCTGGCCATAGCGGCCGGCGAACAGCGCCAGGAAGTGCCGAGCGAGCAGCACCGCATCGGCGCCCCGGCCGGCGAGCGGCGGCAGCACGATCTCCACCGCATTCAGTCGGAAGCGCAGATCGTCGATCAGTGCGGCGCGGAGGCCTGCCCGGTCCAGCCGGCTGGTGGCAAGCACGCGCAGGCCGCCCAGCCGACGCGCCAGTTCCGGCTGGAGCGCCGGCGCGAGCCGGTCGACTTCCTCGACCAGCAGCGTCGCGTCCTCGGCGGCGGCAACCCGCGCCTCGATCGTCGCCAGATCCGCGACGGCGGCATCGAGCGCCACCAGCGGCCGTTCGGCGCGCGGCGAGGCCCGGTGGAGCATCTGCGCGGCGAGTGTCTTGCCGCTCCCCGTGGGCCCAGTGAGCAGCACGGCGGCGTCGGTCGGCCCGACCCGCGCGATCAGCCCGCGTGCGGTCTCGATCTCCGGCGCCTCGCCCAGCAGCAACAGCGCCTCTTCCGCCGTCGGCGCCGGTGCCGCCGCCAGCTTCGCCCGGCGCAGCTCCACTGCGCGCTCGACCGTGGCGAGCAGCCGTTCGTTGCTCCACGGTTTGATGACGAAGTCGCTCGCCCCGCCGCGCATCGCCTGCACGGCCACCGCGATGCCGCTGTGCCCGGTGACGACCACCACCACGGCGTTGCGATCCGCCGCGATCAGCCGGTCGAGCATGCGAAACCCCTCTTCGCCGCTGGTCCGGCCGCGCGCGAAATTCAGGTCGAGCAGTATCGCGTCCACCGGCCCTTCGGCCAGCCGGACCCAGGCCGCATCGGGATCGGCTGCCCCGATCACGCGCATGCCGCTGCGCTCGAGCAGCAGGGTCGCGGCGCGGACGATGTCGGGATCGTCGTCGATCACCAGCACGGTCGGTGATTCGGGGGACACGGGCTTGACGGCTCCTGGCAAGTGTTCGGATTCGGACACTAGCTTGGCGACTGTTCGGCTCCCACGCCAGTCCCTTGCAGATAGTTTCATAAAAACAGTGCTTTAGGTGCGAACGCCGCGATCAGTTACGCTGGCGGCATGGAAACAAGCCTCCCTCCAACCAACGGTGCCGCGATGGACCGGCGGATCGAGCGTCCGCATGCCCGCCGCCGCAAGCTGTTGCTGCGCGGCGCGATCGGCGTCGTGATTGCGGTCGCCGCTGTCCTGCTCTGGTGGTGGATGCCCGCGTCGGGGTCGCTCGCGGTCGATGCTGCAACGATCCGCATCGCCCCGGTGACCCGCGCCGCCTTCGCCGATTATGTGCCGCTGCGCGCGCAGGTGGCACCGCTCCAGACCGTCTATGTCACGGCGGTCAGCGGCGGCCAGGTCGAGGCGCTGATCGCCAGCGACGGTCAGTCGGTTGCCGCCGGCGCACCGCTGGCCCGGCTGGCCAATCCCGACCTTGCGCTCGACGTCGCCAGCCGTTCGGCGAACATCGCCGGCCAGCTGAGTTCGATCAGCGGCCAGCGCCTGTCGATCCAGCAAGCTCGCGAACAGACCCAGCGCGACATCGCCTCCGCCCGCAACGAATTGGCCAAGGCCGAGGCGCTGTTGCGCCAGAAGCAGATCTTGTTCGACAAGCAGATCGTCACCGCCGCCGCGCTGGCGCCGCTGCGCGACGAGGCCGCCTATCAGCGCGCGCGCCTGACCGCGCTGACCCGGGCCGCGCAGGAAGCGGACAAGATGCTCGCCGCCCAGTCGGCGGGTGTCGATGCGACCGCCGGCGAGCTGCGCGAGAGCCTGGCGATGACCCGCGCGGGCCTTGCCGCGCTGGTGGTGCGCGCGCCGGTGGCGGGGCGGCTGACCGCCTTTACGCTGCAACCGGGCCAGATGGTGAAGCCCGGCGATGCCGTCGGCCAGGTCGATTCCGAACATGCCTGGAAGCTGACCGCCGATGTCGACCAATTCTATCTCGGCCGGGTCCGCACCCGGCTGAGCGCGGTCGCGGATATCGACGGGCGATCGATCCCGCTTACCGTCATCAAAGTGCTGCCGCAGGTGACCGAAGGGCGCTTCCGCATCGAACTCAGCTTTACCGGTGCCCCGCCGACGGGGCTCAACCGCGGCCAGACGCTGGACGTGCGGCTGACGCTCGGCGCCGACCGGTCCGCGGTGGTGGCACCGTCGGGTGGCTGGCTCGATGCCGGCGGTACCACCGCCTTCGTGCTGACCAGCGATGCCAGGGCCGTGCGCCGGGCAATCGCCACCGGCCGCCGCAATCCCGACCAGGTCGAAGTGACCAGCGGCCTCGCCCCCGGCGACCGCATCGTCACTAGCCCGCTCGCCACCTACGCCCCCTACCAGACCCTGCTGATCCGTTAAGGAGCCCCGCCATGATCGAACTGAAAGCCATCCATCGCGCCTATCGCTCCGACGAAGTCGAAACGACAGCGCTCGCCGAAATCGACCTGACCGTCGAAGTGGGCGAGTTCGTGGCGATCATGGGGCCGTCGGGCTGCGGCAAGTCGACGCTGCTCAACATCCTTGGCACGATCGACCGGCCGACCAGTGGCGCGTACCTGTTCGAAGGCGAGGACATCGCCAGGGTAGCCGAGGCCCAGTTGGCGAAGCTCCGCCGCGACCGGCTCGGCTTCGTGTTCCAGAGCTTCAACCTGATCGACGAACTGACGATCGCCGAGAATGTCGCGCTGGCGCTCGCCTATCGTTCGATGCCGGCGCGCGAGAAGCGCGAACGGGTCGACGCGGCGATGGATCGGGTCGGCATCGCGCATCGTCGCGACCACCATCCGCACCAGCTGTCGGGTGGCCAGCAGCAGCGCGCCGCGATCGCGCGCGCGATCGTCAGCGAGCCGAAGCTGATCCTGGCCGACGAACCGACCGGCAATCTCGACTCCGAAAACGGCGCGCAGGTGATGGACATCCTCACTCGACTCAACGCCGACGGCGCCACCATCGTGATGGTGACGCACTCGCCGGCCCATGCCGACATCGCCCGGCGGACGGTGCACATGCTCGACGGCAGGATATTGTCCGCCGTGCGGAGGGCGGCGTGAAGCTTGACCGCGTCCTGACCGTGCTGGTGCTGCTGCTCCTCGCCGTCGCCCTGCTCCGCCATTTGTCCACCACCCGTGAAACGGGAGTGACGCCATGACCCCGGCGCTTACCAGCTTCTATCGCTCGCTCACCCGCCACAAGCTGTTCGCCGCGCTCAACATCGGCGGGCTGGCGCTCGGCATCGCGGTGTTCCTGGTGCTATACCTGTTCGTGCGGTTCGAGACCGGGTTCGACCGGTGGATCCCCGGCGCGGACCGGCTCTACCTGATCCAGGAAACCTACCACATGCCCGGCTACCCGGAGACGCCGAGCCCCTATACCATGGGGGCCGAGCTCGAACATCTCCGCGCCGATTATCCGCAGCTCGAAGGCACGCGCTTCTGGCCGCTTGGCGGCATCATCCGCCAGGGCGCGGTGAGCAGCAGCGAGGATCTGACAGCGGTCGATCCAAATTATTTCCAGCTGATGCGCCTGCCGGTGCTCGCCGGCGACCCGAGCCGTGCACTCGCCGATCCAGACACCATAGTGATCACGCAGCGCGTTGCCACCACCTATTTCGGCGCGCAGTCCCCGCTGGGGCGCACGCTGACGATCGTCATCGGCGACAAGACCTACACCTATCGGGTCGGCGCAGTGATCGCGAACAATCGCAAGGATCAGAGCCTAACCTCCGAAATCTACGTGCCGATGAACCGTGCACGCTTCGCAAGCGAATGGTTCGATCACTGGGGCAGCACTTCGCTCGCGACCCTGCTACGCTTTCCCGACAAGGCTGCCGCCCGCGCCTTCGAAGACGAATTGCACCGTTTTGCCGATCGCCGCGTGTTCGGCGGCGATATCAAGAAGGGCGAATGGGAACAGTCGCTGCGCGCACTGACCGATCACCATCTGTTCGATCCGGCCGATCGCGCGGTGGTCACGACACTCGGTGCCGTGGGCGCCCTCACGCTGCTGATCGCGGTGGTCAACTATATCAACCTCGCCACCGCCCGCGCCGGACTGCGCGCCCGCGAAGTCGCCGTCCGAAAGGTCCTGGGCGGCACCCAGCGTGCGCTGATCCTTCAGTTCCTGCTGGACGCGGTGGCGACAGTGGCACTCGCGGCATTGATCGGGCTTGCGCTCGCCGAACTTGCGCTCCCCTTCCTCAACAGCCTGGGCGGCCTGAATCTCGCGGTCGATTATTGGGGTGCGCAAAGCATCCTGCCGGGGCTGCTGATGCTGGTGTTGCTGGTCGGCGGCGTCGCGGGCCTCTATCCTGCGGTGGTGCTGGCGGGCTTTCGGCCCGCCGCAGTGCTGGCCTCGGCGCGTGCGCCCGGCGGCGGCAAGGCCGGCGCGCGGCTCCGCGCCGGGCTGGTGGTTGGCCAGTTCGCCGTCGCCATCGCCTTCGCCATCGGCACGACCGTGATGATTGCGCAGACCGCTCACATTCGCGCCGCAGACTTGGGCTTCCAGCGCAACGGACTATACGTGGTCCGCTCGTTCGTTTCGGATTCGGTGCTGCCTGAACAGAAGACGGCGCTGCTCCGGGCCTTCGCGGCGATCCCGGGCGTGACGAACGTCACCTCTGCGGAGAATGCGCCGGGCGATCAGAATATGACCAACCGCGCCTCGATGTACCAGCCCGGCAAGGAAGCGACGATCAAGCCTTCACTGATGCATGTGCAGGTTGGTGAAAACTATTTCGGTACCTTCGGTGCGCGGCTGGTCGCCGGGCGGGTGTTCGACAATGCGCACCCATCGGACAATTTCGCACTTCGCATCAAGGGCAGCGACACGCCCTACAGCGTCGTCCTCAACCGCGATGCCGTCGCCAAGCTCGGGTTCCGCAGCCCGCAGGAAGCGATCGGCAAGCCGCTGAGCGGCAACGGCCCGATGACCGTGATCGGCGTAATCGACGACCTGCGCTTTCGCGGCCCGCGCGAGGCGGTGGGCGGCGTGGTCTATCGCTTCAGCAGCAAGCCGTTCGAGGCGTCCTTCGCCACGCTTCGCTACACGGGCAACCCGAGGGCGACAGCCGATGCGATCGAGGCGGCGTGGAAGCGGATCGTGCCGACCGAGCCGTTCATCGGCCGCACCGTTGAGGAAAACCTGTACAAGCGCTATTACGAACAGGACACCCAGCGCACCCGCTTGTTCACCATGGGTGCGGTGCTGGCGATCGGGATCGGCTGCATCGGCCTCTATGGCCTGGCCGCGTTCGACACGACGCGGCGGATCAAGGAGATCGGTATCCGCAAGGCACTCGGTGCCTCCACCGCGGACGTGCTCAAGCTGCTGGTCGGCAAGTTCCTGCGACCTGTCCTGATTGCCAACCTGATCGCCTGGCCGCTCGCCTGGGTGGCGATGCAGCGCTGGCTGTCGACCTTCGATGACCGGATCGCGCTCTCCCCCGCCTATTTCCTTCTCGCTTCAGCCCTCGCCGTGCTGATCGCGGTCGCCACCGTCATCGGCCAGTCTTGGCGCACTGCCCGTGCCGAACCCGCACGCGCCCTGCGCTACGAATAGGAGCCGTCATGCACCGCCTCGCCTGGGTCGCCCTCTATCGCTCACTCACCCGCGATCGGCTCTACGCCGCGCTCACCATCGGCGGGTTGGCGGTGGGGATCGCCACCTTCCTCATCCTCGCGCTCTATGTCCGGTTCGAGACGAGCTTCGAGCGCTGGCTGCCGCGCAATGATCGCATCTACCGCGTGGATACGGCGGTGCAGTTCCCCGGCAGCCCGTTCAACGGCGCTTATCCGACGACCATGGCGGGCCTGCTCGAGCAGATGCGGCAGGATTTTCCCCGTCTGGTCGGCACGCGGATCCGCGGGGGAGAGCGCGGGGGTGCGGTGCTACGCGGCGGCGTCGCCACGACCGAAGATGTCGCACAGGTCGACCCCGACTTCTTCGACGTGTTCGCCCTGCCCATGGTGCAGGGCGACGGCGCCCGCGCGCTGGCGGACCCGTCCGCCGCGCTGCTCAGCCGGTCGGCGGCACGGCGCTATTTCGGCAGCGCCGACCCGATCGGCCAGACGATTACGGTCAGCATGGACGCGCCCGCCAATTACCGGGTCGCCGGCGTGTTCGAGGATCTGCCGGCCAATAGCGAACTCCGCCTCGCCATCCTGATTCCGATTCCGAAGACGCCGCCACCGGCCGAATGGACCTGGTATAAATGGGGGACGGCGTCGGTCAGTACCTGGCTGCGCTTCGATACCCCTGGTGCCGCGCGCGCCTTTGCCGCGAAGCTGCCCGGCTTCATCGATCGCCGCGCCCAGCCCGATTTCGGCCCCGGCGCCTCCAAGATGCTGTCGCTGCCGCTGGTGCCGATCGCCGACACGCATCTGAAGCCGATGGGCGCCGAAAGCGCCAGCCGCGCGCTCATGATCACCACGCTCGGCACGATCGGGTTGCTCACCTTGCTGATCGGCATCGTCAACTATGTGAACCTCGCCACCGCCCGCGCCGGGCTGCGTGCGCGTGAGGTGGCGATGCGCAAAGTGGTGGGGGCGAGCCGTGCGGCGCTGATCGGCCAGTTTCTGGGCGAGGCGGTCGCCACCGTCGGTGTCGCTGCGCTGCTCGGGTTGATGCTGGCCGAAGTCGGGCTGCCGCTGGTCAACGCCGCCGGGGGCCTGTCGCTTGCCATGCCCTATGGCGGGGCATTGCCGATGCTGGCGGGCCTTACGCTGATCGTCGGGCTGCTGGCCGGCGGGTACCCCGCGCTGGTCCTGTCGCGCTTTCACGCCGCCGCAGTGCTGGCCTCGGCGCGGACGCCGGGGGGCGGCAAGGCGGGGGCGCGGCTGCGCGAAATGCTGGTGGTGGTGCAGTTCGGCCTCGCCATCGCCTTCCTGATCGGCACGGTCGTGATGGCGGTGCAGATGCGTCACCTGCGCGACGCCGATCTGGGCTTCCGCCGCGAAGGGCTGATCACCATCGCCTCGCTCGCCGATCCGAAGGTCGGAGCGGATCAGGCGCATGCGCTGCTGGCGGCGCTGCGGGCGTTGCCCGGCGTGCAGCGCGTCGGCACGGCCAATGCAGCGCCGGGCGGCGATGGCACCAGCAACATCGACATTGTGGAGCAACCGGGCCCGCCCGGGCAAGGCCCGCTGTTGCGCCTGATCAGCGTCGGACCGGACTTCTTCCAGACCTATCAGCCGCGGCTGCTCGCCGGGCGGCTGGTCGACGACGCGCATGCCGCCGACGATTCCACCGACTGGAGGCGCTGGAATCTGGGTCGCAACGTCATCCTCAACCGGCGCGCCGTGACGGCGCTTGGTTTCCGTACGCCCGAGGAAGCGGTCGGGAAGACGGTGGGCGGTCCCCGCCCGCGCACGATCATCGGCGTGATCGACGAGCTTCGCTTCTTCTCCCCGCGCACGGCCGATACGGCCGCCTACTACATCTATTACCGCGACCTGGTGCCCCAGCCTATCGCGACGCTGCGCTTTACCGGCGATCCGCGGGCGATGCTGGAAAAGGTCCAGGAGACGTGGCGCCGGCTGGTGCCGCAGGTGCCGTTCCGTGGTGCCACCGCCGACCAGCGGATGGCCGACCTCTACGCCGCCGACGAACATGCGACCCGGCTGGTCGGCATCGGCACCGGGCTGGCCGTGCTGATCGGCTGTATCGGCCTGTGGGGCCTGGCCGCGTTCAGCACCGCGCAGCGGGTGAAGGAGATCGGCATCCGCAAGACGCTAGGCGCGTCGACCGGCGATATCCTCCGCCTGCTGGTCCGCCAGTTCCTGCGGCCGGTGCTGCTCGCTAACCTGATCGCCTGGCCAATCGCCTGGGCGGCGAGCCGCGCCTGGCTGGCGGGGTTCGGCGATCGGATCGCGCTGTCGCCGGCCTATTTCCTGCTCGCATCCGCGACGGCGATCGGCATCGCGGTCGCCACCGTCATCAGCCAGTCGTGGCGCAGCGCCCGCGCCGAACCCGCCCGCGCCCTGCGTCACGAATAGGGGCGGGCGGCGTGGCGCTCAGACGTCGAGATTGGCGACGCTGAGCGCGTTCTGCTGGATGAACTCGCGGCGCGGTTCGACCACGTCGCCCATCAGCTGGGTGAAGATCGAATCGGCGACATCGGCCTGATCGATCGCCACCTGGAGCATCGAGCGGTTCTGCGGATCGAGCGTGGTCTCCCACAGCTGCTCCGCGTTCATCTCGCCCAGCCCCTTGTAGCGCTGGATCGCGAGGCCCTTGCGCCCGAAGGCGAGGATCGCGTCCAGCAGCTGCGAGGGGCGCGACACCAGCGTCTCGCCCTTGCCGACCGCGACGGGGGCGTCGTCCTCGGCCACCGGCGCATCGGCCTCCGTCGCCGCGCCCTTGGCCGAGACCAGCTTGGACGGGGAAAGATAGGCCGGCGCCTGCTCGGCGGCGAGCGCATGGAGCTTGCGCGCCTCGGCCGAGACGAGGAAGCTGGCCTCGACGATGTGGTGGTCGGTCACGCCGCGCCACAGCCGCTCGAAATGATAGCCGCCATCCTCGGTGATGCGCGCGCTCCAGCGGGCCTCGGCATCGGCCGCGTCGAGGCGCTGCACGACGGTCTTCAGCTCCTCGGCATGGCGCTCGCGGCTCACCGACGGATCGAGCGCGCCGCCCAGCGCCAGCGCCTCGATGATCATCGGATCGTAGCGGCGCGGCACATACCGCATGAGGGTACGCATGCGGCGGGCATGCTCGACCAGCGTGCGCAGGTCCTCGCCCGAGCGCTGGGCGCCGTTGGTGTCGAGCACCGTGCCACCGACGCCGGCATCGACCAGATACTGGTCGAGTGCGTTGTCGTCCTTGAGGTACACCTCGGAGCGGCCCTTGGTCGCCTTATAGAGCGGCGGCTGGGCGATATAGAGGTGCCCGTTCTGGATGATCTCGGGCATCTGACGGTAGAAGAAGGTCAGCAGCAGCGTGCGGATATGCGCGCCGTCCACGTCTGCGTCGGTCATGATGACGATCTTGTGGTAGCGCAGCTTCTCGACGTTGAAGTCGTCGCGGCCGATACCGGTGCCCATCGCCTGGATGAGTGTGCCGATTTCCTTCGAGCCGAGCATCCGGTCGAAGCGCGCGCGCTCGACGTTGAGGATCTTGCCGCGCAAGGGCAGGATCGCCTGGAAGTGGCGATCGCGGCCCTGCTTGGCCGAGCCGCCGGCCGAGTCACCCTCCACCAGGAACAGTTCGGACTTGGCGGGATCGCGCTCCTGGCAGTCGGCGAGCTTGCCGGGGAGCGAAGCGATATCCATTACGCCCTTGCGGCGGGTGAGCTCGCGGGCGCGCTTGGCGGCCTCGCGCGCGGCGGCGGCGTCGATCACCTTCTGGATGATCATGCGGGCATGTGCGGGATTCTCTTCCAGCCATTCGGCCAGCTTGTCGGCCATCAGGCTTTCGAGCGGCTGGCGGACTTCGGAAGAGACCAGCTTGTCCTTGGTCTGGCTGCTGAACTTGGGGTCCGGCAGCTTGACCGAGACGATCGCGGTAAGGCCCTCGCGCATGTCGTCGCCGGTGAGGCTGACCTTCTCCTTCTTCAGCGCGCCCGACTTTTCCGCATAGTTGTTGAGCGTGCGGGTCAGCGCCGCGCGGAACGCCGCGAGATGGGTGCCGCCGTCGCGCTGCGGGATGTTGTTGGTGAAGCAGAGGACGTTTTCGTAATAGCTGTCGTTCCACTCCAGCGCGACGTCGATCGTCACGTCGTCGCGGGTGCCGCTGATCGCCACCGGATCGGGCATCAGCGCGACCTTGTTGCGATCCAGCCACTTCACGAACGCGGCGATGCCGCCTTCGTAGAACAGCTCGATTTCCTTCACCTCCTCGTGCCGTGCGTCGCGCAGGATCAGGCGCACGCCCGAATTGAGGAAGGCGAGCTCGCGATAGCGATGCTCGAGCTTGTCGAAATCATATTCGGTGATCTTGAAGGTCGCCGGGCTGGCGAGAAAGGTCACGCGCGTGCCCTTCTTGCCGTTCGCCGGGCCGATCACCTTCAACGGCGCCTCGGCATCGCCGTGGCGGAAGCGCATGTAATGCTCCTCGCCGTCGCGCCAGATGTTGAGATCGAGCCACTCGCTGAGCGCATTGACCACCGACACGCCCACGCCGTGCAGGCCGCCCGAGACCTTGTAGGCATTGCTGTCCGAGGTGTTCTCGAACTTCCCGCCCGCATGGAGCTGGGTCATGATCACTTCGGCGGCCGAAACGCCCTCTTCCGAGTGGATGCCGGTCGGGATGCCGCGGCCATTATCCTCGACCGAGACCGATCCGTCCGGATTGAGCGTGATCAGGATCAGGTCGCAATGCCCGGCCAGCGCCTCGTCGATCGCGTTGTCCGACACTTCGAACACCATGTGGTGCAGGCCCGAACCGTCGTCGGTGTCGCCGATATACATGCCGGGCCGTTTGCGGACCGCGTCGAGGCCCTTCAGGACCTTGATCGAGTCGGCGCCATAATCATTCGCGTTGGGATCGTTCGTCGGGGGAGTGTCTGCCATGCCGAGCATATAGGAATTGGCGCCGCAAAACGAAAGCGAAATGGCGTGCCGCTGCGCCGTCACTGGCGGGCCAGGATCGCGGCGCGATGGAGCATTCCGGCGACCGGCACGATCGATGCCGGCCATAACGGCTTCCACGCCAGCAGCCAGAGCGCGGCCTTTGCCATCGGCTCGGCGGCGAGCGCGACCGAGACGGTGCGCCCGGCACGGCGCCGCTCGACCAGCCCGGCGCGTTCGAGCACGGCGAGATGCTTGGCAGCGGCGGTGGCGCTGACCGGCAGGCCCTTGGCAAGCGCCATCATCGTCGCCGCACGCCCGCCGGCCAGCCTCGCGAGCATCGCCCGGCGGGTGGGGTCGGCAAGCGCGCCGAACACCGCATCGAGCGCATCGCCGACCATGAGATCGTGCACGGCAAGGATCGTCGCCATTGCACACCGTTCGGTTGGCAATGAATCGGGCCGTTTTCCCCGGATTTGCGCGGTTTTCGCCGAAAGGCCGCTTGACGAACTTTGCGTTCGTGCAGTGCGTGGGGGCGGAGCGGAAGCATGGTGGGCCATGCCGGGAAGCGAGCAGGGATTATCCTACATTTCAAGATGCCGTCCGCAATCGATCAGTTGTCGATCGGTTCGGCAGCGTGACCTTGATGACAATAGGGCGAAATTATAGATCCGCGTTAGGCTGATGAGGCTTTGCATCGGCCATCTTCATTGAACAGGAAGCATTGTGCTTGCGAATAAACGCATTTGGCGTGCGTTGTTGAGTGGATGTTTTGATTCACGCGCCAAGTGAAATACGAGCGGAACCATGCCGCTAATCAGCCATTGTCGAGATAACGACCCGCGCGACGTGGGCGTTTTCATTTCAGATCGAGAATGGAGAAGCGACATGCGCAAGCAAATGCTGACGGCGACCGCCATCGCCATGATCACGATCCCGGCGACCCAGGCCAGCGCCCAGACGACGAGCGGCTTTCACAACCGCGCCGAATGGTTCGAGGCGGCCGACCGCAACAATGACGAGAAACTGTCCCGCCAGGAATTCAGCCAGTTTCGGATGAACACGATCGGGCGCAGCCAGTTGAGCAGCTATCGCGCCGACCAGCGCAGCAATTGGGGCACGACGATCTCGCGCAGCTTCAGCACGCTGGACCTGGACAATAACGGCATGATCACGCCGACCGAATTCGCCAATGCGCCGACGCTGATGCAGCAGAAGACGATGCAAACACAGGCGACGCAAGCACAGGCGATGCAGGCGAACACCGCGCAACAGGGCAATGGCTGGGCCAGTGCGGCGACGCGGGGCAACACCTATGCCAGCGCCAATGATCGCGGCGTCCGCTGGTATAATCCCGATTATGTGACCGCGACCTATTATCTGACGGTGACGCCGGTCGATACCGACGTGTTCGAGGGGCAGAAGGTCGTCAACCTGAAGGGCGATACGGTGGGCCAGATCGACCGGATCGTGCGCACCGAGGACAATAATCGCTATTATGCGATGATCGACCTGCGCGGCACCGATTTCACCACGCTGGGCGGCGTGCCGCGCACCGAAGTGGGCGTGCCGCTGGACGATGTGCTGCTGTTCCGCGACGGCAAGTCGCTCTATCTGTCGACGCGCGGCGAGGAATATCTGCGCGACACCGATGCGAAGGAAGTTCGCAATCCCGAGGTGGTCGACAAGCTGTATCTGTGATCGCCGGGGGTTGGCCGCTGCCGGTTCAGCCCGGCAGCACCTGGCCCTCCGCCACCCGGTAGCGCGTGGCGTCGCCGGGCACGGCCTCGAACAGCGCGGGCTCGGTGCCGGTCATCCAGACCTGGCCGCGGCCCGCGAGCCGTTCGAAGAGCGCGGCGCGGCGGCCGGGATCGAGATGCGCCGCCACTTCGTCGAGCAACAGGATCGGCGCGCGCCCGGCGCGGGCGGCGACCAGTTCGGCATGGGCGAGGACGATTCCGAGCAGCAGCGCCTTTTGCTCGCCGGTCGAGCAGCGATGCGCCGGCTGGTCCTTGTCGAGATGCGTGACCTGAAGATCGGCGCGATGCGGGCCGGCGAGCGTGCGGCCGGCGGCGGCATCGCGGCGCCGGCCTTCACGAAGCGCGTCGGCGAGCGCGCGCGCATCACCCTCCCACCCGGCCAGCATCAGACCGGCCCGGGCGAAGGGGCCGGGCGGCTGCGCGGCGAGCGCGGCGTCGAGCGCCGCGACCGTTTCGCGCCGGGCGGCGTCGATCGCCGCGCCATGCTCCGTCATCCGCGCCTCGATCGCGTCGAGCCAGGCCGGGTCCGGCGGGGTTTCGCCGGCCAGCAGCCGGTTGCGTTCACGCATCGCCGCTTCGTAGCGGGTCGCGTGATGGGCATGGCCGGGCGCGAGCGCGAGCGTGAGCCGATCAAGGAAGCGGCGGCGGTCGCCCGGCGCGTCGACGAACAGCCGGTCCATCGCCGGGGTGAGCCAGAGGACCGTCGTCCATTCGGCGAGGCTGTTCGCGGCGGCGGCGGCACCGTTGACCCGCACCAGCCGGCGCTCGGGCGCATCGGCGCGCGCGCCGGTGCCGATTTCGGCCGCGTCGAGCGTCGCGGCGACGCCGAATCCGCCGCTGCCGCCCTGGCGCGCCATCTCGCCGAGCGGGCTGGCGCGCAGGCCCCGGCCGGGCGCAAGCAGCGACAGCGCCTCGAGAATATTGGTCTTGCCGGCGCCGTTTTCGCCGCTGAGCACCACGAACCCCGCGCCCGGCGCGAGCACGGCATCGGCATGGTTGCGAAAATCGGTAAGCACGAGACGCTTGACGGCCATGCGCAGGGCTGTAGCGCAGCCCCTTGCTCACGAACACCACTTGCCTGATAGGTGGGCAAGTTAGGGGACCCAGACATCATGATCCGCAAAACGCTCATTATCGCCGCGCTCAGCCTGGTCGCGGCCTGCTCCAAGGCACCCGAGGACGTGACGGCGCACTACAGCGTCGGCGGCGGCCGCGGCACGATCACGATCAAGGCGGCTGCCGACGGCAACCTGAAGGTCGAGGCCGGCCAGCAGACGCTGATCCGCAAGGGCGGTGTCGATTATGTCGTCATCAACGACGGCAGCGAGAAATTCGCCGCGAGCTTCGCCGATTTCGTCGGCGCGACCGCCGATATCGCCAAGCAGAACGGCGTCGAGCCCAAGGCGTTGCCCGAAGACCCCGATTATGAAGCGATCGAGGTCGGCGAGGAGAAGGTGGGCGAGAAGAAGGGCGAGATCTGGCGCGTGCAGCCCAAGGGCAATCCGAACGGCGATTCGATCCAGATCGTGATCAACACCGATCCGGCCTATGCCAATGTCGCCAAGGCGGTGGCGATGCAGACGCAGCTGACCGGCCAGCGCATGGCGACCGTCTATACCAGCGTACCCAAGGCCGAGCAGGTGCTGGAGGACACGCTGAAGAAGGGCATGCCGCTGCGCATGGGCGAGGCGATGACGCTGACCGACGTGACCACCGGCGCGATCCCGGCGAGCGAGTTCGCGCTGCCGAAGGTGCTCGACCGCGCGGCGCTGCGCCAGCGGATCATGGACCAGGCGAACAAGGCGCTCGACGCGGCCAAGGCTGCCGGTGCCAAGGGCACGGCCGGCGCGACGCCGGCGCCGACCGCCACGGCGAGCCCGGCGGCGAAGTGATGCGCGGCCCGGTGCCGGCGCGATATGCCGGCACCGGGCGATCAGATGGCGGCGATTCCCGCCGCTTCCAGACTGGCCTGGGCGATCCGGTAGCGAACCGGATCGGCGATGTTCAGGCGGCGGCGCGCAGCCTCGAGCGGCTCGGCGAGCAGCGCCTCATAATCCTCGCCATGCAGCCATGCGGCACGCTTGCCGTGGCGATACCCCTCGATGATCGCGCGGACGCAATCGAGGCGGCGGGTGACGCGGATCGTCTTGAGCCCACCGGCGAGCGCGATCGCCCCCCAGCCGAGCCCGCCCGTCTGGGCATAGGAAAAGGCGACGAGGCAGAGTTCGCCAAGATGCTCGCTCGCCTTGTAGCCGGTGAGCACGTGCCAGAGATCGTGGATGTCGCGCTCGCGCCGGCCCATCCAGGCATAGGGATGTTCGACATCCATGCTCTGGAAGCCGCCTTCGACCATGCTGACCTCGGCCAGGCCCTGCGCGGTATAGCCGGTCGCGTCGAGAAACGCGCGATAGGCGGCGCCGACGGTGCCGGGGGCGAAGCCGTCGATCCAGTCGCGGTCGCACAGCCGCTCGGCCAGCTCGACCCGGCGATAGGCGATCCGGCCGCCCTGGGGCAGCGTGAGCAGGCGGCGATAGTTGCGCTGGCTGACATCGCCGTTGAGCGCGCGCATGATGCGGAACACCTGTTCGGTGTCGTCGCCATCGGCGAGCAGGCGGCGCAAGGCGGCGAAGGCGGTGCCCCATTCGCGCCGCAGCGGAATGCCGGGGTTGATCGCGGGGGGCGTCGGCGCATCGATCGCCGCGCGGGTCGGGTGAGAAGCCTGGGTTGCCATGCCGTCGCCTGTTAATTGACAGTCATGTAAATAGAATGACCGGGCCGCGATTTCAATCGCGCTGCAACCCGGATCGAGGCGGACGGCGGGCGGGATGCGACCGCCGTCCGACCCGGGTCCCGCAGGAGTGCGACCCTCGGGGCTTGGCGATGGAATGCCCCGGAGCGGCCGCGGCGCCAAGCCGGGGAAAGCGCGGGGGGCGTCGTCAAGGGCGCATCAACCACGCGATCCAGCGGCAATCGGCACTATTCGGGACCAAAGCGGCACGACGACGGTTATGTCCGGGCGGGTTCGAAAGAAGCTGGCGGTGAGGAGGTCTGATTTGCTGCAACGCGACAACTGGCATCTGACGGACGACATCGCCCATGAGCAGGGGCGCGGCGATCCGTTTGCGGCAGCGGTGCGCGCGACGCGCATGGCGATGATCATCACCGACCCGCGCCAGGACGACAATCCGATCATCTTCTGCAACGAGGCGTTCCAGCGGCTGACCGGCTATGGCCGCGACGAGATCATCGGGCGCAACTGCCGGTTCCTGCAGGGGCCGGACACCGACCGCGAGGCGGTGGCGCAGGTGCGCGCGGCAATCGAGGCGGGGACCGACTTCTCGGTCGACCTGCTCAACTATCGCAAGGACGGCACGCCGTTCTGGAATGCGCTGTATCTGAGCCCGGTGCGCAACAGCGCGGGCGAGATCGAGTTCTTCTTCGCCTCGCAGCTCGACATGACCGACCGGATCGAGGCGCAGGCGGCGATCGCCGAGGAGAAGGCAAAGGTGGAGCGCGAGGTCGCGCGGCGGACCGAGGCGCTGCAGGACGCGCTCGCCGCCAAGACGATGCTGCTCCACGAGGTGGACCACCGCGTGAAGAACAACCTGACGATGATCGGATCGCTGATCCGCCTGCAGGCGCGGACGATCGACGATCCGGCGATCGGCGCAAAGCTGGAGGCGATGCTCGAGCGGATCGACGCGCTGGCGACGGTCCATCGCCGGCTCTACCAGTCCGAGGACGTCACCCGATTCGACGTCGGCGCGTTCGTCGCGACGCTGGTGCCCGACGTGATCGGCGCGAGCGGCCGCGACGACATCATCGTGGATGTCGACGTGGAGCCGATCGAGGTGGCGGCGAGCGATGCCGCGGCGCTGGGGCTGGTGCTCAACGAAGTGCTGACCAACGCCGTCAAGCACGCCTATCGCGACGGCCGCCCGGGCCGCATGACGGTGACGGCACGGCGCGACGACACGGTGGCCGAGATCGTCGTCACCGATGACGGTCCCGGCATCGCCGGCGAGATGCCCGCCGAGGGCCTGGGCCGCGCGCTGATCCTGAGACTGTCGCGCCAGCTGCGCGCGGAGACGAAATGGACGCAGGCCTATCCTGGCACACGCGTGACGATACGCTTTCCACTGGAGCAGGATTCATGACGCCCACCACGCCGATGAACGTCCTGATCGTCGAGGATGAGATGCTGCTGGCGATGGATATCGAGGCGATGGTGGAGGATTGCGGCCACCATGTGCTAGCCGAGGCTGCGTCGTTCGCCGAGGTGGAGGCGCTGCCCGAAAGCCCCGCGCCCGATGTCGCGCTGGTCGACGTCCAGCTGGCCGGCGGATCGAGCGGCATCGACGTGTCCGGCCTGATCCACCGCCGCTGGGCGGACACGGTGGTGGTGTTCGTCACCGCCAATCCGAAAAAGGTTCCGCCCGACCTGGCCGGCGCGCACGGCATCATCCCCAAGCCATTTTCACGCTCCGGGCTGTCGATGGCGCTCCGCTATATCGGCGAAGGCGTGTGCGACCCGCCGCCTTCGACCGGCGCGCCGCCGAGCTTCATCGAATTTCCGAGCTTTCCCGCGCGCTGGGCGTGACGCACGTCAGGCCGCGCTCTGATCGATCCCGAGCTCGCCGAGCTTGCGGTAGAGCGTCGATCGGCCGATGCCGAGCCGCCGGGCGACCTCGGTCATCCGCCCGCGATAATGGCTGATCGCGAGCCGGATGATGTCGGCCTCGATCTCGTCGAGCGGGCGCAGATGGCCGTCGGGATGAAACAGGGCGACATGCGGATGCCCGGCATCGGCGCCGGCCGGCGCGCTCTCGCTCCCTCGGCCGAGCGCGAGATTGGCGATCTGGGGGAAGTCGTCGCGCGTCAGCCCGCCCTCGTCGCACAGCACGGCGGCGCGGAACAGCGCGTTCTGGAGCTGGCGGACATTGCCCGGCCAGTCATAGCTGGCGAGCAGGTGCAGCGCATCGTCGCTGATGCTGAGCGGGCGCAGCCCCGGCTGTTCGGCGATCCGCGTGAGCAGATGGCGCACGAGCGCGGGCACGTCGGCGATCCGTTCGCGCAGCGGCGGGATCGCCACCTGGACGACGTTGAGCCGATAATAGAGATCCTCGCGGAAGCGCCCGGCCTCGACCTCGGCGATCAGCGGCACGTTGCTGGCGGCGACGACGCGCACATCGACCTCGCGCGGGTGGCGCGCGCCGATCGACTGGACCTCGCCGGTCTGCAGCATGTGCAGCAGCTTGACCTGGGCGTCGGGCGGCATGGTGCTGACTTCGTCGAGCAGGATGGTGCTGCCATCGGCTTCCTGCATCCGCCCGATCTTGCGTTCGAACGCGCCGGTGAACGCGCCCATTTCGTGGCCGAACAGCTCCGATTCGACGAGATTGGCGGGGATCGCGCCGCAATTGACGACGATCATCTCGTTGCGGCTGCGCGGCGAGGCGGCGTGAATCGCCTCTGCCACCATCTGCTTGCCGACGCCGAGCTCGCCCTCGATCAGCACGGGGACGCGCGCGCGCGCGGCCTTGGCGGCGATCGCCAGCGCGGCGCGGAACTGCGGCGCCGAGCCGACAATCTCCTCGAAGCCGAGATTGGCGCTGAGCTTCTCGGTGAGCGGGCGCAGTTCGCCCGCCCCCGCCCCGCCGACCGCCGCGTCGAGCGCCGCGAGCAGCCGTTCGGACGCGATCGGCTTGACCAGGAAATCGGTGGCGCCGGCGCGCATCGCATTGACGGCGGCTGCGACCGAGCCGTTGGCGGCGAGCACCAGAATCGGCAGTTGCGGGCGGCGCGCGCGCAGATCGGCGATCAGGCTGACGGCATCGGCATCCGAGGCGGGATGATCGAGGATGATCGCATCGAGCGCGATGCCATCGGGCGTGTTGAGCGTTGCGATCGCCGATTCGGCATCGTCGGCAAAAAGGGTACGCCACCCGCGCCGCGATGCGATCGCGGCGACGAGGCGGCGCTGCGCCGTCTCCGCGTCGATCAGCAACAGAAGGCGCTGTCCGTTGCGCGTCATGCCGTCTCCGTTCTCAAATGTCCCATTTCAGGCCGCCCGGAATAGAAGAGATGGGTAAAGTTCGGCTTAAGCGAGTCTGAACCCGTTTGCCGTGCGCGGGGTTGAGGGTGCGAAGCCGAACGGTATAAGAGTTTGGCGCGAGAGTAGAAGGGGAGTGATGCGATGGCCGAAACGGGTGACAATGCCGCCGACATGAAGGCGCACCTGCAGACCTGGCACGGTTTTACCGGTCTGATGAAATGGGGAAGCGTCGCGGTGTTTCTCATCGTCGGTTTCGTTGTTTTTCTGATCGCCGGCTGACGTGAAGATTTCCGTACTAAAAGAAAGCGCTGCGGGCGAGCGACGTGTTGCCGCGACTCCCGAAACGGTCAAGAAGTTCGTTGCGCTGGGCGCCGCGGTGGCGGTGGAAACAGGGGCTGGACTGGCGGCTTCCTGTGCCGATCAGGCCTATGTCGATGCCGGGGCGACGCTGGGCGCACGCGCCGACGTGATCGCGGATGCCGATATCCTGCTGGGCGTGCAGGGGCCGGACCCCGAGAGCCTGGCCGGGCTGAAGCAGGGCGCGTGGATCGTCGCCGGGCTCAATCCCTTCGGCGCGGGCGAAGACGGCGGGCGCGCGCGAATCGATCGCTATGCGGCGATGGGGGCCGAGGCGCTGGCGATGGAGTTCATGCCGCGAATCACCCGTGCGCAGTCGATGGACATTCTTTCGTCGCAGTCGAACCTGGCGGGCTACAAGGCGGTGCTCGATGCCGCCGCCGAATATGGCCGCGCCTTTCCGATGATGATGACCGCGGCGGGCACGGTGAGCGCGGCCAAGCTGTTCGTAATGGGCGTGGGCGTTGCCGGGCTCCAGGCGATCGCGACCGCACGTCGGCTGGGCGCGCAGGTCTCCGCGACCGATGTGCGCGCGGCGACCAAGGAGCAGATCCAGTCGCTCGGCGCCAAGCCGATCTTCGTCGAGAATGTCGCGGGCATCGAAGGCGAGGGAACCGGCGGCTATGCCACCGAGATGAGCGACGAATACAAGGCGGCGCAGGCCGAACTGGTATCGAGCCATATCGCCAAGCAGGACATCGTCATCACCACCGCGCTGATCCCGGGCCGGCCGGCGCCGCGCCTGATCAGCGACGCGCAGGTGGCGAGCATGAAGCCGGGCAGCGTCATCGTCGACCTGGCGGTAGAGCAGGGCGGCAATGTGGAAGGCGCGGTGGCGGGCGAGATCGTCGAGCGCCACGGCGTGAAGATCATCGGCCATCGCAACGTGCCGAGCCGGCTGGCCGCCGACGCATCGGCACTGTTCGCGCGCAACCTGTTCAACTTCCTCTCGGCCTTCTGGGACAAGGAAGCGGGCAAGCCGGTGCTCGACGAGGAGATCGGCAACGCCGTGCGCGTGACACAAGGCGGCAAGGTGGTGAACGCGAGGCTGGTGGGTTGACGGGATTGGTGCTCCCCAATCCTCCCCGCAACGGGGAGGGGGACCGCGCGAAGCGCGGTGGAGGGGGCTATCCGCGGACGCTTCGCCCGGAGACGCTGATCGCGCGCCGCCAGCGGCGGGCGATGGCGTTCCCGAAGTCCTGCTATGGGAGGCGCTGCGGGGCGCGAAGCTGGGCGTGCGGTTTCGCTGCCAGCATCCGATCGGCCCCTATATCGTCGATTTCTTTTGTCCCGCAGCGCGCCTTGCAATCGAAGTGGACGGCGAGGCGCACGAGCGGGGGAACCGCGTTGTGCGTGACACTCAGCGTGATGCATTCATGAAACAGAACGGGTATCGGGTGTTGCGGGTCGCAGCCGCCGAGCTTTTGCGCGATCCGGAGCCGGTGATCGCCGCCATTGCCTCGCTTGTGGTGAGCCCCCTCCACCGTCCTTCGGACGGTCCCCCTCCCCGTTCCGGGGAGGATTTATAAGATGGACTTTATCTCGATCCTGTCGGTCTTCGTGCTGGCGTGTTTCGTCGGCTATTATGTCGTCTGGTCGGTCACGCCGGCGCTGCACACGCCGCTGATGGCGGTGACCAACGCCATTTCCTCCGTCATCATCGTCGGCGCGCTGATCGCCAGCGCGGCGAGCGGGCTGGGCGCGGGGGGCGCGACGTCGAAATGGCTGGGGCTGCTCGCGGTGGTGCTGGCCAGCATCAATATCTTCGGCGGTTTCGCCGTCACGGCGCGGATGCTCGCCATGTACAAGAAGAAGGCGCGTTGATGCGCCGCCTGGGGGAATGCTGAGCATGGAACATGTCGCCGCCAATCCGTGGGCGTCGCTCGCCTATCTCGTGGCCGGGGTGTGCTTCATCCTCGCGCTGCGCGGCCTTTCCAGCCCGAGCACGAGCCAGCGGGGCAACCGTTTCGGCATGATCGGCATGACCATCGCCGTCGTGACGACACTGGCCACGCATGTGCCGATGGCGCCGCCGGCCTGCCCTGCGGGCGCGATCTGCGAGAATTATGGCCGCTGGCAGCTCGACACGATGGCCGTGCTCGAGATTCTCGCGGCGATCGGCATCGGCGCGGCGATCGGCATCGTCACCGCGCGGCGGATCGCGATGACGGCGATGCCGCAACTCGTCGCGGCCTTTCACTCGCTGGTGGGCATGGCGGCGGTGCTGGTGGCGGCGGCGGCGTTCCTCAATCCGGGCGCGTTCGGAATCCTGGGCGAGGATGGCGAAATCCTGGGCGTCAGCCGCATCGAAATGGGCCTTGGCGTCGCGATCGGCGCAATCACCTTCTCCGGCTCGGTGATCGCGTTCCTCAAGCTCAACGGCAATATGGGCGGCAAGCCGATCCTGTTGCCCGCGCGCCATGCGATCAATCTGGGCGTGCTCGCCGCGATCCTGGGCCTGATCGCCTATTTCACGCAGGATCAGGCGCCGTGGATCTTCTGGACGATCACGGTGCTGTCGTTCGTCATCGGCTTCCTGCTGATCATCCCGATCGGCGGCGCGGACATGCCGGTCGTCGTGTCGATGCTCAACAGCTATTCGGGCTGGGCGGCGGCGGCGATGGGCTTCACGCTGCACAATTCGGCGATGATCATCACCGGCGCGCTGGTCGGTAGCTCAGGCGCGATCCTCAGCTACATCATGTGCCGGGCGATGAACCGCAGCTTCATCAGCGTGATCGCCGGCGGCTTCGGCGCCGAGACGGGCGGTGGCGGCGGCGCGGCGGCCGTCGACCGGCCGTGGAAGCGCGGCAGCGCCGAGGATGCGGCGTTCCTGATGAGCCAGGCCGAGCAGGTGATCATCGTCCCCGGTTACGGCATGGCGGTGGCGCAGGCGCAGCACACGCTGCGCGAGATGGCGGACAAGCTCAAGGAGCACGGCGTCCGAGTCAAATATGCGATCCACCCGGTGGCGGGGCGGATGCCCGGCCATATGAACGTGCTGCTGGCCGAAGCGAACGTCCCCTATGACGAGGTGTTCGAGCTGGAGGACATCAACGCCGAGTTCGCGCAGACCGACGTGGCGTTCGTGATCGGCGCCAACGACGTGACCAATCCGGCGGCCAAGACCGACAAGTCCTCGCCGATCTATGGCATGCCCGTGCTTGACGTGGAAAAGGCCAAGACCGTGCTGTTCATCAAGCGCAGCATGGGCGGCGTGGGCTATGCCGGCGTCGACAACGAGCTGTTCTATCGCGACAATACGATGATGCTGCTTGCCGACGCGAAGAAGATGGTCGAGGAGATCGTCAAGTCGCTGGACTGAGGCAGCAAGGGGCGCGCGCGTGATCGGATCGATACTGGGGGGCGCGTTCCGCCTGCTGCGGCAGCGGCCGGGGTCGGTCGCGGCCTGGTCCATCCTCTATCTGGTCGGGATCTTCGTGATCGGGACGGCGCGGCTGATGCTGATGCACGTCGGCGCGCGGGGCGGCGGCGGCGCGGCGATGCTGGTGCCGGCGCTGGCGACGCAGCTGGCGACGCTCCTGCTGATCGCGGTGCTGATGACGGCGGTGACGCGCGCGACGCTGCACCCGTACAAGCGCGGCGTGTTTTACCTCCGTTTCGGTGGAAACGAGCTGCGCGTGTTCGCGCTGCTGGCGATGCTGGCGGTGGCGACGGGGGTGGTGATGTTCCTGCTCGCGCTGTTCAACGGGTTCCTGCTGTCGCTGCTCGGCTGGCTGGTCGTCGATCCGGGGCTGCGCAGCGTGCTGGCGACGTTGCTGCTGCTGGGCGAGCTGGCCGCGCTGGCGTTCGTGCATGTGCGGCTCTCGATCGCGTTGCCGCTCACCTATCTCTACGAAGCGATCACGGTGGACGAGGCCTGGGCGCAGTCGCGCGGGCATTTCTGGTCGATCTTCGGGGCGTTCGTGGCGATCGGGGCGCTGGTGGTCGCGGCATGGACGGTGCTGATCGCGCTGTTCTTCGGCCCGATTCTGGCGTTGCTGCTCCAGACCGGGATCAACCCCGACGCGCTGGCGCAGGCGCTGATCATGATGACGATTGCCGCCAGGAACCTGCCGGTGGCGGCGCAGCTGGTGCTGATCGCGGGGACGCTGGCGCTGGTCGCGATCAGCTTCGTGCTGTCGGCGGCGACGCTGGCGAGCGCGGCGCGGGTGATGCTGGGGCTGACCGAGGGGCAGATCCCCGATTTGCGCCGCCGCGGCTGACCGTCCGAAATGGAGGCAATCCGACTCCGCCATTTCGGATCGATGCTGCATCTGGGGAACAGACGACGAACCACGGGGGGCGGTGATGCAGGCAGCGGAATCGAGTTCGACGCAATTTGAAGGCTATAGCATCGATCGTGAGGAAGCGCTGATCGTCGCCGACAGTGCTGCTGCGGGCGAGGCCGGGATGCTGGCGGCGCGCGGCGCGGGCTATGTGGTCGACGCGCCGATCGGCCTGGCCGAGGCAATCGGCGATTACGGCAGGCTCGATCGCGCCCGGCTGATCGCGGTCGAGACCGCCGATGCCGATCCGGCGCTGGTCGAGACGGTGCTGACGCGCGTCGATGCGCTGGCGCATGCGCGCGGCATCGGCGTGGTGGTGACGATGCCGCTCGATCGGATCGACCAGCTGATCGGGCTGCTCGATCCCGGCGTGCAGCTGCTGTGCGATCCGAGCCCGGCGGAGCGGCTGGCGGCGATGGCGGGCGCGCGGTGGCGGTGGCGCGGGCGGCTCAACGATTCGAACGGCGACGAGATCGCGCTGCGCATGCGCCGGTTTCAGGAGGAGGTGGCGCGGATCGCCGACACGCTGGCGCGGCTGACCCGGAGCGCGGAAGCAGTGGACGAGGGCGCGGCATCGCTGCGCAACGAGACGCTGCGGTTTCGCGCCGAACCCGCCGAGCCCGTCGACATTACCGCAGCCGAAATCCGCCGGGTGATCCGCGCGCGGCGGATGCGCGCCGACTATTTCGCGGGCGACCTGTTCGCGGATCCCGCCTGGGACATGCTGCTCGACCTGTTCGCCTCGGACCTCGAGCGGCGGCCGGTGTCGGTTTCGAGCCTGTGCATCGCAGCCGCCGTGCCGCCGACCACCGCGCTGCGCTGGATCGGCACGCTCAACGAGGCGGGGCTGTTCGAGCGCCGCGCCGATCCCAATGACCGGCGCCGCGCCTATATCGCGCTGAGCGAACGGGCGCGCGATGCGATGGTGCGGCTCGTCGGCGGCCTGAAACGCGCCGGGCTCGGGCTGGTGTGACATCGGGGCGCAATAATCGGACGATGGGCGGCGCGCGCCCCCTTGCCCTTCGCGCAAAGCTTTGGCATCGCGGGCCGCGCGGGCGCTTAGCTCAGTTGGTAGAGCATCTCGTTTACACCGAGAGGGTCGGCGGTTCGAGCCCGTCAGCGCCCACCATCCCGCAGCATCGGTGCAGCATGACGCGGGCGGCGACGTGATCGTCGTCGCCCGCGATGCGCGGATATCCCGCCAGGTCAGTTGGCGGTGAAGGTCGGCTTCTCGCCGGCATATTTGATCGTGACGTAGGAATTGTCGCAGACGTTGATCCCCGACCAGATGGCGCTGGTCTTGTCGTCAAAGGTCGCGCGCAGATCATATTTGCAGCCGCTGCCCTTGTCGAAATGGATCGTGGTGCGCGCGCCCGGCTTGACGGACTTTTCGCCCTTGGCCTGCTCGTCGACCTTGTCGGCTTCCCATTTGTCGCTGCCCCCGGCCGCGATCTCGACCTTGGTGACCGTCTTGCCGGTGCTGTTGATGAGGATGAAATCCCAATCCTCGGCGAGCGCCGGCACCGAAGCGACGAGCGCGCCGACCGCGATCATGATCCTTGTTTTCATTGCGATTGCCCTCCTGAAGGCCGGGAAGATGCGTCCGTTCGCGGCGACAGGCAAGGGCGGAAGATTGCCTATAGCGGCCGAACCAGCCGCACGGCGACGGCGATCCAGGGCGGATCGGAAACGATCTGCTGCCGGCCCCCGGCGCCCGGCGGGAGGACCTGCAATCGCGCGCCCTCGCGCCCGATCAGGCGGCCGAACATGAAGCGGCCGGCCGGCCGGGGCACGAGCACGTCGCGGTTGACCGCGCCGCCGAACGAGTCGGGCGTGAGCCGTTCGCACCAGATCGAATCGCCAGCGCGATAATCGCCCAGACTCACCTGAACGGTGACCGCGACCATGCCGGGCTCGGGACGCGGCGGGACGAGCGAGGCTGCGCGCGAGGGCGCCGTCGCACCGTCTGCACCGAGCTGCGCGACGACCGGGACGTCGGGCCGATCGGGCAGCCGCACCAGATCGGCTGCGTCGACGCCGAGCGCGCCGGCGATGCGATTGAGCCAGCCGACCGAGACCGTGCGCGTGCCGGTTTCGAGCCGTCCGATTGTCTGTGCGGTGGTGGGGGGCACGCAACGCTGCGCGACATCGTCGAGCGTCAGGCCCTTGGCGCGGCGGACTTCCCGGATCGCAGTGATCATCGCTCGACTCCCCGAAGCTCTTTAACCGATCTGGTTTTTTTGCTGTCCTACACTTGGCGCTTCGTGGCAAGGGTACAAGCGAGAACAAAAGGAGATCAACGATGCGTCAGCTCGAAGAATGTGCGCTGGAGAATGGCGTGGTGGTGCGGGGGCGCGGGGCAGCGGGGCGCGGCGGGCGCCGGGTGACGGTCAACGTCGCCGAATCGCCGCTCGCCTGGCTGCATGCGCGCGGGCTGATCGATGCGCGGCAGTTCGAGGCGGGGGAGCGGCTGCGCGGCGATTACGAGATGGCCGCGCTCGCTCCGCGCGTCACGATGCGCTGGGATGCTGCGCCGCGCGGCGGCAATCGCGCCTGTTCTCCGGAGCCACTCGATCCGGTGGCGGCGCAGATCGCGGCGCGGCGACGCTTCGATGCCGCGATCGCGGCTGCCGGTCAGGGGCTGGCCGACATCTTGTGGCGGGTGGTGTGCGCCGGCGAGGGGCTGACGGCGGCGGAAAAGGCACTGGGCTGGCCGAGCCGGGCCGCCAAGCTGGTGCTCGGGCTCGCGCTCGACCGGCTCGCCGATCATTACGGGCTGCACTGAGGCGCCCATAAGATCGCTTCCGCCCAGATCAGGCCGGGTCGCTCGCCCGGCCGCCGCCGAGAAAGCGGCCATAGGCCCAGCCGATCGCGATCAACGCGACGCCGAGGCCGAGGAACGACAGGATTCGCAGAACGCCGTCGAGCGCGGCGGCATCGACCAGGAAGACCTTGAGCGTGACCAATGTGAGCAGCGCCAGCCCGACAAGGCGAAGATCGTGCCGCGCGGCGGCGATGCCGCGCCACAGCCAGAACAGCGCCAGACCGAGCAGCGCCGCCGAATAGCCGCCATTTTCGAGCGTGCCGACCGGCCCGACCATCAACGCGCCGTGCGTCGCCTGGCGGACGGCGGCGATCACCCCGACCAGCGTCGCCGCCATCGCCGCGCCACGGATTTCGCGGCGCGGCGACAGTGTCCACAGCCAGGCGGCGGCGGCGGCGGCGTGCAGCACGGCGACGTTGAACAGCGGCAGCGGCCCGACCCATTGGGCAACCAGCGCCGGGTTGAACAACAGGAGATCGAACGCGACCAGGCGGCCGATGGCGAGGATCAGCAGCGCGCGCATCAGCATCGGCAGGCGATCGATACGGGCGAGCCACCAGGCGGCGGCGAAACAGGCCTGGGTGATGAGCGCGCGTTCGACAAAACCCCAGTCGAGGAAACGTGCCTGGGTGTCGATCGCCAGCGGCTGCTTAGCGAGGGCGTAGAGCAGCATCAGCCCGATCGCGGCGGCGGCGGGCGCGGCGATCCGCCGGCCGGCGCCGAACTGGCGCGGATCGCGCAGCAGCACCAGCGTCGCGACGACGGGCAGCGCCAGCATGCGCAGCGCGTCGCCGATCGACGGCAGCGCGACATAGGGCAGGCGATCGCCGGCAAGCGCCACAAGCAATGTGCCGCCCATCGCCGCCAGTTCGGGCGCCGCAGCGATCAGCGCAGCGACCAACGCGAACAGCGGCAGATCGAACAATCTTGCGCCGCCGACGCGCGTTGCCCAGACGGCGAGCCCGATCAGCGTGAGGGTGAGCGGCACGGCCAGCCAGTCGACCGGCAGGAACTGGGCAAGGCCGACGGCGACCAGGATCGCGGTGGCGAGGCTGGCGCCGACCAGCGCGTCATCATCGGCAGTGCCGCGCCGCCGCCATGCGATCCAGCCGGTGGTGATGCTTGCGCCAAGTTCGAGCAGACCCCAGCCGATCGCGGGCAGCAGCACCGGCGCGACGGCGTGCGCGACGAGCAGCGGCCCGGCACCGCCGAGCACGGCCAGCGCCGCCCAACCGCGGCCGCGCGCGGCGAGCGCATGGCCGGCGCCCGCGAACAGCAACGTGGCGATGATCGCCGCCAGCGGCGTCGTCGCGTGTTCGGGCTGGCCGAGCGCCAGCGCCTCGAGCACGAGCAGCAGCACCAGCGATGCGGCGGCGGCGGGCAGATAGGCGGCGTCGCGCCAGGCGAGCACGAGCGCGGCACCGGCAAGGACGAGATAGAAGCTCCAGGCGAGCGGCCCGAAATCGAGGCCCGGGGCGATCACGATCAGCTGGATCATGCCGACCACCAGCGGCAGCAGCCGCAGCCGGCCGCGAATGCCGGCAGCCGGCAGCGCCGCGCTGGCGCCGCCGGCGAGCAGCATCGTATAACCGCCGATCGCCGACAGACTGGCGTGGCCATCGACCACCGCGATCAGGAATTGCGTCCAGGCGAGGCCGATCACGCTCGCGGCGAGCGCGAGCCAGCCCCACCCGCGCCGGATCGCCAGCCCGAACAGCGCGGCGACGAACAGGCCGAGATAGACCAGCAGCGGGCCGAGCCCCGCGGCATCGAAGCCGGCGACGAGCGGCGCCGCGAACCCCCCGATCAGCGCCATGATCGCAGTGGGCTGGCCATGCCGCAGCGACAGGGCCAGCGCGGCCAGCGTGATCGCGAGCACGGCCGCGAACGCGGTGAGCGGCGCGACGAGGTGATAGAGCGCTGCCGCCATGTAGAGCGTGCCATAGAGGCTGGCGATGCCGGCGCCGGCGAGCGCCTGGCCGATGCGCGGATCGTCGCGCGTGGCGGGCAGGCGAAGCGCGACTTCGCTGGCGGCGATCAGGGCGAGGCCGAACAGCGCGGCGATCGAGGTGCGCGCGCCGGGGCCGAGCAGCCCCTGTTCGATCGAATAGCGGACGAGGAAGAAGCCGGCGAGGATCAGCGCGACGCCGCCGATCCAGATCGGCAGCCGCCCGCCGACCAGTGTTTCGAAGCTGGGCCGTTCGACGCTCAGCCTTGCGGGGGAGGGGCGGTGGACCTCCTGCGCTGGGGCGGGATCGGGGGCGGGCGCCGCCTGCACAGGCTCGACTTCGGGCTCCCGCACGACGATCACGGGTTCATCGCCGCGTGGGCGGATGCTCGCCTGGGCGCGCGGCGGTTCGGCCACGGGCGCCTGCCCCTGCAATATCAGACCTTCCCGCGCCGCGTGCAGCGCCGCTTCGAGTCGATCGATCCGGCGGCGCAGGCTGACGAACGCGCCGATCCCGGCAATGGCAAGCAGCAGAACGAAGAAATCTGTCATCGCCGCCACTGTGGCATCCCGGCGACGGTTTGTCGCGAGAATCGCGCATTCCGGTTCGCAGCGCGCTATCACTGCGCGACCGGAAGAGGGGAATGACATGATCGTCTATGGTTCGACGCTGTCGCCTTATGTTCGCAAATGCATGGTGTTCGGGGCCGAAAAGGGCCTGACGCTGGAGCTGAAGTTCGCCGGGATCGGCCAAGGCGATCCCGATTTCGCCGCGGCGAGCCCGTTCGGCAAAATGCCCGCCTTCAAGGACGGCGATTTCATGATCGCCGATTCGACCGCGATCGTCACCTATCTGGAGGCGAAATTCCCCGAGCCCAGCCTGATCCCCGCCGAGCCGCAGGCACGCGCGCGCACGATCTGGTTCGACGAGCTGGCCGATACGCTGATGATGGCGGCGGGCGGCGCGATTTTCGGCAACCGATTCGTCCGGCCGCGCGTGATGCGCCAGCCGGGCGATCACGACGCCGCCGACCATGCCGAGCGCGAGCAGCTGCCGCCGCTTTTCGACTATCTGGAGCGGACGATTCCCGACAGCGGCTTTTTGGTCGAGGACCGGCTGACGCTGGCCGATATCGCGGTGGCGAGTGTGCTGGCGACGCTGGGTTGCATCGGCGTGTGCGTCGATCCGGCGCGCTATCCGCGGACCGCCGCCTATATCGACGCGATCCATGCGCGGCCGAGCTTTGCCGAGATCATCGCGCGCGACAAGGCGCAGGTGGAAGCGATGGGCGGCGGCGAGGTGCGCGCGGCATAGCCAAGCGCGTGTCCACGCCCTAGATGGGCGCGATGCGGATCGAATTCGTCAAATGCCATGGTTCGGGAAATGATTTCCCGCTGATCGACGCGCGTGCGCTCTCGCTCGACGAGGCGGCGTGGCGGACGATCGCGCGTGTGCTGGCCGACCGAAATGGCCCGGTCGGTGGCGACGGGCTGCTCGCGCTGGTGTCGGGGGATGCCGACCATGCGTTCGGCATGCGGATGTGGAATTCGGACGGCTCCGAAGCCGAGACCTGCCTCAATGGGCTGCGCTGCACTGCACGGCTCGGCTTTGAGGTGTTGGGCATCGCGGCGGCGCGGGTCAAGCTAAAGACGAGTTCGGCCGATGTCGCGCGCGAGCGGGATCTGGCGCCCGGCGTCGCGACGATCCGCACGCTGGTCGGCCCCAATTCGATCGCGGCGAGCGATGTCGGGTTGGTGGGCATCGACGGCGCGGTGATCGATGCGCCGATCGCCGGGCTGCCGAGCGCGCGGGCGTTCACGGCGGTGGCGATGCCGAACCCGCATCTCGTGACGTTCGTCGATAGGGTGGACGAGGCGGAGCTCGTCGCGCTCGGCCAATGGTGCGAGGCGCGGCCGGCGCTGATCCCGGCGCGGGCCAATGTCTCGTTCGTCGAACGGCGCGGGCCGGACGCGCTGTTCGTGCGGACGTTCGAGCGCGGCGTCGGGCTGACCGACAGTTGCGGCAGCGCGATGGCGGCATCGGTGCTGAGCGCGGCGCTGACCGGACGGACGGCGTTCGGCAGCGAGGTGCGCGTGTTCAATCGCGGCGGGCTGGTGCGCGGCGCGGCCGATGCCGAACGGTGCGTGACGATTTGCGGCAACGCGACGTTCGAGCATCGCGCGGCGATCGAGGTCGATCCCGCGAGCGGGGAGGCCGGGGCCGTCGAGATCGTCGAGCGCTGGCCCGACGAGGCGGTGGCATGGACGCGTGCGGTGGCGGCGCTCGCCTGAGCCTCAGGCGCGCTGGACGTCGCGCCGCTCGACCCGAGCGACCGCGAGCAGCGGCAGCGAAAAGCTGATCCGCGCGCCTTCGTTGGTTGGGGCGGCTTGGATTTGGCCGCCGTAAGATTCGACGATCGCGCGGCAGATCGAGAGGCCGAGGCCGAGGCCGCCGGCGCGGCTCGACGAGATGAACGGCGAAAAGATGTCCGGCGCATCGGCGGGCAGGCCGGGGCCGTTGTCCGACACCGAGAGCTGCACCATCCCGTCGGGCTGGAGACGGCTGGCGACCACGACTTCGCCGTCGAGGCGCCCCGACACCGCCTGAACCGCATTGCGCAGCAGATTAAGCAGCACCTGCTGCACCTGCACCTTGTCCGCCGCGAGCCAGGGCGCCGCCGGATCGAGATCGAAGGCGAAGGCGACCGCGCAGCCCGGCGTCGCGATCCGCAGCAGCGCCACCGCTTCCTCGACGACTTCGGCGACCTGCGCCGCCGATTCGCCGCGACGATTGGCCGCCATGTCGCGCGCGCGCTCGACGATGCGGTGCGTCAACCCGATCTGCGCCCGCGCCTTGCCGAGCAGATCGCGCATCAGTTCGATATTGGTGGTGCCGGCAAAGCGCGCCGCCGCGATATAGTTGGACGCGGCGGTGAGCGGCTGGGCGAGCTCGTGCGCGATCGTTGCCGCCATCAGGTTCATCGCCTCGATCCGCGCGCCGTGCGCAACCTCGTCGCGCAGCGCTGCATGCGCCTTCTCCGCGTTGATGTCCTGTTCGGTGCCGATCAGCGACAGCGCCGCGCCCGTGCCGGTGGCGACGATCCGCACCCGCCGGTGCGAGACCGCACGATCGCCGCTGCACATCTGGATGTCGCAGCTCTGCGGCGTGCGCGTGACGATCGCGTCGCGCACCGCCGCGAGCAGCCGGCCGCGGTCGCCGCGCTCGACCAGCCGCAGCGCCGCGCGCGCGGGCATCAGATCGTCGGCCGGATCGCGGCCGTGCATGCGGCAGAGATGATCGGAGAGGATCAGCCGATCGCTCGCGACGTCATATTCCCAATCGCCGATCCCGCCGATCCGCTGCGCCTCGCACAGCCGGTCATTGGTGCCGGCGAGATCGCGCGCCACCGTTTCGCGCCGCCACAGCCCGTACATCGCCAGCCCGGCAAAGGCGAACAGCGCAACCGTGATGACGCCGAGAAAGGCGAAGGTGCGATGGCGCCGCCGATTGACCGCCGCCAGCAGATCGGACTCGCCGACGCCGGTCGCGGCGACCACGTCGAAGACCGGGAGCCGCCGCCAGCTGACCAGCCGCCGGACGCCATCGGTGGGAAGCGCGCCGACAAAGGCGCCGCTTGACCCATCCGTCCCGCGCCATACCGCCGCATGATCGCGAATCCGTTCGCCATAGCTGACGCGCCCGCCCTGGCGCCGGGCGAGCGTGACTCCGTCGCCGCGGACGAGCGCGATCAGATCGCTGTCGGCGGTCCGGGCATCGCGATTGAAGTCGGTGAAGCGCTCGACCGGGATCCGCACCGCGACGAGCCCGGCAAAGCGGCCGTCGGGATGGAACAGCGCGCGGCCGATCGAAACCACCGGCCGGCCGAGCGCGGCGGACATCGCAGTCCGGCCGATCGCATAGCGCTGTGCCGGGCTGCTCGCCTGAAGCTCGCGAAAGCCGGAGCGATCGGCGATATTCATCGCGGGCAGCCCCGGCACCGAGGCGCTGCGCACATTGCCCGCCGCATCCGCCACCATCACCGAGGCGAACAGCGGATTGCGCGCGAGTGGATCATCGAGCAGGCGCGGCGGCGCGGCTGCCGGGGCCGGCGCCGCGATCGGCGGCAGCGTCTGGGCGAAATGATCGAGCGCGAGCTGCGCAATCGCGAGCGTGCGATCGACAAACTGTTCATAGGCGACCACGCGGTTGTTGTTCTCGCGGATCGCCGTCTCGATCGCCTCCGCCCGGTCGCGCGCCAGCATCTCGAGGCTGGCGATCCACAGCATCCCGGCGACGATCGCGCTGCCCAGCAGAATGACGAGCATCAGCGGGCGCACCGGCCCTAGCACCGGCCGATGCGTGGGATAGCGGAAGCCGGCGCGGCCCCCGCCCGGCTGACGCCGCCAGCGCGCGGGCACGCGCTTCAGCCAGGCGGCCGTCGTCCGCGCCGCCCGTGGTGCCGCCTGTCGTTCGCCAATGCGTCGTAATGCGCCGCCCTGCCCGGGGACGAAGCGGCGAGAACCCCTGTTGTCTGTCAAAGCACGTCTCCGACACGCGACGCAGGGCACGTGCCGACCACCGGGCACCACCTTGACCATCGCTTTCGGTAATAATGTGGAAGTACGAGCCCCTTTGAGCGTCGACCTCTCCTCGACGCCGCCAGAAACGCAGTTCCTTGTCGCAATAGAACCGGACCCGGCCTTCGTTGCGCGCGCACTATAACAATGCAAACCATTGCGCAAGTTGGCCGGACATGACGGTTCAGGGCGCGAGACCGGCTCCCGCCCATGCGAGCGCGAAACATCCGCGCGCTCACGCGCGGATGGGCATCGCGATTATTTCCACGGTGGTGCCGTCTTCTTGAGAATGACTGCGTTCATGGCCCGTTTCCCCCTGCGATCCCGATTTTCGTTACGAGCCCGGCCAGCTTAGTTTTTTTTGGAGAACGTTCGCAAGGCGTGTCGTGCAATAACCAAATGGGATAATTGCTATTGACATCGTCACGCTGATATGGCACATGCAGGGAACGCTGAAGAATTGCGACTCGCGGCCGGGATGGCCGCTCGATGGGCCGGGCTCCATTAGGGGCGCCGGCCCGTCTGCGTTTTCGGAGACAGGCTATGGACGACGAGATCATCGCCGGCGGCAATCAACGTCGCATGCAACGGCGCAAGGCGGCCGATCGTGGCTGGACCAAGGCGCGGCGCACCCGATTTCTCGATGTGCTCGCCGCGACTTGCAACGTGACGACCGCCTCGCGCCAGATCGGCGTATCGACGGCGAGCGCGTACCGGCTGCGGCGGCGCGACCCGCATTTCGCCGAGTTGTGGCGCGCGGCGATCCTGACCGGCTATGACCGGCTGGAGGAACAATTGCTGCGCGCCGCCGGTGCGGAAGGCACCGTCAACGACATCGAGCCCGGATCGAGCGAGGCGGTGCCGCCGCCGGTCGACCTCAAGCTGGCGATGGAGCTGCTTCGCCACCATCGCGGCGCGGTGGGCGGCCCGGCGCGCAGACCGCGCGGCGCGACGCCGCGGGCGACGCGCGAGGAGGCCGAGGCGGCGCTGCTCAAGAAGCTCGACGCGGTGGAGAAACGGCTGGCGCGCGAACAGGGCGAGGTGCCGTGAGCGCGGGCGCCCCGTTCGACGCGATCGCGCGGATGGCGCGGCTGCCGGCGAAGGAGCGTGCCAAGCTGGTGCGCGAAATGCCCGAGGCGCATCTGCGCTTCTTCAACGAATGGTGGTCGCGCTGGGCGCATGACGGCCAGTTCTGGCCCGAGGGCGACTGGCGGATCTGGTTGATCCGCGCCGGGCGCGGCTTTGGCAAGACGCGCGCCGGCGCCGAATGGGTGATGCAGATGGCGCGCAGCCATGCGGGCGCGCGGATCGCGCTGGTGGGCGCGACGATCGACGAGGTGCGCCGGGTGATGATCGAGGGGCCGTCGGGCCTGTTGGCAGCGGCGCGCGACGACGAGGCGCTGCTGTGGCGCGCGACGCTTGGGGAAATCGATTTCCCGACCGGTGCGCGGGCGATCGTCTATTCGGCCGAGACACCCGAAAAGCTGCGCGGGCCGGAACATGGCTTTGCCTGGTGCGACGAGCTGGCGAAATGGCCGGCGCGCGTCGGCGATGCGGCGTGGGACAATCTGATGATGGGGCTGCGCCAGGGCGCGCGGCCGCGCGTGGTGGTGACGACGACGCCGCGCCCGGTGACGCTGATGCGGCGGGTGCGCGCGATGCCGGACGTGCACGAGACGGTGGGGCGGACGCGGGACAATCCGCATCTGCCCGACAGCTTCGTCGCGGCGATGCTCGCCGATTATGCCGACACAAGGCTGGGGCGGCAGGAACTGGACGGCGAGATGATCGAGGATGTCGCGGGCGCGCTGTGGCCGCGCGCGCTGATCGAGCGGTGTCGCGGCGCGCCGCCGGGCGAGCTGGTGCGCGTGGTGGTGGGCGTCGATCCGCCGGCGGGGACCGATGGCGATGCGTGCGGCATCGTCGCGGTGGCGCTGGGGCGCGAGGGGCATGCCCATGTGATCGACGATGCCAGCGTGCAGGGGCTGAGCCCCGAGGGCTGGGCCAATGCGGTGGCGGCGTGCGCGGCGCGGCACGGCGCGGCCTGCGTCGTCGCCGAGAAGAACCAGGGCGGGGCGATGGTGGAAAGCGTGCTGCGCGCGGCCGAACGCGGCCTGCCGCTGCGCATGGTGCATGCCAGCCGCGGCAAGGTGGCGCGCGCCGAGCCGGTGGCGCTGCTGTTCGAGGCGGGGCGGGCATGGTTCGCGGGCCGCTTTCCGATGCTCGAGGACGAACTGGCCGGATTGCAGGTGCAGGGCGGCTATCAGGGGCCGGGGCAATCCCCCGACCGCGCCGACGCGATGGTGTGGGCGATGACCGAATTGATGCTGACGCGGCGGGGCCGCGCGGCGATCCGGGAACTCTGAAGGAGAAACAGGATGCGGAGCTTGATCGCGGCAGGGCTTGCCCTGCTGGTGGGCGCGTGCGCGCGCGATACGCGGCTGGGTGGCAGCGTGGCGGTGACGGCGGGCTATGCGGTGGTGCTTTCGGCACCCGACAGCGACGGCGACGGGCGGCTGAGCCTGGACGAGGCGTTGGCGCCGCCGAGGACGGCGTTCGCCTGTGCCGATATCGACGCCGATGGCTGGCTGACGCGGGCGGAAATGGCGACGGCGTTGCTGTGCGCCTCGGGCGCGGTGGCGGGTGAGGCGGCGCAGGTGGTGCCGTAGGGGGGTGAACCCTGGGTTCATCGTTGGAGCGGATCGATGTTCATCGACATTCCTTCCCCTGCTTGTGACCGCGATCGCATTTGCCCCCTGTCCCCCTCACCCTTCCCACCGCCTGCGGCGGCGGGCCCCTTCCCTCTCCCACAAGGGGAGAGGGAAATTTGCGCCATTTCTCCCTCTCCCCTTGTGGGAGAGGGAGGGAGCCGCGAAGCGGCGGAAGGGTGAGGGGGACTTCGGCGCATATGCGATGGCGCTGGCTTGCAGGGGCGGATTGTCGGGGCTTCGCGTGAATGTCGATCCGTGCGCCCTTTCGGGGGCGGGCGGTTCCCGATAGGGGCGGGGGAATGGCACAGGAGAGCGCATGACCCCCCGCGAGCTGATCGATACCGCCGAGGTTCCCGGCGGCCCGCCGCTGCGACTGTTTCGTCGCGGCGACGATTTCATGATCGTGCTCGAACGCAACGAGCTGATGAACAGCCGGATGAGCGGTTCGGAAGTGGCGCTGGCGGAAATGGCGCTGGAGCGGCTGGGCAAGGCGCAGCCGCATGTGCTGATCGGCGGCTATGGCATGGGCTTCACGCTGCGCGCGGCGCTGGCGATGCTGGGCGGCGCGGCGCGGGTGACGGTGGCCGAACTGGTGCCCAAGATCATCCAATGGGCGCGCGGGCCGATGGCCGAGCTGGCCGCCGGCTGCCTCGACGATCCGCGCGTGCGGGTGATCGAGGACGATGTCGGCGCGGTGATCGCCGCCGGGCGGGGGACGTATGATGCGATCCTGCTCGATGTCGACAACGGCCCCGACGGGCTGACCCGCGAGGGCAATGACGGGCTTTATTCGATGGCCGGGCTGGCGGCGGCGCGCGCGGCGCTGAAGCCCGGCGGCATCCTGGCGGTGTGGTCGGCGGCGCCCGACCCGGCGTTTGCGCGGCGGCTGCGCGATGCCGGCTTCCGCGTGGAGGAAGTGGCGGTGCGTGCGCGGGCGAACGGCAAGGGGCCGCGCCACGTGATCTGGTTTGCCAGCATGAGATAGCCCTCCGGCGCCGCCGGGGGCGGCAGCAGGAGACAGCGAATGAAATGGTTCGGACGCAAGGCCGCGCGCGATGCCGCGCGGCCGGCGCTGGCGCGCGCCGGATGGAGCGGGCTGGGCGATTGGCCGCGCGGTTACGAGGCGCAGCTGCGCGACGGTTATTGCAACAATCCGGTGGCGCAGCGCGCGGTGCGGCTGATCGCGGAAGGGGTGGGCGGCGCGCCGCTGACCGGATCGGACCCGGCGCTGGTGGCGCTGGTGGCGGCGCGATCGGGCGGGCAGCGGCTGCTGGAGACGCTGGCGGCGCAGCTGCTGCTGCACGGCAACGGCTATGTCCAGCTGGTCAGCGACGAGGGCGGCACGGTCCGGTCGCTCTATGCGCTGCGGCCGGAGCGGGTGAGCGTCGAGCCCGATGCGGGCGGCTGGCCGGTCGCCTATCGCTACCGGGTGGGCGAGCATGTGACGCGGCTGGCGGCCGATGATGGCGGGCGGCCCGAGATCGTGCATCTGCGCGCGTTCCACCCCGCCGACGATCATTACGGGCTCGGCTGCCTGGAAGGCGCGGCGGGGGCGATCGCGATCCACAATGCGGCGACGCGCTGGAACAAGGCGCTGCTCGACAATGCGGCGCGGCCGAGCGGGGCGCTGGTCTATGATCCCGGCGACGGATCGGCGCTGGCGCCCGACCAGTTCGCGCGGCTGAAGGCCGAGATGGAGGCCGGGTTCGCCGGCGCCGCCAATGCCGGGCGGCCGATGCTGCTCGAAGGCGGGCTCCGCTGGCAGGCGATGAGCCTGACGCCCGCCGACATGGATTTCGTCGGGCTGAAGGCGGCGGCGGCGCGCGAGATCGCGCTGGCGTTCGGCGTGCCGCCGATGCTGCTCGGGCTGCCGGGCGACGCGGCCTACGCCAATTACCGCGAGGCCAATCGCGCGCTGTGGCGGCTGGCGATCCTGCCGATGGCCGAGCACCTGCTGGGCGGGCTGGCGCAGGGGCTGGCGGGCTGGTTCCCGGGGGCGCGGCTGGCGGTGGATGTCGACCGGGTGACGGCGCTGGCCGAGGACCGCGAGCGGCTGTGGCGTCAGGTGGCCGATGCCGGGTTCCTGAGCGACGACGAAAAGCGCGCGATGCTGGGGGTGAAGCCATGACCGAGGGCACGATGCTGGCGCAGCTGATCGAGCAGGCCGAGGCCGAGGGCGCGGGGCGGACGACGCTGCGCGCGATCGCCGAGGAAGCGGGCGAGCTGGGCGCGGCGCGGGCGATGGCGCGGCTGGGGCTCGACGATCCGCATGCCGCCAAGGACATGGCCGAGCTGCGCGAGCTGCTGGGGGCTTGGCGCGACGCGAAGAAATCCGCGGTCAAGGCAGTGGTGCAGTGGATCGGGCGGATGATCGCGGCGCTGGTGCTGGTGGCGCTGGCGATGCGGTTGGGCTTTCCGGGCTGGCTCAAATGAGCGTGCGCTTCGCGGGCTATGCCGCGGTGTTCGACCGCGCCGATCGCGGCGGCGACGTGGTGCGGCCGGGCGCGTTCGGGCGCGTCGGCGCGGTGCCGCTGCTGTGGCAGCACCGGGGTGCGCCGGTCGGGGCGATCGAGGCGATCGGCGAGGATGCGCGCGGGCTGCGCGTGATCGGGCGGGTCGAGGATGCGCGGCTGGCGGCGCTGGTGACGGCGGGCGCGGTGCGCGGGCTTTCGTTCGGATACCGGGTCGAGGCGGCGCGCGCCGGGCGGCTGCGCGAGCTGACCGCGCTGCGGCTGATCGAGGTGAGCCTGGTGGCCGAGCCGATGCAGCCGCTGGCGCGGATCCACGCGCTCGGCTGAACTTCTTTCACATGGGAGACGATGATGGACGAGATGGAAACGAGCTTCGACCAGGTGACGCTGCCGCCGGTGCGGCCGGTGCTGGCGGGCGGGCGCCCGGCGGCGAGTGCGGCGTTCGACGGCTATGTGCGCGGCGGCGTGGAGACCAAGGCGCTGGCCGGCACGACCGGCGGCGAGGGCGGCTATGCCGTGCCGCGCGAGATCGACGCGCAGATCGACGCGACGCTGAAGGCGATCTCGCCGATCCGCGCGATCGCCAATGTGGTGAAGGTGGGGACGAGCGGCTATCGCAAGCTGGTGACGAGCAGCGGCTTCGAGAGCGGCTGGGCGGCGGAGACGGCGGCGCGGCCGATGACGGCGACGCCGACCTTCAACGAGATCGCGCCGCCTTCGGGCGAACTCTATGCCAATCCGGCGGCGAGCCAGGCGATGCTCGATGATGCGGCGTTCGACGTCGAGGGCTGGCTGGCCGACGAGATCGCGCGCGAATTCGCGGTGGCCGAGGGCGCGGCGTTCGTGAACGGCAACGGCACGAACAAGCCCAAGGGCTTTCTGGCATCGCCCACCGCGACGACGACCGATGCGACGCGCGCATTCGGCACGCTGCAATATCTGGCGAGCGGCGCGGCGGGGGCCTTTGCCGCCAACCCCGAGGAGAAGCTGATCGACCTGGTGCAGGCGCTGCGGGCACCCTATCGCCAGGGGGCGAGCTGGGTGATGAATTCGGCGACGCTGGCCAAGATTCGCAAGTTCAAATCGACCGACGGGCAGATGCTGTGGCAGCCGGGGCTGACCGCCGGCCAGCCCGCGACGCTGCTGGGCTACCCGGTGGTCGAGGCCGAGGACATGCCCGACATCGCCGCCAACAGCCTGTCGATCGCGTTCGGCAATTTCCGCGCAGGCTATCTGATCGCCGAGCGCGGCGAGACGCAGCTGCTGCGCGATCCCTATTCGAACAAGCCCTACGTCCATTTCTACGCGACCAAGCGGGTGGGCGGCATGGTGGCCAATTCGGAGGCGATCAAGCTGCTCAAGTTCGCAGCGAGCTGAGCGCGGCCAACGCCCCTTCCCGCTGGCCTTCCCGGCAGCCGGGAAGGGGCACCGGCCCCGCGCCTGCCCTGACCTGCAACTGGAGAATGATAGATGGACGCACCACCCTTTCCGGTGGCGGCGATCGATGCCGGCCGCGCCGCGACCAAGGCGCATCTGCGCATCGAGGGCGCCGCCGACGACGAGGCGATCGACGCCGCCCTGACGACCGCGCTGGCGATCGGCGAGGCCTTTACCGGCACCGCCTGGATCGCGAGGCAATGGCGCGCGATGCTGCCGCGCGCGCCCGGCTGGCAGCGACTGCCGGCGACGCCGGTCACGGCGATCACGCTGGTCGAGGCGGTCGATGCCGCCGGCACCGCGACGCTGCTGCCGGTGACGGCCTATGCGATCGACATCGACGCGCGCGGCGACGGCTGGGTACGGCTGGCCGGCGGCGTGGTGCCGCCCGGACGGGTGCGTGTCACCTTTGTCGCCGGTACGGCGAGCGACTGGGCGGGGGTGCCCGCGCCGCTGACCAGCGGGGCGGTTGCGCTTGCCGCCCATTGTTTCGAGGCGCGCGTCGACGGCGCGGCGCCGCCCGCTGCCGTGGCGGCGCTGTGGCGCCCGTGGCGGCGGCTGCGGCTGGCGCCGGCGGAGCGCTGCGCATGATGGCGCGACTGATCGCGCGCGGGCGCGATGCCGGCGAACGGCGCGCGGCCGACGCGGCGGCGCGGCTGGGCGAGCGGCTGGCGGCCGAATTTCCCGATCTCGATATCGAGGCCGGCGAGGCGGGCGTGACGATCGTCGGGCGCGGGCTGTGGCGGCGCTGGCTGGCCGAGCCGATGCTGCGCTGGACGGGAGGGCTGCTGCGATGAACCCGTATGCGGCCCTGATGGCGGCGCTGGCCGACGCGCTGCGCAGCCACGCCCCGATCGCCGGCGTCGTCACCCATGTGTTCGAGGCGCCGCCGCTGCGCGCGGCACGGCCGTTCGTGCTGATCGACGAGCCGCTGCTGACCGACTGGGGCACCAAGGACCAGCCGGGGCGCGAGGCGCGGCTGACGATCCTGCTGCGCGACAGCGGCGAGCGGCGCGAGCGCGCCCGCCGGCTGGTGGGCGAGATCGAGGCGGCGCTGGCGGCGATGCCGCGCGCGATCGGCGACAATTGGCGGATCGCGAGCCTCGTGCCGCTGCGCAGCCGGATCGTCGCCGAGGGCGACAACCGGCTGACCGCGATCATCGAGCATCGCGCGCGGATGCTGCGCGAGGCGTGACGTTTCCCAACGATCAAGGAGAATGGACATGGCGGCGGAAAAGGGCAGCGCGTTCCTGCTCAAGGTGGGCAATGGCGGCACCCCGGTGACGTTCGCGACGGTGGCCGGGCTGCGCACGACACAGCTTTCGGTCAATGGCGAGGCGGTGACGATCACCAGCAAAGATTCGGGCGGCTGGCGCGAATTGCTGTCGGGCGCGGGCGTGCGATCGGTGAGCGTCTCCGGCGCGGGCGTGTTCACCGGATCGGCGGCCGAGACACGGCTGAAGGCCAATGCGCTGGCCGGCGTGCTCGACGATTACCGGCTGAGCTTCGAGAGCGGCGAGACGATGACGGGCAAGTTCCTGGTCACGCGGCTCGACTATGCCGGCGATTTCAACGGCGAGCGCAGCTACACGCTGAGCCTGGAAAGCTCCGGCCCGGTGGTGAGCGCATGAGCGGCGCCGAACCGGGTGCCAACCCGGCCCGCGGCGAGGCGATGCTGCGGGTGGGCGGCACGATGCTGGCGCTGCGCCCGAGTTTCGAGGCGCTGGTGGCGGCCGAACAGGAAGTGGGATCGCTGTTTGCGCTGGTCGAGCGCGCGGCGGCGGGGCGGCTGGGGCTGGGCGAGATGATCGCGCTGTTCTGGCATTGCCTGAAGGCGCCACCACCGGCGCTGAGCCGTGCCGATTTCGCAGAGGGCGTGACGCAGGCAGGCCTCGCGGCGGCGACCCCGGCGCTGAAGGTGCTGATCGGCCAGATCCTGGCCGGGCGATGACCGGTTTTGCCGAGCGCGCCGCGCAACTGGCGGGCGCGGCGGGTCTGGCGTTCGGATGGACCCCGGAGATTTTCTGGCGGGCGACCCCCGCCGAGCTGGCGGCGCTGGCGCAGGCGGCGGCAGGCGATGTCGCCGCGCCGCCCGACGCGGCGCTGCTGGCGCGATTGCAGGAGCAATTCCCCGATGGATGAGGAAATCGAGCGGCTGGTGGTTTCGGTGCGTGCCGATACCGCGAGCTTCGCCCGCGACGTCGATGCGATGCGCGCATCGCTGGAAGGCCCGTTCGAGGCGGGTGTCGACCGCGCCGGGCGGGCGGTGGAAACATCGCTGCTGCGCGCCGTGCGAACCGGCAAGCTGGGCTTTGACGATCTGCGCGGTGCCGCGCTGGGGGTGATGGACGAGATTGCCCGCGCGGCGCTGGGCATCGCCATCCCGTCGCTGGGCGGCGCGAGCGGCGGCACCGGGCTGTTGACCGGGCTGATCGGTGGGCTGCTGGGGCTGCCGGGTCGTGCGACGGGCGGGCCGGTGAGCCCCGGCCGTGCCTATCGGGTGGGCGAGCGCGGGCCGGAATTGTTCGTGCCGACCAGTGCGGGACAGGTGGCGCCGAACGCTGCGCCTGCAGGCGGGCGCGACGTGCGCGTGGCGATCACCGTCAACGCGCAGGCGGGCGAGGCGCCGCGCGCACTGGCGCAATCGAGCCGGCAGGTGGCGCGCGCGGTCCGCGCCGCGCTGGCCGGGCTCGACTGATGGGCTGGTGGCTGGCCGCCGCGCGGCGCGGGCAGGCGGAGGGCGTGCTGTCGCGGTTCGACCCCGCTTATTGGACCGTCAATTTCCCCCGGCCGATGATGGCCAGCGTCGTCACCACCGCGCCCGATGCGCTGCGCGTCGAGCTGGTGTTCCAGCGGCGCGGCGACCTGGCGGGGCTGATCTGGGAGGCCGAGGACCGGCACGATCATCCGCTGCTCGCCTATGAAACGCGGCGCGATTTTCGCGACTGCACCTTGCGCTTTCGCTGGCGATCCTCGGGCGTGGTCGCGCTCGACGCGGTCAACGGCCCGGTGCTGACGATCGAGGGGCGCGATGCCGCGGGCGTTCCGCGCGCCTGGTATGTGCGGCTGTGGAACTATGCCGAGGGCACGCCCGGCGACGCGCGGATCGTGCTCGATTTCGCCGCGATCGACGGCGGCTTCATGCTGCCGGGCGAGGCGGACCCGGTGTGGGCGGGCGATGTCGACCGGATGTTCGTCTCGCTGGTGCCGCCGGGCTATGCCGCCGATGATGCGAGCGCGCTGGCGGCGCCGGTCGAGGCCTGGGTCGAACTGAGCGAGATTGCGTGCGGCGGGCCGGGATCGGTGCTGGCGATCGGCGAGGCCGTGCTGCCCGAACATGGGCTGAGCATCGCCAGCGGCTATGACGACAGCTATAACCTGACGCCGGCGCGATTGCTGCGCAACATGCTGCACCTCGGCTATCGCGGCGACATCCTCCATTATGTCGGCATGAGCCATTATTTCCGGCTCGAAGCCAATGGCGGCGGCTTTTACGTCAGCCTTGCCGGCGGCGTGCTCAACGTGCCCTGCGCGGCGTGGCATGGCGACTTTGCCCGACGGGCCAAGGCGCTGGGCTACGGCGTGATCTGGTCACTCAGCTATGAGCTGTTCGACGCGCATTGCTGGGGCGACTGGAAGCAGTGCGCCGCCGATGGCAGCCCGGCGCTGACCGGGTGGGAACCGCCATCGACCTTGCTCTCCCCCGCCCATGCCGGGGCGATGGCCTATCTGCGCGCGGTGGCGCTGGCGTTCGTCGCGATCGCCGAGGACGCGGGGCTGGCGGTGAAGTTCCAGGTGGGCGAGCCGTGGTGGTGGGTGATGGCCGATGGGCGGCTGTGCATCCATGACGCGGCGGCGCGCACGGCGCTGGGCGAGCCGCGCGAACAGAATCTGCGCGGGCGCGTCGATCCGACGGTGCTCGACGCGGCGGGGGCGTTGCTCGCGGCATCGACACTGGCGCTGCGCGATGCGGTGAAGGCGCAGGCGCCGGGCGCGGTGGTGATGCTGCTCGCCTATCTGCCCACCGTGCTCGACCCGGCGATGCCCGAGCTGAAGCGCGCCAACCTGCCCCTGGGCTGGGCATGGCCGGCGTTCGATGTGCTGCAACTCGAGGATTATGACTGGGCGGCGGCGGGCAATGCCGCCGCATCGGAGCAGGCGCTCGCCGCCGCCGAGGCGCGGCTGGGCTATGCGCGGGCGCGCCAGCATTATCTGTCGGGCTTTGTGCTGCGCCCCGAGGACCGGCTGCAATGGCAGGCCATCGACCAGGCGGCCGAGGCGGGGCGCGCGCGGGGCGTTGCGGCGACATTCGTCTGGGCGATCCCGCAGGTGATGCGCGACGGATTCATTCATTTCGACCAGGAGCCGGCGATGACGCCTTTCGATGACGTGGCGTTTCCGATCGCGCTGGGGCGCGAGGCGGAGGTGGCGCCCGAACTGTCCACCGCGATCGTGACGAGCGCGGGCGGGGCCGAGCGGCGCAATGCCGAATGGGCCGAGGCGCGGACGCATTATGATGTCGGCCCCGGCGTGCGATCGGAGGCGGACATCGCCGAATTGCTGCACTTTTTTCGCGCGAGAATGGGGGCGGCGCGTGGCTTTCGCCTGCGTGACCCGTTCGACCATGACGCGCGCGACGTGCCGATCGGTACCGGCGACGGCACGACCCGGCGGTTTCAGCTGGTGAAGCATTATGGCGAGGCGGTGCGGCGGATTACCCGGCCGGTTGCGGGAACGGTGAGCCTCGCGCTCGACGGGGTGGCGACGGCGGCGTTCACACTGGGCGAGGGCGGGGTGGTGACGCTCGATGTGGCGCCGACGGCGGGGGTGCGGGTGAGCGCATCGTTCGTGTTCGACGTGCCGGTGCGCTTTGCCGAGGACCAGTTGCGGGTGAGCCGGGCGACGTTCCTGGCCGGCGCCGCGCCGTCGGTGCCGCTGGTGGAGATCCGCGAATGAACGGGCCGCAAGGACCGCTGACGACGATCGCCTTGTGCTGGCGGATCGAGCGGCGCGACGGCGTGACGATCGGGCTGACCGCGCATGATCGCGACCTGGTGATCGGCGGTGTGCCCTATCGCGCGGCGCCGGGGATGACGCCGAGCGCGATCGAGCGCAGCGCCACGCTCGAGGCCGACAGCATGGACGTCGAAGGCGCGCTGACCAGCGAGGCTATCGACGAGCGCGATCTGCTTGCCGGGCGGTGGGACGGGGCGCGGGTGGCGATCTTCGCGGTCGACTGGACCGCGCCCGATGCCGGCATCGCGCTGGCCGAAGGGACGATCGGGCGTATCGAGACGAGCGACGGCGCGATCACCGCCGAGTTGCGCGGGGCGACCGCCGCGCTCGACCGGCCGGTGACGGAGGAGACCTCGCCCGGCTGCCGCGCCGAGCTGGGCGACCGGCGGTGCCGCGTGGCGATGGCGGGGCGGCGGCGGTTCGCGCGGGTGGTGGCGGTGGACGGCTCGGTGCTGACGCTCGACGCCGCCGAGCCGGAGGCCAATGCCTATGGCGACGGGCGGCTGCGCTGGTTCGGCGGGGGCAATTCGGGGTTGGAGGATGCGATCGCCGCCTCGGACGGGGTGCGGGTGACGCTCGCCGTACCGCCCCGGTTCGACGGCAGCGGCGCGCTGATCGAGCTGATCGAGGGGTGTGACAAGCGAATCGAGAGCTGTGCGGGACGCTTTGCCAATGCGGTGAATTTCCGTGGCGAGCCCTGGCTGCCGGGCACCGATTTGCTGACGCGGTATCCGGGCGGATGAGCGGGGCGGCGGTGCTTGCGGCGGCGCGGGCGATGATCGGGGTGCGGTTTCGGCCGCATGGGCGCGATGCCGCGGCGGGCGTCGATTGTGTCGGGCTGGTCGCGCTGGCGCTGGCGGGCGCGGGGCGGCAGGGCGCGGTGCCCGACGACTATCCGCTGCATTCGGGCGATGCGGCGCAGGTGGCGGCGGCGCTGGCGGCGGCGGGGCTGGTTGCCGTCGAGGCCGCGCGGCCGGGCGACGTGCTGCTGTATCGCAGCGGGCCGGGGCAGCTCCACCTGGCGGTGCAGGCCGAGGACGGGATCGTCCATGCCGACCTGATCGCGCGGCGCGTGGTCGAGCGACCGGGCGTGCCGCCCTGGCCGGTGATCGGCCGGTGGCGCTGGCAAGGGAAGGACTGACATGGCGACGATGGTATTGACGGTGGCCGGCGGGCTGATCGGCGGGCCGCTGGGCGCATCGGTGGGCGCGCTGATCGGCAACACGATCGACCGGCAAGTCCTGTTCAGGCCGAAGGGGCGCGAGGGCGCGCGGCTGAGCGACCTGCGCGTGCAGACCTCCGCCTATGGCACGCCGCTGCCCCGGCTGTTCGGGACGATGCGCGTCGCCGGCTGCGTGATCTGGGCGACCGACCTGATCGAGCACCGCTCGACGCAGGGCGGGGGCAAGGGGCAGCCTTCGACGACCAGCTATAGTTATAGTGCGTCGTTCGCGGTGGCGCTTTCGTCGCGGCCGATCCTGGGCGTGGGGCGGATCTGGGCCGACGGCAAGCTGCTGCGCGGCGCGGCCGGCGACTTCAAGACGCGCACCGGATACCGGCTGTACCGGGGCAGCGAGGACCAGGCGCCCGACCCGCTGATCGCCTCGATCGAAGGCGCGGCGACGACGCCGGCGCATCGCGGCTGCGCCTATGCGGTGTTCGAGGGGATGGAACTGGCCGATTATGGCAATCGCATCCCGCAGCTGACCTTCGAGGTGACGGCGGATGCGGCGCCGGTGGCGATCGAGGCGATCGTCGGCGATCTGGCGCCCGAGCTGGCAGGGGGCGAGGCGCTGGGGGTGGTGGGTGGCTTTTCCGCCTCCGGCGAGAGCGTGCAGGGCGCGATCGAGGGGTTGCGTCAGGCGGCGGGGGCGTGGTTGACGAGCGATGGGGCCGGGCAGCGGCTGATGTGCGGCGGCGGCAGCACGGTGACGCTCGCCGACGTGGGCGCCGAGGCGGAGGGACGCGGGGGTGCGCGCGCCGCCCGGGCGATCGCCGCCGAGGACGCGACGCCGCGCGCCGTCTGCATCGGCCATTATGATCCGGCGCGCGACTATCAGGCGGGGCTGCAGCGGGCGGCGCGAGCGGGTGCGGGCGGGCGCGAGACGCGGATCGAGTTGGCCGTCGCGATCGACGCCGCGAGCGCGCGGACGATGGCGCGCAATGCGCTTGCCCGTGCGAGTGCCGAGCGCGAGACGCGCACCGTGCGGCTGGGCTGGGATGCGATGACGGTGCGCCCGGGCGAACGGATCGCCATCGCCGGTGTGCCGGGCAGCTGGCGCGTCGAGCGCTGGGCGTTCGAGCGGATGGCGATCCGGCTCGATTGCGTGCGGATCGCCGCCGCGGCGCTGCCGGGGCCGGCGAGCGGCGGCCGATCGCTGGCGGCGGACGACCGGGTGCAGGGGCGGACGGTAGCGACGATCTTCGAGTTGCCGGCGATCGATACCGCGCCCGCGAGCGCGCCGCAGCTGGTGGCCGCCGCCGCGGGCACCGGCGCGGCGTGGCGCAGCGCCGCGCTGCTCTACAGCATCGATGGCGGCGCCAGCTGGCGCGACGGCGGGCGGACCGCCTATCCGGCGGTGATCGGGCAGGTGGTGGTGCCGCCCGGCCCCGCGCGCGCGGCGCTGATCGACCGGATCAACCGGATCGAGATCACCGTCGCCAATGACGAGATGATGCTGACCAATGCCGACTCGGCGGCGATCGATGCCGGCGCGAACCTGGCGATGGTGGGGGACGAGCTGCTCCAATTCGGCCGCGCTGAACCGCTGGGGGCGGGGCGCTGGCGGCTATCGAAACTGTGGCGGGGGCGGCGTGGCACGGAATACGCCATCGCGACGCAGGTGCCGGGCGACCGCTTCGTCCTCGTCACGCGCGACACGCTGAAGCCGCTCGATATCGCGGCGCCGATCGGCGCGTCGATATCGCTGATCGCGCAAGGGCCCGGCGACGACGAGGCCGCACCCGCCATCGTCGCCACGCTGTCCGGCGTGTCGGTGGTGCCGCCATCGCCGGTCGCGCTGAGCGCCGTGACGACGGGCGATGCGACGATCGTCCGCTGGGTCCGCCGCAGCAGGCTCGGCTGGGCGTGGCAGGACGGCCTCGACGCGCCGCTGGGCGAAGAAGCGGAGCGCTATTCGATCGAGATCGCCAGCCCGGCGGCCACCCGCACGCTCGTCACCGATGCGCCGCAGCTAACGATCCCGAACGCCGATCGCGCCCTGCCGCTGTCGATCCGCGTGCGGCAGATCGGCACGCTGGGCCTTTCGCAACCCGCACAGCTATCGCTGCCAAGCCTTGGAGAAACCGCATGACCTCATCGCCGACGCCGCGCCTTGCCCTGCCGCTGATCGAGCCGGGCCAGGCGCAGAAGGAGATGGCGCACAACGAAGCGCTGGCGCGCATCGACATTGCAGTGCACACGAGCATTGTTGCGGCGCACATCAATACGCCGCCCGATGCGCCCTTGCCCGGGCAGTGCTGGTTGGTCGGCCCGTCGCCGACCGGCGCCTGGGCGTCGCAGGCGGGCTGCATCGCCGGCTGGACCGAAGGCGGCTGGCGCTTCGTCGCGCCGGTGGAGGGCATGCGGGCGTGGCTCGGCCGCGATGGCGGATGGGCGGTGTTCGCCGCTGGTGCATGGCGGCTGGGCGAGGTGCACGGGCGGCTGATCGTCGAGGGAAAGCAGCTCATCGGCGCGCGCGCACCGGCGATCGCGGAACCCAATGGGGGCGTAACGGTTGATGCCGAAGCGCGAAGCACGCTTTCAGCGGTCCTCCAGATGCTGCGAACCCACGGGCTTATCGAAGCTGGATAACCTGTGACGTTCATGCAACAGTCCGCGGATTTGTGCGCTTGCGTGGAAACTTTGGTTTGAGTAGTGAGTTTGGCCTGTCCGTAAGGACGACCATGAAAGGGGATTATTATGCGGAAGCTTGCCGTCACTTTGGCACTTGCGACGACCGCGCTCAGCACGCCCGCTCTGGCCCGCGACGACGCGTGGTACGTGGGTGTCGAAGGCGGTGCGATGCTGGTGGAGGACATTCACTTCGACGTCGGCACCAGCCAGGATGCGGTGACCCAGAACAACCATGTCGGCTATGACGTCGACGGCGTCGTCGGTTATGACTTCGGTCCGTTCCGCGCGGAAGCCGAAGTCGGCTATCGTCGCTCGCGCGTCGACAGCATGCGCAACTCGATCGGTCTGCCGATCCAGCTCGCCAGCGGCGCTGGCGCGACCGGCATTGCCGGCAGTTACGAGGATTCGAGCGGCAGCACCTCGGCATTGTCGTTCATGGTCAACGGCCTGCTCGACTTCGGTGAAGACACCGGCATCCAGGGCTTTGTCGGCGGCGGCGTCGGCGTTGCCCGCATCAAGGACCGTCTGCGCTTCGCAGGTGCGGCCGACACCGTCGACGATTCGGACACCGTGTTCGCGTGGCAGGCGATCGCCGGCGTTCGCGCACCGGTGACCAACAACATCGATGTGTCGCTGAAGTATCGCTTCTTCAACGCGTCGAACGCGAAGTTCAACGATCTCGGCGGCAACCAGTGGGAAGGCCGTTACCGGTCGCACAGCCTGCTCGCAGGCGTGACCTACAACTTCGGTGCTCCGGCTCCGGCACCCGAGCCGGCCCCTGCGCCTGAGCCTGCGCCCGCCCCGGTCTACACGCCGGAGCCGACCCCGGCGCCGCCGCCCGCACCGGAAGCCAAGGTCTGCACGCCTGGCCCGTACATCGTGTTCTTCGACTGGGATAAGTCGGACATCACGCCGGAAGCCGCGAGCATCCTCGACAACGCCATCAGCAACTATGCCGATTGCGACAACACCAAGGTCGTGCTGGCTGGCCACGCCGACCGTTCGGGTTCGGCAAGCTACAATGTCGGCCTGTCGCAGCGTCGCGCTGACTCGGTGAAGGCGTACATGACCGGCCGTGGCATCCCCGACGGCGTGATCACGACCGAAGCGTTCGGCGAAAGCCGCCCGCGCGTCGAGACCGCCGACGGCGTCCGCGAGCTGCAGAACCGCCGCGTCGAAATCTCCTACGGTCCCGGCTCGGGCATGTAAGCCCGACCGGTCCCCGCAAGGATCGATCAAAAGGAGGGAGGCCGGTTTCGGCCTCCCTTTCTTTTTGGCGATTATGTAGATTGCAAACCTATTGCTCTGGCGCTCGCATTGGAATGATTAGGCCGACCCCAATGACACCCAGCATCAGTTGGAGGATTCGATTGGAGGGGCCAGCGAGACCAGCACCGATCATGCAGGCTGCACCAAGGAGCAGCCTAACCCAATACGGATAGGCATTGAGTCCTTTTACTCCGGTTTCTCCACCGGCTTATGCTTCACGAAGACAGCCGCATAAAGGAACGCGAAAGCTGCTGCGGCTAAAAGCGCTGCCTCTATCCAGAACAAGACGGGATGCTCTGAGCGCTTTACACCACCGCCGTGAAAATAGATCACACCGTCGCTTATGTTCCAAGCGAGAAAGCCCAACGTTGCCAAGGCGAAAAACGCGGCCAGATGCCGCCGTATCATTTCTCCTTCTCCGACACCGGCTTATGCTTCACCACCTTGGCAAGCCTATCCTTAAAGCGCTCAGGATCGTCGTCCGTCTCTAGCTCGCGGGCGGCTTCCTTGAACTTGTCGAGTTGGGATTGTTCCGGATCAATCATCGTAACACTCTGCTCAGCGAGCAACCGCCGCGCGTTGTCCCGCTTCTCTCGGGCTGCAACCAGGCTGACGAGGGGGTAAGGCCCTAGTTAGAGGGTTTTCTCTTTCCCGTCGAATTAGAATTTATCCGCCAGAGCTTCGATCCCCGCGGTACACGTAGATGTAGAGCGGATTTGCTTCTGCTAGTTTGTAGCCCTTCAGCTCCAGCTTCGCGGTGCGAATTTGGTGTCGGTCAACATGGCGGTCGGATACCCCATCTCCATACCCCGTGAGGTGCGCACGCGTACGGACCGTCAGAAACGGCCGAATGGGTATACCCTCGATTTTCTGCGGATTTTATCAATCCCAGTGCACTGCTGCGAACCGCTGGGAACTGGCATTTGGCGGAGACGGAGGGATTCGAACCCTCGGTAGGAGTAATCCCCCTACGGCGGTTTAGCAAACCGCTGGTTTCAGCCACTCACCCACGTCTCCGGATGCGCTGGAGCGAGGCCTATAACGAGGGTCGCGCGCGCAATCAACGGGGGATCGGCGCCCGACCGCGAAATCGACTCGCCTTGTCCATTGTTCATTGCAGCGACAGGCGCCGGGCCATAGCGTGGGGCGATGACACAGGGGGTTGGGAATTCGGCTATGCGGTTGCGCATCGGTATGATCTTGGCGGTTGCCGCGATGGCGTTCGGCGCGGTGCCGGCGTCGGCGCAGATCACCACGATCGACCCCAATACGGCAATCGATTCCGATCTGAACACGCCACCGCCAGCGCCCCAGGACGAGCCGGCCGTGCCCGCCGAGGCGCCCTATGACCAATCGACGGCCTATCCGGCCCAGAGCGCGCCCGATCCCTATGCCCCGCAGCCGCCGGCGACCGCGCCGGCACCGGCGGTGCCCGCCGCGGCCGCAACGAACAGCGCGATCCGCGAGCAGGCGACCGACACGTTCGAGCAGGACGACATCCTGGCCGCCGCGGAGGGCGTGTTCGGCAAGGGCGCGTCGGGCCTGGCCAAGATCATCGAGGACATTCTGAAGGACCAGGGCCGCCCCAACGCCTATATCGCCGGCAACGAGGCATCGGGCGCGATCGGGGTCGGCCTGCGCTATGGCAAGGGCGAGCTGTTCCACAAGATCGAGGGCCAGCGGCCGGTCTACTGGACCGGGCCGTCGATCGGCTTTGATCTGGGCGGCGACGCGAACAAGGTGTTCGTGCTCGTCTACAATCTTTACGACACGCAGGACCTGTACAAGCGCTTCCCGCAGGGCGAAGGCCATGCCTATCTGGTCGGCGGCTTTTCGGCCTCGTATCTGCGCCGCGTCGATATCGTGCTGATCCCGGTGCGGCTGGGCGTCGGCTGGCGGCTGGGCGTCAACGCCGGCTATATGAAGTTCAGCGAAAAGCAGCGCTGGCTGCCCTTCTGATCGCCGGGCGGCGGGGCAGCACCGGCCGCCCCGCCCGATCCGCTCAGCCGAATTCGACCGCTTCGAAGCGCACCGGCTCGCCGATCGCCCGGGCGGCTAGCTCGGCTTCCCACATCACGCGCTGGCCGCGGATGATCGTGCCCACGGGGCGTCCGGTGAGTTCCATGCCGGTGAAGGGCGACCAGCCGCAGCGCGAGGCGAGCCAGCTTTCCTCGACCGTCCAGCGCGCCTTGAGGTCGACCACGGTGAAATCGGCGTCATAGCCGGGGACGATGCGCCCCTTGCCGACAATGCCGAAGATGCGCTGCGGGCCGGCGCTGGTCAGATCGATCAGCCGCTGCAGCGTCAGCCGGCCCTGCGCGACATGGTTGAGCATCAAGGGCAGCAGCGTCTGCACGCCCGGCATGCCGCTGGGGCTGTCGGGATAGGGCTTTGCCTTCTCCTCCAGCGTATGCGGCGCATGGTCGGAACCCAGCACATCGGGCACGCCCTGGCGCAGCCAGTGCCATAGTCCGTCGCGATGCGTGGCCGAACGGATCGGCGGGTTCATCTGCGCGAAGGTGCCGATCGTCGGATAGGCTTCCTCGCCCGCCAGCGTCAGGTGCTGCGGCGTGACTTCGCAGGTCGCGATGTCCTTGTTCTGGCCCAGCAGTTCCAATTCGGCGGGCGTGGTGACGTGGAGGACGTGGATCCTCCGGCGCGCTTCGCGGGCCAGCCGGAGGATGCGGCGCGTGGCGAGGATCGCGCTTTCATCGTCGCGCCACACCGGGTGCGAGGAAGGATCGCCCGGCACGCGCTCGCCCAGCCGCTCCTGCATGCGGAACTCGTCCTCGGCATGGATCGCGACGCGGCGATGCCCGGAGGCAAGCACCCGCGCGAGATTGGCATCGTCCGACACCAGCAGGTCGCCGGTCGAGGCGCCCATGAAAATCTTCACGCCCGCCGTGCCCGGCAGACGCTCCAGCGCCGCCAGATGCTCGGCATTGTGGTTGGTCGCGCCGACATAAAAGGCATGGTCGCACCACATGCGGTGATGCGCGCGGGCCAGCTTGTCGGCCACCGCCGCCTCGCTGTCGGTATTGGGCTTGGTGTTCGGCATTTCGAAAACGGCAGTAACCCCGCCCAGCACCGCCGAACGGCTGCCGCTTTCCAGGTCTTCCTTGGCCTCGAGGCCCGGCTCACGGAAGTGCACCTGGCTGTCGATCACGCCGGGCAACACGTCGAGCCCGGTGCAGTCGATCGTCTCGCCGGCATCGCCGACATCGCCGATCGCGACGATCTTGCCGCCGGAGACGCCCACATCGACCTCGGCCGGTCCGCTGGGGAGATGGACGCGGCCGCCGCGCAGCTTGAGTTCGACATTTGCCATGGCTTTGCCTCTTTCGTGAGCGTTGGCCGCGTCCTACCTGTTCGGCATGGACGATACCAGCACCTGGCTAGACGATCGTGCGCTGCTGCGCGTTGCCGGCGACGATGTTCGCGGCTTTCTGCAGGGGCTGCTGACGCAGGACCTGGCGATGGTGACGCCGGAGACGCCGCGCTGGGCCGGGATGCTGACACCGCAGGGCAAGGCGCTGTTCGATTTCCTGCTCTGGGCAGACGGCGATGCGATCCTGATCGACTGCGAGGCAGATGCGCGCGAGGCGCTGGCGCGGCGGCTGACCATGTATCGGCTGCGGCGCGCGATCACGATCGAGCCGATCGACGGCGGCGTCCACTGGTCGCCCGCGCCGCGCGACGGCGCCGTGCCCGATCCGCGGCTGGCGGCGCTGGGGCATCGCTGGCTGGCACAGGCATCGGGCGGCAGCGCGAGCGGCGCCTGGCGCGCGCACCGGCTCGCCCTCGGCGTCACCGAGGGGCAGGCGGAACTGGGTAGCGACAAGACGCTCTGGCTCGAATGCAATGCCGGGGAACTGGGCGGCGTGAGCTTCACCAAGGGCTGCTATGTCGGGCAGGAGAATACCGCGCGGATGCACTATCGCGCCAAGGTGAACCGCCGACTGGTGGTGGCGCCGCTGGGCGAGCCGGGGGACCGCACGCGCGCCGCCTATCCCGAACTCGGCCGGATGGTCGAACTGCGCCGCGTGGAGGCGCTGGGCGATGCGCTGGTGCCCGACTGGTTGGCGGTGGCGCTGGCCACGGAATAGCCGCTCGCAAGATCGTCGGCCGCGTTAACGGGTTCGCGACTCTGTCGCGATACACCGGGGCCATGAAATTCGCTTTCATCCAGAGCCGGTTGCGCACGATCCGTGCTTCGCTCGCGCGCGATGTGCGCGGGGCAGTGGCGGTGATCGGCGCACTTTCGCTGACGGCGCTGCTCGGCATCGGGGCGGTGTCGGTCGATCTGTCGAACGGATATAGCCAGCTGATCAGCAACCAGCGCGCCGCCGATGCCGCCGCGCTGGGCGCCGCGCTCGCCTATAAGGGCGCAAGTTCGAACGCGGCGATCCTGCTGCCCACGGCGCAGGATATCGTCGTCGCCAATCGCATATCGGGGGCGGTGGTCACCGCGACGCTGGTCACCGACGTGCCGAGTGCCGGCGCCAAGGCGGTGAAGGTAACGGTGACGACGCGCGTGCCGTTCACGATCGCGGCGGCGATCGGCTATCGCGGTAGCTATAATGTCGGCGCGACATCCTATGCCTCGCTCGGATCGGAGAGCCAGATCGCGCCGGCCTGTTTCCTGGCGCTGGCCAGTTCGGGCATCGGCATTTCGACGAGCGGCGGCGCGACGATCGAGACGCCGGACTGCTCGGTGGTCGCGGTGGCGGACATCGCCAATCGCGGCACGCGGATCAACGCGAAGAACATCGTATCGGGCGCGGGAAGCGTCATCAACGATTGGGGCACGCTGACGACGACGCTGCTGCGCTACGCCGGCAGCTTCACCAACCCATCGTGGAACACCAACGTTCCCGCCGAGGACAAGCGCGTCAACGCGAGGACGACGGTGGTCGATCCGCTGGCCGACAATGCCGAACTGGCGGCCGCGCGCCAACTGATCGGCACCAGCGTTGCGCCGCACACGATCCAGAATCCGGTGACGCCGGCGGGTGCCGACTGGGTGATCGGCTGGTCCCCATCGGCCAATGTTGCGGCCTATCGCAAGGGCAGTTCCGCCAATTACGTGATCCCTGCAGGCAACTACACGATCGGCCGCCTTACGATCGAGGGCGGCCTGAACGTCAAATTCGCCAGCGGATCGACGATCACCGTCTCCAACGGCTTGGCGATCGGCGGCGGATCGACTGTGACGTTCGGCGATGTCGACCTGCGGGTGAATGGCGGCTTCGACAGCGGCAGCAGCGGCGTCACCTTCGGCAATGGCAGCCTTGCGATCGGCAGCGGATCGATCAGCTTTAAGGGAACGAATGCGTTCGGCAACGGACCGGTGACGATCAACGACACGATCGCGCTGGGCGGCGGCGGCAAATTGACGCTGGGGGTTGGCGATCATGCATTCGGGGCGATCAGCATCGGCGGCGGCGGCTGGATAAAGATGGGCGACGGCGATCTCGACGTGCGGGCGGGCATCACGGTGGGCGGCGATTCGACGCTTGCAGCGGGCGCCGGCAGTTATCGCATCGGCCGTGCCGCAAACGGCAGGGCAATCGAGCTTTCGGGCAGCGGCGTGTTTTTGATGGGCGACGGCGCATTCAGCGCGGACGGCGACATCGTGACCAGCGGCGGCAGCCGGATCGTGTTCGGGCGCACCGCCAATCACCTCATCAACGGGAATATGACGATCGCGGGTTCGGTGCTGTTCGGCACCAGCCGCTATACCATCGCCGGCAACCTAACCAACGGTACCGGCGGAACGACCTGGCCCTACAAGTCCGATGTGACGGGGGTCACCTATGGCAATATGCTGGAGGGCGTGGACGTCTCAGGCTATGACATGGCGGGGATCAACGTGTCGTTCGTGCTTTCAGGCACGGTCAATCTGGCGGGCGGCGCGCGCACCAAGCTGATCGCGAGCAGCACCAGCGTTTCGGGCGGGGCGATCGCCGATCTGCTGATCGACAGCCTGACCGCCACGGCCACCAACTGGGGCGCGGGCGCGCAGAACGTGTTCGTCGGCGCGGTGCATCTGCCCAATTCCGATCTGACGATGTCCGGTGGCAGCACCACGCTTTCGGCCGGGCAATGCTTCATGCTGATCACGCGGACGATCAGCGCGACGGGCGGGGCCGCCGCAGGATCGGCCTGTACCAGCATCACCGGCAGCGGCGGCAGCGCGTCCAGCGGCGAGATCGGGCTGGTGCAATGACGATGCCGCGCCGCCGCCATCTGCTGCGTGACCAGCGCGGATCCGCAACGATCGAGTTCGCGCTGCTTACGGTGTTCTTCTTCGTCTTCTCGCTGCTGGCGCTCGACGTTGCGGGCTATTTCCTCCAGCGCAGCCAGCTTGCCTCCGCCGTGTCGGCGGGGTCGATTTCGGCCTTTGCCAACCGCAGCTCGGTGCCGTTCCAGAGCCTGCCGGCCTATGTCCAGAACGCATCGCGGCTAACACCGCTGCCGCAGGTAAGCGTGGGCTGCAACGGCGCCACCGGGGGGTGCGTTAACAGCGGGCGGAGCTGCGCCTGTCTGTCGCGCACCGGCACCTATCAGAACGTGAGTTGCGGCAGCAGTTGCCCGGCCGGCATGACGGCGGGATCGACGGCGGGCTATTACATGCAGATCAGCGCAACGACGACCTATCGTGCGTTGCTGCTGCCCAAGGGGATGCTCAACGGAACGCCGATCACCCAATCGGTAACGGTAAGGCTGCAATGATCCGGCGCCTGCTGGCTGCGGACGTTCGCGGCGCCACCGCAATCGAATTCGCGCTGCTGGCGCCGGTATTCCTGATGCTGTTGTTCGGCATCATCGAGGTCGGCCGAATGGTGTGGGTGAAACAGGTGCTGACCGAGACCGCGTACAGCTCGGCGCGGTGCGCGGTGCTTGCCTCGCGGTGCAAGAGCACCACCGACGTCCAGAGTTTCGCGACTGCCCGGGCCGGGCGACTGGGCCTGCGCCTGCGGACCAATTCGATCAGCTATACCGCCAGCACCACCTGCGCCGGGAACAGCGGGACGGCGCGGGTGCAGATCAGCTATCCCTTTTCCTCGCCGCTATCGGGCTTTCTGCCGATGCTGCCGTCGCAGCTCCGCGCCGAGGGGTGTTTCCCCAAGCTCAGCTAGACTGCGGAGAGCGCGGCATCGCGCAGGCCGCGCCAGACGCGCAGCGCCTGGACCGTTTCGGCAACGTCGTGGACGCGCAGCAGCTGGGCGCCGAGTTCCGCGCCCTTGAGCGCGAGCGCGAGCGAGCCGCCGAGCCGTTGGTCGACCGGCGCCTCGTTGGACAGGGCGCCGACGATCCGCTTGCGGCTGGCGCCCAGCAGGACCGGGCAGCCGATGCCGTGGAACAGCGCAAGGCCGTTGAGCAGCGCCAGATTGTCCTGGAGCGACTTGCCGAAGCCGATGCCGGGATCGATGACGATGCGGCCGGGATCGACCCCGGCCGCGACCACCGCCGCGACGCGCGCCTCGAGCCAGTCATAGACCTCGATCAGCGGATCGGCATAGCTGCCGTTGCGCTTGGCGCCCTGCTTGGGGTCGGCGGCGTGCATCAGCACCACCGGGCAGCCAGCGCGCACCACCGTTTCGAGCGCGCGATCGTCATAGAGCAGCGCCGATACGTCGTTGACCAGATGCGCACCGACGGCGAGCGCGGCTTCCATCACCGCGGCCTTGCGCGTGTCGATCGAGATCGCGGTGCCGCTGGCGGCGAGGCGTTCGATGACCGGGCGGACGCGGGCGATCTCGTCGCCCTCCCACACGGTCTCGGCGCCGGGACGGGTCGATTCACCGCCGATGTCGAGCAGCGCGGCGCCGGCAATGCTGAGGTCGACGCCGGCCTGCGCCGCGCCCGCCGGATCGCCGACATGCGCGCCGCCATCGGAGAAACTGTCGGGCGTGACGTTCAGGATCGCCATCACGTGCGGCTGATCGAGCCGCAGCGTACGGCTGCCGAGCAGCAGCGGCGCGCGCGGCGCCGTGATCCGGGCGGCGAGCGGCGCGAGGCGCGGATCGGCCTCGGCCTCGGCGACGGGGATGGTGCGCTGGACCACCCGGCGGCCATGCTCGACCGCGATCAGTTCATAGGCGGAGAACCAGCACAGCCCGCCCGCCAGCCGCGCCACGTCGCCGTCGCGGCCCACCGGCGTATCGGCGAACTGGACGGGGCGAAGATACAGCCGGGCGGCGGCGGGAAGCTCGATCATCCGCGGCGCGGGATCAGGGCTGGGTCGCGAGCAGATAGGTCTGGCGCAGCGCGTCGATCGGCTTCAGCCCGCCATCGGCCTCGTAATGCCAGAAGGTCCAGCCGTTGCACGACGGCGCCCCTTGGAGCAGCGCGCCGAGCTTGTGGATCGAGCCCGCCTGGCCGTCGCAGCTGAGCGAACCATCGGCACCGACCAGCGCGCGCCAGCGGCCCTTGAGATCGCTGAGCACCGTGCCGGGCGCGAGATAGCCATTCTCGACCAGCTGGCCGAACGCCACGCGAGGCGCGGCCTTGGGGGCTTGCATCGTCTGGAGCGCGCTTTCGTCGAGCGGCAGCGCGGCGGCGATGCGCTCACAGGCGGCCTCGACATAGGTGCCCTCGCGATCGATGCCAATCCAGCGCCGGCCGAGGCGCTTGGCCACCGCGCCGGTGGTGCCGGTGCCGAAAAAGGGATCGAGCACCACGTCGCCCGGCTTGGTGCAGGAGAGCAGCACGCGGTACAGCAGCGCCTCCGGCTTTTGGGTCGGGTGGACCTTGTGGCCGTCCTTCTTCAGCCGCTCCTGTCCGCTGCAGATCGGGAATTCCCAGTCGCTGCGCATCTGAAGCTCGTCGTTGAGCGTCTTCATCGAGCGATAGTTGAAGGTGTAGCGCGACTTCTCGCCCTTCGACGCCCAGATCAGCGTTTCGTGCGCGTTGGTGAACCGGGTGCCCTTGAAATTGGGCATCGGGTTGGCCTTGCGCCAGATGATGTCGTTGAGGATCCAGAAGCCCAGATCCTGGATCGCCGAGCCGACCTTGAAGATGTTGTGATAGCTGCCGATCACCCAGATCGTGCCGTCGTCCTTCAGGATGCGGCGCGCCTGCGCCAGCCATTCGCGGGTGAACTTGTCATAGGCGGCGAGGCTGTCGAACTTGTCCCATTCGTCGGTCACCGCGTCGACATGGCTGCCGTCGGGACGGTTGAGGTCGCCGCCCAGCTGCAGGTTGTACGGCGGATCCGCGAAGATCATGTCGATCGACTTGTCGGGCAGCCCGCGCATCGCCTCGATACAGTCCTGGCGCAGGATCGTGTCGAGCGGCAGCACGGCCGGCGCCTTTGCCGTAGCGCGTGCCCCTGCACGACGAACCTTTTCCAGAACACCCATTCGACGAAGCCCCTTTTTGTACGAGCCGCGCGTTTTCGCGGGGGAACGAGTCCGGCGTCAAGCTTCCTTTGGTTAACGGCGGCGGCCGGACAAGCCGTTGCCGGGGCGGAACATTTCGGCACCCGCCAGATATTGAGTCAAGAAGTTATCCACAGGCGCAAGCGCTGGTAGTGTGGCCAAAAAGACTCAGCCGTCGATTTTCGCCCCTGTGGATAAGCTGGAACGTTCCGCCAACATGCTCAGCCGATCGCGATCGCCTCCCCGCCGATGGCGACGCAGGCGGCGAGCCGCGCGCGGGCCTGGAGGAACAGGCCGAGTTCGTAGAGCGCCTGCGCCTCGCGGCCGAGCAGTTCGACATCGTCGCCCAGCCGGATGCGACCGGCGGCGCACAGCGCCACCCGCACCTCGGTCGACGTGCCGGGCGCGCCGATCGCCGCGAGCAGCCCCTGGCGCCCGAACGCTTCGCCGAGCAGATCGGAGGGCAGGCGAATCGTCAGCGCCCGTTCCCGCCACGGCGCGACATCGCCGAGATCGGCCTGATCGCTGGCGAGCACCGGATCGCGCAACGTTTCCATGAAGGCCAGGTGGAGCGGATGCATCGGATCGGTCAGCGCCGCGCCGTCGTCGAAACGGAAGCGGGCAACGCCCGTGCCGCGCGATTCGGCATAGCGGACCAGCGCCGCCATTCGTGGTAGCTGGCCGGGCCGACCACCGCCTCGCGCATCCATTCGGCGAGCAGCGGATCAACGTGCGGAAACGGGATCGGCGGCCGCGTGCCCGCCAGTTTCCGAGCCATCATGCCGCTAGCCAACGATGCCATCTCCGCCTGTCTCCTCCTGCTGTCCTTTTCCTTATTGTAGAGCGCCGGAGCCCGGCCGCGCCGGGCGCTAGGCAAATTTTGCCGGGGGCTATTCGGCCGCCACCGCGCACGGCCCGAAATCGAGTTCGGCCTGGGCGACGGGCGCAAAGCTGCGGCGGTGATGCGGCGTCGGGCCGAGCCGGCGCAGCGCTTCCTGATGCGCGCGTGCCGCATAGCCCTTGTTCGACGCCCAGCCATAGCCGGGGTGACGCGCATCGAGATCGATCATGATGCAGTCGCGGCGATGCTTGGCGACGATCGAGGCGGCGGCGATCGACAGGCACAGCGCGTCGCCGCCGACCACCGGCTGGCTGCGATGCGCCCAATCCGGGCAGCGATTGCCGTCGACCAGCACGAAGCCCGGCGCGAACCCCAGCGCATCGACCGCGCGCGTCATCGCCAGCATCGTCGCCCACAAGATGTTGAGCCGATCGATCTCCTCCACCTCGGCAATGCCGATGCCGACGCGCGCACAGGCGAGCAGCTGTTCGCACAGCCGGGCGCGCTTCGCCGCGGTCAGCGCCTTCGAATCGTCGATGCCGTCGGGAATGCAATCGGGATCGAGCACCACCGCCGCCGCCACGACCGGCCCGGCGAGCGGCCCGCGCCCAGCCTCGTCGACGCCGGCGACCGGGCCGCCATGCAGCTGGAAATAGCGCGTTTCATGGACGAGATCAGGCATCGTCGTCGATCCGCCACGGCGGGAAGCGACGCATTTCGCCCGCCTGATAGAGCCGGATCGCATTGCCCGCCGGATCGCGCAGCCGCGCCTCGCGCCAGCCCCATTTCTCGTCGCGGGGCTCCTGCTCGAACGCCACGCCCTGTTGCTGGAGATAGGCGACCGTCACGTCGAGATCGCCGCATTCGAAATAGACCACCGGCCCGGTATAATCCTTGTCGGTCGCGACCGAGAAGGTGGCGCCGCCTTCGGTCTCGAACCGGGCATAATGCGGCGCGCGCACCACCTGGCGCAGCCCGAGCAGCCGGTAGAATCGCTCGCTCGCGGCAAGGTCGGCCCCCGGCACCGTCACCTGGTTGAGCATCGGTTCGAAGAAGCTCATGTTGACGTCGAGCCGCACCGCCTGCTGCGCCATCGGGCCGTGGCCGCGGCCGAGCCCGTCTGCCTCGCGCATCGCGATCCGCACGAAGCGCCGCGCCCGGCTCACCGCCTCGGGCAGATCCCATTCGCTGGCGAGCCCGCAGGCGATCGCGGACGAAAGCGTGCAGCCGGTGCCGTGATCGCTGTCGGTCTCGATACGCGGATCGCGCCACTCGATCCGGGGGGGATCGTCGGGATCGACCGAATAGAGCGTGTCCACCACCTCCGCCCCGTCGCCATGCCCGCCCTTGACCAGCACGGCGCAGCGATGCGCGGCGACTAGCGCACGCGGCTCGCGGCCCAGCGCCGCCAGCTCGGGCAGGTTGGGGGTGACGACGGTGGCATGGTCCATCAGCCGCTCGAACGCGGCGACCGTCGCCTCGTCGGCCAGCCGCGCGCCGCTGCTCGCCACCATCACCGGATCGAACACCACCGGCAGGCCGGGAAGCTCGGCCAGCCGCTCGGCGACGGCGAGCGCGGTGCGCGCCGATCCGATCATCCCGATCTTCACCGCGTCGACGCCGATATCGCGCACCACCGAATCGATCTGCGCCAGCACCATGTCCGTCGGCACCGGATGCACCGCCTGGACGCCCAGCGTGTTCTGCGCGGTGATCGCGGTAATCGCCGTCATCGCGTGCCCGCCGAGCATGGTGACGGTCTTGATATCGGCCTGGATGCCGGCGCCGCCGCCCGAATCCGAGCCGGCGATAATGAGGATGCGCGGCGTGCTCATTGCGCGGAACGCCCGAGGTTCGGGCCGCGCGATGGCGCCCCGGTGATGCGGCTAAGTTGCCAAAGTTCACACTCGCGCGCGCGTATCGCAAACGGGCGCAAGGGCCGGGAGAACAGGGGGCGGATCGATCGAGACATGGTGCCGCCTTCTTGCACAGACCGGCCCTCGTAGGACAGGGCAAAACCGCCGGCAAGTGCCGCAGGCCGGCCCGATCGAAGCGGCTGCGGCATCATCTTGGAATTTTCATCGCCGGCGGAATTTGCTTGCCGATGGGTTTCTGTGGCGGGGGCGTCGGAACTTGATTTCGACTATGGGTGACTTGGAGAGGCGCGACCAGCGAGAGGCTTGGCGGCTGGCTTTGATGGAGAGCTGCCAATCCGCTTCCTAGCGGCGCGCATCAATTGATGCGATTAGGTGGATATGGGCATCCTGCATAAATCCGCCGCTACCATTGGCTTCTACGGTGATGATCTCGATCCCACAGCGATTACGGAGGCGTTGGGGGCCGAACCGACCGTTGGCGTGAGAAAGGGCGGTGTGTGGAAAACAAAGTCAGGGGCGGTGAAGACAGCTGTGACTGGATCGTGGAGGATCGAAGCCGAGTACCGTGAGCCCGGTGATCTCGATGGCCAAATCAACGGCTTGCTTGACGGTTTGTCGGACGATCTGGTTGCGTGGCGATCCTTTTCACAGCGACACCGCGGCCGGGCATTCTGTGGGCTGTTTCTCGACAGCGGGAACGAAGGTCTGACGTTGCGGTCTGAGACGCTGTTGCGCCTCGGCGAGCGCGGGTTGCTGATCGACCTCGACATCTACGGTTTGGATCAGCCTGACTAAACGTCTGCTTCTGGGCGCTTGCGGTCATCCGGCGCGAACGGCGTCGAAATGGCTGAAGGTGGTGGAAAGCTGCCGTCAGTAGTTGCTACGGACGAACTTCAAAATTGCCATCGCGGAGAACCGCACAAGGACTGCGAAGAGCACCATCAATGGTCCAACCCATAGCCCTTGGCGGTCCCAGCCCCACCCAAGATTAATTGCCCAGTCCAAAACAGTTGCCACCCACATCGTTGTCACCAGGCAGCAGAATGCCACGAAGATGATGTTGATGCCTTTTTGCTGGCTGGCGACGAACCGTTCGTTGTCCATACCCATGGTATCTCATCCCCTTTCGATGTCCGCAACTGGGCGCTTTCGGTCATCTGGCGCGTTCGGGCGCTCCGAATGCCTGCACAGATCATCCTGTCCGGCCTTGAAGCCGCGATCCTCCACAGCGTCGCTGTCGCCCGCGGAGGCTACCCCTCCACCGGCTTCGCCGGTCCCCCTGCCCCACCGGGGGAGGATTGAGGACACCCACATTCGCGCCAAGCCCGTCGCGGCCGGCCCTTTCTACCCCGGCCCGCGGCGCACCGTCGAGGCGGGGTGGCGGGCCAGGGCTTCGTCGACGCGTGCCGGCCGGTCGAGCAGCTCGCCGCCGCAATTGGGGCAGCGTTCGTCGAGGCGATCGGCGCAGTCGGCGCAGAAGGTGCATTCGAACGAGCAGATGAAGGCGCCGCCCTCGTCTGCGGGCAGGTCGACGCCGCAGCGTTCGCAATCGGGGCGCATCTCCAGCATCAGGCCGCCGCCTCGCGAACCGCGTCGCACACCCGATCGACCACCGCCTCGACCTGGCCGCGATCGTCGCCTTCGGCCATCACCCGGATCACCGGCTCGGTGCCCGAGGCGCGGATGACGAGGCGGCCATTGCCCTTCAGCGCGGCCTCGGCCTCGGCGATCACGTCCTTCACCCGTGCATCGTCGAGCGGCTTGCCGCCGGCGAAGCGGACATTCTTCAGGATCTGCGGCAGCGGATCGAACCGGTGCAGCACCTCGCTCGCCGGGGCGCCGGCGCGGACCAGTTCGGCCAGCACCTGAAGTGCGGCGACCAGGCCGTCGCCGGTGGTGGCATAATCGGACAGGATGATGTGGCCCGACTGCTCGCCGCCGACATTGTATCCCGAGCCGCGCATCTTTTCGAGGACGTAGCGATCGCCGACCTTGGTGCGGACGAGCCCCAGCCCCTGCGCCGCGAGGTGGCGTTCGAGCCCGAGGTTCGACATCACCGTGGCGACCAGCCCGCCGCCGGCGAGGCGGCCGCGCCGTGCCCAGCCGGCCGCGATCAGCGCCATCAACTGATCGCCGTCGATCACGGTGCCGGTCTCGTCGACGACGATCAGCCGATCGGCATCGCCATCGAGCGCGATGCCGATCGCCGCGCCCGACCCGACCACGGTTTCGCACAAGGTCTGCGGCGCGGTGGAGCCGACGCCGTCGTTGATGTTCTTGCCATTGGGATTGACGCCGATGCTGACGACGTCGGCGCCCAGTTCCCAGAGCGCGGCGGGCGCGACCTGATAGGCGGCGCCGTTCGCGCAATCGACGACGACGCGAAGCCCGTCGAGCGTCAGATCGGACGGGAAGGTCGACTTGGCCGAATGGATATAGCGGCCCCGCGCATCCTCGACGCGGCGGGCGCGGCCGATCGCGGCCGAGGGGGCGAGCGGCACGTCGCCGTCGATCAGCGCCTCGATCGCCTCCTCATCGGCGTCGGACAGTTTGTAGCCGTCCGGCCCGAACAGCTTGATGCCGTTATCGGCATAGGGATTGTGGCTGGCCGAGATCATCACGCCCAGATCGGCGCGCATCGAATGGGTGAGCATCGCCACGGCAGGCGTCGGCATAGGGCCGACCAGCACCACGTCCATGCCGACGCTGGTGAAGCCGGCGACCATCGCGTTTTCGAGCATATAGCCCGACAGGCGCGTGTCCTTGCCGATCACGACGCGGTGGCGATGATCGCCCCGGCGGAAATGCGCGCCGGCCGCCATGCCGACCTTCATCGCCATCGCCGCGGTCATCGGCGCGAAGTTGGTCGCGCCGCGAATGCCGTCCGTCCCGAAATATTTTCTTGCCATGCCCTACGTTCTCGCGCCCTTGTGGCGTTGTATGCCTGCCGTGATAGCGGCCAAAACGACAAAGGGCGAGCATGTCGCAACCAACCCGCATTCTTCTTTCGCTTCTGGCCGGCCTGGCGATCGGCGCGCTGATGGCGGCCTATTCGCCGGCGACCGGGCTGACGGTGGCGGCATGGGCGCAGCCGGTGGGGCAGGCCTGGCTCAACGCGCTTCAGATGACGATCGTGCCGTTGGTCGTCGCGCTGCTGATCACCGGCGTTACCGCGACGGCCGAGGCGGCGCAGGCCGGGCGGCTGGCGGGCCGCGCGATCGCGATGTACGTCGTGCTGCTGTTCCTGTCCGCCGCCGCCGCGGCGCTGCTGACGCCCTTGTTCCTCCAGCTTGCGCCGCTGCCGCAGGAATCGGCGGCGAGCCTGCGCGCGGCGCTGGCGGGGGCGGAGAAGGTGGGGCCGGTGCCGCCGATCGGCGAGTTCCTGGCGGCGATCGTGCCGTCGAACATCGTCAAGGCGGCGGTGGAGAATGCGTTCCTGTCCCTCATCATTTTCGCGCTGATCTTTGCCTTTGCGGTGACGCGGGTGGCGGCGGAATCGCGCGCGCTGCTCACCCATTTCTTCGTCGCGCTGCGCGACGTGATGCTGGTGGTGATCGACTGGGTGCTGTGGGTCGGCCCGATCGGCGTGTTCGCGCTGGCGCTGGTGGTGGGCGCCAAGGCGGGGACCGGGGCGTTCGGCGCGCTGCTCCATTATATCCTGGTGGTGGCGTCGGTGGGGCTGGTGGTGACGCTGTTCGCCTATCCGACCGCGGTGATCGCCGGACGCGTGGGGCTGATCCGCTATTTCCGCGCGGCGCTGCCCAGCCAGGCGGTGGCGATCAGCACCCAGTCTTCATTGGCGACGCTGCCGGTGATGGTGGAGGGCGCGGGCGCGGTGGGCGTGCCGGTGGCGGTATCGGGCGTGACGCTGCCGCTGGCGGTGGCGATCTTCCGCGCGACCGGGCCGGCGATGAACTTCGCGGTCGCGATCTATGTCGCGCAATGGTTCGGCGTGCCGCTGACGCCGGCGACGCTGGCGCTGGGCACGGTGGTGGCGACGCTGACCTCGCTCGGATCGGTGAGCCTGCCGGGGACGGTGAGCTATGTCAGCGCGATCTCGCCCGTCGCCGCGACGATCGGCGCGCCGATCGCGCCGCTGGGCCTGCTCGTCGCGGTGGAGACGCTGCCCGATATCATGCGCACGGTGGGCAACGTCACCTGGGACCTGGCGACGACGATGTGGCTCTCGCGAAAGGCCGGCGCGGTGCCGCACGACAGCGGCGACGAGCTGATCGAGGCGACGAACGCCGACTGACGGGACTTGCTGGCGGCGGGGGCGCCGTGTCACGAGAGCGTTCGGTATCGTCAGGGAATGCCAGACCCTATGCGCGTGTTGTTCTATCTGCCCGTCATTACCCCGAACTGGTTCAACGACGCGGTCAATCACCTGATCCGCGCGGCGGCGCGCGAGCATGAGGTGCATGTCATCGTGCCGGTGATGTGGCACGGCACCGGCATCGGCGCGCCCGAACTGCAACGCTGCGCCGACCTGACCGAGGTGCGCTGGCACATCCTGAACGATCCCGACCATCCGAGCTATCGCACCCGCCCCGACGATCCCGAGGCGCTGGTCGCCTTCGTGCGCGAGCTGAACCCGGCCTATACGATCTGCCGTTCCGCCGATGTCGAGACGCCGGCGCGCTTTCCCGGGCGGGTGGCGTATCTGATGGAGGGGGAATATTCGCCGACCTTGTTCGCGCCGCTGCCGATCGGCGGACGGCTGCGGATCGACTGGCCGGACTTTTTCGATTTCGGCGAGGTGCCGCCGCTCACGCCCGGGCAGCGCGAGTGGCTGCGCGAGGCGACCGGCGGCGAATGGTTCGCGCATGCGAAGCGGCTGACCTCCGACCGCGCCACCGATCTCGCCGCGCTGGGCCTGCCCGACGACCGGCGGCTGGTGGCGATGCCGCTGCAATATCAGGGATCGGACAATTTCTTCGGCCGGCTGCACGGCGAACAGGCCCCGCCCGACGAGGCGGTGGCGCGCGTGGCCGAGGGGCTGGGCGAGGATTTCCTTCTGGTCGTCTCGCTGCACCCGATCGACATTCGCGAGCGCAACCGCGTGCCCGGGCTCGAGCGGATCGCGGCGATGGACCCCCGGCGCGTGCGGATCGCGACGGTGCGCGAGGAACAATATCGCGGCGCGCTGACCGAAACGCTGATCCGCCATAGCGACGGACTGGCGGTGGCCGAATCCAAGTCGATCTCGATCGCGGCGCTGCTCGAAAAGCCGATCCTGCGGCTGTCCACCCACGCCACCGCGCCGTGGGTGCGCGCCTATACCGATCCGGCGGCGTTCGCGGTGGCGCTGCGCGAGGGGCGGGCCGATGCGCCGTCGCTCGACGACGCGCTCGTCTGGTATGGCTATCACTATGCCAACAACGCGTTCGTGCCGGTGACGACCTCGTTCGACGAGCTGATCGCGCGGATCGACCGGCCGCACGACCCGGCGCGCTGGCCGCGCGCGCTCGGCTTTGCCGCAGCCGAGGCAGTGCCTATTTGAGGAGCACCAGTTCCTCAGCCATCGTCGGGTGGAGCGCGACGGTGTCGTCGAACGCCTCCTTGGTCAGCCCTGCCTTGACCGCGACCGCCGCCGCCTGAAGGATTTCGGGCGCATCGGGGCCGATCATGTGGAGCCCGACGACGCGGCCGGTGACGCCGTCGCACACCATCTTGTAGAGCGCGCGTTCGTGGCGGCCGGCGAGCACGTTCTTCATCGCGCGGAAGTCCGAGGTATAGACCTTGACCGAGCCGAGCTTGTTGCGCGCCTCGCTCTCGGTCATGCCGACCGACGCGATCGGCGGGTGGCTGAACACCGCATTGGGGATATTGGCATAATCGACCTGGCGCGGCTTGCCGCCGAACATCGTGTCAGCGAATGCCTGGCCCTCGCGGATCGCGACGGGGGTGAGCTGGACGCGATTGGTGACGTCGCCCACCGCGAAGATGCTTTCGACCGTGCTGCGGTTGTCGGCATCGACCTTGACCGCGCCCTTGGCGTCGAGCTCGACGCCCACGGTTTCCAGCCCCAGCCCCTTGCTGTTGGGCACGCGGCCGGTGGCGAACAGCACGCAATCGACTTCGGCCGGATCATGGTTGGTCATCGATACAAGCAGGGTGCCGTCCGCCTGCTTCTCGATCTTCTCGAACTCGGCGAAGAAGCGGAAATCGATGCCCTTGGTCATCGAGATCTGGAGCAGCCGGTCGCGCACCTGCATGTCATAGCCGCGCAGGATCACGTCGGTGCGGTTGATGAGCGTGACCTTCGATCCGAACTCGTTGAAGATGCCGGCGAATTCATTGGCGATATAGCCACCGCCGGCGATCAGCACGCGGCGGGGCAGCGTCTCCAGATGGAAGACCTCGTTCGAGGTGATGCCATGCTCGCAGCCGGGGAAGTTCGGCACATGCGGGTGCGCGCCGGTTGCGATCAGAATGTATTTCGCGGTGACGACCCGGCCGCTCGCCAGCGTCACCTCGTGCGGGCCGGTGACGGTGGCGCGTTCGAGGATGATCTCGACGCCGTTATTCTCCAGCCCCTGCGTGTAGAGGCCGTTGAGCCGATCGACGTCGGCGAGCACATTGTCGCGCAGCGTCGGCCAATCGAAATGGCAATCGGGCACGTCCCAGCCGAAGCGGCGGGCATCCTTCAGATCCTCGGCGAAATGCGCGCCGAAGATCAGCAGCTTCTTGGGCACGCAGCCGCGGATCACGCAGGTGCCACCGACGCGATACTCCTCCGCCACCGCGACCTTCGCGCCATAGGCCGCCGACATGCGCGAGGCGCGCGTGCCGCCCGAGCCTGCGCCGATCACGAACAGATCGAAGTCATAGTCGGACATCAGTTCACTCCTGGATGATGAATCGCCGCAATCAGCCCGAGATGGTCGACAAAGGGCTGGAAGTCGCGATCGGAAAAGAGCAGCGGGCGATTTTCCCGGATGCAATAGGTGGCGATCAACGCGTCGATCGTCTTGCGGATGGTGATGCCCTGCACCCGCAAACGCCGATAATTGGCTGCCGCAGCGATCGCCAGTTCCGTGCCGCCCAGCGTCACAATGTCCAGCATCGTCAGCAGGTCGCGCGCCAGATCGAAGTCGCGGTCGCTGCGCGTCCCCTGCAGCACCTCCGCCAGAACGAGGTCGGCGGTGCAGAGCGAAAAACGCGGCAATGCCTGTTTGAGCCAGCGTGTCTCCGGTGTCTCGCGGGCATTCAGAAAGTCGATCCAGACGCTGCTGTCGACGAGGATCATCGTGCCAGCGTCATTCGGCGGTGAGGTGCTTGCTGGTCCGCATCGCGTCCAGATCGCCATCCCAGCCACGCCCCCAGAGTTGCAGCAAGGCTTCCTGCTGGCGGAGGCGCAGCGTCTCGCGCAGCGCCCGGTCCACCGCCTCGCGCTTGGTGCGCGCGCCGGTAACGCGCATCACCTGCGCCACCAGTTCGGGGTCGATTTCGATATTGGTCCGCATGGGGATACACATCCTTCCCGCCGAACATACACATAGGCGGTGGTAGGCGTCGCCACAAGCGCGTGCCCTCCCGCGCGCGGGAGGGGGGCGGCGTTCACCGCTTGCGGACGAACTCGGCGCGCAGGACGAGGCCCTTGATGCCGTCGAACTTGCAGTCGATCTCCTGCGCGTCGCCGGTCAGGCGGATCGACTTGATGAGGGTGCCGCGCTTGAGCGTCTGGCCCGCGCCCTTCACGGTCAGATCCTTGATGAGCGTCACCTGATCGCCGTCCTGGAGCAGGTTGCCGACTGAGTCGCGCACTTCCACCGTGTCCGCCGCCGCTGCCTTGGCCGCGGCTTCGGCGGCGGGGATCCACTCCCCGCTCGCCTCGTCATACACATATTCGTCTTCGCCGCTCATGCGCCAAATGCCCTTTGAATCAGATCGTTGGTGGAGGGATCGAAATCGAGCCCGCCCTTGTCGGCCGCCTTGGCCATTTCCTTGCCCAGCTCGACGCCGAACTGGTCGAACGGATTGATGCCGAGCAGCACCGCGTTCACGAAGGTGCGGTGCTCGTAAAAGGCGATCAGCGCGCCCAGCGTGCGCGGATCGAGTGCATCGAGCAGCAGCGTCGACGAGGGCCGGTCGCCCGGATAGGCGCGCGCCGGATCGTCATGGCCCTTGCCCGCCATCAGCGCCGCGCCTTGCGCGAACATGTTGAGCAGCAGCTGGCGGTGATGCCCCTCGGCCAGCGCGTCGCCCGCCTCGATCACGCCGACGAACTCGACCGGCACGAGGCGCGTGCCCTGATGCAGAAGCTGGAACACCGCGTGCTGGGCATCGGTGCCGACGCCGCCCCAGGTGATCGCGGCAGTCGGCCACGAAACGACTTCGCCCGCAGCGGTGACGCGCTTGCCGTTCGATTCCATCTCGAGCTGCTGGAGATAGCTGGGCAGCAGTTTCAGCCGTTCGTCATAGGCGAAGGTCGCGCGCGTCTCGCAGCCGCGCGCCTGGGTGTAGTAAAGATCGGCGAACGCCGCGAGCGCGGGGGCGTTGCGGCTGAGTTCGGTCAGGCGGAAATGGCGGTCCATTTCGGCCGCGCCCTCAAGCAGTTCCTCGAACGCGCTCCAGCCGAGCGCGAGCGCGGCGGGGAAGCCGATCGACGACCAGAGCGAATAACGGCCGCCGACGCTTTCGTAGAACGGCAGCACGCGGGTTTCGTCGACGCCCCATTCGATCGCGCGTTCGGGCGAGGCGGTGAGCGCGATGACGCGGCCATAGGGATCGGCGACGCCGGCTTCCGCCATCCAGGCGAGCGCGCTTTCGGCGTTGAGCATCGTCTCGGTGGTGGTGAAGGTCTTGCTGGCGATCGCGATGAGGGTCGCCTGCGGATCGAAGCGGTCGAGCGCGTCTTCGAGCGCGACGCCATCGACGTTGGAGACGATCGCGACGTCGTAGCGATCCATGTCGCGGCCGAGCGCGTCGACGAGCAGATCGGGGCCGAGCGCCGATCCGCCGATGCCGATGTGCAGGATGTGGCGCACCGGGCCGAGTGCATCGGCCTCGATCGCGTCGATCAGCGCGCGCATCCGTTCTTGATAATGGCGTGCCCGCGCGACGCTGTCCGGCGCACCTTCGCCGCGTTCGGCGGTGTGTTCGGCGGCGCGGCCCTCGGTGACGTTGACGATTTCGCCCGCGAACAGCGCGTCGCGCTTGGCCGCAAAGTCCATCTGCCCGGCCAGCGTCGCGAAGGCATCGATCGCGCCGCCGGTCAGGTGCGTCTTCGACCAGTCGAAATGGATGCCGGCGACATCGAGGCTGAGCGCGGCGAGCCGATCGGCGTCGTCGGCGAACAGGCGGGTGAGCGCGGGCGTTTCGAGCGCCTGGATCGGTGTGAAGTCGGGCAAGGCCATGTTCATCTCCTTTGTGCGAGCCCCTATCGTCCCAATCCCGCCTGGGCCAGCCTCATTCATCGGCTTGACCTCACCGCCCGGCCCAAGCAGAGCAGCGACATGGAAACGCCTTCCTCCGCCGAATCCGCAGCGATCGCCTCCGACAGCGCCAAAAAGCCGGCCGCCAAGCCCGGCAAGCCCAAATCGGAATGGCGCGATCTGGCCGAATTCCTGCTCAAGCTCGCGCTGATCGTGTTCGTGGTGCGCAGCTTCATCTTCTCGCCGTTCAGCATCCCCAGCGAATCGATGCTGCCGCGCCTGCTGATCGGCGACTATCTGTTCATCACCAAATGGAACTATGGCTATTCGCGGCATTCGCTGCCGTGGAGCCTGCCGCTGATTCCCGGCCGCATTTTCCCGGGCACGCCGGCGCGCGGCGACGTGGTGGTGTTCAAAGCGCCGAACCACAATGGCGAGGACTGGATCAAGCGCGTCATCGGCCTGCCGGGCGACCGGGTGGAAATGGTGAACGGCCAGGTGATCCTGAACGGCAAGCCCGTGCCCAAGCAACGCATCGCCAATTTCGTGGTGCCGATTTCGCCCAACTATCCGATCGCCAGCGCGGCGACGCAGGGGCGCGGCTGCGACCAGTCTTTCGTCGTCACCGACAAGGCGGGCAAATCGGTGTGCAGCATGCCGCAGTTCCGCGAGACGCTGCCCAACGGCAAGAGCTATAACGTGCTCGATCTGGCGATGCTCGACCAGGACAATACCGAGGTGTTCACCGTGCCCGCGGGCCATGTGTTCCTGATGGGCGACAATCGCGACAATTCGACCGACAGCCGCTTCCAGCAGCCGCCCTATGGCCGCGGCATCGGCTTTGTGCCGATCGAGAATATCGAGGGCAAGGCGGTGGTCAATTTCTGGTCGACCGACGGCAGCGCCAATTGGTTCCTGCCCTGGACCTGGTTCAGCGCGGCGCGGTGGAGCCGGATCGGAGAAGGATTCTGAGCAGACCCGATCTGGGCGGCTGGATCGCGCAGACCTTTGGCCGGCCCGCAAAGGATCTCGCCGCGTTCGAGCGCGCGCTGACGCATGGCAGCCAGGCCGCGGGCAATTACCAGCGGCTCGAATTTCTGGGTGACCGGGTGCTCGGGCTGGTGATGGCCGAATGGCTGTTCGAGCGCTTTCCCGACGAGCCCGAAGGCGCGCTGTCGCGCCGGCTGAACGCGCTGGTGACGGGGCCGGTCTGCGCCGATGTGGCGCGCGAACTGGGCGTGGTGCCGCACCTGCGGCTCGGCAAGCAGGCGCGCGACGACGGCGCGGCGGACAGCGACAATGTGCTGGGCGACGTGATGGAGGCGCTGATCGGTGCCTTTTACCGCGAGGCCGGGCTCGATGCCGCGCGGGCGCTGATCCGGCGGCTGTGGGGCGAGCGGATCAGCGCGCACGCCAAGGCGCCGAAACATCCCAAATCGGCGCTGCAGGAATGGGCCGCCGCGCACAACCGGCGGCCGCCCGACTATGCGGTGGTCGATCGCTCCGGCCCGAACCATGCGCCGCGCTTCATCGTCCGCGTCTCGATCGGCAAGCTGGCCGAGGCGGATGGTGAGGGGACCAGCAAGCAGGAAGCCGAAACCGCCGCCGCCGCCGCGCTGCTCGCGAAGCTGGGCGGCTGAAGCGCGAGCCCTGCTCTCGCGCCTGCGCCCGATCCACTCTACAACTGGACCCCATGACCGAAACCAATTCCCAATCCTGCGGTGTCGTCGCGATCGTCGGTGCGCCCAATGCCGGCAAGTCGACGCTGGTCAATGCACTGGTCGGCCAGAAGGTCGCGATCGTCAGCCCCAAGGCGCAGACGACGCGCGCCCGGCTGATGGGCATCGCGATCGAGGGCGATGCCCAGCTGATGCTGGTCGACACGCCCGGCATATTCACGCCCGAGCGCCGGCTGGACCGCGCGATGGTGGCCGCCGCCTGGGAAGGGGCCGATGGCGCCGACCTGATCGCGCTGGTGGTCGATGGCAAGGGCGGGATCGGGCCGAAGGTGATGGCGATCCTCGACAGCCTGCGTGGCCGGCCGGAGCGCAAGATCCTGATCCTCAACAAGGTCGACATCGCCGACAAGCCCCGGCTGCTGGGCCATGCGGCCAAGCTCAACGAGGCGCTGGCGTTCGACGAGACCTATTTCGTCTCGGCGCAGACCGGCGACGGCGTGCCCGAGCTGAAGGCGGCGCTGGCGGCGGCGATGCCCGAGGGGCCGTGGCACTTTCCCGAGGACCAGGTATCCGACGCGACCGAGCGGATGATCGCGGCCGAGGTGACGCGTGAGCAGCTCTATCTCCAGCTTCATGCCGAGTTGCCCTACGCCAGCGCGATCGAGACCGAGAAGTACAGCGAGCGGGCGGACGGATCGGTGGAGATCCACCAGCAGATCCTGGTCGCGCGCGACACCCAGCGCGCGATCGTGCTGGGGAAGGGGGGCGCTCGCATCAAGGAAATCGGCGCGCGCGCCCGCGCCGAACTGTCGCGGATCATGGGCGTGCCGGTGCACCTGTACCTGCACGTCAAGGTCAACCCGAAATGGGAAGAGGATCGCAGCCTCTATCGCGAGATCGGGCTCGACTGGGTCGATTGATCGCGGGTCAGCCGGCGAGCAGCTGATCGACCCATTCGGGCACCAGCGTGCCGGCCGGCCCCATCCGGCTTTCGTCGAACCAGTGGCTGCCGGCGGAGGGATCGAGGTTCATCTCCAGCGTCGCGGCGCCGTAATGGCGCGCGGTCTGGACGAAGCCGGCGGCGGGATAGACTGCGCCCGAGGTGCCGATCGAGACGAACAGATCGGCGGTCGTCAGCGCCGCCTCGATCCGATCCATCTGGTAAGGCATTTCGCCGAAAAACACGATGTCGGGGCGGAGCGCGGGCGTGCCGCAATTGGGGCATTCGGTGGCGGGCGGCAGCGCATCGGTCCAGCGCTCGCGGATGCCGCAGGCGGGGCACAGCGCCGACAGCAGCTCGCCATGCATGTGGAGCAGCCGGGTGGCGCCCGCCCGCTCGTGCAGATCATCGACATTCTGGGTGACGATCAGCAGCTCGCCCGGCCATTCGGCATCGAGCCGGGCGAGCGCGCGGTGCGCGGCATTGGGCTGGACCGTGGCGAGCGCGGCGCGGCGCAGATCGTAGAAGCGGTGGACCAGCGCCGGATGGGCGGCCAGCGCCTCGGGCGTGCAGACATCCTCCACCCGGTGCCCTTCCCATAGCCCGCCGGGGCCGCGAAAGGTGGCGACGCCGCTTTCGGCCGATACGCCGGCGCCGGTGAGAATGACGAGATTGGCAGGCTGGGGCATCGATTCACCTCTTCTGGTGACCCGGGATAGCCGCGCGCCCGGCGATCGCAACCGCGACGCTTGCCTCGCCACGCCGCAAACGGGATAGTCGGGCGGGGTAATGGGGGGATCGGCGATGATTCACGCGCTGTTCGTACCGGCACTGATCGGGCTGGCGATGCCGCTTCCGCAGACGGCCGCCCCGCCGGCGGTGCTCACCGCCGCCGAGGTGGCGACGCCCGCCCGCGCGACGATCGCCGATGCCGGCTGGACCGAGGGGCTGTGGCAGGGCGAGGTGTTCGGCGAGGCGGTGGAGCATCGCATCATGGCGCCGTTGGGCGGGCAGATGCCGGGGCTGGTGCGCTTATCGAAGGACGGCCGGCTCGATTTCTACGAATTCTCGTCGTTCCTCGAAACGGACGGGGGGCTCACCTATCGCAACCGCCATTTCGATCCGAGCCTGGTGGCGCGGCAGGACCGCGCCGATTATGTCGACCGGCCACTGCTGCGCCATGATGCCGACACGCTTTATTTCGATGGAATCACCTTCGCTCGCGACGGGCCGGATGCGATGACCGTCGTGTTCCAGCTGACCGACCAGGATGGGGGGCGGACCCGCCATGTGGTGCGATACCGGCGGGCCGGGCGGTGAGAGACCATATGGACGCGAAGGGGGAAGGCCGTTGTCGATCGCCGCATTGATGTTTGCGCTGGCCTTGCCGCAGGATCATTTCCGCGGGCCGATCGCCGATGATGACGGCACCGGCAGCCAGGCCGTGCGCGATTGCGGTGCGACGGGCGGAGACGATATCGTCGTCTGTCGCCGCGCCGAAAGCGACCGGCTGGGCGCATTGCCGCCGCTGCGGCGGCGCGGGGGGCTCCCGCAGGCGGCGGTGCGCGTGCCCGGCGTCGGCGAGGCGCGGGCGGAGGCGCAGCAGCACGATACCGGCTTCTATTCGGTGCCCGCGGCGATGTTGACGCTGCGCATTCCCTTGGGTGGGCCCAAGAAAAAGCCCGCGCAAGACGACCAATAGGCCGCTTCGCAAGCCGCCGCCTTTGTGCCACAGGGCGCGGCATGACCAGCATCGGCATCTATGGCAGCATGGGGCGTATGGGGCAGGCGATCGCCGCCGTCGCACCCGAACTCGGCGCGCGTGTGGCAGGGGGCGCGGACGTGCGCGACGATCCCGCCGATCTGGCGCGCAAGGCCGATGTGCTCGTTGATTTCTCCGCCCCCGCGGCGCTCGAATCGCATCTCGCCGCCGCCGTCGCCGCGCGCACGCCGATCGTGATCGGCACCACCGGGCTCGGCGCGCAGCATCATGCGCTGATCGACAAGGCCGCGGGCGAGATCGCCGTGCTGCAGACCGGCAATACCTCGCTGGGGGTGGCGCTGCTCGCCAAGCTGGTGCGCGATGCGGCGCAGCGGCTGGCCGAGTGGGACATCGAGATTATCGAGGCGCATCACCGCCACAAGGTCGACGCGCCGTCGGGTACCGCGCTGATGCTGGGCGAGGCGGCGGCGGCGGGGCGCGCCACGACGCTGGCCGAAGCGGCGGTGATCGGCCGGGCCGGGCTGACCGGTGCGCGCACCGACGGCACGATCGGCTTTGCCAGCGTGCGCGGCGGCGGCATTTACGGCGATCACACCGTGCTGCTGGCGGGCGAGGGCGAGCGGATCGAGCTGACCCACCGCGCCGACGATCGCGCGATCTTTGCCCGGGGCGCGGTGCGCGCGGCGCTGTGGCTCGCCGGGCGCGATGCCGGCCGCTACACGATGGAAGCGGTGCTGGGGGTGTGAACAAGGCGCAGGTCGTCGATTTCTTCGCGCGGCTGGCGGCGGACAACCCGCACCCGGAGACCGAGCTCGAATCGGTCAACGACTATACGCTGCTCGTCGCGGTGGTGCTTTCGGCCCAGGCGACCGATGCCGGCGTCAACAAGGCGACGCGCGCGCTGTTCGCCCAGGTCGACACGCCCGAAAAGATGGTGGCGCTGGGCGAGGCGGGCCTGAAAGCGCACATCAAGACGATTGGCCTGTTCAACACCAAGGCGAAGAACGTCATCGCGCTCTCGGAAGCGCTGATCCGCGATCATGGGGGCGCGGTGCCCGCCGATCGCGACGCGCTGGAGGCGCTGCCCGGTGTGGGCCGCAAGACCGCCAATGTGGTGATGAACGTGGCGTTCGGCGCCGAGACCTTCGCGGTCGACACGCATATCTTCCGCGTCGGCAACCGCACCGGCCTGGCGCGCGGCAAGACGCCGCTGGCGGTGGAGCTGAAGCTCGACAAGGCGGTGCCGCAGCCGTTCCGCCTGCACGCGCACCATTGGCTGATCCTGCACGGCCGCTATACCTGCAAGGCGCGGACGCCCGAATGCTGGCGATGCATCGTCGCCGATCTTTGTGCGTTCAAGCCCAAGACGCCCGCGCCGGCGGCGCGAAAGCCGGCAGGAGGATAGGATCATGCGCACCATGCTTGTCGCCGCGGCCCTGCCGCTCCTCGCCGCCCCCGCCGCCGCCGGGCCGCAGAAGCAGCAGGGGGCCGTGCCGGCCGCCACCCCGGCGGGCAAGCCGGTCAGCTGTCTGTCGCTGTCGCGCATACGCGATACCAAGGTGCGCGACGACCGGACGATCGATTTCGTGACGAGCGGCGGGCAGGTGTATCGCAACACGCTGCCCAATGCCTGCCCGCAGCTCGGCTTCGAAAAGCGGTTCGCCTATCAGACCACGCTCAACCAGATCTGCTCGGTAGACCTGATCACCGTGCTGATCCCGCCGGACCTTTCGCGCGGCGTCACCTGTGGCCTTGGCGAGTTTCAGCCGGTGACGCTCGCAAAGTGACGAAACGGGCTGGCGCAGCGGCAAATGCTTTGCTAGGCGCCTGCGTTCCAGGCACCCGTAGCTCAGCTGGATAGAGCGCTGCCCTCCGAAGGCAGAGGCCACAGGTTCGAATCCTGTCGGGTGCGCCATTTTTCATCGCAGTCGAAACGTCTCTTAAGCCTTGAATGGCAAAGAGATTTTGTGGTTTTGAATATCCGTTCTCCGGTCATGTTTTCGTTGGTCGCTAGAGGTCCGCCGGGCAGCCGATCGCTTGTTTTCTCGGTAATCTTATTTCAAAACAATCCGAGGGCTTGCGGGGAACTCCATCGAGGTTCGCCGTCGCGCCGGAGCAAGATATCGTCGACGCCGAATGCAAAAGGGCGTTCATCCGTCTCGCACCGGAAATAGCGTCGGCTTCGGCTTGAGCCGAGGGGGGCACCTCTGGCACACCAGCTTTGACCGCCGGCCGTTTGACGAACCCGCGCTTTGCTGCCAATTCCTCCCGCAACTGCGAAAGGCGGCGGGGTTGCGGATCGTCATTGTCGATGACAGCGGGGCGCGGGCATCGGTCCTCGAAGAGGGGCTGCGCGAGGCTGGCTATGACGACATCCATTTCGTGCCGCCGCGCGGCGCCTTTGTCGCGCGGATCGAGCGGATGGCGCCCGATGTCGTCCTGATGGACCTGGGCAGCCCCAGCCGGGACACGCTCGAGGAGATGCTGCTCGTCAGCCGCGCGCTCGCCAAGCCGATCGCGATGTTCGTCGACCAGTCGGACGATTCGATGATCGGCGCGGCGATCGATGCGGGCGTCTCCGCCTATGTCGTCGACGGGCTGCGCAAGGACCGCGTGAAGCCGATCCTCGAACTGGCGGTGCGGCGGTTCACCGCCTTCTCGCGGATGCAGAGCGAGCTGGACGAGGCGCGCACCGCGCTCGCCAACCGCAAGACGATCGACAAGGCCAAGGCGATATTGATGGCGCAGCGCGGATTGAACGAACCCGATGCCTATGCGCTGCTGCGCTCGACGGCGATGAACCAGGGACGGCGGCTGGTCGACGTGGCCGAGGCGCTGATCACCGCAAGCAGCCTGTTGGGCGGAGGCGGCGCATGATCACGATACGCGCCGCCTTCCTGCCGCTGACCGACAGCGCCGTGCTGGTCGCCGCGCGCGAAAAGGGGTTCGCCGAGGCGCAAAGCATTGACCTGGAGCTGGTTCGCACCACCAGCTGGGCGACGCTGCGCGACCGGCTGGTCTATGGCCAGGTACAAGCCGCGCAGATGCTCGCGCCGCTCGCCGTCGCGGTGACCCTGGGTCTTAGCCAGCAGCCGGCAGCCCTTTCGGCGCCATTCAAGCTCAACAGCAACGGCAACATGCTGGTGATGTCCGGCGAGTTCGCGGCGGCGCTGGAGCCCGACCTTCACGCCCGGCTGGCCGATCCGCTGGGCACGGGCCACGACTTTGCCACCGCGATCGGGCTGTTCCGCCGCAAGCCGATCATCGGCATCGTGCACCGCTTTTCGGGCCACGCGCTGATGCTGCGCTATTGGCTGGGCAGCGTGGGCATCGATCCCGACCGCGACGTGGTGCTCCGGGTGCTGCCGCCCTCGCTGACCGTGGAGGCGATGCGGCTGGGCGAGATCGACGGGTTTATCGCCGGCGACCCCTGGCCGGCTGCGGCGATCGCGCAGGGCCTGGCCGAAGCGGTGGCGATCGGCGCGCGCATCTGGCAGCGCGGCGTCGAGAAAGTACTGGCGCTGCGCACCGACTGGATGGAGGCGCATGCCGACACCGTCGACCGGCTGCTGCTTGCACTGGCACAGGCGGCGCGCTGGTGCGACGACCCGGCGAACCGCGGCGAACTGGCGGCCTTGCTGGCGCGCGACGCCTATGTCGGCGAGCCCGCCGAGCTGATCGAGGCATCGCTGGCCGGCATCGTGATCCCCCGGGCCAGCGCCCCGGCGATCCTGCAGCCCGATTTCCTGCTGTTCCACCGCGAGGCGACCGCCTTCCCCTGGCGCAGCCAGGCGCTGTGGATCTATTCACAGCTCGTCCGCTGGAAACAAGCGGAACCCAGCACGGAGGCCCAGGCAGCCGCCGGCGCGGTGTTCCGCCCGGACGTGTACCGCCGCGCACTGGCCGCCAGCGGCGAGCCGATGCCCGGTGCCAGCATGAAGCTGGAAGGCGCCGTCGGCGTCTCCACCGGGGTGGGATCCCACCATGGCGCCCTGACGCTCGGGCCCGACCGCTTCTTCGACGGACGGGTTTTCGATCCCGAGCGACTGGAGGAGTATCTTGCGGGGTCTGCGCGGAGAGTGCATTAAGCGGATTGTTTCGTGTAACAAACTAAATGCTGATCGACCCGACCCACGCAATTATTTTCGCCTATATTCAGTTGTCAAGGCCATAATCTTGTGGAAAGATCCTGCCGTGTCACTTGTCTGAGGTACAGGATCTTCGCGAGTATTGAGTATGTCAATGAAAGAAAACGTTTATACCATCCAAGTCGACCAAAAATTATCTTCTCCTTATGCTCATCCGCGTACGGTAAAGTCGATCGACGATTGTTACTTCTATCATACCATGGACATTCCTGGGCATGAAACTGTTGAAGGGGAATGGGACCTTCGTGGCCTGGTGGATCGCTATCTCGGGCATTTTGATTTCGCGAACAAGCGCGTTCTAGACGTTGGCGCCGCTTCCGGAATTCTGACGTTTCATATCGAAAAGCAGGGCGCGCAAGTTGTCTCGTTCGATCTTTCGGACGCGTTCGACTGGGATATTGTCCCGTTCGCAGAAAATGATGCAGATGAGACGCGAAGAGCGCGTCGGCGGCATATTCAGAAAATCAACAATGCCTATTGGTATTGCCACCAAGCCTACAATTCCGACGCACAAATGGTCAATGGCGTCGTCTACGATATTCCAACATCAATTGGCCCGGTGGATGTATCGGTGCTGGGAAGCATCTTACTCCACCTGCGCGACCCCTTTCTCGCCCTGACGAATGTCGCAGCACTAACTAAGGAGACGATCATTGTCTCGGAACTCTCCCCGTACGGTAAGCTCGCAAGCTTGTTCCGACGGAATCCTCGTTTCATGCCAAGGGGCCTGAAGCCGAACGGCATCAACGACGGTTGGTACAGGATGCCGCCGCTGCTGGTCCGGGAGTATCTCGCCATTCTTGGCTTCGGCAATCAACGAATCGTCTGGAACAAGTTTAAATATGGCGACCGCACCCGGCAAATTTACACCATCGTCGCGAGCAGATGAGAGACAAGCCCGCCCTCCCGTCGGGCGGGCTGACTTCTCATTAACGCGAAGCTTCGCACAGAATGCTCGTCGCTAAACTTCGCGCTTGCAGCAAAACGCAATCCGCGCGATGATCCCCGAGTCGCGCATCGAAGCGCGCCCATCGGGAGGGCACCCCAAGGCCGGGGCAAGCCTCCCCCTCTGAACGCAGCAAAGCCGCTGACCGGATTTCGCAACCGTGCGAACGTCCGGCGAGCGGCTTTTTTCATGTCCTTTTCAGATCGGCATTGGGGAAGTCATCATGGCAACGGCATTTCTGGATCAACGCGTGCAAGAACCTGGCAGCACGACAAAAGACGGCAGTTTCTGGCGCAGCGGGCATTGGCCGACGCTGGTCGCCGCGTTCCTCTATTTCGATCTCGCCTTCATGGTGTGGGTGCTGCTCGGGCCGCTGGCGCCCGACATCGCCAAGACGCTGCACCTCACCGCCGCGCAAAAGGGGCTGATGGTGGCGACGCCCACGCTCGCCGGTGCGTTCCTGCGCGTCGTCAATGGGTTGCTGGTCGATCGCATCGGCCCGAAGCGCTCGGGTGCGATCAGCCAGCTGATCGTGATCGGCGGCCTGCTTTCCGCCTGGCTGCTGGGCGTGAACAGCTTTGGCGGCACGCTGGCACTGGGCGTGATCCTGGGCTTTGCGGGGGCGAGCTTCGCGATCGCGCTGCCGCTCGCCAGCCGCTGGTATCCGGCCGAGCACCAGGGCAAGGCGATGGGCCTGGCCGGGATGGGCAATTCGGGAACGGTTCTCGCCGCGCTGTTCGCGCCGGCGCTCGCCAAGCTGTTCGGGTGGAACGCGGTGCTGGGGCTGGCCTGCATCCCACTCGCGATCGTGTTCGTGCTGTACATGGCGATGGCGAAGGATGCACCGAACGCCCCGGCGCCCAAGAGCTGGCTCGAATATCTCCACCCGCTCAAGTCCGCCGACGCCTGGTGGCTGATGGGCTTCTATTCGGTGACGTTCGGCGGCTTTGTCGGTCTCGCGGCGTCGCTGCCGATCTATTTCACCGACCAGTTCGGACTGAGCACCATCGTTGCGGGCTATTGCACCGCGGCCTGCGTCTTCGCCGGTTCGCTGGTTCGGCCGCTGGGCGGCGCGCTGGCCGACAGGATCGGGGGCGTGAAGGCGCTGACCGGCGTGTTCCTGGTCGCCGCCGCCGCGCTGGCCGGGGTGAGCATCGCGCCGACGCTGCCGGTGGCGCTCGGCTGTTTCGTGGGGGCGATGCTGGCACTCGGCACCGGCAACGGATCGGTGTTCCAGCTGGTGCCCCAGCGCTTCCAGGCGGAGATCGGCGTGATGACCGGGCTGGTCGGCATGGCCGGCGGCGTCGGCGGCTTCTACCTCGCCTCGTCGCTGGGCATCGCCAAGCAGCTGTCGGGCAGTTTCGCGCCCGGTTTTCTGGTCTTTGCGGGGCTCTGCGTGGCGGCGCTCGCCGGCATCACCATCGTAAAAATCAAGTGGCGATCCACCTGGAGCACCGGCGCCCGGATATAATTTGTAACTGGAAGGGCGGCGCACCGGGGCGGTAGCGCCGCCGCCTTGTCATTGAAGGGGGCATGATGCGTTTTTCGACTGCCACGACTGCGGCCTTGCTGCTCGCCACCGGGCCGGCGCTGGCGCAGGACATCGACGTCAAACCGCTGGTCGAAGCGCGTACGCGCTATGAGCATGTCGATCAGGATGGCATGGCCGCCGCGTCGGACGCCGTGACGATCCGCCTGCGCGCCGGGGTGGAGGCGACGCGCGGCCCATGGTCGGTGCTGGGCGAGGCGCAGGGCAATCTCGCGCTCGTGGACAATTACTATGACGGCCTTCGCGGCGCCGCCGATCGCCCGGTGATCGGCGACCCGGAGAATGCCGCCATCTATCGCGCGCAGATCCGCTATCGCGCCCAGCCGCTGACCGTCACCGCCGGGCGCCAGCGCATCGCGCTCGACGACGAACGCTTTGTCGGCGGCGCGGGCTTCCGCAACAACGGCCAGACCTATGACGCCGTGCGGACGGAACTCGTGCCGCTGAAGGGCGTCAAGGTCGATGTCACCTATGCGTGGAACGTCCGTACCATCTGGGGCAGCGACGGGCGGGGATTCCGCCAGCGCGGCGTTTCCGGCGACAATGTCTTCGCCAATGTCTCGGCCGCCACCCCGGTCGGCACGCTGACCGGCTTCGCCTATCTGGTCGATCAGGACGAAGCGGCGGTGCAGGGCTATCGCCTGTCGAACCAGAATTACGGCGTCCGCCTCGCGGGCAGTCGGCCGCTCGGGCCGCAGGTGAAGCTCCATTATCAGTTCAGCTATGCCAGCCAGTCCGACTATCACCGCAATCCGAACGACTATCAGGCCGATTACTGGCTCGCCGATGGTGCGCTCGATCTCGGCAACTGGACGCTCAACGCTGGCTATGAAGTGCTTGGCGCCGGCAACGGGACCGCGCTGACGAGCTTCCAGACACCGCTCGGCAGCGTGTTCAAGTTCCAGGGCTGGGCGGACAAGTTCACCACCAATCCGCCGAACGGTCTGCACGACATTTATGTCGGCGGCAGCCATAGCTGGAAGAAGATCGGCAAGATCGACCTGATCTCGTTCCAGGCGCTGTACCACCGCTTCCAGAGCGATCGGCTGGACCAGCATTATGGCGATGTCGTCAACCTGCTCGCGACGGTGAAGGTGAAGAAGACGGCCATTTCCGCGCGCTTCGCGCGCTACGAGGCCGATCGCTTCGCCACGGACACGACCAAGATGTGGCTGCAGCTGGACTGGAGCTACTGACGCCGGGTTCGGGCGGGGATCATCGATGTAAACGCTTGAGCCCCCGCCCGAATCGGTTTATGTTGCAATGCGAAGGACGAGGCTGTCCTTCCCCACATAGCCATGCCGGCCCGCCGATGGGCGAGACATGGTCCTGTTGATGGCAAAGCCGCCATCCAGCGCTCGGTTCTTTGGACCGGGCGCTGGATGGCGGCTTTTTTCGTTTTGGAGCGAAGCGGATGGAGTTTCTCGACCCCGGCATTACCCTGGCCGACGATCGCCCCGCCGAGGCGGCGGCACCGGCCGAGGCGCGCGAACATCTGGTCGTGATCGGCAACGGCATGGCCGGGTGCCGCGCGGTGGAGGAATTGCTCGCCCGCGACGGCACGCGGTTCCGCGTCACCATTTTCGGTGCCGAGCCGCATGTGAACTATAACCGCATCATGCTGTCGCCGGTGCTGGCGGGTGAAAAGACCTTCCAGGACATCGTGATCAACGATCACGGCTGGTATGCGCAGCATGGCATCGAGCTGGTCGCCGGCGATCCGGTGGTGGCGATCGACCGCGCCGCCCGCACCGTCACGGCGAAGTCGGGGCGCGTCACCGGCTATGACAAGCTGCTGATCGCGACCGGCTCGGACCCGTTCATCATCCCGGTGCCGGGGCACGATTTGCCCGGCGTTATCAGCTTCCGCGACATGGCCGATGTAGATGCGATGCTGGCCGCGGCCAGCGACGGCGGCGACGCGGTGGTGATCGGCGGCGGGCTGCTGGGGCTGGAGGCGGCGCACGGCCTCACGCTGCGCGGCATGAAGGTGACGGTCCTCCACCTGATGCCGACACTGATGGAACGCCAGCTCGACGAGGCAGCCGGCTGGCTGCTCAAATCGGCGCTGGAGGCGCGCGGCCAGACGATCCTGACCGGCGCCGATACCGCAGCGATCCTGGGCGACACCCATGTCGAGGGCGTGCAGCTGAAGGACGGCCGCGTCATCCCGGCGAAGCTGGTGGTGATGGCAGTGGGCATCCGCCCATCGGTGAAGCTGGCCCGCGAGGCCGGGCTGGCGGTGGGGCGCGGCATCCAGGTCGACGACCATATGGTGACCAGCGACGCGAACGTGCTCGCGGTCGGCGAGTGCGTCGAACATGACGGGCAATGCTACGGCCTGGTCGCGCCCTTGTGGGACATGTGCCGCAGCCTGGCCGACGGGCTGGTCGCGCGCGCCAACCCCTATCGCGGCTCCGTCACCTCGACCAAGCTCAAGGTCGCCGGGCTCGACGTGTTCTCGGCCGGCGACTTTTCCGGCGGCGAGGGGTGCGAGGATATCGTGCTGCGCGATGCGGCGCGGGGCATCTACAAGCGGGTGGTGCTGAAGGACGATCGCATCATCGGCGCGGTGCTGTTCGGCGATACCAGCGATGGCGGCTGGTATTTCGACCTGCTGAAGAAGGGCGAGAGCGTCGCCCCGATCCGCGACGTGCTGATCTATGGCCAGGCCTTCGCCTCGGGAGGGGGGCTGGCGGACCCTAAGGCGGCCGTTGCGGCGCTCTCGGACGATGCCGAGATCTGCGGCTGCAACGGCGTCTCCAAGGGGCAGGTCCTGGCCACGATCGCCGGGGGTGCGTGCAGCCTCGATGCGGTGCGGGCCGGCTGCAAGGCCTCGGCCAGCTGCGGCTCGTGCACCGGCATCGTCGAGCAGTTGCTCGCGCTGACGCTGGGGGAGGACGGCGTCCAGGCCGGCCCCAAGACGATGTGCAAATGCACCAGCTACGGCCATGACGAGGTGCGTCGCGCGATCGTCGAGCAGGGCATGCGCGCGATCCCCGAGGTGATGCAGACGCTGCACTGGTCGACGCCCGACGGCTGTTCCTCGTGCCGCCCGGCGCTCAACTATTATCTGCTCTGCGCGCTGCCGGGCGAATATGTCGACGACCAGCAGAGCCGCTTCGTCAACGAGCGGCTCCACGCCAACATCCAGAAGGACGGCACCTATTCGGTGGTGCCGCGCATGTGGGGCGGAGTGACCACGCCGCAGGAGCTCCGCGCGATCGCGGATGTGGTGGAGAAGTACAACGCGCCGATGGTGAAGGTCACCGGCGGCCAGCGGCTGGATATCTTCGGCATCCGCAAGGAGGATCTGCCTGCCGTCTGGGCCGATCTCAACGCGGCGGGGATGGTCTCGGGCCATGCATATGCCAAGGCGCTGCGGACGGTGAAGACCTGCGTCGGCTCCGAATGGTGCCGCTTCGGCACGCAGGATTCGACCGGGCTCGGCATCAAGCTGGAGCGGGGCTTCTGGGGCAGCTGGATGCCGCACAAGTTCAAGATGGCGGTCTCGGGCTGCCCGCGGAACTGCGCGGAGGCGACGATCAAGGACTTCGGCGTGGTGTGCGTCGACTCGGGCTACGAGCTGCATGTCGGCGGGAATGGCGGCATCCATGTCCGCGCGACCGACCTGTTGGTGAAGGTGGCGACCGAGGAGGAGGCGATGCACTATGCCGCCGCCTTCGTGCAGCTCTACCGGGAGGAAGCGCGCTATCTGGAGCGGACCGCGCCGTGGATCGAGCGCGTCGGGCTCGCCTATGTGAAGGCCCGCGTCGTCGAGGACGAGGCCGGGCGCGACGCGCTGGCCGCCCGATTCTGGCATTCGCAATCCTTCAGCCAGGACGATCCCTGGGCCGATCGCGTCGCGGGCGCCGATGCCGGCCTGCACCAGCCCCTGCTCGCCGCTGCGGAGTGAACGCCATGACCGACTGGATCGATATCGGCACGCTTGCCGACCTGCCGCAGCGGGGCAGCCGCACGCTGACGCTTGCCGGCGAGCCGGTGGCGGTGTTCCGCACCCATGACGACCAGGTCTTCGCGCTGATCGACCGCTGCCCGCACAAGGGCGGGCCGCTGAGCGCCGGGATCGTGCACGGCCATGCGGTGGCCTGCCCCTTGCACAACATGCGCATTTCCCTCGCGAGCGGCACCGCCCTGGGAGAGGATGCCGGCTGCACGCCGGTGGTGCCGGTGCGGGTGGAGGGCGAGCGGATCCTGCTCGCCCTCCCGGTGAAGGCGGCGGCGTGAGGGGCGAGCGGCAGATCCTCCCCGGGACGGGGAGGGGGACCGCCGCCGAAGGCGGTGGTGGAGGGGCTTCTCCGCCAGCGATGTCCCTCGTGGAGCCCCCCCTCCACCAGCCTGCGGCTGGTCCCCCTCCCCGTGCCGGGGAGGATCGGTAGATGGTCCGCACCACCTGCGCCTATTGCGGCGTCGGCTGCGGCATCCGCGCCACCGTTACCGGCGAGCGCGTGGTTCGCATCGAGGGCGATCCCGAACATCCCGCCAACCATGGCCGGCTCTGTTCCAAGGGCACGCACCTGGGCGAGACGATCGGGCTGGAGGGGCGCCTGCTCCACCCGATGATCGGCAAGCGCCGTGCGAGCTGGGACAAGGCGCTCGACCTGGTCGCTCGACGTTTCCGGCAGACGATCGCCGACCACGGACCGGACAGCGTGGCCTTCTATGTCTCGGGGCAATTGCTGACGGAGGATTATTACGTCGCCAACAAGCTGATGAAGGGATTCATCGGCTCGGCGAATATCGACACCAATTCGCGGCTCTGCATGTCGAGCGCGGTTGCCGGCCATATGCGTGCGTTCGGCGAGGATGTGGTCGCCGGCAGCTATGCCGATCTCGACATGGCCGATCTGATCGTGCTGGTGGGGTCGAACACGGCGTGGTGCCATCCGGTCGTCTATCAGCGGATCATGTCAGCGCGCGCCGAGCGCGGCACCAAGCTGGTCGTGATCGACCCGCGCCGTACCGAGACGGCGGAGGAAGCGGACCTGCATCTGCCGCTGCGCCCCGGCAGCGACGTGGCACTGTTCAACGGGCTGCTGGCCTATTGCCGCGCCGAGGGACTGGCGGAAGCTGCCGGCATCGACGTGCCGGACGGCTTTTGGGAGGCATTGGGGCAGGGCCACGATCTCTGGTCCACCGCCCAGACCTGCGACATCGCGCCCGCCGACCTGCAGCGCTTCTACCAGCTGTTCGCCGGGCATCCGCGCACCGTCACGCTGTTCAGCCAGGGCATCAACCAGTCGATCCGCGGCACCGATCAGGTGAATGCGATCCTCAACCTCCACCTCGCCACCGGCCGGATCGGCACGCCCGGCGCCGCGCCCTTCTCGATCACCGGCCAGCCCAATGCGATGGGCGGGCGCGAGGTGGGCGGGCTCGCCTCGACGCTGGCGGCGCATCGCGGCTTTGCGGCAGAGGATGTCGCGGACGTCGGCCGCTTCTGGGCCGCACCCCGGATGGCGACACGGCCGGGGCTCAAGGCCGTGGACCTGTTCCGCGCGGTGGGCGAGGGGCGGATCAAGGCGCTGTGGATCATGGCGACCAACCCTGCCGTGTCGATGCCCGATGCGGGGCGCGCGCGCGCGGCGCTGGCCGCCTGTCCGTTCGTCGTCGTCTCGGACGTGATCGCCGAGACCGACACCAGCCGCCACGCCCATGTCCGCCTGCCCGCCGCCGCCTGGGGGGAGAAGGACGGCACCGTCACCAATTCCGAACGCACGATCAGCCGCCAGCGCGCCTTCCTGCCCTTGCCCGGTGAGGCCAGGGCCGATTGGTGGATCGTGAGCCAGGTGGCGCGGCGAATGGGGTTCCGCACCGCCTTCACCTATGATCATCCGGCCGAGATCTGGCGCGAACATGCCCGGCTGACCGCCTATCGCAACGGCGGCGTCCGGATGCTCGACCTGCGTGCGCAGGCGGCGATCGGCAATCATGCCTATGACGCGATGGCGCCGTTCCAGTGGTGCGCGACCCCCTTCGCCAATGGCCGCTATCCCACGCCCGGCGGGCGTGCCCGGCTGGTGCCGGTAGCCCAGCGGCCGCTGGAGGCGCCGCTGCGCGACTGGCCGATGACGCTCAACACCGGCCGATACCGGGACCAGTGGCATACGATGACCCGCACCGGCCTGTCGCCCAGGCTCGCGCGGCATCGCGAGGAGCCGCTGGTCGAAATCCACCCGGACGACGCCACCGCACTGGGGCTGGCCGATGGCGGCCTGGCGCGGGTGTTGACGCCGCAGGGCGAAAGCCTGTTCCGGGTCGCGCACCATCCGGGCCAGCGCCGGGGCGAGCTGTTCACCCCGATCCACTGGACCGATCGCCAGTCGAGCGGCGGGCGCACCGGCCTGCTCCCCCGCGATCTGGTCGACCCGCATTCGGGGCAACCGGGCTTCAAGCTGTCGCCGGCGCGGGTTGAAGCAGTCGCGGTCGACTGGCGCGGCTTCCTGATCGTCCGTGGCGCCGGGCCAGCGCCGGATTCCCTGTGGGCCACGCGAGTCACCGTGACCGGCGGCGCACTGTATGAAGTTGCCGGTATCGGCGATCCCGCCGCGCTCGACCGTGCGCTGCCGGCGGGCGAGCGGATCGAGGCGAGCGACCCCGCGCGCGGCAGCCGCCGGGTTGCGGTCCTGCACGATGGACGGCTGGCGGCAGTCCTGTTCATAACCCGCAGCGGTGAACTGCCGAGCCGCGACTGGCTGATCAGCCAGCTTGCGCGGCCACAGGGGTTGCAGGTGCTCGCCGGCCGCGCGCCGGGGGCGCAGGCGGATCGCGGGCGCGTGGTCTGCGCCTGTTTCGATGTCGGTCTCCACACGATCACCGCCGCGATCCGCGACCAGCAGCTTGCCGATGTCGCGGCGATCGGGGCGGCGCTGCAGGCCGGCACCAATTGCGGATCGTGCCGCCCGGCACTCGCCCGCATTCTTTCCGATATATCCAGGGAGGCCGCACATGGCTGAGGAATTTCCCGCCGGCATGGTCTGGCTGGTCGGCGCCGGCCCCGGCGATCCGGACCTGCTTACCCGCAAGGCCGAGCGGTTGCTGCGCACAGCGACGATCGTGTTCTTCGATGCCCTGGTCGGTGAGGGCGTTCTGGCGCTGATTCCCGCAACGGTGCGGCAGATCCCGGTAGGCAAGCGTGCGGGCCGGCATTCCAAGGATCAGGGGTCGATCAACGATCTGCTGGTCGTCGCTGCATTGGCAGGCGAGCGCGTGGTGCGTCTGAAGGGCGGCGATCCCTCGATCTTCGGCCGATCGATGGAGGAGTGTTCGGCGCTCGATCAGGCAGGCGTGCAGGTGCGAATCTGTCCCGGCATCACCGCCGCCAGCGCGGCGGCAGCCTCGGCCGGTTTGTCGCTCTCGCTGCGCGGGCTGGCGCGGCGCGTGCAGTTCGCCACTGCGCACAAGCGTGGCGATGCGCCCCTCGATCTGGACTGGGCAGCGCTGGCGGACCCGCATTGCACTACCGTCTTCTACATGGGCCGCAGCGCGGCTGCAGAGATCAGCCGCAATCTCACAGCTGCGGGGCTTTCTGGCGCCACGCCGGTGCTGCTCGCATGTGATGTGAGCCTGCCCAGCGAGCGGCTGCTGCACACTCGGCTCGATCTGCTCCATATCGCAGTATCGGCCTTCTCCAGCGATCAGCCGACCCTCATTCTGGTGGGTGAAGCACTTGGGGTGGGGGGGAAGGATGCAAATGGTCGGTCCGGGTTGAGCTCCCCTTGCAATGGGCTTGTTGACGGGCAGCGCCATGAGGTCCTCGACAGCGCCGTAATCCGACGCTTCGCGATCGGTCAGGATGAAGCCGAGAGGGCATCCCTAATTGTCACAGCGGGCGTGCACTTTGCACGTAAAACCGTCGCGTGATCGACCAAAAGCTTCCTTGTGAGTCCTCCTTTAGTGCCCGCTGCCGAACATGGCCGCGGACCGTGGTGCTGTCGATCATGTGCTGCCAGTCGCGTGGGAGGGGCGTGCCTTTCGGCCGCGCTCGGACGGTAGGAGCCTTCGAGCACCGCCCATTCCTCGTCCGTCAGATCCCCACGCGCCATTGCTGCTCCCCGCAAAGAGCAGCCTTGAATCAGAGATCAGCCCATTTGGGAATCCGTTTTGTCAACACGGCCTAGTCGCTTCGAGCCGCGAAACCCGGCTCAAGCGCCCCGGCTACCCCAATCGCAGAAGCCGCATCACCATCGCCCGGATGCGGCCGTAATTGCCCTCTCGCAACGGACCGAGGATGCCGCGCTGCCCGGGCTCAAGAAAGTCGAGGGGATGGCCGTCGGGGCGGAAGACATAATGGTCGAACCATGCGCGCCAGGCTGCACGTTCGGCCGGCGGCCGCTCCGCGATCGCGATCATCGCCAGCAACATGCTGGTATAGGGCTGATCGGGCCCCGCGGCGAAGCCGTCCCACCAGAAATTGACCAACAGGTTGACGCTGCCTGTCGCTTCCACCTGATGCCACCAAAGCTTCGGGATGTAGATCGCGTCGCCAGGTTGGAGTTCGGCGTTGATGGCGCGGTGCCGGGCATGTTCGAAGCGCGGATATCGGGCGTCCGGCCCGGGGCTTGCTGCCGCAAGACTGACCGGCTGTCCGGCCGGGGTGTTGTCGATTGGTCCGACATAAAGGTCCGCGATCGCGTCCGGCGGATACAGCGTGAACCGCCGCTGACCCGCGACGACGCAGGCGACATTGTCCATGGTGTCATAGTGACAGGGGATCGCGGACTTGTGACCGATCCAGAACCGCGGCCGCACCGCAGGCGGCAGGAAGGCGAGTGGCGTTAGGCGCTCGATGCCGGGCAGATAGGTCTCCGACGTCAGCGACCCCATGTAGAGCGTGTCATGGCCGGGCACGTCCGCCGTATCGACAATGCGGCGCACCGCCTCCGCGAACGGCATCGTCCGGTGCGCGAAGTTGAAGGCTCGCAGCGTGGCATCGGCGTGGCCATAGCGTCCGCCGATTTCGGGATTTCCGACGAAGAGATCGGCCTCCCGACCCTGATCGAATTCGAGCATCTGCTCGGTTGTGGACCCGATATCGTCGCACGCCACGATCGGCCATTGCCGCGCCACGCCGCGGAGGAGGACGGGTTCGCAGTGCACCATCACCGCGTCCTGGAATGCGGCGGGATCCCGGAGCGCCGGCGAATCGACCTCGTGGACGCGGAGGGCCTTCACACTGCGAGTCCCGCCAGCCGGTCATTGTACCGCCGGGCCAATCGGCGGACATGCGTGATCGACGATGCCTGGGCATAGGCCAGTTGCAGATCGCCATGCCTGAACAGGTCGATCACGGCGGCATCGTCGAGCGCGTGCAGCCGATCGAGGCTGATGGTATAGAGGCCGTCGAGCTGGATGTGACTGCCATCGTCGAAGTTCAGATCGATGTCGATCGGCTCCAGCAGCCGCCGCTCGAGAAGCCGCCTGATCGCCGCATCGGTGGCCGGCAAGCCGCGCTGGAGCGTCGCCAGTGCGCGCTGAACACGGCGGAGCGCCGCGCTCGGCTCGCCATCGTCCTCGAACAGACGATCGCCCCTGTCCACCGCCTTGTCCGCCGCGAACACCGGATGGTCGCGATCGATGACGATCCTGTCTTCCACGACATAGAATCCCTGACGCTCCAGATCGGCCGGGCGATATCCGGTCAGGCGACCGTCGGCGTAGCTGAGGCTTTCGTTCGGCTGCAGGCCCAGCACGACGCCCGCGTAGAAGGCGCCTGTTTCCAGATGCTTGGTGAAAAAGATCGGATGGTCGTGTGCCGCCGACACAAATTCGTCGGCGACGATCTGCGCAAAATGACGCGTCGCGTCCGGCGCCTGGGAGAGGCGGAGCGCGCCATGCGACTCGACGTTCAGCGTCTCCCAATTGTCCACGTCCTGTCCCTCCAGTCCCAAAATTCACGCCTGCGCGTCACGTGATGCACCGCCGGGCGGACGCGGCCAAGGCCGATATTTGCTCCGACAAAACTTGCATCGGCTGGCAGCTTTGATATTGTTACCGCTAACTTGCCGGGTGTGAGGGATGGAATCCCGCTGCCCGCCAGGCAAATTCACCCGTCGCGATCCCTCAGCTGAGAAGGGGCGCGACTGAGAGAGGGGATATCAGAATGGCTTCATCGATCTCGAGTCGCGTCCGCACCAACGCCTGGGCTGCGCTGCCCGCGCTCGCCGGCGCGACCAGCCTGCTGGCGCTGGCCGCGGCTTCGCCGGCGCTTGCCCAGGCGCAGGCGCCCGCCACGGATACGGCCCAGAGCACGCAGACTCCAGGCGATAGCGAATATGAAATCATCGTCACCGGCCTTCGCGGATCGCTTCAGCGCAACCTCGACATCAAGCGCGAATCGTCGGGCGTGGTCGACGTCATCTCTTCGGAAGACATCGGCAAGTTCCCCGATTCGAACGTGGCGGCGTCGCTCCAGCGCCTGCCCGGCGTGTCGATCCAGCGGTCCGGTTCGCGCGGCGAGCCGACCGGCATCACCGTGCGAGGCTTTGGCGGCGACTTCAACACGACGCTGTACGACGGCCGCCGCATCTCCACCGCCACCGGCGGGCGCCAGATCGATTTCAGCACCGTCGGCGTCGACTTTATCGGGCAGCTCGCGGTCCTGAAGACGCCCGACGTGTCGCTCGCGTCCAGCTCGATCGGCGCCACCGTCGATATCAAATTTCCGAATCCGTTCGATAATCCGGGCTTCCGCATGGCAGCCACCGCGTCGGGATCGATCCAGGACCGCGCCGACAATATCGTCCCGACCGGCGGCTTGCTGTTGAGCAATACCTTTGCCGACGATACGATCGGCGTGCTGGCCGACGTGATCTACACGCGTCGCGATACCGATACGAACCGCGTCTATGTGTCCGGCTGGCCGGGCGGCAACTTCGCGCCTTGCCAGCTCACCCCGAGTTGCACCTCCGCTGAGCTTGCCAACAAGACGCTGCCGGGCTGGTTCCCGCAGCAATATGGCGCCGAACAGCAGCGCGTTCGCGACGAGCGCGTCGATGCGCGCATCTCGCTGCAATATCACCCGTCCGAAGACCTGATGGTCACGCTGGACAACAACTATTCGCGCCAGAACATCACGCAGGAAAATTACGCGTTCGGCGTCTGGTTCAACCAGGGCGATCTGCGCAACGTGACGCTGGATGAGAACGGCACCGCCGTCGACTTCACCCAGACCGGCACGCCGACCGACTTTACCGCCGCGCTCAACAAGCAGATCCTGCAGACGAACCAGACGGGCCTGAACGTCAAATATAATGCGTCGGAAAATCTGACGCTGGAAGGCGATGTGGCCTATGCCAAGAGCTGGCTCAACCCCGGCGACACGATCGGCAGCCAGAACGGGGATATCGGCTATGGCGGCGACCTAGCGAACACGTTGCGCTTTACTGTCGACGGCGACAGCAAGAACGCCTTCCCGACGATCAGCAATTTCGGACCGGCGGGTAACGCCGCCGGCTGGGCGGACCAGTCGCTGATCGGCTCGCACGTCACGGTCAATCAGACGCAGAAGAATACCGACGACCTGATCCAGTTCCGCGGCGCCGCCACCTGGAAGCAGGACAATCTGACGCTGAAGGCCGGCGGCCAATATTATCAGGATACGTTCAACTTCCGGAACCAGAGCACCTTCGTCAACAATTACTGGCAGGCCTATGCCGGCTATGGCGCGCCTTCGGGCCGCACCACGGGTGTCGCCCCGCTGCCGGCCAGCCTTTACCAGGGATCGATCAGCCTCGACAATTTCATCCCGGGCTTCGCCGGCGCGCTGCCGCCGTCGGTCTATGTGTTCAGCCCGATCGAATATCAGAACTACCTCACCAGCCTGGGTAATCCGCAGACGCAGAACATCCCGGCCTTCAACTATGACAGCGTCAACGGCTTCACCGGGACGTTTGACGAAGCGGTCGATCCGGGCAGCGTGCTGCGCGTGCGCGAAAAGACCTGGGCGTTGTTCATGAGCGCCAGCTTCAAGACGGAAGTCGGTGGCCTGCCGTTCACGCTCAACGCGGGCATCCGCAACGAAACGACAAACCTGTCGGCAACCGGGCAGGGCCGCCTGCCGACCCAGATCGTGACCAGCGCCGCCGATCCGACGCTGCTCACCGTGTCCAGCTATACCGATGTCCAGCCGGTCACGAACAAAAGCTCCTACTCCTATCTGCTGCCCAGCCTCGACGCGAAGCTCGAGCTGACGGATAGCCTGATCCTGCGCGTCGATGCGTCACGGACGCTGACGCGGCCGACGCTCAATCTGCTAAACCCGGTGCTGAATGTCGGCAGCGGCCAGCGCGTCGGTGCGCTGACGGCCAGCGGCGGCAATCCGAACCTCAAGCCCTATCTCGCCGACAATTTCGACATCGGCGCCGAATGGTATTATCAGCGAAACTCTTACCTGTCGGTCGGCTTCTTCCTGAAGAACGTGTCCAACTTCATCGTCGGCGGCGTCACGAGGCAGACGATCAACGATGTGGTGGACCCGACCACCGGGCAGCCCGCAAGCTTCGCCGTTTCGCAGCAGGTCAACGGCCCTGACGCGACGGTGAAGGGCGTGGAGCTTGCCTGGCAGCAGGTGTTCGGCGATTCCGGCTTCGGCTTCCAGGCGAACGCCACGCTGGTCGATACCAACCGCCCCTATGACGACACCAATATCTCGCAGACCGGCTTCGCCGTGACCGGCCTCGCCAATTCGGCGAATTTTGTCGGCTTCTACGACAAGGCCGGATTCCAGTTCCGTGCCGCACTCAACTGGCGCGAGAAATACCTGCTCCAGTTCGGCCAGAATCAGAATACCGGCTCGTTCGGTGCCGAGCCGACCTTCGTCAACGAAAGCTTCCAGATCGATCTGACGACGAGCTATGATTTCAACCGGAACTTCAGCGTCTTTGCCGAAGCGCTGAACGTCAACAACAACCAGCAGAGCACGCACGGCCGCTACAGCAACCAGCTGCTCGACGTGTTCGATTACGGCCGGCGGTACACGCTTGGCTTGCGCTATCGGTACTGATACCTCCCGGTACCGATGATCCCGGGGCGGGCGCGATCAGCGGCCCGCCCCATGTTCCCGCATCGGGCGTACCTATGCACGAAATCAAGAACGTCGTGATCGTCGGTGGCGGCACCGCAGGCTGGCTGACCGCCGGCGTGATTGCCGCCCGCCACCAGGGCCGCCGCGGGCAGGGGTTCACGGTCACCCTCGTCGAATCTGCCGACGTGCCGATCATCGGCGTGGGCGAAGGCACCTGGCCGACGCTGCGGACGACGCTGCGAAAGATCGGCGTGTCGGAGACCGAGTTCTTCCGGCAATGCGATGCAGCCTTCAAGCAGGGTGCGCGCTTCAACCGCTGGACCACCGGTGCCGCCGATGACGGCTATTATCACCCGCTGATGCTGCCCCAGGGCTTTGCCCACACCAACATGGTGCCGCACTGGCTGGCGGCCGAAGACGGCGAAAGCTTCTGCGACGCGGTGACGCCGCAAGGCCGGATTTGCGATGCCGGGCTGGCGCCGAAGACGATGGCCACGGCCGAATATGACGGCCTGGCAAACTATGCCTATCATCTCGACGCCGGAAAATTCTCGTCCTTCCTGCAACGCCATTGCTGCGACGTGCTTGGCGTGCGGCATGTGCTGGCCGATGTCACCGACGTCCGCCTGACGGAAACCGGCGACATCGATCGGCTGGAGACGAAACAGGACATCACGATCGATGGCGATCTGTTCGTCGACTGCACCGGCTTTGCGGCACTGCTGATCGGCAAGGCGCTGGGCGTCGGCTTCCGCGAATGCGGCGACGTGCTGTTCTGCGACACGGCACTGGCGATGCAGGTGCCCTATGACCGCCCCGACGATCCGATCGCCAGCCACACCATCTCCACCGCGCAAGCGGCCGGCTGGATCTGGGACATCGGGCTGCCCACGCGTCGCGGCGTCGGCCATGTCTTTTCGAGCAGCCACATCAGTGCGGACGAGGCGGAACGGGCGCTGCGCGACTATGTCGGCCCGGCCGCGCGCGACCTTTCGGTCCGCCGCCTTGCGATCCGATCGGGCCATCGCAAAACCTTCTGGAAGAATAATTGCGTCGCGGTGGGGCTTGCGGCCGGCTTTCTCGAGCCGCTGGAAGCCTCGGCGATCGTCCTGATCGAATTGTCAGCCAAGATCATCGCCGAGCAACTGCCCGCCTGTCGCGAGGTGATGAATACCGTGGCCCGACGCTATAACGAGACGACCCATTATCGGTGGGGTCGGATCATCGATTTCCTCAAGTTGCATTATTCGCTGACCAAGCGCACCGATACCGACTTCTGGCGCGACAACCAGCGCGCCGAAACGATCCCCGATCGACTGCGCGAACTCATGTCGCTTTGGGAATATCATGCGCCCTGGCTGCACGACGAGTTCGACCGCGCCGAGGAAGTCTTTCCCTCCGCCAGCTATCAATATGTGCTCTACGGCATGGGTCATCGCACGATGGTCGCGCCCGGCACGCTGGAGGCCGAGGCCAGCCAGGCGGCACGCCTTCGCCTTGAAAACCGGGCCTATACCGATCGCCTGCTTCGGGGCCTGCCCACGCATCGCTCGTTGATCGAAAGGATCGTCCAACATGGTCTCCAGCCAATCTGAACCGCGCTTGCAACGGGTGCTTAGGCGATCGTTCGGCACCGGGCTGTTGCTGGCGGGGCTGGCCGGGGCGACGGGCGCCGCGGCGCAGCCGCGGCTCGATGGCGTGTTCGGCGATCATGCGGTGCTCCAGCGCGGCCAGCCCATCACGCTGTCCGGCAATGCCCAGCCGGGCGAGCCCGTGATGATCAGCCTGGCGGGCCACAGCGTCAGCGTGACGGCAGATCGCGACGGGCGGTTCGCGGCGGCGCTGCCCGCGCTGCCGGCGGGCGGCCCCTTCACACTGACGCTCGCGGCGCCCAGCGGCGCGACGGTCCTGAGCGACATCCTGATCGGCGACGTGTTTCTGTGCTCGGGCCAGAGCAACATGGAGATGAAGGTCCGCGAGGCACAGAGCCTGTTTCCCGAGGCGCACGCGCCCGCCGACAAAAGGCTTCGGCTGCTGACGATCGACAAGAAGACTGCCGTCAGCCCCGCCCGCCGGTTCGACGACGTCCCCGCCTGGCAGATCGCCGGCCCGGACAGTTCGTCGTCCTTTTCGGCCGCCTGCCTCTACATGGTCCAGTCGCTGCGTCGCACATCCGACGTGCCGGTGGGGGCGATCCATTCGAGCTGGGGCGGATCGCGGATCAGCGCCTGGATGAGCGATGCGGCCCTGCGCGAGGCAGGGATGGCCGACCAGGCCGATCTGCTTGCGCTCTATGACCGCGATCCGGCCGCGGCGAACCGCCGCGCCTCGACGATCTGGGAGGCGTGGTGGCGCGCCGGCAGCGGTGATGCACAGGGCAAGGCGCCGTGGGAGCCCGATGCCGCGCTCGAGTGGCGCCCGGTGCCCGCCTTCACCAATTTCGAAAGCTGGGGCGTTCCCGAACTGGCCGATTACAACGGCATGCTCTGGTATCAGCGCAGCCTCGATCTCACCGAGGCCCAGGCGAAGGGCGCCGCCACGCTGTCGCTGGGCATGATCGACGATGCGGATCGCACCTGGGTGAATGGGGTCGGCGTCGGCGGCACGAGCCTTGCCGGAACGCCGCGCGTCTATGTCCTGCCCGCCGGCACGCTGAGGCCGGGCCGCAACGTCATCACCGTCAACGACGACGATGTCTATGCGTTCGGCGGGATGATGGGCCCGGTGGAGGCGATGCGGCTGACGCTCGCCGACGGCACCAGCATCCCGCTGGGCACCGACTGGCGCTATGCCATCGCCAAACGCATTCCGGGCGCCGCGCCGCGCGTCCCGTGGGACGATATCAACGGCGCCGGCACACTGTTCAACGCGATGATCGCGCCGCTCGCGCCCCTCCGGCTGGCCGGGATCGCCTGGTATCAGGGCGAATCCGACACCGGCATCCCCGGCTATGACCGGCGGCTCCGCGCGATGATCGCCGACTGGCGCGCGCGCTTCGGCAGCCCGGCAACGGCGTTCGTCATCGCCCAGCTCGCCAATTATGGCGCGCCCGCCATCGCCCCGGCCGAAAGCGGCTGGGCGAATGTCCGCAATGCCCAGCGCCGGGTCGCTGCGACCGATCCGCATGTCGGGATGGCGGTGACGCTCGACATCGGCGACGCGACGGACATTCATCCGGGCGAGAAGCGGCTCGTTGGCCAGCGGCTTGCCAAGGCGATGCGCGCCGCGCTTGCCGGCGATCCCGACGGCCGGGCGGGGCCTGCGATCGCCTCTGCCGAACGCGATGGCGCGAACGTGGTGCTACGCTTCAAAGGGGTGACGGGGGCGCTGCACGCAATGAGTTCGGATCGGGCGATCGGGTTCGAGCTGTGCGACGCCGCACCGGGCAGCTGTCGCTACGCCGCCGCGCGACCGATGGGATCCAGCGTGGTGATCACCGGCGACGGCCACCCGGCCACGCGCGTCCGCTACGCTTGGGCCGATGCGCCCGCCACCAACCTGGCGGACGACGCACGCATGCCGGTCGGCACGTTCGAGATCGCGATTCGCTGAGGGGCGGACATCACCTCATCCTCGAGACGCGGCACGGGCCGGATGGCGCGGCCGCCTCGCCCGTTACTTGACCGAGGCGAGGGCGACGCGCGCCTTAAGGCTTTCGTTATTCCGGCAGCACCTCCACGGCGGAGACGATCGCCTTGCCCGCGGTTGGCACGAAGCGGAGGTCGAGCATATCGCCGGTGACCGAAACCAGCGCTTCCCGCCGGAGTTCGACGGCGGTGCCGCCTGCCGCACCGGCAATGTCGAGCGACTGGACGATCGGACGGCCGTTCGCGAGAACGTCGAAGACCCGAGCACCCATTTGCAAAGTCGGTTCAACGAACGTCAGTCGCACGCGATAGCGGCCCGGCCGGAGCGGGATGTGGTAGGCGAAGATGCCCTCGCGGAACGTAGCGGCGACGCCGGGATCCTGGCTGTTCGCGATCAGCGTCGGGACGAACGGTTTGCCATAGTCCGCCGGCTTGTTGAGCGTGCCCGCCGACCCGCCTTCAAAGAAATCGTCGGAGCCGAAGCGCCGGGTGGCCGGCGCCGCGACGATGGCGCCGGCGTCGATGCGCACGGATGCGGCCGCATCGTCGGAAAGCGTCCAGGTCACCTTGTCTTCGACTGTGCCCGCCGGGACCACGCCCCGCGCCACCACATTGTTGGCACCGGGCGCGAGCACCACCTTTTCCCAGACGCAAACTCGATCGGGGCAATCGGTGCGGCGCCCAACCGTCTGCCCGTTGACGATCAAATCGGTCGAACGCGCATTGCTGTACACCCGCACATCGGTCACGCGGTAGGCGCGATCGGTATAGCGGCTGCCGTTCAGATGGACGGTCGGCGTCGTGGTCCAGTTTGCCTTGTAGAAATAATAGGCGTCCTTGCGGATCTTGCGGTCATAGGTGACCAGCCCCTTGGTGTTGATGTCCTGGGCGTCGCCCTCGGTACGAATCGTCGTGGCGAAATCGAAGCTGTTCCACAGCCAGGTCGCCCATAGATAGGGGCGGGCCTTCAGGGACTTCCACGCTTCTTCGTGAATGTAGCTGGCATATTCCTCCGGCTGGTTCATGCCGCGCGAGTCGATCGGCCCGCCAAGCACATTGTCGGTGTGAATCGTCGTCGCCGCGCCCGCGCCATATTCGGTGACGGACAGGGGCTGAAGCGGGCGCTTCGCATGCAGCGCGTCCAGTTGCGGCCCCAGATCGCCCGGAACCCCGAAATACCAGCCGAAATAGCGGTTCGCGCCGCCGAGATCGGCCGCCACCGCCGTCGTTGGAATTTCCACGCCGGGATCGAACAGTCGCCCCTCGCAGCAGGTGGCAAGTGCGGTCGGGCGGTCCGGATCCTCGGCGTGCGCCAGCGCCTGGAGATCATGCAGCAGCGGCATCGGATCGGGCGTCTTTCCATCCGGATAGCCGGTGAGGAACGCGGGGAAGGAATTGCCGAAATCCACCTCGTTGGCGATGCCCCAATTGATGACCGACGCATGATTGCCGTTCTGGCGAATCAGTTCGCGCAACTGCTGCCGGGCATTCTCGACGAGCGCCGCGCGCGGCTCGAGTTCGCCGCGCCGGGTCCAGGCGGATACCAGCGGAATCTCGTCCCAGACGAGCAGGCCATATCGATCGGCGAGATCGTGGATGGTCTGGCCATGCTGATAATGGGTGAGGCGAATCGTATTCGCCCCCATTTCCCGCATGATCGCAAGATCCTCGGCCACATCCTCGGGGGCGATGGCCCAGCCCTTGCCCTCACGATCCTGATGGTAGCCGACGCCGTGGAGCGCCAGATGCCGCCCGTTCAGGAACAGACCCTTGTCGGGATCGATGGCGATGGTTCGGATGCCGAACGGCTGGTTCAGCTGATCCAGCACGCGGCCGCGATCGTCCGCGACTTCGACCGACAGCGTATAGAGATAGGGATCTTCCACCCCCTGCCAAAGGTGCGGCGAGGGGATGTCCAGTTGAACCAGCGCTTCGCCCTTGGTGCCCGCGACCAGGGGCATGCGGCGCTGCGCACTGCCAGCGACGTGGCCTGCGGCATCGATCAGCCGTGCGGTCATCCGGACGGTAGCCAGCCGCCCGGAATCGTTGGCGATGCGGGTGCGCACCGCAACTTGCGCGCTATCGGTCGTGGCCGACTTTGTCGTCGCATAGACGCCGGACCCGCCCAGATCCGCCAGATCGATATGGACGGTGTTCGCCACGATCAGCCGAACCGGCCGATACAGGCCACCATGCACGAAGAAATCGCCCGTGAGCGGTAGCACGTCAGCGGTTGCGCCGCCTTCCGCCGGTGGGCTGTTGTCGACCCGGACCACCAGCAGATTGTCATCACCAGGCCTCACGGCATCGCTGACGTCGATGCGGAAACGCGAGAAGGGGCCAGCATGATCGCCGACCTTCCGGCCATTGAGCCAGACGCTGGCGACGCGGCTGGCGGCATCGAATTCAAGCCACACGCGCTTGCCCGGCGACGCCGGCGCCCGGAAATGGAGGCGATACCAGCCGCGCCCCTGCGTCTTGTTGACGGTTTCGGCACGGTTGAGGTGCGCGGTCGGATTCGGCAGGTAATAGCCCACGCGGTTCCAGCTGTGCGGCACCTCAACCGCCGCCCAGGCGGAATCGTCGTAACGCTCGCCCGCAGCATCCTCCGGCAGGTCACCCAGATGGAATCGCCAGCCGTCGGTGAGGGGTGTCAACTGCCGCGCGTCTTTTGCCGTCAGCTGCGCAACGGCTGGTTGCGCGGCGATCGCAAACCATGCCGTGGTGGCGATCAACGCCGCGGTGCCGTGCCTCATATCCCTCTTCCTGTCCCGTTTATCTGCAATGGCGGATAGCATGTAAAAATTGGCATGACCACAATCCGCTTTGATAATCAAAGCGATTTCACGATGAATTTGGCCAAGTTAGCGCTAACAGCGCATTTCTGCCGTTTTGAACGGAGGCATGACAAGTTATCAGTTGACTTGTCATGCCAATATCCTGAAATGTCCTTACCAGATCGCCCGCAGCGACAGAATTTAGGGAGGATTATCGACATGCGCCTTGTTGCCATGCTGCTCGCCAGCACCGCCGCCCTCGTCGTGGCGCCCGCGCACGCCCAGTCGGGCACGATTGCGCCAGCCGCCACGACACAGGGGACCGAAAAGGCGAGTCCGCGGGCGCCGGCCGGTGACCAGCAGGGGACGGCTCAAGGCGCAGCCGAGGACTCGGACGCGCTCCAGGAAATCATCGTCACCGCGCAGAAGCGCGAGCAGAATCTTCAGGACGTGCCGGTTGCCGTCAGCGCGATCGGCGCTGACCAGCTCGAGGCGCGTGGGGTGACGACGGTGACCGATGTCGCCCGGGTGGCGCCCAGCCTGACAATCACCGAAAACACCAATGCCACGGGCAACAGCATCAATCTTCGCGGCATCGGCACCTTTTCGTTCAGCATCGGCATCGAGCCGAGCGTCGCGGTGGTTGTCGATGACGTCGCGTTGCTCCAGCAGGCACAGGCATTTTCCGGCCTCAATGACATCGCCCGGCTGGAGGTGCTACGCGGCCCCCAAGGCACGCTGTTCGGCAAGAATGCGTCCGCCGGCGTTATCAACATCGTAACGCAGGGGCCGACTGAAACGCTCAGCGGCTCGGTCGGCGCGGTCGCGACCACCGATTCGCAGCGCCGCATCGAAGGCTCGCTGTCGGGGCCGCTGGCGAAGAATGTCGGTTTCCGCCTGAACGCCTTTTATGATGATCGCGACGGCTATATCCGCAACCTCAATACCGGCAACAAGCTGAACGGCGAAGAGAGCTGGGGTGTTCGGGGGCGTGTGGATGTCGAAGCTACCGACAACCTAGCCGTCGTGCTGACCGGCACCTATAGCCGGGTCGACAGCGATGGGCTGGTGCGCACGTTCCGGAGCGTGAACCCGGGCGCGACCGTGTTCGGGGCGGCAGTGGCCGACTCGGTCGAGGGCATCACCCCTTCCGACCATAATTACCGCATCCGGCTGGACACCGAACCGAGCAACACCAGCAAGCAGGCGATGTTCACTGGCCGCGCGACGCTCGACTTGGGTGGGGCGAACCTGATTTCGATCACCGCCTATCAGGACTGGCGCTTCCGGTTCCGCGAAGATCTGGACACGCTGGGCACACCGACGCTGCTCAATACCGCCGACCCAGCCAGCATCCTGCCCAACGGATCGCGCGCCGATGCGTCGTTCCATGCCACCAACTTCACGCAGGAGTTGCGCCTGGTGTCGTCGGGCTGGCGCCGCCTCGATTATCTGTTCGCGCTCTTCTATGCGAACGGCGATACTGACCGTGACTACAGCCGCGGCCCGAATGCCGCGACCAGCTGGAAGGCCAGCGCGCAGACCGAGACATTCGCCGCCTTCACCCAGCTGACCTATAATTTCGCCAGCGGCACGCATCTCGATGCCGGCTTGCGATACAATCACGAAAAGATCGGTGCGACCTTCCTGAACACCACATCGGTCGCGACGCCGCCGGCCGACAATGCATCGTGCCTGGCCGAATGCGTCGGCCGCGCGACCGACGACCGCGTGACCTACAAGGTCGCGCTGCGGCAGGATCTGGCCGAGCATGTGATGGCCTATGCCTCCTTCGCCACCGGCTACAAGGGGCAGGGCTATGACATCAGCACCGGCTTCAGTCCCGCGCGTGCCGCCGACCCGGTGCGCCCGGAAACCAGCAAGGCCTATGAAATCGGCGTGAAGAGCCGTTTCCTCGACAACCGGGTGCAGCTGAACGTGACCGGCTTCTGGACCGACTTCAAGGATTTTCAGGCGCAGGGCGGTGTGACTCAGGCGGATGGCACGATCGTTCCCCAGCTGAGCAATGTCGGCAGGCTGCGCAGCCGCGGCGTCGAGGCCGAACTGTCCGCCCGGCCGACCCGGCAACTGCGCATCGATGCGTCCGCCGCCTATACCGACGCGACGATCCGCGATTTCCCCAATGCCCCCTGCTACACCAACCAGACGGTGGCCGAGGGCTGCGTGCCGGTGTCCGGCGGACGCAGCTTTCAGGATCTGTCGGGTGCGACGCTCGCCAATTCGCCCAAGTTCAAATACAATATCGCCGTCAATTACGACGTCGAACTGCCTTCTTTGCCATTCGACGGCTTCATTACGGCGGAATGGGCGCACCAGAGCAGCGTCAAGCTGGACCTGGCGGGCAGCCCGGTTTCCTATCAGGACGCCTATGGCGTGCTGAACGGCAGCATCGGCGTTGCCGGACGGGGTAGCGATAACTACCGCGTCGCCCTGTTCGTCAACAATCTGTTCGACCAGTCCTACGCCACGTCGCTCGGCTATACCGGCAGTTCCAATGCACAGGCGGTCGCGCAACTGCTGCCGCGAAACTCGCGCCGTTATGCGGGTATCCGCGCACGGTTCGGTTTCTGAGCCGGCGGGGATCAAGCACATGGCACGGCGCCTGACGGGCGCCGTGCCGGGCGCGGACGATCAATCCTCGCCGCGGTCGCCCTCATAGGCGTTGATGATTTCCCGCACGTCTTCCCGGTTTTCCTGCGACACCGGCTTGGGATCGGCGCTGCCGGTCGTCGCGCCTGCCAGGCAAAGCTCGGCATGGATCGGCAGGTGATCCGAGCCGACATTTTCCAGCACGTTGATCGATCGCACCTCGAATTCGGGCGTGACGAACAGCTGGTCGAGCGGCCAGCCGAGGATCGGTGCCCAGGCGGGAAATGGCGGATAGGTGCCGCGCCCGACGCGGGGATCGAGATAGCCGCCGATCCGCTTGAACAGCTGCGACGTATGCGACCAGGCGACATCGTTGAAATCGCCGATCGCGAGAACGGGCAACTGTTCGCGCGCGACCCGACGCGCGGCAACGGCGATTTCGGCATCGCGCGAATCGCTGTCGCGGCCGGGCACCGGCGGCCGCGGATGCAGCGCGATCACCCGGAACGGCGCCTTCGCGGTGAGCGCCGCATGCGCCGAGGGCGTATCCGGCCGCACGATGCTTTCGATGCGGCCGTCGCGCATCGCCAGCCGGGTGGCGAAGATCATGCCATAGCCGTTTTTGAGCGGCCTTTCGAGGCGATGGGGGTACCGACGAAGCACGTCCGACAGCGCATCGGCCTAGCCATGATCGGTTTCCATCAGCAGCAGGATGTCGGGCGAGACGCGATCGATCAGCCGCGCCGTTCGCTGATATTGGTGATTGGATCGCAGCACGTTGAGCGACATCACGGTGAAGCAGCGCCCTTCCGACGCGGCGCTTGCGTCGGCGAACGCGATCTCCAGGGCGGCGAGCGGCGTGTACGGAAAGATCCGATAGAGCTGCCACCCGCCCGCGACGGCGCATGCAAGGGCAACCCAGCGACCGAGCGACCGGTCTCGCCACAGCGCCAGTCCCGCGGCCAGGACGAGACCGCAAAGGATCTGTGCGCGCGGGAAATCCCACACCCTGATCCACCATTCGTTGGACTCGACGATGCTGAGGCCGCTCACCAGAACGAGCAGCCCCGCCAGAACCCTGATGCCGATCGTGACGATGTTGTTCATTCGGATCCATGAGCGTTCGGGCAGCGGACGCGGTTCAGCTGTCAAATGCCTGCCGTGGCTTAAGTTCCTTGCGCCCGAACAGGGCGGCCGCGCGACGACGCGGCAACCATCCGCCTCGCCCGTCGGTTCGCACGGCATGTCACATCGAGGAGACGCCCTGTGTTGAAGGCCATCGCGATCAACTGCACGCTCAAGCGGTCATCGGGCGAACCATCGTCGACCGATGCGATGATCGGACTGATCGCCTCCGAACTGGAAAAACATGGCGTGACGGTCGAGGAGACGATCCGCATCGCCGACCATGACGTCAAACCCGGCGTCCGGTCCGACGAAGGCGAGGGCGACGACTGGCCCGACATTCGTCCCCGCATCCTGGCCTGCGATATCCTGATATTCGGAACGCCGATCTGGCTCGGCCAGCCGTCGAGCGTGACGAAGCGGGTGCTCGAGCGGATGGACGCCTTTATCGGCGAGACCGACGAGTGCGGCCGGATGCCGAGCTTTTCGAAGGTCGCGATCGTCGGCGTGGTGGGCAATGAGGATGGCGCCCATGCGGTGAGCGCGGCGCTGTACCAGGGCCTGAACGATGCCGGCTGGACGATCCCGGCCTCCGCCGTTGCCTATTGGGTCGGCGAAGCGATGGGATCGACCGACTTCAAGGACCTGCCGAAGGTGCCCGATGCAGTCGCCAGCACGGCCGCGATGGTGGCCGCGAACGCCGCGCATCTCGCCGGGCTGCTCAAGGACCGGCCCTATCTCGGCCTGCCGGAGCAAGGCTGAACCGAGCGAGCGGCGGCCGGCGCGACCGATGCGGGCACGATCGACCTTTAAGCGGCGAGCCGGGCGCGCTACACGCCGGGGACGCCGGAACTTTTGCAGGACGCGGAAGCTGTAGCTCCACCGCGACGGGACGGGCGGGTTGGCGGGAGCGGGCGTGGACCGTAGCGACGAAGAGGCGGAGGCTGGACGGCGCACGCCGCGCGGGCTGCGCTGGCGCAGGCTGGCGGTCGCGCTGTTGGTGCTGCTGGCAGTGGTGGCGGCGACCGCCTGGCTGGGGCGGCGGACGATCGCGCGCGGCTTCGTTGATCGCGAGCTGGCGCGGCTGGGCGTGCCCGCGCGCTATAAGATCGAACAGCTTTCGCCGTGGCGCCAACGGCTTGCCAATGTTTCGATCGGCGATCCGCGCCACCCCGATCTGACCGCCGACTGGATCGAGCTTCGCACCGCGATCACCCCCTGGCGCGCGGATGTGCTGGTGGTGAAGGCGGGCACGGTGCGGATGAAGGGCCGGATCGTCGACGGCGCATTGTCGCTCGGCACGATCGACCGGCTGATGCCGGCGCCGTCGGGCAAGCCGTTCGTGCTGCCGCGGCTTACCGTCGAGGTGCGTGACGCGCGAATGCGGCTGGACACCGACAATGGCCGCATCGACCTTGCACTGAGCGGCAGCGGACTGCTGGCCGACGGCTTTGTCGGCGCGCTGAACGCGGCGGCCCCGCAACTGGCGGCCGCGGACTGTTCGATGGCCGGCATGGCCGCGACGGTCCAGTTGCGGATTCGCGACGGCGCACCCGACATCACCGGCCCGCTGAAGGCGGCGCGGCTGACGTGCCCGGACGCGCGGATCGAGCAGCCGCATATCGACGTCGATGCGGTGATCGCTCGCTCGCTCGACCGCTGGCAGGGGCGTGCGCGCCTTGCGACGGGTTTGGTCGAGACATCGTTCGGGCAGGTTCGGCAAGCGGGCGGCGACATCGACTTTGTCGGGGACCAATCGCGTACGGCAGGCAAGCTTGCGTTGCATGCGAGCGGGCTGACCACGCCGCAGGGCGCCGCCGCCGACGCAAGCGTCGATGGGCGCTATGTTATCGGCAAGACCCAAGGCTTTGAGGGCAAGGTGTCGGTAGCGGGTGCGCGCGTGGCGACGGCGCTGCTCGACGATCTTGTGCGCAAGGCCGCGCTCGCACGAGGAACGCCGGTCGGCCCGCTCGCGCCGCGACTGGCCGCTGCCGTGCGCGCGGCGGGCCGCGACGTGGACGGCGAGGCCGAGGTTGCGTTGGCGATGCAGGGCGACCGGACATCGCTCCGCCTGACACGCGGCCAGCTCACCGCCCGGTCGGGCGCAAGGCTAACGTTCGACGGCGGCGCAGGCGCCGGGCTGACATTGCCGTCGTTCGAGACCACACTCGACGGGCGAATCACGCTGGGCGGTGGCGGGCTGCCCGAACTTGCAATGGCGTTGCGCCGCCCGGCCGGCAGCAAGGCGCTGCGCGGCGAAGGATGGATGCGACCTTATGCTGCCGGGGGCGCCAGCCTGGGCCTGTTCGCTCTGGAATTTCGTTCGAACGGCGGGCAGGGCGAACTGACGACGGTGGCGACGCTGTCTGGTCCGGTGGGGACGGGCAGGGTCGATCGCCTGTCGATGCCGTTGCGGCTGCGCTGGGATGGCGGCGCGCTGGCGCTCAATCCCGGCTGCGAAACCGCCAGCTTCGCGCGCGTCGCCGTCGCCGGGCTCACCCTCGATCCGGCGCGCATCGCGCTGTGCCCGGTCGGCCCGGCGATGCTGGCATGGCGTGCCGACCGCCTGGCGGGCGGGATTCGCAGCGGGCGCGTCGCGCTGGACGGCCGCATCGGCGACGATCCGGTGCGCCTGGCGGCCGGCGGGGCGCGGCTCGATCTCGGCGCCGGCCGGTTCGGGATCAGCGACGCGGCGGTGCGGCTGGGCACCGAGGGCGCGACCCGGCTGGACATCGCCCGGCTCGACGGGCGGATCGACGCGGCGCCGGCGGGCAGCTTCGAGGGGCTGGGCGGGCAGATCGGCGCAGTGCCGCTGGTGCTTTCGGCGGGCAAGGGCATGTGGCGCTTCGGCGACGGCGCACTATCGCTGGCGGGCGGGTTCATTCTGACCGATGCGGCGGCTTCCCCCCGCTTCGAGCCGCTCGACGCGCAGCAGGCAATGCTGCGGCTGCGCGACGATCGGATCGAGGCCAGCGCAGCGCTGGTCGGCAGTAAGAAGCCGGTGGCGGTGGGCGAGGTGACGCTGGCGCACGACCTGGGCACCGGCACGGGCCATGCGGTGATCGACGTGCCCGGCGTGCGCTTTCGCGTCGGCGGCCTGCAACCCAACGACCTGACCGCGCTCACCTATGGCGTGATCGCCGATGTCGATGGCGAGGTGCGCGGCACCGGGCGGTTCGACTGGTCCGGCGAGGGGGTGACGAGCAGCGGCGCGTTCGAGGCGTCCAACGTCGCGCTGGCGGCGGCGTTCGGCCCGGTGCAGGGCCTCAATACCCGGATCGACTTTGCCGACCTGCTCAATCTCCGCAGCAAGTCGGGGCAAGTCGCCACGGTTGCGGAGATCAATCCGGGCGTGCCGGTGCGCGCCGGCGACGTCCGCTATCAGCTGCTCGACAGCCAGCGGGTGCGGGTGGAGGGCGCACGCTGGCCATTCGCGGGCGGCGAGCTGGTGCTCGACCCGACCACGCTCGATTTCAGCGAGGCGGGCGAACGGCGGCTGACCTTTCATGTGAAGGGCGTCGACGCGGCGCTGTTCCTGAAGGAGATGGCGTTCGACAATCTCGACGCGAGCGGGACGTTCGACGGCGTGTTGCCGATGATCTTCGACGAGAATGGCGGGCGGATCGAAGGCGGCGAGCTGCGCGCGCGGGCGGGCGGCCACATCGCCTATGTCGGCGAGGTATCGCAGCGCGATCTGGGGATGTGGGGCAACATGGCGTTCCAGGCGCTCAAGTCACTCGACTACAAGAATCTCGCGATCCGCATGAACGGGCCGCTGGCCGGCGAGATGATCACCGATATCCGCTTTTCGGGCCTGAGCCAGGGTGAGGGCGCCCGATCCAATTTCCTGATCCGGCGGCTGGCGAAGCTGCCCTTCGTGTTCAACGTGCGGATCAGCGCGCCGTTTCGCCAGCTGATCGACACGGTCCAGTCCTGGTACGACCCCAGCCGCCTCGTCGAGCGTAACCTGCCCGCGTTGATCGAGGCGCAGAAACGTGCAGAGGAGGCGGGGGAGGTCGTTCAGCCCCGCGAAAGCGCGCCCGTTCCATGAAAGGCAATAAGATGAGCTTGGCACTATGATACAGCGTCGGCCACGCCGGCTTGGCCCCCTCGGGCTCGCGCCGCTGTTGATGGCGGGCGGTTGCGTGAACGTCACCGCGCCGGACAAGCCGATCGTCATCAACCTCAACATTTCGATCACCCAGGAAGTGGTCTATCGTCTCGACAACAAGGCGAAGGCCATTATCCAGGACAATCCGGGGATCTTCTGATGCGAACGTTGCTTCCTCTCATCGCCATGGCGACCTCGCTCGTCGCCGTCCCCGCCATCGCACAGCGCGACCCTGCCTATCAGGCGGCGCGGGAACAGGGCTTGGTCGGCGAACAGCCCGACGGCTATCTCGGCATCGTCGGCACGCCGACACCCGAGCTCCAGCGGATCGTGAACAACATCAACATCCAGCGGAAGCGGCAATATACGCAGCAGGCGGCGGCGAGCTCGACTGTCGAGCAGATGGCGTTCGTCACCGGCTGCAACCTGATCGCGCGCACCGTGCCGGGCGAGAAATATCGTGCGCCCGACGGCCGCTGGCTGACCCGCGGCAATGATGATCCGGTGCGCGACGCGCGCTGCCTCTGACCAGCACGGCGCGCGGGCCGGCGCGTGCCGATAATGGCTAGACCATTCTGACGCACGCGGCGCCTGCGTCGCACCGCGGCGTAGTCGCACGTCCTGCCGATCTGCCCATGCGGCGCCGTGGCAAATTTGCATCGCTCCCACGATCTTTCCAATTAATTTGCTTTGGTCTGGCCAGAGGTTGCTTGACGGTCGGGCCAAAAGGTGAAAGTTACCGCTAACAGACGCGACCATGACAAAAGATGGCGCCGGTTAGCGAGGGGAACTGATGGTGCGAATATCGCGTGCGATCAAAGGCGGCGACGCCAGCTAGCGTCGAGCTGCGACAGACCCGGCGCGACCAGGCCGAATGGACAGGCCAGCACCGCCGGCAACATCCAAAACCAGAAACAACGACGCCATCCAAAACGGGGGCGCGATCATTCGAGGGGATCAGACATGCATTCCAACACCAGCCGCATTCGTTCGATTCGCGCCGCCCTGTCGTGCGCGACGATGCTGAGCATGACCTTCGCCGCCGGCGCATGGGCGCAGACCGCACCGGCCGCGCCGCAATCGACCGAAGCCCCCGCCGCGCAGGGCGCCGAGCAGGAAATCGTCGTCACCGGCTATCGCCAGAGCCTTGCCAAGGCGGTGGATGCCAAGCGTGAAGCGACCGGCTTCATCGATTCGATCTTCGCGGAGGATATCGGCAAGTTCCCGGACACGAACATCGCCGAATCGTTCAACCGCATTCCCGGCATCACGATCACCCGCGACGTGACGGGCGAGGGTGTGAACGTCGCGATTCGCGGCCTGGGATCGAACTTCACCAACGTCACGCTGAACGGCGCGCCGATCGCGGTCGCCTCCTCGGGCGCGACCGACGCGCAGGGCACCGACCGCTCGGTCGACCTGAGCTTCTTCCCGACGGACCTGTTCACCAAGCTGACCGTCAACAAGAGCTACACCGCCGACCTGCTGGAAGGCGGCGCGGCCGGCAATGTCGACCTGCGGTCGGCGCGGCCGTTCGACCGTGCGGATTCGTTCGTCGCGTATAATATCCAGGGTTCGAACCAGACGCCCGAGGACAAGATCGGCGTGCGTGGATCGCTGATCGGCAGCTGGCGCAACGACACCGTCGGCATCCTGGCGGGCGTTTCGGCCCAGCGGCTGTTTACCGACACGCGCGGCTTCGAGACGATCGGCTATACCAACCCGGCGCTCACCGCCGCGCAGTGCGGCGCGACCTCGGGCTGCAACAGCACCGGCGGCGGCAACTGGACGATCCCGGCGGTGGTGCCGGCCGGCGCTGGCGCGGGCCTGGTCGCCGGCACGGTGATCGACCGTGACTTCCTGCTCGCCAACAATCCGGGTGCGACGATCGAGCAGATCGACAACGGCCTGCTGCCGCGCCTCGGCCGCAATACCAGCATCCGCGGCCCGCGCGACCGCGTCAACGCGATCGTCAGCGCCGAATGGCGCCCGTCGGACACGCTCAATTTCTATGTCGACGGCCTGTATGGCTACAAGAAGAACGAGCTGATCCGCGAAAACGTCGCCTGGATCGTGCGCAACGGCGCGCTGATCCCGACCAACCTGACGTTCGACAAGGAAGATTGCAGCGCGGGCTGCACCGTCACCGGCGGCACCTTTGCCAATGTTCAGTTCTTCAACGAATTCCGCCCCTATACCGAGACGACCGAGCTGTTCAGCGTCAATCCGGGCGGCATGTGGGAAGTGTCCGACACGCTGAAGGTGAACCTGCAGGGCAATTATGCGCGGTCGACCTTCCACCGCGAAAGCCCGACGGTGGGCCTCACCACGCCGCTCGGCCAGGGCGCGACCGTCACGTTCAACACCACCGGCGGCATCCCCGAGATCACGAGCAGCCTCGACCTCAACGATCCCAACAATTTCGGCTGGAACGCGGGCAGCCGCGTCAACATGCAGGACGAACGCCGCCGCAACGAGAGCAAGGGCATCCGCGGCGACGTGACCTGGGGTGAACGCGCGCTCAACCTGAAGGTCGGCGGCGCCTATGACAACATCTCGCGCCGGATCCGCGGTTTCGACAATACCGGGCCGTGGCAGAACGCGACCTGCGGCAACAATCCCAGCATCTATGTGCCCTCGCCCAACTCGCAGCCGCCTTGCCAGGGCCTCGATGCGCCGGGCGCGGCGCCGGCCGGCTATCCGACCTATCCGGGCTATGGCACTGGCTACACCGCCGGGCAGACGGGCACGGTCACCTATGGCGGATCGCTGATCCCCAACAGCGAGGCACCCAATTATCTGATGCCGGGGCCGGCCGGCTTCGTGACGGTCGACTGGGATGCATTCCGCAAGGCGAGCAACTACGACTTTTATCACGACAATGCGCCGGAGAGCGGCGGCACCAACACCGGCGCCAGCGGCGGCTTCATCCGCGAGATCGCGAAATCGGCATTCGCGACGATCAACGGCGAGCAGGAACTGGGCGGCAACATGCTGCGCTTCAATGCGGGCGTGCGCTACGTCAACACGATCCAGACGATCGAAGGCCGCGTCTCGATCGCAGATCCGCGCAACAGCCCGGCCGGGGGCGGCACGCTGCCCGATGGTTCGCGCTATCCGAACGTGGTCAACATCGTCTCGACGCGCAACGAATATACCAAGTGGCTGCCGGCTGCGACGGTTGCCTATGACGTCGGCTCCAACGCGGTGGTCCGCGTCGCGGCGTCGCGGACGATGACGCGCCCCGATCCGGCGGCCCAGCTGCCGGGCGTCAGCTTCGGTGCGCCGTCGGCCGATCAGGCGAGCATCGGCAACCCGGCGCTCAAGCCCTATCTGTCGAACAATATCGATCTCGGCTTCGAATATTATACCGGCCGCGAGGGCGTGATCAGCTTCAACGCGTTCCGCAAGTCGATCGAAGGCTTCACCACCACCTCGATCACCACGGTGCCGTTCAGCGCGCTCGCGCAATATGGCATCACCTATGACACGCTGAACCCCACGCAACAGATCGCGATCAACTCGCGCGGCGGCCCGACCGTGGCCGAGGTGCAGGTCACGTCGCAGATCAACGTCGACAACAAGCTGAAGATCAACGGCCTGGAATTCCAGTGGGTCCAGCCGCTCGACTTCATCACCGAGAAGTTCGGCGTGCGCGGCTTCGGCTTCAACGCCAACGCGACGCTCGTCGACCAGACCAGCGACGGTGCGGCAACGGCGTTCGGCGTTTCGCCCTTCACCTATAACGTGACCGGCTATTACGAACGTGGCGGCGTGATGCTGCGCGTCGCCGTGACCTCGCGCGAAGGCTCGCAGAACAGCGGCACGGCGCAGAACGGCATCCCGGCGGCGGCGCTCTATGGCACCACCTATACCACCTGGGACTTCTCGTCGGCGTTCGACCTCGACAAGCTGCTGGGCGTTCGCCACGCGCCGCAGCTGACGATCAACGTGTCGAACTTCACCGATGCGACGCTGCGTTCCTACTTCCAGTTCGAGAATGCGACGTTCACCCAGTACAAGCCGGGTCGCCAGGTGCTGATCGGTCTGCGCGGCAGCTTCTGATACCCTAGTGCCGGGCCGCTCGTCAGACGGCCCGGCCTTCCGCGTCCCAGCGGACTCCCATCCCCGCCGCCGGGACGCGGATTTTCATGCGGTATCGTGCGTGCGCCGTGCCGCGATCCAATCGCGACCGGGAGAATGACGATGAACGATACCCATGCCAGCATGTCGCGGCGCACGCTGCTTGCCACCGCCACCGGCGCCGCGCTGCTCGCGCCGCTGGCATCCGGCGCGGCCGCCGCCGCGGCCGATGCTGCCTCCTTCACGCTGATCGCCAACGGCCAGCCAGCCGACATCCTGATCGATGCGGCGGCGGATTCGGCGATCGGCCATGTCGCGACGAGTTTTGCCGACGATCTGGAACGCGTATCGGGCCGCAAGCCGCGCGTGCTGCGCGGCGAACCGGGGGCCACGCGCGGGCCGCTGGTGATCGTCGCCGACGTCGGCCGCAGCCCGATCGTTGATCGTCTGGTCGCCGCCGGCACGCTTTCGGTCGACGATCTTCGCGGCCAATGGGAAGCCTATCGCCGCGTCGTCGTGCGCAATCCGTTTCCGGGCGTGCGCGAGGCGCTGGTCGTGCTGGGATCGGATCGGCGCGGCGCCGTGTTCGGCACCTATGACCTGTCCGAGCGGATGGGCGTTTCGCCCTGGTACTGGTTCGCCGATGTGCCGGTGTTGCGCCGCCGCGATGTGACGCTGGCGGTGCCGACTGCGCGCGAGCAGCCGGGCGTGCGCTATCGCGGCTTCTTCATCAACGACGAGGATCCCTGCCTCAGCGGCTGGGCGAAAAAGGCGTTCGGCGGCGTCAACTCCGCGATGTACGCGCATGTGTTCGAACTGCTGCTGCGGATGAAGGGCAATTATCTGTGGCCGGCGATGTGGGGCAAGGCGTTCGCTGACGACGATCCCCGCAGCATGGTGCTGGCCGACGCGATGGGCGTGGTGATGGGCAATTCGCATCACGAGCCGATGCTGCGCGCACAGGCCGAATGGCATCGCAACAAGGAAGGCGGCGTGACCGGCGGCGCATGGGACTACACCCGCAATGCCGAAAATCTGCGGACCTTCTGGCGCGGCGGCATTGAGCGGATGATGTCGAAGGGCGACGGCAAGGGCTATGAATCGGTCGTCACGATCGGCATGCGCGGCGACGGCGACGAGGCGATGGCCGAAGGGACCGCGACGCAGCTGCTCGAACGGGTGGTGCATGACCAGCGCGCGATCATCGCCGACGTGACCGGCCGGCCCGCCGAGGCGCAGCCGCAGGTCTGGGCGCTCTACAAGGAAGTGCAGGATTATTACGACCAGGGCATGAAGGTGCCCGACGATGTGATCCTGCTGTTCGCGGACGACAATTGGGGCCAGATCCGCCGACTGCCCGGCGCGGGCGACCGCCGCCGCAAGGGCGGGCAGGGCGTCTATTATCATTTCGATTACGTCGGCGTGCCCCGCAACTACAAGTGGATCAACACCAACCAGATCGAGAAGGTCTGGCAGCAGATGGACCTTGCCTATCGCCACGACGCGCGGGCGATGTGGATCGTCAATGTTGGCGATATCAAGCCTATGGAATATCCGCTGGGGTTCTTCATGGCGATGGCCTGGAACCCGGAAGGGGTGCAGCCCGACGCGCTGGCCGCCTATCCGCGCCGCTGGGCCGAAGCGACGTTCGGCCCCGGCGAGGCGGCGGCAATCGGCGAGATGATAACCGCGTACAGCCAATATGCCGCGCGCCGGAAACCCGAACTGATCGATCAGGACAGCTTCCCGCTCGGCGGGATCACCGAGGCTGGGCTCGACGGCGGCGAATTCGGGGCGCTGGTGGCGCAGTGGGACGCGCTGGAGGCGCAGATGGCGACGACGCGCGCCCGGCTGCGCGCCGACCAGCACGATGCCTATTACCAGCTGATCGAACATCCGATCAGCGCGATGGCGAACCTCTATCGCCTCTATTACGCCGCCGCGTGGAACAAGCTGCTCGCCTCGCGCAACGATGCCCGGGCCAATTACTTCGCCGATCAGGTGGAGGCGACGTTCAGGCGCGATGCCGAACTGACCGAGCGCTATCATCGCATCAACGGCGGCAAGTGGGACGGCATGATGGCGCAGGTCCATATGAGCTACGTCATCTGGAACGATCCCACCCGGCAGTCCATGCCGAGCATCAGCCGGGTCGGCGGCGACACGCCGGCGGATCGCCAACGGCCGGCGCCGACATTCGTCGCGCCCAGGGCAGCGCGGGCGGGCGTGGCCGCGATCGAGGCCACGGCGTTCGCGCGGCGGAGCGACGCAAAGGGGCTGCGCTGGGTGACGATCCCGCATCTGGGCCGGACGGCGGGCGCAGTGGTCGCGCTGCCGCAGGGGCAGCCGGCGACGCGCGTTTCGGACGGGATCTGGCTCGATTACGATGCCACCGTGTCCGTGGCGGGGGACGGCGAACTGACGCTCTACCTGGTGCCGACGCTCGACACGTCGGGCGGGGGCGGCGGCCGGATCGCCGTCGCGGTGGACGATGGGCCGGTGCAGGAGCTGCGCGTCGAACTGGAGGCGACAGGCGGCGCGCAAGACACGCCGGGCAAGCGGCGCTGGGCGCAGGCGGTGTGCGACAATGCGGTGCGCCTTTCCGTTCGCACCGGCCCGCTCCAGGCGGGGCGTCACCGCGTGCGGGTGTGGCGGATTGACGACAATGTCATTCTCCAGAAACTGGTGCTGGCTACGGTGCCGGTGTCGCCATCCTATCTGGGCCCCCAGTCGTGAGGAGTGGCCTTACCAGTTCTCCGAACTTGACAGGCCAATCTGACGCGGCCAAGAAATTCCTGGTTCGAGACGGCCTGTTTTTCAGAGGATTCGCATGAAGATTCAATCCGCCAAGGTGATCACCACCTGTCCAGGCCGCAATTTCGTGACACTGAAGATCGAGACCGATCAGGGCGTGTACGGCATTGGCGATGCGACGCTGAACGGGCGCGAGCTGGCGGTGGTCGCCTATCTAGAGGATCATGTGATCCCGTGCCTGATCGGCCGCGATCCGAGCCGGATCGAGGATATCTGGCAATATCTGTATCGCGGTGCCTATTGGCGGCGCGGGCCGGTGACGATGCGGGCGATTGCCGCCGTCGACGTGGCGCTGTGGGACATCAAAGCCAAGATGGCGGGCATGCCGCTGTACCAGCTGCTCGGCGGCAAGAGCCGCGAGCGCGTGATGGTCTATGGCCATGCCAACGGATCGGACATCGACCATACGGTGGAATCGGTCGGCCGCTATATCGACATGGGCTATAAGGCGATCCGCGCGCAGACCGGTATTCCCGGCGTGAAGGATGCGTATGGCGTCGGCCGCGGCGACCTGTATTACGAGCCCGCCGATGCCCGGCTGCCGAGCGAAACCGGTTGGGACACGCGCAAGGCGCTGAACACGGTGCCGAAGCTGTTCGAGAAGCTGCGCGAAACCTATGGCTTCGACCATCACCTGCTGCACGACGGGCATCATCGCTACACGCCGCAGGAGGCGGCGAATCTGGGCCGGATGCTCGAGCCCTATCAGCTGTTCTGGCTGGAGGATTGCACGCCCGCCGAGAACCAGGAGGCGTTTCGCCTGGTGCGCCAGCACACGGTGACACCGCTGGCGGTGGGCGAGATCTTCAACACGATCTGGGACTGCAAGGACCTGATCCAGAACCAGCTGATCGACTATATCCGCGCGACGATCGTCGGTGCGGGCGGCCTGACCCATCTGCGCCGCATCGCCGATCTCGCCTCGCTCTATCAGGTGCGGACCGGCTGCCACGGCGCGACCGACCTGTCGCCGGTGACGATGGGCACGGCGCTGCATTTCGACAGCTGGGTGCCCAATTTCGGCATCCAGGAATATATGCGCCATTCGGAAGCGACCGACGCCGTGTTCCCGCACGATTACCGGTTCGAGAACGGCTATATGTATTGCGGCGAGACGCCCGGACACGGCGTCGATATCGACGAGGAACTGGCCGCCAAATATCCGTACAAGATGGCGTGCCTGCCGGTCGCGCGGCTCGAGGACGGGACGATGTGGAACTGGTGAGCGCAAGGCGCGCCGGCCCGTCGCGGCTGGGCGCGCATGGGGGTCAGCGCTTGCGCAGCGTGAGCGTGTCGAGCGGTTCGCCGGTGGCGGTATAGGCCCGATAGGTCAGCGTCGTCGGGGTGACGTCGATCACCTGATAGCTCTGGGTATGCGCGGCCGTTTTGCGTGCCCAGTCGAGCTTGCCGACATCGTACATCTTCGGGCCGGCGACCGCGACGACATAGGTGGCGCCGCGATCGTCGGCGGCCGGTCCATCCGGGCCGACCGCGCCGCGGGCATAGCCGTGATCATGGCCCTGCAACACCAGATCGACCTTGTACTTGTCGATCAGCGGTTTCAGCGCAGCACGCACCTTGGGATTGTCACGGTCGGGATCGCTCGAGAAAAGCGGGAAGTGGAGGAAGATCACCGTCCAGCGGCTGGGGTTGCGGGCGAGAAGTCCCTCCAGCCACGCGACGGTCGCCGCCCGGCCCTCGGCATTGCGATCGAGTTGCGGCGCATCGACCGAGATCAGGCGCAGGCCCTGATAGTCGGTGTACCAGTTGGTCTCCGCGCCTTCGGGTACGCCGGCCGGGCCGTTGTCGGGCAGGGTGAACTGGCGGCGCCACTGGCCGGTGAGCGACGATCCGGCGCGGGCCGAGGGATCCTTCACATATTCATGGTTGCCCGGCGTCGGCATCTGCGGCGTCTGCGCATAGACAAAGCCGCCGGCGGCGAACCATTCGCCCCATTCGCGATCGGCATTGTGCCGGTTTACCAGATCGCCGGCATGGATCACGAATGCGGCGTCGCCCGCCTGGCGAAAGGCCATGCGCAGCGTGCGCGAGGCTTCGGACAGGATCGCGTTCTGCATGTCGCCCATGTAGATGAAGCGGAACGGCTGTGGCGTTGCGGCGGCGGTGTGGAACTGGAACCATTCGGACCAGTGGACACCGTCGCCGACGCGATAGGCATAGACTGTGTCAGGGGCGAGCCCGGTCATCACCGCCGAATGATAGGCGGCGCGGAAACCGGCCTGTTCCTGCACGTCGAGCGTGGCGTCGTCGGTGGTCGCGGCCACCGTCTGCGGCGCCTTCACAAAGTCGGGGCCGGGAGTGGCGCGGGCATATTGGACGATCCCGGCGGTGCCGGGCGCGCTGCGCCACGTCACCGCCATTTCCGTCGCGGGCCTGGCCGTGAGGTTGAGGACGATCCGTTCGGGGACGATGCTGGCGGGCGCCAGCGCGTCGGGGACGTCCTGCGCCGCCAGCAGCATCGGCAGCGCGAGGACGGACAGGGCAAGGGCGAGCCTTCGTTGCATCGGGCGCTCCTTCAGAAGATCAGGTTGAAGCCGAGCGAGATGCTGCGGCCGTTCTTGATGTACGCGCGGCTCGCGCCCTGGCTGGACGACACCGTCTGCCAATAAGTGTGCGAATCGAACAGGTTCTGCACCTGAAGCTGGATCGAGGATTTCTTCAGGAAGGTTCGGCGGAAGGTCAGGTCGACGAACTGATAGCCCTGTTGATAGGGATCGTTGCCGAAGTCCTGGATCCCCGACAGGATCTTCGACTGATAGTTCCACGCGCCATAGACTTCCCAGCCGTCGCGTTCCCAGAATAGCTGGAGATTGGCGATCGTCTCCGGCGTCTCCATCAGCGGCAGCGTATAGCCTTCGGGATGCCAGGACAGGCCGGTCACCGCCTTAGAGCGCTGGAGCGTCAGATTACCGCCGATGCCGAGCGAGCCGAGCACGCCGGGCAGCCAGTGGAGCAGCTGCTGGCCGTTGAGCTCGATGCCGTAGACTTCCGCCCATTTGCCGTTGTTGGGCATCGAGATCGCGACGCCCTCGGGATTGACGTTCTCGCCGACGGTGCCGTTGCGGATGTTGCTCGACGAGGATCGGAACAGGAAATTCTCGATCTGCTTGTAATAGATCGCCACCGAATAGGCGCCGGTCCGGCCGGCATAATGTTCGAGCGACACGTCGATATTGGTCGATCGCAGCGGTTTCAGATCGGGATTGCCCTGTTCGATGCCGATCAGCACCCATTCGCTCGTCGGATTGACGACGCCGTCGCCGTCCGGATCCTGATCGTAGCTATAGTTGCGGGCCGAGCTCATCCGGGCGATGTCGGGCCTCGCGAAGCTGGTCCACACGGCGCCGCGCAGCCGCGTCTGCTGGCTCAGATCGTAATTGACGTGGATCGAGGGCAACCAGTTGTCGAAGCTCGAACGATCATTGGCGAAGCGCGTGCCGCGCACCGGATCGACATTCCAGGCCTCGATCGTGTTGCGGGTCGCCTCCAGCCGGACGCCGCCGATGATCTGGACGTTGCCCAGCCGCGCGGTCGCCATCGCATAGCCCGAGATCACCCGCTCCTCGAAGCGGAAGCTGTCCTCGTCGGACAGGGTGGCATTGGACGGATCGACCGCGAAGCCGTCGAACACCGAACTTTCGCCCTGCTCGGCGCGCTGAAGCTCGGCGAGCATCGCCTCGTTGTCGATCGTGGTGCCCAGCCGGTAAAGCCCCGAATAGGCGCCGCCGAACAGGCTGGTCACTTCCTTGCCGTAGAAATCCGAGAAGTCGGCCAAGGTGCCGCTGGCGTTCAGATCGAGGAACGACCCTTCATAGGTACGCCGGTGCGAGTCATAGAATTTCGCGCCGGCCTTCACCGCTTCCAGCCAGCCGCCATCGGGCCGCCATTCAGCGTTGAACTGCGCCTGCCACAGCTTCTCGCGGCTGCCGCCGACTTCGCCTTCGAGGCCGTTGAACGCATATTGCGACGGATCCTGCACGGCAGTGAGGCCGGCATCGTTGAGCAGCCATTTGGGGAAGCGCGAATCTTCCGAGCTGCTGAACAGCACACCATTGTTGCCTAGCCAGCCATATTTGTCGCTGCGGAACTCCATCTCGTAGCCGTCGTCGAGATTGTCCTCGGACTGTGAATAGGAGACGTCGTAATCGACACGCAGCGTGCCGAACCGCGATTCACCGCCGAAATTGGCCGAGGCCAGGCTGCCGGTCTCATTCTCCGCCTCCCAGAAACGGCGAAGGCGGAAGCCCTGCGGATCCCAGGTGCCCGATCCGCCGAACAGGCTGTAGAAGGATTTGGACGAGCGATCGGCATCGGTGATCCGCCCGTCGCGATCGCGGTCGACGATCTGGGTGACGCTATAGCCATAGATGCGGCCGAGCTTGGCATCATAGCCGATGATATTGTCGTCCGGCTGCTTCAGCGAACTGTCTTCGGGATCGACCTGCACCAGCCGGGTCGAGTTCTTGGACGTATCGTTGCGGAAGTTCAGCCGGTTGAGAAACTGCTTCTTGCGATAGCGGTTATACTGGCCGCGCAGGTGCAGGTCGTGATCGTCCGATCGGAAATCGACGCTCGAATTGACGCCCCAACGGCGGACATCGGTTTCGCCAACGCCGAGATCCATGCCGCGCATCACGAACCGGTTGGGATCCCAGCCCAGCGTCTCGCTGTCGGCATACCAGGTGTCGGGCTGGTTATCGCCATCGACACCATTCTGTTCGAACTGCGACTTGCGCCGGCTCCAGCTCGCCGCGACGAACACGCCGAGCGAGTCCGAGAACTGGCGCGACGCGGCGCCGGAAATCTGGCCGGACATCGGGCGATCGAACTTGTCGAGCATCCCGCCTTCAGCCGACAGCCGGAAATAGGTGGGCGTCTGATCGAACGCGGTCGGCGTCGAAATGTCGACCGACCCGCCCAGCGCATCGCCGTCGCGATCGGGCGTCAGCGACTTGTAGACGGTGATCTCCTTGATGCCGTCGGGCGGCAGCACGCTGAGCCGCACGCCGCGATAGAAGACGTCGTCGCGCGAGCCGGCGCCGCCCAATCGCACGCCATTGATCGAATAATTGTTCAGCTCGGTTGAAAGCCCACGCACAGTGATGCGATCGCCCTCGCCGGTGTTGGGATCGCGCACGGCATTGACGCCGGGCATGCGCGCCAGCGATTCAGCGACATTGTTCGCAGGCAGCTTGCCCATATCGTCGGCGCTGACCGTATCGGAGATGACGTCGGTCCTCCGCTTTTTGGCGAGCGAGCGCTGGACCGCCTCGATATAGCCGTTGACGACGATCTCCTCGGGGCGCGTCTCGTCCACCGGATCGGGCGTGCGGGACTGGTCCGCCATGTGCTGCGCCGGCGACGATGCGGACTGCGACTTGGCGGCGGCCGGACGAGGCTCGGCCGGCCGGCCCGGGCGCAACACGAAGGCGCTGCCCTGACGCACGACGTCGAGCCGGGCATCGCCGAGCAGCTGCTTCAGCGCCCGCTCCGCCGACATGACGCCGTGAACCGCATGGCTGTTACGGCCGCGCAGCACATCGGGCGAGGCTGCGATCTGAAGGCCGGTGGTCTTGGAAAAGGCGCGGACCGCACTGGCGAGATCCTGCGCCGGAATCGCGAAGGTGAAGCTGCGTTCGCCCGCGACCTGTGCCCGCGACGGTTCGACCCCGGCCGCAACGACCGCGCACGCCAACGCCAGCGCCGAAACACCGGCGCCGTACTTGAAATTCGGAAACATGGACCCCCTCGTTCTGCTATCGTGAACTGCCCGAGAGACGGCAGGATCGGCGAAACCCGACAAAATATTTATGTTACTGAAAAATTACATCAATTCTATTCTTTGATGACAAGGCGCCACAACTGGCGTGCGCCGTCAGCGTGACAGTAAATAGCCGTTCGGATCGCGTTCGAGGTGCAGATCATGGATCGCTGCGACCGCGCGGAGCGCCTCCTCCGGCGCGTCGAGCCGGAAACGGCCGGTGACCTGAAGATCGCCGAGCACCGGTTCCGCGAGCCGGATCGGGACGGGCGAGGTGCGGTTGAGATGCGCCACCAACTGGCGGACGGGCGTGTTGCTCGCATCGAACCAGCCCTCGGCCCAATCGGGGCGAGTGCCGGTGACTTCGTCGAGCGTGCGCGCGTTGCTGCCGCGCACGGCGAGGCCCGAACCAGCGGGCAGGCGCCATTCGCGGCCAGCGCCCGCCGCAACGCTGACGGTGCCGCGATAGACGCGGATCACCTGCTCCCCGTCGAGCCGATCGACGTCGAACGCGGTGCCCAGCACGCGCACGCGGGTGTCGCCTGCATCGACGGCAAAGTTGCGAAGCCGTTCGTGCGCGACGTCGAAAAAGGCCTGGCCGCGTTCCAGCGTCACCTCGCGCGACCAGGGCGTCAGCCGCACCGCGATCTGCGCGCCGGGCGCGAGCTGGACATGCGAATGATCGGCCAGCTTCACCTCGCGCATCGCATCGCGCGGCGCAGCATAGCGGATCGGCGCGCGCAGCATCGCCGGCACCGCCACCAGCAGCAGGATCACCGCGGCCAGCGCCGGGATCAGCCGTGCGGCGTGGCGCCCCGTTCCGCCGAGCCCGCGCCACCGCGCCAGCGGGTGCGACCGCGCAGAAGGCTCGACAACCTCGCGAAGCGCGCGCGTCAGACCGTCCGCCTGCCAGAGCTGCGCCATCCGGGCATAGCGCTCGACATGGTTCGGGTTCTCGAGAATCCAGCGATCGAAGGCGGCGGCCGTCTCGCTATCCTGCACGGGCATCGCCATGCGCTGAACCCATAGCGCCGCCGCTTCGTCCATTGCGTGAAGATCGGCGGACGTCACAGGGCCTCCTCGATATCGATGCCGGCCCGGGTCATTGCGCGGCGCAGGTCCTGAAGACCGCGCGTGATATGCTTCTCGACCGCCTTCGGCGTCAAGGAGAGTGCTTCACCGATCTCGCGGCAGCCCTGATGGTGCAGGCGACGGCGAACCAGCACCTCGCGGCGGAGCGGGGGCATGCTGCGCAGGCACCGCTGGAACACCGCCACCGCCGTTCGCGAATCCAGCACGCGATCGGGCGAGGGCGCATCGCTCTGCCATTCGGTGTCGAGATCGGCGCCGAACCGGGTTTCGCGGCGGTGGAGATCGACCAGCAGATTGTCCGCGATGCGAAACGCCAGTGCCATGATGCTACCGATCTGCTCGGTCTGGGCGAGGTGCATCAGCCGGGCCAGCGTTTCCTGCGCGACGTCTTCCGAAACGTCACCGCGACCAGCGCGATGCTGGGCATAGCGAAGCACCGCGCGGCGGATGCCCACCCAGTCGCGCGCGTCGTCGTCGGTCATGGCGCATGCTTGAACCACGCCGGCGCCCTAGCCATGCCATGTGACACTTTGGGGAAGTGTCCTGCGCCCGCCATCCCGTCATCCGGGGAGCGCCGTCTGAGGGAGAAATAGCAAGACAGACCGTTTCGGAAGCGTTGCAATTACAGCGACCGTCGTCGAATGGCATTGTCCTGGCGCGGTTGTTTCGGTGAATGATAATCGCACGATTGTGAATAGATCGGTGATCAAGTGTCATTTGGTCTATCAATATCGTAATCTTACATAGGCCTGATCTGTGCTAAAAATCACAGGGCACGAAATTTACTCGTGATGGCAAGTTCATCTGCCAGTTTAACTATAATGCGGAAAGGATAGCTTGGAAGGGGGCAGCAATGGCTTGCCTGCACGAAGCGCCTGGGCGTGTGTGCGTGCGGAGATGTGCTCGGTTGCGCCGGGCATCGTTCGGTTGCCGCGATGCGGGGCCGGGCGGGATTGCTTGGCGCGGGCGCGGGCTTCGGCGAGCCGCCCGGATTCCAGGCAGCATGATCCGGCTTGAACCCGCTGGATATCACATCAACCTCGCGGCCCGTGCCCGGGCCACTCTGTTCTGACTGAAAGGAAACTGGTCGTGCATTGGTTTCGGGCGAATGCCCCCATCCGCAAAAAGCTGTCAGTCGTCTTCATCACGATGACGACGCTGCTCACCGCAACCGTGATCGTCGGCGTTCTGGCGCCGCAACCCTATGCCGGCATCTTCGGCGTCGTGACGATCGCGACCTCGATCGTGCTGGGTTGCCTGTTCCGATCGGCGATCGCCGATCCCTATGTCACCACCGTGCTGCGCATGGAGGGACTGGCCGATGGCGATCTCGACAGCCCGATCCAGTTCACCGACTATACCGATTGTGTCGGCCGGCTGACCCGCGCGATGAAGACGTTTCGAGGCATGGCGGTCGATCAGAAGGAGGTCGTTTCGGCGCTGCGCCCGGTGCTCGAACAGCTTTCGCGCGGTGATCTGACGCGGACGATCGATCAGGAATTCCCGCCGGCCTATGTCGAGCTGCGCAGCTTCTACAATCAGGCGGTCGAGCGGTTGCGCGACGTGATCGGCGAGGTCGCCCAGGTGGCGTCAGGCGTGGCCGAGGGTAGCCAGGAAATGTCGGCAACGGCCGAGCAGCTGTCGCAGGGCGCGACCGAACAGGCCGCGTCGACCGAAGAGGCATCGTCGGCGATGGAGCAGATGGCGGCGACGATCAAGCAGTGCGCCGAGAATGCGGTGCAGACCGAGAAGATGGCGCGAGAATCGGCCAGCCACGCGATCGCGAGCGGCGAGACCGTGCGAACCGCAGTGTCCGCGATGCAGACGATCGCCGAGAAGATCATGGTGGTGCAGGAAATCGCCCGCCAGACCGATCTGCTGGCGCTCAACGCCGCGGTCGAGGCGGCGCGGGCCGGCGAACATGGCCGCGGCTTTGCGGTCGTCGCATCCGAAGTGCGCAAGCTCGCCGAGCGCAGCCAGGCGGCGGCGCAGGAAATCTCGTCGCTCTCGTCGAACACCGTCGCTGCCGCGCAGACCGCCGGCGAGATGCTGACCAAGCTGGTGCCGGATATCCAGCGCACGTCCGAACTCGTCGAGGACATCGCCGCCAGCCAGCGCGAACAGTCGATTGGCGCCGGGCAGATCAACACCGCGATCCAGCAGCTCGACCAGGTGGCGCAGCAGAACACCAATGCCGCCGAGGAACTGGCCTCCACCGCCGGGCAGCTGGCGTCGCAGGCCGAGCAGCTCCAGAGCTCGCTCAGCTATTTCACGCTCGACGGCACCGCGCGCGGCCGGCCGCAGAGGGGGGGAATGCCCAGCCGATCGCGGATCGAAAAGGCGATCGCCAAGAGTGCACCGCAGATGCGGCGCGGCGGCGGCGACAGCTTCAGCTTCGATCTGGGCGAAGACGGTGATTCGCTCGACTCGCAGTTCGTCCGGCGATCGGCCTGATTGCGCGCCATGAGGATGAACTCGATTGCCAACGGGACGCGGCGGGATGGCAAACAGCCCGCCGCAGCCGCCAGGCCACCGGCGATACTCAGATGCTGCTGACCGCCGACCGGCTGAGCACCGAGAATTTCAACCGCATCGCGACGCTGGTGACCCGCCACGCCGGGATCAAGCTGCCCGAAACCAAGCGGTCGATGATCGAGGGGCGGGTGGCGCGGCGTGCGCGTGAGGCCGGGTTCGCTTCGATCGGCGCCTATTGCGACTTCCTGGCCGATCCGGCCAATCTCGCCGCGGAGGCGCGTCACCTGGTGGATATTTCCACCACCAACAAGACCGACTTTTTCCGCGAGCCGCGCCATTTCGATTTTCTGCGCGAGGTCGCACTGCCGGCGCTGTTGCGGGCGCGCACGAGCGGTGCGCCGCTGAAATTCTGGAGCGCGGCGAGTTCGAACGGAGCCGAGGCTTATACGCTGGCGATGGTGCTGTCCGAGGCGATACGGGCGGGCGCGGCGTTCGATTTCCGCATTCTAGGCACCGACATCGCCAGCACGATGATCGCGGCTGCGCGCCAGGCGGTCTACCCGGCGGCGATGATCGAGCCGGTGCCGGAGCCGATGCAGCGGCGCTATACGATGGAGAGCCGCTCGGCCGGGGATGCCCGCGTGCGTATCGTCCCGGAATTGCGGTCGCGGGCGAAATTCGCTGAGCTCAACCTGATGGACGCCCATTACCCGTATGATCGCACGTTCGACGTGATCCTGCTGCGCAATGTGCTGATCTATTTCGAGCGCGACGTGCAGCATGCGGTGATCCGGCGGCTCTGCACCCATCTTCACAAGGGCGGCTATCTGCTGCTCGGCCATTCCGAGTCGATGATCGGCGTCGAGGTCGGGCTGAAGCAGGTAGAGCCCGCCGTCTTCCAGGTTTAGCGATGCCGGATACGGGCCTGATCGCGCGCGATCGGCGCAATGCACGCGATCCGCGCAAGGTGCGCGTGATGATCGTCGACGATTCGCCGTCGGTGCGGATGGGCCTAGCCGCGATCTTCGAAGCCGATCCGCGGCTGGAAGTGATCGCGATGGCATCCGACCCCTATGTCGCGGCCCAGCGCATGGCGAAGGAACTGCCCGATGTGCTGTTCCTCGACATCGAGATGCCGCGGATGGACGGGCTGACCTTTCTTCAGAAGATCATGGCGCAGCGCCCGATCCCGACCGTGATCTGCTCGACGATCGCCACCGAAGGCAGCGACGTGTTCCTCAAGGCGCTCGATCTGGGCGCGGTCGAGGTGGTGGCGAAACCGGTGCAGAATTCCGCGATGGCATTGCGCGAACAAGGCAAGGCGCTGTGCGACATCGCCTGCACCGCCGCGCGCGTGCAGTTGCGCGGCCGCCGCCAGCCGCCGATCACGCTCGACGTTCCGCCGAAGCTGAATGCCGACTCTGTCCTTGCGCCGCGCCCGCCGCGCGCGGTGCCCAAGACGGTGCCGGTTGTCGCCATCGGCGCATCGACCGGCGGCACCGACGCGATCGGCCAGGTGCTCCGGGGACTGCGCGATTGCCCCGGCATCGTCATCGTCCAGCACATGCCCGAACATTTCACCGCCGCCTTCGCGCGCCGGCTCGACATGGAGTGCGACATCGCGGTGAAGGAAGCCGAGGATGGCGATGCGGTGCTGCCGGGGCGCGCGCTGATCGCGCCCGGCGGCCACCATATGGCGCTGGTGCGGGTCGGTCAGAACTACAAGGTGCGGGTGTTTGACGGACCGCTGGTCTCGCGGCATCGCCCCTCGGTCGACGTGCTGTTCCGCTCGGTGGCGCAACAGGCCGGCGGAAACGCGCTCGGCATGTTGCTGACCGGCATGGGTGATGACGGCGCGACCGGGCTGCTCGAGATGCGCGAGGCGGGCGCACGTACCATCGCGCAGGACGAAGCGAGCTGCGTCGTGTTTGGCATGCCGAAGGAGGCGATCGAGCTCGGCGCGGCGCAGAAGATCGCGCCGCTTGGGAGGATGGCGGCCGAGATCACCGGGTTCGGCAATCGCCCCGCGAAATCCGGCTGAGGGCCGGCCGAGGTTTTTTGCGCGGGCGTCATCCCGGCGTCCCCGATATGTCATCAAAGCGTATCGACCGGTTTCTAGCGCGCGCTTTCATGAGCGGGCGCCGGACGGGAAACGCAGGGACGATCGAATCGGGCTGGGCGCGGCTGCGCAACCAGATCGCGCGGATGACGCGGCGCGACGATGCGGAGGATCTGCTGCACGATGCCTGGATCGGGCTCGCGGAGCGGCGCCCCGACATCCGGAATCCCGAAGCGCTGATCGCGCGCAGTGCCGCCAATCGCGGGCTCGACGCCTATCGCCGCGAGCGCCGGATGGGGGCGATGCTGGTCGCCGATGGCATCGCCACCGAGATGATCGCCGATTTCCGGCCGCGTCAGGATGATGTGCTGATCGCGCGCCATCGGCTCGAACGGTTGCGCGGCGGCGTCGAGCAACTGAGCCCGCGGACGCGCGAGATATTCTTGATGCACCGGCTCGATGGCCGTAAATATCGCGAGATCGCGCAGGCGCTGGGCATCAGCCAGAGTGCCGTCGAAAAGCACATCGCCAGGGCGATGGCCTATCTGACCGAGTGGATGGAGCATTGGTGACGTGATCTTCCGCAGTGAGCCGGAAAATGTGAACCGGCAGGCGGGGGACTGGCTGGCGCGATTGCACGCGGATGATCGGACGGCCGAGGACGAGGCGGCATTCCGGAGGTGGCTGACGGCCGATCCGTTGCACCGCGACGCCTTTTCGCGTGCATCGACGGTGTGGGACGCGGTTGGCGGGCTGCGCGACGACACCGTTTCCGAGGCGCCGGTTCCTGCGCTGGCGACAGCACGCATGTCGCGCCGGATGGTGCTGGCCGGCGGCGCCGCCGCGATCGTGGCCGGCGGCACGATGCTTGGCTGGCGCGAGGCCAATGCCGGCGTCTACACCACCGGCATCGGTGAGCAGCGCCGGCTGGTGCTTGCCGATGGCAGCCGGGTGATGCTCGATACCAACACGCAGGTTCGTTTCCGCGCGCGCGCGGATGTGCGGATGCTGGCGCTTCGCACCGGCCGCATCGATGTTGAAATCGCCCGCGACCCGCGGCCCTTTGTCGTCGACATGGGCGATCGGCGGGCGACGACGCGCGCCGGACGGCTCGACTTGCGCCGCGATGACAGGGGTGCCGCAGTGACCGCGATCCAGGGCAGCGTGCGGATCGATGCGCCCGGCGCGCCGGTATCGATTCCGCCAGGCAGCCGTATCGCGATGCAGGCAGGCCATGCCGACCGGCTGGATCGGCCTGATCTCGACGATCTGGTCGCCTGGCAGAGCGGCCGGCTCGCCTTCCGGGACGATACGCTCGCCGATGCCGCCGCCGAGATGAACCGATACACGCCGCACACGCTGATCGTCGCCGATCCGCGGGCGGCGGCGATGCGCCTAAGCGGCGTGTACCGGGTGGGCGATCCCGAGGCGTTCGCGCGATCGGTGGCGATCCTGTTGCCGGTCCGCGTCACTTCGGACGGCGAGACGATCCGGGTTTCGGCGTCGAGCAAAAAATAATTCCATCCGGGGGGTGGGGAAAACCCGTTGCCGGTCGTCGACAGGCGGGGCGCTCGCAGGGAGCGCGAAACGGGGACTGACTTCATGACCAATTTCAAGCGGCAGCTCTGCCGGTCGGCGGCGCTTGCGCTCACGCTTTCCACGCTCGCCATCGCCACCACCGTGGAGGCGCAGGCCGCCGAACGCCGGGTGCGCATCGCGATCGCGGCACAGCCGATGGACCGTGCGCTCGAACAGCTGGCGCGCCAGAGCGGCAGCGACATCCTGTTCACCCGCGATGCCGTGGCGCAGCTGACCGCGCCGGCGCTGTCGGGCGAATTTGACGCCGAAACCGCGCTGCGCCGGCTGATCGCGGGCAAGCCGCTGACGGTTGTGCGCGACGCATCGGGCGCGCTGATCGTCCGAGCGCAGGCCACCCCGCCGCGCCAGACCTCGCAAGCCACGGCTCAGGAGGCCGCCGCGCCCGGCGACGAGATCGTCGTCACCGCCACTTTCTCGGACGGCGTCGAGCGCTCGCTCGACGTCAAGCGCAACGCGGATTCGATCGCCGACGCGGTGGTTGCGGCTGATATCGGCAAGCTGCCGGCGTTCAACGTGGCAGAAGCGCTCCAGCGCGTGCCCGGCGTGACCATCGTGCGCGAAGCCGGCGAGGGCCAGTTCATCAGCGTGCGCGGCCTCGGTCCGAATTTCCAGGCGGTCACCTTTGACGGCATGCCGCTGGCGTATAACGAGAATATCCGCAACTCGGGCCAGTCGGGACGCCAGTTCCGGCTTCAGGTGCTGCCGGCGACACTGATCGACAGCGTGGTCGTCATCAAGTCGCCGACGGCGGACCTGACCGAAAGTGGGATCGGCTCGACCGTCGACATCCGCCTGATCAAGCCGCTTGATCGTACCCCCTTCATCGCCGCCAGCGCCTATGCGGGCTATGAGGAACGCACCGACACGGTGAACCCGAACGGCGCGATCTCCGCCGGCTGGCGCAACCAGGCGCAGACCATCGGCCTGCTCACCGGCCTTTCCTATACCAAGCGCGAGGTCCAGTTCGATCGGCTGCGCGTCGGCTGGCAGGATACCGATGTGCCCGGTTTCGGGACAATCCGCGCGCCCGGCGATGCCCAGCCCTATCTCGAACTGGAAAATCGCGAGCGGCTGAGCGCGGTGCTCGGCATGCAGTGGCGCCCGACGCCCGGCGTCGAACTGGAGCTCGACGGCCTCTATTCGCGGTTCGAGAACGAGACGATCGAACGTCGCCTGACCTATTACATCCCGAGCCAGATCGCCCGGCTCGATCCGGCGACGGCGGTGGTCGAGGACGGGCGGCTGGTGGCCGGCACGATCCGCGGCGCGCGCATCCGCAACTATGCCGAATATATGGACCAGGTTCACAAGAACCTTCAGCTCAACGCCAAGCTGAAGCTCGATTTCGGCGGCTGGCACATTGAGCCGCGCGTCAGCTATGCGCGGGCGGACAGCGACCTCGATACGCCGATCCAGCGCGTCCAGTATCGCACCGCCAGCGGCGCGGGCGGCAACCTGACCTTCGATTTCAGCAATGACGTGCTCAAGGACGGCAAGGTCAACGCGCTGTTCACCGATCTTGACCTCACCGACGGATCGGCGATGAAGTTCGAAAGCTTCGCGGTGCGGCCGATCAATTCGACGGACGAGGACAAGACCGGCGTGCTGAACGTGGCGCGCGACCTCGATCTGGGGATCGGTGGTTTCCGCTTCACCCGGCTGCGTTTCGGCGGCCAATATTCGGATCGCTACCGCGACTATCAGCGCCGCGACCGCAACAGCACGTCGCTGCGCTCCGGTGAAACGCTGACAGCCGATTATCTTGCCTATCCGGTGCCGTCCAACGCCTTCGACCAGTCGATCGGCCAGTTCCAGGCCTGGAAGAATGTCGACTGGTCGCTGTTCAACCAGAACTTCACGCTGGGCAGCGAATATGACGGCGTGAGCCCCAGTGCCGATGATCTGGCGCCGACCGCCGCCGATCTCCAGAATTCCTATCGCATCGGCGAAGAGATCACCGCTGGCTATGGCCGCCTCGATTTCGAATCGTCGATGGGCGATGTGCCGCTGAGCGGCAATATCGGCCTTCGCTATGTGCGGACGCGCACCGACGTTCAGGGTACGACGGTGTCGCCGGTGGACGACGGCAATGGCGGCGTGACGACCGAGGTGACGCCGGTGACGACGCGGGCCAGCTATACCGAATGGCTGCCCAGCGCGAATGCGATGTTCAAGTTCAACGACAATGTGCAACTGCGCCTCGGCATCGCCAAGACGATGACGCGCCCGTCGCTTTCCGAACTGCGCAATTCGATCAACACCAACAGCGTGACGGTCACGACCATCTATAACGAAGGCGCTGCCGCGCTGCAGGATCCGACGCTCAACCTCCAGGCATCGGCCGGCAATCCCAATCTGCGGCCTTATACTGCGTGGAATTTCGACGCATCGTTCGAATGGTATTTCGACAAGTTCGGCGCGTTCACGGTGGCGGCGTTCCACAAGGACGTCAGCGACTATGTCGCGTCGGACTTCGAGACGCGCACGCTGGCCTTTGCGGTGAAGGACGGCTCGACGCTGCCGGTCGACATCCTCGTCGCCACGCCCACCAATGTGGGCGATGCCAAGATCTCGGGCGTCGAATTCGGCTATACCAACAAGCTGCCGTTCGGCCTGGGCGTGACGGCGACCGCGACCTTCGCGACGACCAAGCTCGAGCTCGATCGCACGGGCGTCGGCCTGCAGACCGCCGGCATTCAGGGCGTGTCCGACGTCAGCTATTCGATCACGCCGTTCTTCGAAAGCGGGCCGTTCGAAATCAACGTCAGCTACACCTATCGCAGCGACTATATCACCGACTCGGGTGCGGTGGTGACCTCGCTGCCGACGGCGGAGGATGTCGTCGCCTTTTATCAGAAGGGGTTCGGCATCGTCGATCTGGGCACCAGCTATCGGGTGAAGCCCAATATCGAGCTGTTTGCGCAGGCGGTGAACCTGTTCGACCAGCGCCAGGTGTCGTTTGCGGGCTCGCGTGACGAGTTCAGCGAAATCCACACCTTTGGCCGCACGGTGAATTTCGGCGTCCGCGCCAAATTCTGATCGTCACATAGGGGAGGGGCGCCGCGTTAATCGCGGCGTCCCTCCTTTGCCTTTTTTCATTTCCTGACTCCGGTGAGACGCCAATGCTCCGCGCTTCGATCCTCATTCTGCTGTCGCTGGCTGGTCTGGCGAGCCCGGCGGCGGCGCAACCGGACCGGGCACGGCGCTGGCTGGCGGGCGACCATCACGTCCACAGCATTTACAGCGCCCGTTATCGCGAGGATGCGGCGCATCCCGACATGCTGCCCGAACCCGAGATTGGTGGCGACGGGATTCATACCATCCTCCAGAACGCGCAAATGGCCCGGCGCTTCGGGCTCGACTGGATGGTGTCGACCGATCATGGCGGGCCGGCGCACTCGGCGCTCAACCATGATCGCGCCTGGCCCGATGTGGTGGCCGCGCGCGCGGCGGTGCCCGGGCTGACGTTGTTCTATGGCTGGGAGTTCGACGTGCCCGGCGGCGAACATGCCAGCCTGATCCTGCCGACGGGGCCGGGCGAGCGCGACATGCTGCGCGACATCGAATCGCGGTTCGGCAAGCGCGAGGCGTTTCCGCCGGACCCTGCGCGAAGCACCAAGGCGCGGATGATCGAGGCGCTGCGCTATATGGGGGCGCTGCCGGTGCCGCCGGTGCTGATCGCCAACCATCCCTCGCGTACCGCCACTGGCTTCGGCAGATGGGGTCTGCACGCCCCGGCCGAATATATCCGCTGGCACGATGCCGCGCCGCGCGTCGCGATCGGCATGGAGGGTGCGCCCGGCCATCAGGCGGCGACGCCGGAGCATGCCGAGGATGCGGCGCACGGCATGCGCGGCCTCTATGGCGGCTATCCGACGATGGGCGGTTTCGACCAGATGGTCGCGACGTTGGGCGGCGCGTGGGACGCGATGCTGGGGCAGGGCGTGCGGTGGACGATCACCGCAACCTCCGACTCGCACCGCCACCGCAGCGAGGGCGGCGCCGATTTCTGGCCCGGCGAATATGCCAAGACCTGGGTGTTCGCCGCGCCCGACCCCGCCGACATCCTGGACGGGCTGCGCGCCGGGCGCGTGTTCGCAGCGACCGGCGGCTTGATCGAGGAGCTCGATTTCAGCGCGCGTGCAGCCGGGGGCACCGCCGGGATGGGGGGCGAGCTGAAGGCGGAAAAGGGCCAGACGCTCGCCGTCACCATCCGCTTTCGGCCGGCGAGCAGACCCAATCCGGCGGGCGTCGTCCCCAGGGTCGATCATGTCGATCTGATCGTCGGCGGCGCAACCAGCGGCGCGGGCGACCGCAACCCGACGACCCGCCTGGTCCGACGCTTCACCGCGCGCGACTGGCGCCGCGAGGGCGACATGATGGTGATCCGCTACCGTTTGCCGGCGCCTGGCAACGGCTATCTCCGGCTTCGCGGCACCAGCACGCGCGAGGGTGAACCCGCACCGGATTTCGCCGACGAGGATCCGTGGCAGGATCTCTGGTTCTACGGCAACCCCATCTATTTGAAGGACTGACCGGCGTTGCAGGCCGGGCGTTAACCGGCAATTTCGCGCCGCGAGGCCGCGGTCAGCATTGGGTAACACGTCGCTCCGCTCGGGATACCATCCACGCGTTGATGGATGCCTGCGCTAGCGCAGCGCGTTCTCCAAACTCCGCTGCGATCGCGATATGGCTCAACAGGCAGAACGTTCGAGCCATTTATCGACAAAAACCGTTCCGTGACACGGCTATGTGCCACCGGTTGCCAAAACTAAGAAAATCTAGCGGTCCCGCCCATCAGGGGGAAAATGGTGCCCAGAAGAGGACTCGAACCTCCACGGGGTTACCCCCGCCAGCACCTGAAGCTGGTGCGTCTACCAATTCCGCCATCTGGGCACGGGGTAGGCCGGCGCCTCTAGGGGAGCATTGGCGGGGTTGTCAACGGGCTTTGATCGGAAAAATATTGGACATGGCCTGCCGCTTGCCGTTTAGGCCGTCACACGGCATGGGAGCCGCTCGTCAGGACAAGAGGCAGAGATGAAGGACAGGCTCGTAACCCTCATCGGCGGCGGGGGCTTTCTCGGCCGCTACGTCACGCAGGACTTGCTGCGCGGCGGCGCGCGCGTTCGCGTGGTCGAACGCCGCCCGCGCGACGCGTGGTTCCTGAAGCCGCTCGGCGGCTTGGGGCAGACCCAGTTCGTCGTCGGCGACGTGACCAGGCCGCAGACGCTGGCCCGCGCGCTCCAGGGCTCCGACGCGGTGGTCAACCTTGTCGGGATCCTCAAGGGCGATTTCCACAAGGTCCATGTCGACGGCGCTCGCAACGCCGCCGAGGCGGCAGCCGCAGCCGGCGCGACCGCGATGGTGCAGATTTCGGCGATCGGCGCCGACCCGGCATCGGCGTCGGCCTATGGTCGCAGCAAGGCCGAGGGCGAAGTCGCCGTCCGTCACGCCTTCCCTGGCGCGACGATCCTGCGGCCCTCGATCGTGTTCGGCCCCGAGGACCAGTTCGTCAACCGCTTTGCCGGGATGATCGCCGGTGCGCCGGTGGTGCCGGTGCTGCGCGGCGAGACGCGGTTCCAGCCGGTCTATGTCGCCGATGTCGCGCAGGCGGTGGTCGCCGCACTGGCCGATCCGGCCGCGCATGGCGGCAAGCTCTATTCGCTCGGCGGGCCTGACGTGATGAGCATGAGCGGGTTGATGCGCTGGATCGCCGGCGCGATCGGCCGCAAGCCGCATCTGCTGGAGCTTCCCGACGCGCTGGGTGGGCTCATCGCCGGTTTCGGCGCACTGCCGGGCGCGCCGATCACGCGCGACCAATGGGCGATGCTGCAGACCGACAATGTCGTTCCTGCGGGTGACGACGGCCTTGCCGCGCTCGGCGTGTCGGCGACGCCGCTCGCGAGCGTGGCGCCCTCGTGGCTGGTGCGGTTCCGCCGCGCCGGGCGCTTCAGCCGATTCGGTGCGCCCGCTCGATGAGCGAAATGCTGGTCGCGATCCTGCTCGGCATCGTCGAAGGGGTCACCGAATTCCTGCCGGTTTCGTCGACCGGGCACCTGATCCTCGCCAGCGAGCTGATGGGCTATGATTCGGCGCGCTGGGCGATGTTCAACGTCGTCATCCAGCTCGGCGCGATCCTGGCGGTGGTGGTGCTTTACTGGCGCACCTTCTGGGCGCTGCTCGACGGGCTGATCCGGCTCAATCCGGTGTCGCTTCGATTCGTGCGCAACCTGCTGATCGCGTTCATCCCCGCCGCTGTCATTGGGCTGGCGCTGCACAAGCAGATCGAGGGGCTGCTGGGCGAGCCGCGCGTCGTCGCCTGGGCGCTGATTGTCGGCGGCGTCGCGATCCTGGTGATCGAGCGGCTGGTGAAGCAGGCGACGATCCACGGCATCGCCGAAATTCCGGTGGTGCGCGCAATCGGCATCGGTTTCATCCAGTGTCTGGCGATGGTCCCCGGCGTAAGCCGGTCTGGCGCGACGATTATGGGCGCGCTGTCGCTCGGCGTCGAGCGGCGCACCGCCGCCGAGTTCAGCTTCTTCCTGGCGATCCCGACGATGCTCGGCGCGACGGTGCTCGAACTCGTCAAGAATCGCGAAATGATCGTCACCAGCGGCGTCGGCTGGGGCGAGATCGGCGTCGGCTTCCTCGTCGCGTTCGTCGTGGCGCTCGCCGTGATCAAATGGTTTGTTGGCATCGTCAGCAAGCACGGTTTTACGCCGTTCGCACTCTATCGGATCGTTGCGGGCGCCGGTGCGCTGATCTGGCTCTCGATGAGATAGGGCCGAAGCGGAATTAAAACTGGTTCGCAATAACGAGGCTTGACTGCAGAATCGGCCGCTGCGCGGAAAATAGGTAAGCATTGCTGTCTTTTTATCCGTGGCGCTCTGCGATACAGGGCGCGCATGGCTGATGATGCGATGCTGAAATTCGTCGGGCGTGGACAGGCTTACCCGGCCAAGCGCCCTGCTGCGATCCGGGCGGAAGACTTCCGCGAGATTGCGGAACGCTATGCCGTGCCCGACGCCGAGGCGCAGGCGGGGCGCTGTTCGCAATGCGGCGTTCCCTATTGTTCGGTGCATTGTCCGCTGCACAACCATATCCCGGACTGGCTGCGCCTGACCGCCGAGGGGCGGCTGCGCGAGGCGTATCAGCTGTCGAACAGCACCTCGACCATGCCGGAGATCTGCGGCCGCATCTGCCCGCAGGATCGGCTGTGCGAAGGCAATTGCGTGATCGAGTTTTCCGGCCACGGATCGGTGACGATCGGCTCGGTCGAGAAGTTCATCACCGACACCGCTTGGGCCGAAGGCTGGGTGGAGCCGGTACTGGTTGGCCCTGACCGTGGCCAGTCGGTCGGCATCATCGGCGCCGGCCCGGCGGGGCTCGCGGCCGCCGAATATCTACGCGGCTATGGCTATGCGGTGCACGTCTATGACCGCTACGACCGCTCGGGCGGGCTACTCACCTATGGCATCCCCGGCTTCAAGCTGGAAAAGGACGTGGTGATGCGCCGCATCCAGCGGCTGGAGGAAGGCGGCATCGTCTTCCACCGCAATTTCGATGTCGGACGCGACGCGACGCTCGACGAACTGCGTGCGCGCCATGATTCGATCCTGGTGGCGACCGGTGTGTACAAGCCGCGCGGCATCAAGGCGCCGGGCGTCGGCGCGAAGGGCGTGGTCGACGCGCTCGATTACCTGACGGCGTCGAACCGCAAGAGCTTCGGCGACAGCGTGCCGGCGTTCGAGGATGGCAGCCTGAATGCTTCGGGCAAGAACGTCGTCGTGGTCGGCGGCGGCGATACGGCGATGGACTGCGTCCGCACCGCGATCCGCCAGGGCGCGGCGTCGGTGAAGTGCCTTTATCGCCGCGACCGCGCGAACATGCCGGGCTCGCAGCGCGAGGTTGCCAATGCCGAGGAGGAGGGCGTCGAGTTTGTCTGGCTCTCCGCCCCGGAAGCGTTCGACGGCGCCGATCAGGTGACCGGCGTGCGCGCGTCGAAGATGCGGCTCGGCGCACCCGATGCCTCGGGCCGCCGTGCGCCGGAAGTCGATCCGGGCGGTGCGTTGCAGATGCCCGCCGATCTCGTCATCAAGGCGCTGGGCTTTGAGCCCGAGGATCTGCCCAGGCTGTTCGGCGCCGACGAGCTGGGCGTTACCCGCTGGGGTACGCTGCGTACCGACGGCAAGACGATGATGACCAGCCTGGACGGCGTGTTCGCCGCCGGCGACATCGTCCGCGGCGCTAGCCTTGTCGTCTGGGCGATCCGCGACGGCCGCGATGTCGCGGCGCACATACACGCCTGGATGAAGGCACGCGCCAAGGCGCCGGCGGTGGCGGCATGAGGAGGATTGGCATGTTTCGGACGATGTTGGTCGCGGCAGCGATCGGTGTGGCGGCGCCGGCCGCCGCGATCGCGCAGACTGCGACGTCGGCGGCGCCTGCCCCCGACCCTGCCCGTCTGGCCATTGCTAAGCGTGTGGCTGACCAGCTGGTTCAGGACGGCATGTACAAGCGCATGTTGGGCGCAAATTTCGACAAGATGATGCAGTCTGTGGTCGGGATGACCGGCGACCTGCCGATCCGCCAGTTCGCGAGCGCCGCAGGTGTCAGCGAAGCGGAAGCCGCCGAACTGGGTGAGACGACGCTTCGCGAGGTCATGGAAATCTATGACCCGCATTGGGAAGAGCGCCAGCAGAAGATGATGAGCGCCATGATGAGCGGCATGGGCGACCTGATGTCTTCGCTTGAGCCGCGTATCCGTACAGCATTGGCCCGCGCCTATGCCCGCGAATTCAGTCTCGCAGAGCTGCAGGAAATGCAGGGGTTCTTCGCCACGCCGGCGGGGTCGCATTATGCACGCACGTCGATGGAACTGATGATGGGGCCCGACATGATGGAGGCGATGTCCGAGGCCGTCCCAGAGATCATGAAGGCGATGCCGGCGCTGATCGCCAAGGGCCAGGAAGCGACCAAGGATCTGCCGGCGCCGCGCGACAAAAGCGATCTGACGCCGGCCGAGCGCAAGAAGATCGAAGCGCTGCTGGGCCAGGAAGCGGGCTCGGACGGCCACGCGGACGACAAGGAGTCGGAATGACGCCGCTCGCCCTTCTGGCGGTGGCGCTGGTGCTCGCGCCCCCCGGTGCCGCGCAGGACCATGCCGCGCGCGTCGATCGCCTGATCGCCGCGCTGCCAAAGGAATCGGGCGAGGGCGAACCGGTCGTCGAGCCGGACGACGAGACGCTGGTGGCGCAACGCGACGCGCTGGTTGCCGATCATCCGGACCAGAAGCCGGTGATCGTCGATGCCTTTGCGGCACAGGCCCGCTGCAGCAACGACACCGCCCGGCAGCTGGCGGCAGACGGCATGCGCAATGCGATCGAGCGGCTGACCGATGACGAGATCGAGCAACTGACGGTCTTTTACACCGGCCCGGATTATCAGCGGCTCGCGGCGGGCGCCTCGGACGGCGAAATGGCGGCATTGGCAAAGCGCTATCCGCTGGAACGCTTTTCGGCCGTGATGGGCGAAGCCATGCCCGCAATGTTTTCAAAGGCCATGGATGCCTTTTCGGCATGTGAAAGCGCGCGCAACGAGACGCTGGCGCGCGCAGGAATCAAGGATTGAGAGTCGAGATGGACCAGATCAAGCTCAGCGCCGAACGTGAGCGCCTCGCCCGCGAGGGCATGTACCGCCCCGAGTTCGAAGGCGATGCCTGCGGCGTGGGTATGGTGGCGGCGACCGACGGCCAGTCGTCGCGCCGCGTCGTCCAGTCGGCGATCGACGCGCTGAAGGCGGTGTGGCATCGCGGCGCCGTCGATGCCGATGGCAAGACCGGCGACGGCGCCGGCATCCATGTCGATCTGCCCTTGCGCTTCTTCGACGAACAGATCGTCGGCAGCGGCCACCGCGTGCTGCCGAACCGCCTCGCCGTCGGCATGATCTTCCTGCCGCGCACGGACCTTGGCGCGCAGGAGACCTGCCGCACCATCGTCGAAAGCGAGATCATCGAGGCGGGCTACACCATCTATGGCTGGCGCCAGGTGCCGGTCGATGTTTCGGTGATCGGCATGAAGGCGCAGGCGACGCGCCCCGAGATCGAGCAGATCATGATCGCCGGGCCGATGCCGGATGCGATGGATGCCGCCGAGTTCGAGCGGCAGCTCTATCTGATCCGCCGCCGCATCGAGAAGCGGGTGATCGCGGCACAGGTCGGCGGCTTCTACATCTGTTCGCTGTCGTGCCGCTCGATCATCTACAAGGGGCTGTTCCTCGCCGAGTCGCTGTCGGAATTCTATCCCGACCTGAAGGACGCCCGGTTCGAGAGCCGCGTCGCGATCTTCCACCAGCGTTATTCCACCAACACCTTCCCGCAATGGTGGCTGGCGCAGCCGTTCCGCTGCCTCGCCCACAATGGCGAGGTGAACACGATCCGTGGCAACAAGAACTGGATGCTCAGCCACGAGATCAAGATGGCGAGCATCGCGTTCGGCGAGCAGAGCGAGGACATCAAGCCGGTGATCCCGGCGGGCGCGTCGGACACCGCCGCGCTCGACGCGGTGTTCGAGGCGATCTGCCGTTCGGGTCGCGACGCGCCGACTGCCAAGCTGATGCTGGTGCCCGAGGCGTGGCAGCAGGGCGAATCGACGCCGCCGGCGCACGCCGCGATGTACCAGTATCTCGCCAGCGTCATGGAGCCGTGGGACGGCCCGGCCGCGCTGGCGATGACCGATGGCCGCTGGGCGGTCGCCGGCATGGATCGCAATGCGCTTCGCCCCTTGCGCTACACCCAGACCTCGGACGGGCTGCTGATCGTCGGTTCGGAAACCGGCATGGTGCCGGTGCCGGAGGCGAATGTTGTCGCGAAGGGCCGGCTGGGGCCGGGCGAGATGATCGCGGTCGACCTCGATCAGGGCAAGCTGCTTCACGATCGCGCGATCAAGGACCAGGTGGCTGGCGAGGCGGACTATGCCGCGATGGTCAAGGGCTTTGTCCGCATGGAGGATCTGGCCCCGGCGCCGGCGCAGGCGCCGCAATATGATCGTGCCGAACTCACCCGTCGGCAGATTGCGGCGGGCCAGTCGCTCGAGGATCTCGAACTGATCCTCGCGCCGATGATCGAGACCGCCAAGGAAGCGATCGGATCGATGGGCGACGATACGCCGCTGGCGGTGATTTCCGACAAGCCTCGGCTGATCAGCCAGTTCTTCCGCCAGAATTTCAGCCAGGTGACCAACCCGCCGATCGACCCGCTGCGCGAACGGCACGTGATGTCGCTCAAGACGCGGTTCGGCAACCTCGCCAACATCCTGGATACCAAGGGCAATGGCGGTGCGGTGCTGGTGCTGGAAAGCCCGGTGCTGACCAATGACGATTGGCACCGGCTGCGCGCGCATTTCGGCGCGCAGGCGGCGGAGATCGACTGCACCTTCCCGGCCGATGCCGGGCCGGACGAATTGCGGCTGGCGATCACGCGCATCCGCAACGAGGCGGAGCAGGCGGTGCGCGAGGGCCGCACCGAATTGTTCCTCACCGACGAACATAGCGGGCCGGACCGTGTTGCCATCGCCGGCGTGCTGGCGGCGGCGGCGGTGCATACCCACCTCGTCCGCCGGGGGCTGCGCTCCTATGCCAGCGTCAACGTCCGCACCGCGGAGTGCCTCGACACGCATTATTATGCGGTGCTGATCGGCGTCGGCGCGACGACGGTGAACGCCTATCTCGCCGAAGCGGCGATCGTCGACCGCCAGGCGCGCGGCCTGTTCGGCGATTTGAGCCTTGCCGACTGCCTCAAGCGCCACCGCAAGGCGATCGACGAGGGGCTTCTCAAGATCCTGTCGAAGATGGGCATCGCGGTGATCAGCTCGTATCGCGGCGGCTATAATTTCGAGGCGGTGGGCCTCAGCCGTGCGCTGGTCAACGATCTGTTCCCGGGCATGCCGGCCAAGATTTCGGGCGAAGGCTATGCCTCGCTCCATCTGTCGGCAAAGCTGCGTCACGATGCCGCCTATGAGCATGCGGCGGCGGCGCTGCCGATCGGCGGCTTCTATCGCCAGCGCCATAGCGGCGAGACGCATGCCTATTCGGCGCAGCTGATGCACCTGCTGCAGACCGCGGTGTCGACTGACAGCTATTCGAGCTATCTCGCCTTCTCGCGCGGGGTGCGCGATCTGCCGCCGGTCTATCTGCGCGATCTGCTCGAATTCAATTTCCCGGAAAGCGGCATCCCGATCGACCAGGTCGAGGCGATCACCGAAATCCGCAAGCGCTTCGTGACGCCGGGCATGTCGCTCGGCGCCCTGAGTCCCGAGGCGCACGAGACGCTGGCGATCGCGATGAACCGAATCGGCGCACGCGCCGTGTCGGGCGAAGGCGGCGAGGATGCGAGCCGCTACAAGCCCTATGACAATGGCGACAACGCCAATTCGATGATCAAGCAGGTTGCGTCGGGCCGCTTCGGCGTGACGGCGGAATATCTGAACGCCTGCGACGAGATCGAGATCAAGGTGGCGCAGGGCGCCAAGCCCGGTGAGGGCGGCCAGCTGCCCGGCTTCAAGGTGACCGAGTTCATCGCGAAGCTGCGTCACGCGACGCCGGGCGTGATGCTCATCTCGCCGCCGCCGCATCACGACATCTATTCGATCGAGGATCTGGCGCAGCTCATCTATGACTGCAAGCAGATCAATCCGCGGGCGCGGGTGTGCGTGAAGCTGGTGAGTTCGGCGGGTATCGGCACCGTCGCGGCGGGCGTGGCCAAGGCGCATGCCGACGTCATCCTCGTCGCCGGTCACACCGGCGGCACGGGTGCCTCGCCCTTCACCTCGATCAAATATGCCGGCACGCCCTGGGAAATGGGCTTGTCGGAGGTGAACCAGACGCTGACGCTCAACGGCCTGCGCGGCCGCGTCCGCCTGCGTACCGATGGCGGGCTCAAGACCGGGCGCGACATCGTTATCGCCGCGATCCTGGGTGCGGAGGAATTCGGCATCGGCACGCTCAGCCTGGTCGCGATGGGCTGCATCATGGTGCGCCAGTGCCATTCGAACACCTGTCCGGTCGGCGTCTGCACGCAGGACGAACGGCTGCGCGCCAAGTTCGTCGGCACGCCGGAAAAGGTCATCAACCTGATGACCTTCATCGCCGAGGAAGTGCGCGAGATCCTGTCCAAGCTCGGCTTCAAGAGCCTGGACGAGGTGATCGGCCGCACCGAGCTGCTTCGCCAGGTCAGCCGCGGTGCCGAGCATCTCGACGATCTCGACCTCAACCCGATCCTCGCCAAGGTGGATGCGGATGACGCGGAGCGGCGGTTCAGCCTCAGCACCTTCCGCAATGCGGTGCCGGACAGCCTCGACGCGCAGATGATCAAGGACGCCGCGCCCGTGTTCGCGCGGCGCGAGAAGATGCAGCTCACCTATTCGGTGCGCAACACGCACCGCGCGGTGGGCACGCGCCTGTCGTCCGAAGTGACCAACCGCTTCGGCATGTCGGCGCTCAGCGACGGGCATGTCCATGTCCGGCTGCGCGGGTCGGCGGGCCAGTCGCTCGGCGCCTTCCTGTGCAAGGGCATCACGCTCGAAGTGTTCGGTGATGCGAACGATTATGTGGGCAAGGGCCTGTCGGGCGGCGTGATCGTCGTGCGGCCGCTGGTCAGCTCGCCGATCGAAAGCTGGAACAACACGATCATCGGCAACACCGTGCTCTATGGCGCGACCTCGGGCCGGCTGTTCGCGGCGGGTCAAGCGGGCGAGCGCTTCGCGGTGCGCAACTCGGGTGCCGAAGTGGTGGTCGAAGGCTGCGGCGCGAACGGATGCGAGTACATGACCGGCGGCACCGCCGTGGTGCTCGGCCGCGTCGGCATGAACTTCGGCGCGGGCATGACAGGGGGCATGGCATTCGTCTACGACGTCGACGGCACCTTCGAACGCCACGCCAATCCGGAGAACATCACCTGGCAGCGGCTGGCTTCGGCGCATTGGGAGGAGCGACTGCGCGCGCTGATCGCGTCGCACGCGACGGCGACCGACAGCAAATGGTCGCGCGGTATTCTGGAGGACTGGGACCGCGAGGTGGGCAAGTTCTGGCAGGTGGTGCCGAAGGAAATGCTCGGCCGTCTTTCGCATCCGCTCGACGATGCGGTCGAGGCAGTCGCTGCGGAATAAGGCGTGATCGGCGGCGGCCGGGTCGAAACGACTCCGGCCGCCGCCCAATTTCAGCCCCGCTCAGATCGGGCCTTCCCCGCCCGATTGTCGCCCCTTATGGCAGGGACATGTGGCAGCTCCTTCAATTTCCGCTCTGTCCCTTCTCGCGCAAGGTCCGGCTTCTGCTCGCGGAAAAGGGTGTCGGCTATGAGCCGGTTCGCGAATCGCCGTGGCAGCGCCGCGACGAGTTTCTCGACCTGAACCCGACCGGGCAGACGCCGGTGATGGTCGACACCGATCGCGGCGTGACGCTGATCGATTCGACCGTGATCTGCGAGTTTTTCGAGGAAACCGTCAGCAAGACCGCGCTGCTCAACGGCAGCGCGACCGACCGCGCGGAGATCCGGCGGCTGGTGGTCTGGTTCGACCATCATTTCTATGGCGACATCACCGCGCCGCTGCTCCACGAACGCATGATCAAGCGGCTGGTGTATCGCCAGGCGCCCGACGCCAAGGTGCTGCGCGAGGCGATGAAGGCGGCGGTCGGCCATCTCGACTATATCGATTATCTGCTCGATCACCGCACCTGGCTCGCCGGCGCGACGATGAGCCTCGCCGATCTTACCGCGGCTGCGCAGATCTCGATCGCCGACTATCTGGGCGGCATCGACTGGAAGAGCCACGAACTCGCCAAACGCTGGTATATCGGGATGAAGAGCCGGCCGAGCTTTCGCCAGCTGCTGAGCGAGCGGATGGAGGGGATCAACCCGCCGGCCGATTATGAGAAGCTCGACCTCTAGGTTAGGATAATCGCCGGCGGTTGGGCGTTCGTGCAGCAACGGGAGAGACTGCAATGCTCGAACATGTGCCGCACTGGCTTGGCAGCGCGCTGAAGGGGTTCCGCGCGGGGAGCGCGAAGCTGGCGATCGTTCAGCCCGAACTCGGCAGCTTTCAGGTGATGAACCTTGCCAGCCCCGCCTTCGCCAATGGCGCACGGATGCCCGAGCGCTTCACCGCCGACGGCGAGGGGGTCTCGCCGCCGTTGTTCTGGACGAACGTGCCGGAGGGGACGGAGACGCTGGCGTTGATTGTTGAGGACCCCGATGCGCCGACGCCGCAGCCGCTGGTGCATGCGCTGGTCTGGGGGCTGCCGCTTGACGGCGAGTTGAAGGAAGGCGCGATCCGTGCCGATGGTGCCGGTGATGCGCAGGGCAAGGACGTCGGCCGCAACAGTTCGCTCGGCGAAGGCTGGATGCCGCCGGACCCGCCGACCGGGCATGGCCCGCATCATTATGCGTTCCAGATTTTCGCGCTGGGCGCCGGACCGGCGATCGGCGAAAGCCCGGGCCGCGGTGCGCTTGTCAAGGCGATGGCGGGCCGCGTGCTGGCGGCGGGCCTGCTGACCGGCGTCTATTCGCGCGGCGAGCCGCAGCCGACGGGGCTGGTGGGCGCGACAGCGCCGGTGTGACGCACCGGCGCCTTGCCGCGATCATCCGTTGACGACGGTTCCGCCGTTCGGATGAAGCACCTGGCCGGACATATAGCTCGAATCCTCGCATGCCAGGAACAGAAAGGCCGGGGCGACCTCGTTCGGCTGGCCGGGGCGGCCCATCGGCGTGCCCTCGCCGAAATGCTCGAGCTTCTCCTTCGTTGCGCCGCCACTGGGGTTCAGCGGCGTCCAGATCGGCCCCGGCGCGACGCCGTTGACGCGGATGCCCTTTTCGATGAGGTTCATCGAAAGGCTGCGCGTGAACGCGGTGATCGCGCCCTTGGTCGAGCTGTAATCGAGCAGTTCGGGTTCGCCCTGATACATGGTGACCGAGGTGCAGTTGACGATCGCCGCGCCCTGCTTGAGGTACGGTGACGCGGCCTGAACCATGAAGAACATGCCAAAAATGTTGGTTTGGAACGTCCGCCGCAGCTGTTCCTCGGTAATGTCGGTGATGTCGTTGTCGGGATGCTGTTCGCCGGCATTGTTGACCAGGACATCGATCTTGCCGAATTCGTTGATCACGCGATCGACGGCGGAATCGCAAAAGGCCTTGTCGCCCACATCGCCGGCGATCGTCAGCGCGCGGCGACCCTCGCTGCGCACGATCTCGGCGGTCTTCTCGGCATCCTTGTGTTCGCACAGATAGACGATCGCGACGTCTGCGCCTTCGCGGGCGTAAAGTGCGGCCACGGCGCGGCCGATCCCGCTATCGGCGCCGGTGACGATCGCCACCTTGCCCTTCAGTCGATCCGATCCGCGGTAACGGGGCTGCCATTCGGGCTTCGGATCGAGCGCGCGTTCCTCGCCGGGAAGCGCGTCTTCATGGATCATTTCGACGGTGTCGGTCATCGGCGGGTCCTTCTCGATGTCGGTGAGGCTATCGACAGAACAGGCGCCGCAAGTTGGGGGTTCCGGGCGGATGAGACCGGCCGGGGGACCGCAGGGGTCAGGCGATGATGCCCGAACCCTGCAGGCCGGCGACCATGATCAGTCCGCTGGTGAGGGCGAACGACACGACGCCGATGGCGATGCTGCGAATCATGTCAGGTTTCTCCGTGTTGGGGCGCATGGTCAGGCGATCGGGATGATCGGCGTGGAATAGGCGACGAGCGCAACGGTGAAGAACACGGCGCCGAACGAGGCGAGGGCGCGGTGGAACGAGTCGAGACGTGCGGTCATGATGAAACTCCCTGATTTGGCGGCGGTCGAACCATTCGAACCGCCGATGCCTGAAGCGTTGCAGAGAGCGTGCCAGAATCGTAAGTTGTTGATTACAAAGGGGCGTGCCTTTCGCATGCCCTTGAAGTCGGAAATTTCACCCGATCACGCGGTGAAAATTGCGACTTGTCAGCGAATATCGCCAGGAACGTCGGTTCCGACACACACGCGATTGCGGCCGGCGCTTTTGGCGGCGTAGAGCAGCCGGTCGGCGCGGTGGAAGGCGGTCTGGTGGACCTCGCCGGGCGCGACGGGGGTGAGCCCCGCCGAAAAGGTGATTTCGCCCAGCGGCGCATCGGTGTCGCGCAACTTGTAGCGCTTCGCCTGGACGGTCGCGCGGGCGCGTTCGAGCGTCTCGCGCGCGCGTTCGACCGAAACGCCGGTGAACAGCACGGCGAATTCCTCGCCGCCGTGCCGGACGACGAGATGGCCGCGGCAGGTCTGGCGCAGCGCATCGGCGATGGCGCGCAGCACGCGGTCCCCCACGGCATGGCCGAACCGATCATTGACCGACTTGAAGTGATCGACGTCGCACACCGCCAGACACATCCGGCCGCCCGCATTTCGCTGCGCCACGAATGCTTCCTCAAAAGCCCGACGATTGGGCAGATCGGTTAGCGGATCGCGACGCGCATTGTCCCTTGCTTCCTCAAGCTTCTCGCGAAGCTCGCTCGCCTCGCGGGTCGCGGTTTCAAGCTTGTCCTCGGCGGTGCGGACACGGTCGAGCATCGCAGCGGTGAGCCGAGCGACCGAGTCGAGCGTGTCCGGCACGGCCGCAGCGTCGGTCATCGCCTGCGCGCTCGCCGCCAGATCGCGGCCGAAATCGGCGGTTTCGGCGCGCATCGCCGTCACCATGTCGGCAAAGCCCTCGACCTGCATCTGCGTGCGGGCGACCAGCCCGTCGGCGCGTTCCTTGACATCGACGGGCGAATGGCTGGGCTCGATATCGGATTCGAGCGACTGGATGTCGCGCTGCGTCAGCCGGACCCCGCCTTCGGTCAGCACCTCCACCGCGCGGGCGAGCGGGCCATCGGGGTTGGAGAGCAGGCGATGCGCGAAGGCATAGTTCACCGGATCGGGGGCCAGCCGCTGATCGAACAGAAACTCTCCGATCCGTTCGAACAGCAAGCGGCCAGCCGCTTGTCCATCATCCGTCCGAACGGCTCGCGCGATGCGCATCAGCCCTAACCCCCGTGTCTTCACGGCCTGTGTGGCCGGTGTTTATGAGGGAAAATAGATAATAGCAGAGTGCTAAAATCTGGTTGTCGCGGCGTTTACCGGTTTTCCGGTGCCTGCCGTCAATGCTGGTGGGCCTGCCGATACTTCCGCACGGCGGCGAGCGTGAGGCGAATGTGATCGGCGGGATTTGGATCCGAATGGGCGAGCAATATCTTGCCGTCGGGCGCGATGACGTAGCTGGTTCGGCTGGTGATCTTGGGTGCGGCGCCGTCCGGGCGCTTCAGCAGCACGTCATAGCCCTGCGCCACGGCCGGCGTCGCCGCCGCGACCGCGAACTTGCCCGCGCAATATTCGCTCGAAAATTTTTCGAGCTGATCGACATTGCCGGCGGTCATGCCGATCACTGTCGCACCCGCCTTGGTGAAATCGTCGAGCGATTCGGCGAAGGCGTGCGCTTCGGCATTGCATCCCGGGGTGAAGGCGGCCGGGAAGAAATAGAGCACTACCGGCCCCTTTTTGAGCGCGGCCTTGAGGTCCACCGTGATCGGCTTGCCCGCGACGGCGCCGTTGGCGGTGAACATCGGCGCCTTTGCCCCCGGCGTCAGCGCGGCGTCGGCCGGCATGGCGAAGGGCAGGATCATCGCGGCGAGAGCGAGTTTCAGGCGCATTTCAATCTCCCAAGAACAGTTGAACATAGAATACGCCGACGCGCCCGCCGATGCCAGCGGGCGAAGCGCTAACGGGTAAAGGCGATGCCGATCCGGGCATAGGTATCGTCGACATTGTAGCGGTCCAGCGCCTCGCCATAGCCGGTAAAGGCCTGGCCGAAGAGATAGATGCCGAGCCCGCCGCCGAGCCGGGTGAGCGGATAGGAGACGAACAGTTCGCCGGCGCCGCGTCCGGTGCGGAAATCGCCGCGGCCGGTGATCGCCAGCTTCACGCCTTCCTTCTGCCCGATCGCGGCAGTGAGCGCCGCCTGGCCGTAATAGTCCTTCGCGTCGAGGAAGGTGCCGCTGTTGCCGACATAGACCCATGCCTGCGGGGCGAGATCGAGCCGCCAGTTGCCGCCGAGATCGAACTGCTTTTCGCCGCGGACGAACAACCGGTTGAGATCGACCGAATCGGCCTCGCCGCGCCCGTTCGAATCGTGCCGCCAGCCGAGCGCGACACGGGTGGTCGAATCGAACGGGATATCGGCGTAGAGTTCGGGGCTGTAATTGGTCGATCGGAACGGGCCGGACGGTTCGGCCAGCGCCCAAAACATCGTCTGGGTATAGGCAAAGCGCAGATTGCCGAGATGCAGCGGCGCATCCTCCGCGAACGGCCGGAACGCGAAGCTGAGTTGCAGCTTGCCGCCGGCATCCTTCAGCCCGAAGGCGCCATAGGTCGGCTCGTGCGGTTCGAACCGATCGACAAAGGCGGACGAGCTGCCGGTGCTGCTCTGCACGGTCGCTTCCTGCGGCGGAATTTCGGCCGGCCGGTGCGCGGCGGCGGGCGGCACCGCCGTACCGGCGATCCCGACGGGCACATAGCGCGCCTTGGCGAATCCATGCGGCGCGATCGTCGGCATTGGCCCGGGGGTGCGTTCAAGCACCAGCCGGGTGCCGTCGGCCGCCGTCACCTCGATCTGGCGCGGGCCGGCATCTTCGAGCGGCACCTCCCCCTCGTTGACGAGGAACACCTCCACGCCGCGCAGCGCCGCCTGTTCGGAGGCGGGCTGGGCGGGCACGGCACGAACCTGGGCAAAAGCGGGCGTCGCGGCGAGCAGCAGGCCGGAAGCGGAAAGAGCGGCGATCAGGCGCATGTTTTGCCGAGTGACAGGCGATTGTGACCTTGGCGAGTCAAATACGGCCGGGTAGGGCGAGGAATGGCAATTTCCCAGACCGATATCGCGCTCGCCGAGCGTCTCGCCGACGCGGCGGGCGCCGCCATCCGCCCCTATTTCCGCGCCGACCATGGCGTCGAGGCCAAGGAAGACCAGTCGCCCGTCACGCTGGCCGACCGCGCCGGCGAGGAAGCGATGCGCCGGCTGATCGTCGCCGAATGCCCGCAGGACGGGATCATCGGCGAGGAATTCGGCGTGAAGGAAGGCGTGAGCGGGCGCCAATGGGTGCTCGATCCGATCGACGGCACGCGCGCCTTCATCGCCGGGCGCCCCGTGTTCGGCACGCTGATCGCGCTGGTCGACAATGGCTGGCCGGTGATCGGCATCATCGACCAGCCGATCATCGGCGAGCGCTGGCTGGGCGTGGCCGGGCGCCGCACGCTGTTCAACGGCAAGCCCGCCGAATCGCGCCGTTGCCGCGACCTGAAGGACGCGATCCTGGGCACGACATCGCCCGCGCTGTTCGACGACGACCAGCTCCACGCCTTCGAGCATCTCGACGCAAAGGTGATGAGCACGGTGCTGGGCGGCGATTGCTATAATTATGGCTGCGTCGCGAGCGGCTGGCTCGACATCGTCGTCGAGGCGGGGCTGAAACTCCACGACTTCGCGGCGCTGGTGCCGGTGGTCGAGGGCGCGGGCGGGCGGATGTGCGACTGGTCGGGCGATCCGCTCCACGCCGGCAGCAACGGCGAAGTGATCGCCGCCGGCGATCCGGCGCGGATCGAGGAAATCCTCGAGGCGATGGCCTGTCGCGGCCACTGATCGCGGCGGCAACCGAATCGCACCCCGCTTCGTTACGGCAACGATACGCCGACAGCGAACGAAGGGGATGCAATGAACCGATGGCAATGGGCGGTGCGGCTGCTCACACGGCGGATGTGGTTCCGCGCCAGCCTGTTCTGCCTGTTCGCGGTGCTGCTGGGTCTGGGCAGCGCGCTGCTCGGCCATGCCATTTCCTATGAATTCGCCGCCAGCATCGGCGCCAAGTCGGTCGACCACATCCTCGACGTGCTGGCATCGAGCATGCTGGCGGTCACCACCTTCTCGCTGACGGCGATGGTCCAGGCCTATTCGGGTGCGACCAGCAACATCACGCCGCGCGCCGTGCAGCTGCTGGTCGACGACCGGATGGCGCAGAATGCGCTGGCGACGTTCCTCGGCAGCTTCCTGTTCGCGATCGTCGGCATCATCGCGCTGTCGACCGGCGTTTATGGCGAGACCGGGCGCGTGCTGCTGTTCATCGGCACGATCCTGGTGATCGGATTGATCGTCGTCACCTTTCTGCGCTGGATCGACCATGTCACCCATTTCGGCCGCGTCGGCGACACGATCGAGCGCGTCGAGAAAGCGGCCACCCGCGCCGTCCAGGGCATCGCCCAGCGGCCGGCGTTCGGCGCCGGCGAGCGTGAGGACGTGCCCGACGGGGCGACCACGCTGTGTCACCCCCGGATCGGCCGGGTGACGCATGTCGACCTGTCGCAGCTTCAGGAAGCGGCCGAGGCGATGGATGCGCAGTTCCACCTGATGGCGTTGCCCGGCGCCACCGTCGACCCGGCGCGGCCGATCCTTTGGACCAACGCACCGCTCGACGAGGAACAGCGCGGCCGGATCTGCGCGGCGTTCACCGTCGATCGGGGGCGGGCCTTCGATCATGATCCGCGCTTCGGGCTGGTGGTGCTCGCCGAAATCGCCTCGCGGGCGCTGTCGCCGGCGGTGAACGATCCGGGGACGGCGATGGCGACGATGGAGGCCGGCACGCGCGTGCTGGCGACGGTGCTTCGCCACGAACCCGACGAAGCGGTCGCGCCGCCCGAGCGAGTGACGGTGCCGCCGCTGCGGTTCCGCGAGCTGCTCGACGATCTGTTCCGGCCGATTTCGCGCGACGGCGCCGGCATCGTCGAAGTGGGCATCCGGCTCCAGGGGGCGATCGGCGCGCTGGCTGCGATCGACCCGGAAGCGCGGGCCGCCTGTCGCGCGGCGGCGCAGGCGGCGTTCGAGCGCATGTCGCGCGCGCTGGACGATCCGCAGGACCAGCATCTGCTGGCCAGCGCGCACGCCCGCTTCTGGCCCGGCGGCTGAGCGCGCCTCATCGCCCGTTCCAGAAGCCGGGATGCGTGTCGATCGCGGCGATCAGCCAGTCGGCGACGCGGCGCTGCTCGGCCAGGCCGAAATGCGAATGGCAGCCGTTCTGCGCATAACCGGTGGTGGAAAAGGGCAGGAACAGGAGGTCGCGCAGCCCCGCCTCGCGCGCGGCGGCCGCGATGCCGACCTCCATCTCGCGGATCGCGGTGACCTGGGCGGGCGGCATCGCGGCGGCATCGAACCACCACAGGATGACCACCGCGTCGGGCGCGCGGGCATGGAGCTCGGCGAACAGCCGGCGATGCCCGTCGACATAGCCGGCGGCGACGGCCGCCATGTCCGGCCAGCGCGCATCGGGTCTGAACCCGACGAAATCGGCCTGGAGCTTGAGCATCACGATCTGCGGCCGCCATGCGCGATCGACATAGGGTGTCGCCTCAGCGGGAAAGCGCCGAGATGCCAGCCGCAGCATCGTGCCGTCCGGGGCGGTGCCGCTATAGTTGCGCACCAGCCCGCGCCCCGACACGGCATTGACCTGATAATCGGCATCGAAATGGCGCGCGGCGATCGCGGCAAAGGCATCGGGCGTATCGGTGGTGTCGCGCACCTGCTGCGGCGTGCAGACTCGCTCGGCCGAGCGCGTGCCATAGCCGGTCATCGACGAATCGCCGATGAATTCGATCTGCCGCCGGCGGGCGGGCGGCGCGGGCAGGGCATGGCCGGGCGCGACGAACATGCCGCCGAACAGCGCCGGCTGCGGGCTTTCGTTCACCTTGTCGAGCCGGATGCGGTGATCGCCATCGGCAAGGCCGGCGATGGTGACGTCGTGCCGGCCGGGCCGGGGGATGGCGATCGGCGGAAGATCGTCGATCGTCACGCGAAAGTCGTTCAGCGCATCGTCGAAGCGCAGCACGACGCGCGGGCCGCGAAACGCCGCCTCGGCATAGATGCCGGGCCATTGATGGCGGAAACCGGCGCCCGCCGGCGCGACGCGGCCGCCGATATGGAGCGGCAGCGCGACGCGCCGGGTGGCGGTGTCGACCGGGCCGACCGACACGCTCTGTAGCGGCGGCACGTCGCCGGGCGTCGCGAGGGCGACGGCGAGCGCGAGCAGGCGCAGGATCATCGCCGCCACGCCGTGTAGCGGGCGGTTCGCCCGCGCGGCGAATGTGCCGAAGTTGACGCCGCCGCAAATCGGCCAGCCATCGGGCCTGTCCCTCCCGCTCGATCCGAACCGCGCGAATCCGCGGGTTTCCGGCCAAGGACGAACCCAAGCAGCCGCGATCCTACTTTGCAAGTTCCAACCATATGGTTGGCAATCGACCCGCCGGGCGCGGTCAGAAGATGCCGAGGAATTTCTTGCGCTGTTTCTTCGTCTCGGCGGGTGTCCGCTGGCCGCTTTCGGACTTGGCGGTGGTGCCGCGGCCGACATCGTCGCGCGCGCGACCCTTGGCGTCGCGCTGGGCCGCGCTGCTGGCGCCGGCGAGCACCGGGCCGCAATCGGCGGCTTTGGCATCGCCGACATCGACGAACGCGATCACGCCGGCGAGCGGGCTGGCGATCAGGCCGAAGCCGAGCCCGCCGGCGGTGCGGGCGAGCAGTTCGGGGCTGATGACGTCGATAACGGGATTGGCGAAGCTGCCGCCGATGCCCACCGGCGACTGGGCCGAGAACAGGCTGAACCGCTTCGAATCGGCGCGGAAGGCGAGGTCGATCGTCTCGTTCTTGAAGCTGAAGCCGCCACGGCCGAGCATGACGTTCTTCTGCGTGTCGATCAGGATCGGATCGGCGGCGGCGATGCCGTCGCGCACGGTGAAGCCGATCAGCCCGCAATTGATCTGCACCGGCTCCTTCAGCCGCTTCTCGAACATCTTCTGGACGAAGGTGCCGATATCGAATTCGGCGAGTTCGGTGTTGCGCGTCCAGAACTCGCCCTTGGGCATGATGACGGCGATGCGGCCATTGGCGCTGGCGAGCGAGGTGCGGACGCTGTTGCCGGTGCCGGTCATCTTCACGCGCGCCTTGAGCGTGCCGGTGGTGCCCGACTGATCGGCGCCGAACCCGGCGAGCAGCACGCCCATCGGCGTCGGCGAGAGGCGGATGTCGTAATCGGTGACGACGGGCGAGCGGCGCGCGTCGATCACGATGTCCGACGTGACGGTGCCGCGCGCGAGGCTGAAATTGAGCGGGCTGAGCTTGAGCAGGCGATCGTTCAGATCGAGGCCCAGCTCGACATTCGACACCGGCAGATCGGGGGCGCGGATCGCCCGGACCTGCCAGTTCACCTTGGCATCGAAATTTTTGAGCGCATCGACGCGGAGCGGCGCATCGGGCAGCAGCCGGGGGGTGCCGTCGACCTGCGTCACCGCCGCGCGGGCGCCGTCTGCCGCCAGCGCGTTCGGATCATAGCCGATGAACGGCCCGGCATCGACGATGTCGAGTACGCGGGTGAACAGATCGGCCGTCACCATCATGCGCGGCTGGCGCAGCGTGACCGCGAACTTGCCGGACAGGTCGCTGTCGCCGAACCGGCCCTTCACGCCGGTGAAGCGCCACTGATCGTCCTGCTTGGTGACCACCGATGTCAGTCGATAGGCGCGGGTATCGGGCACGGCGATGCCGGCGAGCAGAAAGATGTCGGCCAGGTTTCGGCCGCGCAGATCCATGTGCAGCTTCGCGCCGTCGAGCACCGTTGCGCCGGGCAGCGTGCCGGCGATGTCGATCCGCGTGCGAACCCCCTCGGCATGAAGGCGCAGGCTGTTCTCGCCGCCGGCGAGCGTCTTGTTCGAGGACAGCAGCGCGCCGGCCAGCGTGAAGCGCGCGCCGCGCGCGGTGCCGTTGCCATCGAACCGGATCGTATCGGCGAAGCGATTGTCCTCGGCGGCGACGGTATCGACGCGGATCGCGGCATCGAGCCGGCTGCGCGGATCGAGATAGCGGATCTGGGTGCCGGCGATGCGGGCGCGATGGATCAGCGGCATCGCCAGCGGTTCGCCGCCGCCGCCGCCGAAGGTCCAGCTGTTGCGCTTGCCCGCGCGATCCCATTGCAGGTCGATCCGCCCGTCGGTGAGGCCGAGCCAGCGGAAGCGCTTCCGGCTGGCGAGCAGCGAGAAGGGCGCGACCCGCGCGTCGATTCGCGCGGCGCTGAAGAACGGGCCGGTGCCCGCCCAGTCGGGATTGGCGATGCGCAGCCCTTCGGCCACGAATTTCAGATCGAACGGCGCGAAATAGAGCTGGAAGTCGCCGGCGACGCGGACCGCGCGGTGGGTGCTCGCGCTGGCGATCGATTCGAATGTTCCCTTCAGGAACCGCCCTTTGGTGACGAACAGCACCGCCCAAGCGAGCACTATCAGCCCGAGCAAGGTGGTGGCGACGGCGATGGTGGCGGCGATCGGCGTGCCGATCGGGCGGCGGGCGGGCGGCGGCGCCTGGTCAGCAGCGGTCATCGGAGCATCCAGATCGGCCATGCGTCACAAAAATCCCTGCCGCGCTTAGGGGTTCCCCCCGGTGGTTGCATAAGGCCGATCCATCGGTTAAGGGGCCGCCTTTCCGCGATCGAGGGACCGTCCGGCCATTAGGGCTGCCGCGGCTGTCCGCAATCGTCGAACCATAAGGAGACGAAAATGCCCAAGCTCAAGACGAAGAGCGGCGTCAAGAAGCGCTTCAAGTTCACCGCCACTGGCAAGGTGAAGCATGGAGTCGCCGGCAAGCGCCACCGCCTGATTTCGCACAACGCGAAGTACATCCGCCAGAATCGCGGCACCTCCGTGCTCGCCAAGGCCGACGTGGATCACGTCAAGGCCTGGGCGCCCTACGGTCTGAAGTAAGGAGGGCCTGACAAATGGCACGAGTGAAGCGTGGTACGACCACCAAGGCGAAGCATAAGCGGATTTTGGATCAGGCGAAGGGCTATCGCGGCCGTCGCAAGAATACGATCCGTATCGCGCGCCAGGCCGTCGAAAAGGCCGGCCAGTACGCCTATCGCGACCGCAAGGTTAAGAAGCGGACGTTCCGTGGCCTGTGGATCCAGCGCATCAACGCCGGTGTCCGCGCCGAGGGTCTGACCTATTCGCAGTTCATGCACGGCCTGAAGCTGGCGGGCATCGAGCTGGACCGGAAGGTCCTGGCCGATATCGCCATGAACGAGGGTGAGGCATTTAGCGCCATCATCGCGCAGGCGAAGGCGGCACTGCCCCAGGCCGCCTGAGCGGACCTGCGCGCAAGCTGAACAAGGGGCGTCGAGGCTAAGGCCTCGGCGCCCTCTTTCATTTCAACCGGGAGGGATGATGCCGTGGCGATGAAGACCTGGTGGCTCTACGTCACCGCCGTGTTTTTCGTGTCGATGACGCCGGGGCCGAACATGCTCCACGTGATGGTGCAGAGCATCCGCGAGGGTGCGGCCCGCGTGCTGCCGACCACGGCCGGGCTGATGAGCGCGAACCTGTTCTGCCTCATTGCCTCGGCAGCGGGGCTGGGGGCGCTGCTCAAGGCGTCGCCGGGGCTGTACGATGTGCTGCGCTATGCGGGCGTCGCTTACCTCGTGTGGCTGGGCATCAAGGCCTGGCGCGCGCCGGTGGAAGAGGCGCATGCCGACGCGGCCGTGCCGGTGCGCCAATCGGTGCGGGCGCGCTATCTGACCGGGCTCGGCACGGGGCTGTCCAACCCCAAGCTGATCGTCTTCGCCGCCGCGCTGTTCCCGCAGTTTATCGACGTGGGCCGGCCGTTCCTGCCGCAGCTGGCGATCCTCGTGCTCAGCTTCATCGTGATCGAGGCCTTCTGGTTTTCGGTCTATGCGCTGGGCGGCCGATCGCTCGCGGCATGGCTGGCACCGGCGGCGCGCCAGCGGATGTTCAACCGGGTGACCGGCGGGGTGTTCGTGGCGTTTGGCGCGGCGCTGCTGGGGAGCCGGGTTTAGTCAGGCCCCACACTCAAAGTCGTCATTCCCGCGAAGGCGGGAATCCATTGACTCAGCGGGTGCGGCGCTTGCTGATTCGGCACGGGCAATGGATCCCCGCCTTCGCGGGGATGACGAAGGGGTGGGGGAGAGGGCGTGGACAAGCAACCTTGTGTATACATCCTCGCCAGCCGACGGCACGGCACCCTGTATACCGGCGTGACGTCGAACCTCTTGGGCCGCCTCTACCAGCATCGCGAGAAGATTACCCCGGGCTTCACGGCCAAACACGATATCGCCCGTCTCGTCTGGTTCGAGGTGCATGAAGAGATGAGCGCCGCCATCCTTCGGGAAAAGCGGATCAAGACATGGAATCGGGACTGGAAGCTCGCCCTGATCGAGCGCAGCAACCCGCAATGGGTTGACCTCGCGATCGGACTAGGGTTCGAGCCACGGCAACCGACTGGCAAATGGATCCCCGCCTCCGCGGGGATGACGGAGTAAATTGTGGCAGAGCTGGACCCGCAAGAAGCGATCCTGGACCGTATCCGGCAGTGCGAGACGCTTGCCGCGCTGGAAGACATCCGCGTCGAGATGCTCGGCAAGGCAGGCTTCATTACCGCGCAATTGAAGACGCTGGGCAAGCTCACCCCCGAAGAGCGCCAGGAACAGGGCCCGCGCATCCACGGGCTTCGCGAAGCTGTCACCGAGGCGCTGGCCACCCGCAAGGCGGGGCTGGAGCAGGCGGCGCTCGATGCGCGCCTCGCCAGCGAGACGGTGGACATGACGCTGCCGGTCGACGGTGTCGCGCCGGGCTCGGTCCACCCGGTCAGCCAGGTGATGGACGAACTGGCCGAGATCTTCGCCGATCTGGGCTTCGCGGTCGCCACCGGCCCCGAGATCGAGGACGACTGGCACAATTTCACCGCGCTCAACATCCCGGAGACGCATCCGGCGCGGGCGATGCACGATACTTTCTACCTCGCCGGCGAGCATGAACGGCCGATGGTGCTGCGCACGCACACCAGCCCCGTGCAGATCCGCACGATGACGAGCCAGAAGCCCCCGATCCGCATCATCGCGCCGGGCCGGGTCTATCGGTCGGATTCGGATGCGACGCACACCCCGATGTTCCACCAGATCGAAGGTCTGGTGATCGACAAGGGCATCACGCTCGGCCACCTCAAATGGACGCTGGAGACCTTTCTCAAGGCGTTCTTCGAGCGCGACGATATCGTGCTGCGCCTGCGCCCCAGCTATTTCCCCTTCACCGAGCCTTCGGCCGAAGTCGATGTCGGCTTCACCTGGAAGGACGGCAAGCGCGTGATCGGCGGCAGCGGCGACGCGCCCGGCGGCGGCTGGATGGAAGTGCTGGGCAGCGGCATGGTGCACCGGCGGGTGATCGAGGCCTGTGGGCTCGATCCGGACGAATGGCAGGGCTTCGCCTTCGGCACCGGCGTCGACCGGCTGGCGATGCTCAAATATGGGATGGACGACTTGCGCCCCTTCTTCGACGGCGATCTGCGCTGGCTCAAGCATTACGGCTTCGCAGGCCTAGACGTGCCCACCCTGAGCGGGGGAGTCGGCGCATGAAGTTCACCCTGAGCTGGCTCAAGGAGCATCTGGAGACCGAGGCCTCGCTGACCGAGATCCTCGAGGCGCTGACTCGCGTCGGCCTCGAAGTCGAGGGCGTCGAGAACCCCGCCGAGCGGCTGAACGGCTTCCGCGTCGCCCGCGTGCTGACCGCCGAGCGCCATCCGCAGGCCGACAAGCTGCAGGTGCTGAGTGTCGATTTCGGTGAAGGCCCGCTGCAGGTGGTGTGCGGTGCCCCGAACGCGCGGGCGGGGCTGGTCGGCGTGCTGGGGCTGCCCGGCGCGGTGGTGCCGGCCAACGGCATGACGCTGAAGGTCGCGGCGGTGCGCGGCATCGAATCGAACGGCATGATGTGTTCGACCCGCGAGCTCGAGCTGGGCGAGGACCATGACGGCATCATCGAGCTGCCCGAGAACGCGCCGGTGGGTACTGCGTTCGCGGACTATGCGGGGCTCGACGATCCGGTGATCGACGTCTCGATCACGCCCAACCGCCAGGATTGCATGGGCGTGCGCGGCATCGCGCGTGACCTCGCCGCAGCGGGGCTTGGCACGCTCAAGCCGCTCGACGCGGTGGTGGCGGGCCTCCCGGGACTCGTGCCGCAGGGCGCGGGGCCGGACGTGCGCACCGACGATGCGGCGGGCTGCCCGGCTTTCTATGGCCAGATCGTGCGCGGCGTGAAGAACGGGCCGTCGCCCGACTGGCTGCAGCAGCGCCTCAAGGCGGTGGGGCAGAAGCCGATTTCGGCGCTGGTCGACATCACCAACTTCGTGATGTTCGGGCTCGGCCGCCCGCTCCACGTCTACGACATAGCGAAGCTCTCGGGCGGGCTGGTCGCGCGCAAGGCGAAGGACGGCGAGACCGTGCTCGCGCTGAACGGCAAGAGCTACACGCTCACCGACAGCATGACCGTGATCGCCGACGATGCGGCGGTGCACGACATCGGCGGCATCATGGGCGGCGAGCACTCGGGCTGTTCGGACGAGACCACCGACGTGCTGATCGAATGCGCCTATTTCGACCCCGAGCACATCGCCCGCACCGGCCAGAAGCTGCTGCTGACCAGCGATGCGCGTACCCGCTTCGAGCGCGGCGTTGATCCGGAATTCCTCGACGAGGGGCTGGCGATCGCCACCCGGCTGGTGCTGGCGCTGTGCGGCGGTACCCCGAGCGACGTCACCCGCAGCGGCACGCCGCCCACGGTCGGCGCGGTCGTCGGCTATGATCCGGCGCTGGCCGAGACGCTGGGCGGCCTTGCCGTTCCCGCGGACCAACAGGTCGATATCCTTGAGAGCCTCGGCTTCACCGTCCAGCCGCTCGACGGCAATGGCGATCCGGTGGAACTCGCCGAGGGCTTCGAAGCCTTCCGCGTAACCGCGCCGAGCTGGCGCCGCGACGTGGACGGCCCGGCCGACATCGTCGAGGAAGTGATCCGCATCGCCGGCATCGACAATGTGCCCTCGGTGCCGCTGCCCCGCACCCCCGGTGTCGCGACGCCCACCGCCACGCCCGAGCAGAGGCTCGAGCGCCGGATGCGCCGCACGGCGGCTGCGCGCGGGCTGAACGAGGCGATCACCTGGAGCTTCCTTCCCGAAGCCCAGGCCGCGGTGTTCGGCGGCGGCGCCTGGACGCTCGCCAACCCGATCAGCGAGGACATGAAGGTCATGCGCCCCTCGCTGCTGCCCGGCCTGCTGGCGGCGGCGGAACGCAACCTCAAGCGCGGCGCGACCAGCGTTCGCCTGTTCGAGGTCGGCCGCCGTTATCTGGCGGACAAGGAGCGGCTGACGCTGGGCGTGGTGCTGGCCGGATCGAAGGCTGTGCGCGGCTGGCAGGCCGGCAAGGCGCAGCCGTTCGACGCGTTCGACGCCAAGGCGGAGGCGCTGGCGTTGCTGGAGGCCGCCGGTGCGCCGGTCACCAACCTGCAGGTGATGGGCGAGGCGGGGGCTGCCTACCACCCCGGCCAGTCGGCGACGCTGCGGCTGGGGCCGAAGAACGTCCTTGCCAGTTTCGGCATGGTCCACCCGAGCGTGCTCAAGGCATTCGACCTCGACGGCGCGGTGGCGGCGGTGGAAATCCATCTCGACGCGCTGCCCGCCAAGAAGGCAGCCGGCTTCACCCGCCCGGCCTTCACGCCGCCGGCACTTCAGGCAGTGACGCGCGACTTCGCCTTCCTGGTGCCGATGGCGGTGGCGGCGGGCGATCTCGTCCGCACGGTCAAGGGCGCGGACAAGGGCGTCATCGTCGATGCGCGGCTGTTCGACGTCTTCACCGGCCAGGGCGTGCCCGAGGGGCAGAAGAGCCTCGCGGTTGAGGTCACGCTGCAACCCGGCGACAAGAGCTTCACCGATGCCGAGCTGAAAGCGGTGGCCGACAAAGTGGTTGCGGCGGCGGCGAAGCTGGGCGCGACGCTGAGGGGCTGACGTTCAGCCCGGCCTAGAGCGGTTCGACGCGATAGGCCGGGCTGCCCGACCAGCGCAGGCGATAGAGCGCGCCCTGCGCGACCGACTGGACGACGTTCGGCCACAGCGCGGCGATGCACAGCCCGCCGGCATGACGGACCGAGGGGTAGAGGATGCCGTTCAGCCCTTCCGCCCGGGCGGAGGCGGCGACGATGTTGCCAGCCGGATAGCCGCGCGCCGGATCGGGATCGAGGCTGGGATGATCGGGGCGGGCGCGCAGATCGACGAACAGACCGGCCATGCTCGCCAGCATCTCGCCATAATCGACCACCGCGTTGAAATCGCCCGCATCGGCAAGCGCGAGCGTCAGATGGTGGCCGACCTCGGCAATGCAGGTCTCGACCGCGAGCGCGGCATACCAGGCGCCGCGATTCGCCGGGTTGAAGCGCATCGGCGCGCGCGGCTTGGCATAGGCGAAGCTGGCGTTGATGAAGCGGGCATGCGGCACGCCGTGGACGAGCTCGGCCGCGGTGAGCGCGCCTCGCCCGCGGGTTTCGGCGATCAGCCGCGCGCTGGTGGCGCCTTCGATCTCGGCGAGCAGGGCAAGCTCGGCATCGTCATCGGCGAGCGAGGCCATCGCCGCTTCGCGCAGCCGGGCGCTGGCGACGAGCCGGATCGTGCGCGCGAACGCCTCGCGCACCAGCGGCAGCCCGTCGATCGTCGCGGCGTCAGAACCCGCCACGCAGCGCATCGATATAGTTGCGGACCTCGATCATCTGCGGAATGCCGCCGCGGATCATCGCCTGCACGGGGCTGAGACTTTCGAAGATCGGGCCGCGATTGGGCAGGCGCGGCCAGCGATCGGCCATCTCGTCGGCGAACAGCAGATGCAGCCCCTTGAAGATGCCGATCAGCGCCGAGGCGCGGGTGAGCTGATCCTGCGACAGCGTGCCGTCCCAGCGCCCGGCCTTGATCCGATCCCAGGTGCTGGGCGAGACGCCGAGCAGCGCCGCGCCATCGGCATTGCCGATGCCCCAGGCGGCAACCAGCCGGACGACTGCCCTGGCGGCGACGGGGCTCAACCGCTGGCGATCGGGCTCGTCGGCGAAGCTCTGCGGTGGGCGGTCGGGCGGCAGGGCGTGACCGAGATCGGCAAGCATGGGCATCGAACGTCTCCTGACGTCCATATTGGCATCATATGGCGCTAATGCAAGCGTCGAGGGAACCGACGTTCGGCCCGCGGGCTTTGCGGGGGGCAGGCCATTGCGCGGTCCGCGCGCGCGCCGCATAGCCGCCCCATCAGCCAATCAGGAGACCCGCCATGCCAACCGTCCTCATCACCGGCGCCACCGCAGGGATCGGCGAGGCCGCCGTCCATGCCTTTGCCGATGCCGGCTGGCATGTCGTCGCCACCGGCCGGCGCGCCGAGCGGCTGGCGAAGCTGGCGGGCGAGCGGGTCCATACGCTGGCGTTCGACGTGCGCGACACCGCCGCGCGCGATGCGGCGCTCGACGCACTGCCGGCGCCGTTCGGGACGTTCGACCTGCTGATCAACAATGCCGGGCTCGCGCTGGGGCTGGAGCCCGCGCAGGACGCGTCGATCGACAATTGGGAGACGATGATCGACACGAACATCACCGCGCTCGTCTCGATGACGCGCAAGCTGCTGCCCGGGCTGGTCGCGCGCAAGGGGGCGATCATCAACCTGTCGTCGGTGGCGGCGAACTATCCCTATCCGGGCGGCAATGTTTACGGCGCGACCAAGGCGTTCGTGCGCCAGTTCAGCCTCAACCTGCGTGCCGACCTGCTTGGCACAGGCGTTCGCGTCACCTCGATCGAGCCCGGGATGGTGGAGACCGAGTTCACGCTGGTCCGCACCGGCAGCCAGGAAGTGTCCGACAAGCTTTATGGCGGCGTCAACCCGATGACGGCGGAGGACATTGCCGAGACGATGCTGTGGGTGGCGACGCTGCCGCCGCACCTCAACATCAACGCGCTCGAACTGATGCCGGTGAACCAGGCGTTCAGCCCGTTCGCGGTGCATCGCGAGGGCTGAGCCGCCACAATTTATCCTTGGCCGCGCCCAATCCGAAGCCACTGGCGGGGCGCGGTGCGGCCACCCATCTCCTGTCCATGACAGCCTATTCGCTTCTCGACCTCGTCCCCGTCGTCCAGGGCGGCAGCGTGCCGCAGGCGCTCGCCAACGCCGCCGATCTTGCCGCCCATGCCGAATCGCTCGGCTTCCGGCGATACTGGGTTGCCGAGCATCACGGCATGGAGGGGATCGCCAGCGCCGCCACCGCCGTGGTGATCGCGCATGTCGGCCAGGCGACGCAGCGCATCCGCGTCGGCGCGGGCGGGATCATGCTGCCCAACCATTCGCCGCTCCAGGTGGCGGAGGCGTTCGGCACGCTCGACGCGCTGTTCCCCGGCCGCATCGACCTGGGGCTGGGGCGCGCGCCGGGTTCCGACCAGCGCGTCGCCGCCGCGATTCGCCGCAACCTCGACGCCGACCCCAACCAGTTCCCGCAGGACGTGCTCGAACTGCAAAGCTATTTCGCCGATGACGGCCAGACCGGCATCCGCGCGACGCCGGGGGCGGGCGCCGACGTGACGCTGTGGATCCTGGGATCGAGCCTGTTCGGCGCGCAGCTGGCGGCGATGCTCGGCCTGCCCTATGCCTTTGCCTCGCACTTCGCGCCGGCGCAGATGGAAGAGGCAAGCGCGATCTATCGCCGCGATTTCCGCCCCTCGGCGGCGCTCGACAAGCCGCATCTGATGCTGGGCTTCAACGTGTTCGCCGCCGATAGCGACGACGAGGCCGAGTATCTGGCGAGTTCGCAGCAACAGGCGTTCGTCGCGATCCGAACCACGGGCAAGGGCATCAAGCTGCCGCCGCCGGTGCGCGGCTATCGCGAGAGCCTGGGCACGCAGGGGCGGGCGATGCTCGACCATGTGCTGTCGGCATCGGCGATCGGCGGGCCGGACAAGGTGAGGCGAGAGATCGAGGCGTTCATCGAGCGGATGCGGCCCGACGAACTGATGCTGACCAGCGCGATGCACGACCATCAGGCGCGGCGCCGCAGCCTGGAAATCGCGGCAGCGGCGATGCGCGTACCGGCCTGACCGGCGGAATGCTGGGCGGCGCCTGCCCCCGCGGGCGCCGCCCCCCCGGCCATCAGGCCAGGGTATCGAGGACCAGCCCCGTGGTGGCGGTGCTGCTGGTCGATGTCGTGCCCGACGCGGAATAGCCGCTCTGCTCGCTCGCCTGGCTGCGCAGTTCCTCAAGGAACGCCATCAGCGCGTCGAGCTGATCGGTCGTGCTATCGGCCTCGTCGGTGGTGGTTTCATCTTCCGACTCGGCGGCACGCTGGGGCGGTGGGCCGCCCGCGCCGCCAGGTCCGCCCGGTCCACCGGGGCCGCCGGGGCCTTGCGCGAACAGGCTCTGCAGTTCGCTGGCCTGATCGTCGGTGAGCGTCCCGGCATCGACCTGTTGCTGAATCAGCGAATCCATCCGCGCCTTCATGTCGCCCGACGGCCGGGTGCCGCTCGCGCGATCGGCGGCGAGGCTGGAATCGATGGCGTCCAGCGCGGTCGACAGCGCCGACTGATCGGTGGCGCTGATCTCGCCGGTGGATACGGCGGCGGCAATGCGGTCGTTCATCTGGGTCCGGGGGGATTGCATGGCGCCGGAACCGATCGCAGCGATGCTGCTCATGATGCGTTCTCCAATGAGGTGAAATACCCCGCTACAGAATACACCAATATGGTTTATTCTTTTCTAACCGCGATCGGGCGTGCCAGGCGCGTGACCACGCAAGGCACGATCGATCGTCCAGATGGACGCCGAACGTAACAACCGAATTTCGATTTGTTGCGGAGGTGAAATCAGCCGGCGGCGGGAAGGCGGAGGCGGACGAGCAGGCCGCCCAGATCCTCGCTTTCCTCAAGACTGACGGTGCCGTCATAGATTTCCGCGACGTCGCGGACGATCGCGAGGCCGAGCCCGGTGCCCGGCTTGCCGGTATCGAGCCGCACGCCGCGATCGAAGATGCGGATGCGATCGGCCTCCGGGATTCCGGTGCCGTCATCCTCGACAAGAATCTCCGCGAAGCCCGAGTCGAGACGCGAGGTGACGAACACGCTGCCGCCGCCATATTTCGCGGCATTTTCGACGAGGTTGCCGAGGATTTCGTCGAGATCCTGCCGCTCGATATGCGCAACGGCATCGCGCGCGCCGTCGATATCGATGCGGACATTGGGATAGAGCCGGGCGACGGCGCGCTCGACCGCCTCGATCGACGGCCAGACCGGCGCGCGGCTGTGTGCGCTGCCGCGACGGCCGACGGCGCGGGCGCGGGCGAGATGATGGTCGATCTGGCGCCGCATCGTCCGCGCCTCGCGAATTACCGTATCGGGCAGATCGGCCTGGCCGGCGGCGGCGGCGTTCATGATGACGCTGAGCGGCGTCTTGAGCGCATGGGCGAGGTTGCCGGCGTGGCGCCGCGCCTCCTCCGCCTGGCGATCATTGTGATCGACCAGCGCGTTGAGTTCGTCGACCAGCGGGCCGACCTCGGCCGGCATCGCGCCTTCGATCCGCTTGGTATGGCCGGCGCGGACCGCGGCGATTTCCTTGCGCACCTTGCGCAGCGGCAACAGCCCGTACCAGGTCTGAAGCACCACCATCACGATCAGCCCGAGCCCGAGCAGCGCGAAGCTGCGCACCAGCGTGCGGCGGACGGCGGCGATTTGGGCATCGAGCGTGTCGCGGCTTTCCGCCACCTGGAAGCGCCAGCGCACCGGCGAGCCCGGCAGTTTCAGGTCGCGTTCGGCGATGCGCAGCCGCTGGTTGCCGGGATCGTCGCGATTGGCGCCGGGGCGTTTGTCGACGAATTCGTCGCTGTCATAGATATGGATCTGGCGGTCGTCATGGACCTTGTCGACCTTGAGCTTGCGGTCCCAGAGCGAGCGCGAGGGGAAGGGCTCATAGCCTTCGCCGCTGATCTGCCAATAGGCGCCCGAGTTGGGCTCGAGGAAGCGCTGATCGGCGAGTTCGCGGTTGAGCACGACTTCGCCGTCGGGGCCGAGTTCGGCCGAGACGATCATCGAGGTGACGAGATAATCGAGCTGATCGTCGAAATTGCGGGTGATCGCGCCGGTGAGCACGCGATCGAGCGCATAGCCGCCGCCGACGAGCAGCAGCAGGATCCACGCCGTCGCCACCAGCAGCATGCGGCGGCTGACCGAGCCGGTGATGCGAACCGGCAGGCGCGGCCGGGCGACCGGATCGGCGGCGGCCGTCGCCCCGCCCGAATCGCCGCCGGCGGGCGGGTCGCCTGCGGCGTCGGGCTCGCTTTCGTGCAAAGGCGTCAATCCGTCCAAGCCGGCCTCAGCCCTGAGGCTCCTCGAGGCTATAGCCGAGGCCCCGGATGGTGGTGATGACGTCGGCACCCAGCTTCTTGCGGATGCGCGTGACGAACACCTCGATCGTGTTCGAATCGCGATCGAAATCCTGATCGTAGATATGTTCGATCAGCTCGGTGCGGCTGACCACCTTGCCCTTGTGGTGGAGCAGATAGCTGAGCAGCTTGTACTCCTGCGCGGTGAGTTTCACCGGCTCGCCAGCCTTCGTCACCTTGCCCGAGCGCGTGTCGAGCCGGATGTCGCCGGCAGTCAGTTCGGCCGAGGCGTTGCCGCTCGCGCGGCGAATCAGCGCGCGCAGGCGGGCGATCAGCTCCTCGGTCTGGAAGGGCTTGGCGACATAATCGTCGGCGCCGGCATCGAGCCCCGCCACCTTGTCCGACCAGCTGTCGCGCGCGGTGAGCACGAGCACTGGCGTGGTCTTGCCCTCCTTGCGCCAGCGATCGAGCACGGTGAGGCCGTCGATTTCGGGAAGGCCGAGATCGAGGATGATCGCGTCATATTCCTCGGTCGAACCGAGGAAATGCCCTTCCTCGCCATCGGTGGCGAGATCGACCGCATAGCCGGCGCCTTCGAGCGCGGTTCGCAGCTGGACACCGAGCGTGGGTTCATCCTCGACGATCAAAAGTCGCATTCTTTATTCCCGTCCTATCCTCGAAATCCGTGCTCAATCGCCGGTCCGGCGCAGCACCTGGCCGCTATGGCCATCGACCATCACCCAGATGACCGAGCCATTGCGCAGGAACTTGAGCGTGTAAACGTCCGTACCGGGATCATAGTCGAATCCCAGATATTGAGCGCCGGGCATGCGGGGAATCACCCGCCGCTCGATCTCACGCGAAGGCAGGTTCTGGCCGCGTTGCCGACGCTCGCTCGCCGCACCCTGGCTGCGATCCTGATTGACGCTGTGCGGCAGCGTCGCGGCCGTACAGGCGAACGCAAGCGTCGCCAAGCACGCGCGCAGGACGGGTTTGACCAGCATCAACATAGGCATCGCATAGGGTTCGGGCATTGAATAGCCCCTGAACGTGGATCGGGGAAGCGCGCCGCTTGCGGGCGGGCGGCGGCGCCCCTAGGTGCGGGCGCATGGCTGCTCCGGTGCTTTCCTATGAAGGGCTGGGCCTCGTTCAGGGGTCCGGCTGGCTGTTCCGCAATCTCGACCTGCATATCGGCGAACGCGATCGGCTCGCGCTGATCGGTCGCAACGGCGCGGGCAAGACGACCTTGCTCAAGCTGATCGCCGGCGCGATCGACAGCGACGAGGGGCGCCGCACCATCGTCCCCGGCACCCGCGTGATCCTGCTCGAACAGGAACCGCGCATGGCCGGCTGCACCACGCTGATGGACTATGTCCTCTCGGGCAGCGACGCGCCGGCGCAGCATGAGGCCGAGGCGATCGCCGACCAGCTCGGCATCGACCTCAGCCGCGAAGCCGCCACCGCGAGCGGTGGCGAGCGGCGCCGCGCCGCGATCGCCCGCGCGCTGGCGCAGGACCCGGACGTGCTGCTGCTCGACGAACCGACCAACCATCTCGATCTCGGCGCGATCGAATGGCTGGAAGACTGGTTGACCCGCTACAAGGGCGCGTTCGTCGTGATCAGCCATGATCGCACCTTCCTCACCCGGCTGACGCGCCAGACGCTGTGGCTCGATCGTGGTTCCATCCGCCGTGCCGAAATCGGCTTTGGCGGGTTCGAGGCCTGGACCGAACAGGTCTATGCCGAGGAGGAGCGCAACGCCCAGCGCCTCGATGCCAAGCTGAAAATTGAGGAGCATTGGCTCCAGCGCGGCGTCACCGGCCGCCGCCGCCGCAACCAGGGCCGGCTTGCCAAGCTCAAGGAAATGCGTGCCGAACGCGCCGGCATGATGGGGCCGCAGGGCACCGCCGCGCTCGCCACCGCATCGGACGGCAACCAGACCAAGGTGGTGATCGATGCCAAGCACGTCACCAAGCGTTTCGGCGGCCGCACGATCATCAAGGACTTCAGCTTCCGCGTCACCAAGGGCGACCGCATCGGCCTGGTGGGGTCGAACGGCGCGGGCAAGTCCACCCTGCTCAAGATGCTGACCGGCGAGCTCGAGCCGGACGAAGGCACGGTCAAGCTATCCCAGACGCTCGATGCGATCATCATCGACCAGCAGCGCAGCCTGATGGCGCCCGACAAGCGCGTCCGCGACGTGCTGGCCGACGGCGGCGACTGGATCGAGGTGCTGGGTGCGCGCAAGCATGTGCACGGCTATCTCAAGGAATTCCTGTTCGATCCGAGCATCGCCGAGGCGAAGATCGGCACGCTGTCGGGCGGCGAGCGCTCGCGCCTGCTGCTCGCGCGCGAGTTCGCCCGGCCGTCGAACCTGCTGGTGCTCGACGAGCCGACCAACGATCTCGACCTCGAAACGCTCGACCTGCTGCAGGAAGTGATCGCCGACTATGCCGGCACGGTGCTGATCGTCAGCCACGACCGCGACTTTCTCGATCGCACCGTCACGGTGACGTTGGGGCTCGACGGCAGCGGCATGGTGGACGTGGTGGTCGGCGGCTATGCCGATTGGGAGACCAAGCGGCGGCCGAAAATCGAGGCGAAGAAGGCAAGCAAGCCCGCCGCCGCTGCGCCTGCGCCCGAGACGCCCAAGGCGCGCACCAAGCTCAGCTACAAGGACCAGCGCGACTATGATCTGCTGCCCAAGCGGATCGAGGAGATCGACCAGACGATCGCGCGGGATGAGGCTGCGCTAGCCGATCCGGCGCTCTACGCCAAGGATCCGGCGAAGTTCGCCAAGCTGAGCGAAGGCATCACCAGGCTGCGCGAGGAAAAGGATGCGGCCGAGATGCGCTGGCTGGAGCTGGCGGAAATGGTGGAAGGGCTCGGCTAGAGGGCTTTACTTGCGCTGATCTTCGCCTAGGCTTGTGGCGGGGGACGCCATGCTGCAAGTCGTCGTGCGGAGCGATGCGATCAAGGCCCAGAGCGCCGGGTATCAAGCGCGGATGACGGTCGCGAGCACCCGGCTCGCGGGGCGGATCATGCTGATGCGGCAGGTGTTCGAACGGGGCGCCGCCCGGTTCGTCGCCCATCAGCGCACGGCGCAGCGGACGGGCAAGCCGATGCTGCACGACGGCCGCATCGATACGTTGCGCGAAGACCTGTTCGGGCCGCTCGCCGCGCTGGGCTGGCCGCGCGGCTGGCCGGTGCCGCCTGCCAGCGTGCTGCACGGGCTGCGCCTGGGTAGCGCGGTGCCGTTGGAGGCAATGGGCAAAGCGCCGCCCGGCGGCCGCGCAGACCCCGATAGTTACCTCACCGTCCTCTACGACGGCCCACTCCAGGCACGCCAGTTCGGCGACATGGCGGCGCTGGCGATCTATTTCGATCCGCTCAACCGGATCGAAATCATCTGGATCGACCGCGAAGCCGACGTGTCGAGCGGCGTTGCATGGTTGGCGGCCGAAAGCCTGGATTTCACCGATTGGGCGGGGTTCAGTCCCGATTATGCCGAATGGCTCGCAGGGAACGATTGACATGCGCGCGCCGTTGACTAATTCGTCAACAACTTCTCAAGGGTTTCTGGCCTATCAACACTGCCCGAGCCCATAGCGAGAGCCGATTCGATGTCCGAAGCCACCTTCTACCTCGCCCCTGCCGATTCCGATGTCGTGACATTGGAGCATGCGCCGCATCTCGACCCCGACGATCTGAATGCCGCCGCGCAGATGCTGGCGCGGCAAGAGGTTTCGGATGCGATCGCTGCCGCGATGGCCGATTATCCCGGCAGCTCGCACGATTTCCACCGCGAAACCGGAATCGATCCGGCGATCATCTCGCGTCTCATCAACGGCCATAACAAACAGGGGGCAACCGTCGCCACGCTCGCCAAGGTCGCGCTCGCGCTGGGAAAGACGCTGCGCATCTCGATCGAATAAGATGCAGGGCACGCCGATTCGCGACGTGCTGAATCTGCTCGCCGATGGCGGCATGGCCTATGCCGTTTTCTGCATCGCCTGGCTCGTCACGCGCGGTTGGCGGAAGGAGCGGCGCGGCGACGAGGCGGATGCGCGTACCTATTATGCGATGGCGCTGGCGCAGCGACCCGACATCTTCCTGGCGGCGCTGGCCGGGGGCGGGCTGAAACTGGCGGTGCTGCTCTGGACGTTGCTGAGCATGGCGGGGATGGTGCCGGCGGCCTAGAGCCGCTTGCCCTGCCGCCCCGCCAGTTCGACCACATATTGCCAGGCGACCCGGCCCGAGCGGCTGCCGCGCCGGGTTGCCCACTGGATCGCGTCGGCGGGTTCGAATGCCAGCCCGTGCGCCTCGGCATAGCCGCGGACGATCGCGACATAGGTGTCCTGATCGACGACATGGAAGCCGAGCGAGAGGCCGAACCGGTCGGCCAGCGCCAGATCGTCGTCGATCGAATCGCGCGGATTGATCGCGCTCGACTGCGCCTCGATGTCGCGCGGCAGCAGGTGGCGGCGGTTGGAGGTGACCAGCAGCCGGCAATTGCCCGGCCGCGCCTCGGCCCCGCCTTCAAGCAGCGATCGGAGCGCGCGGGCATCCGCTGCGGCATCGAAGCCGAGATCGTCGATGAAGATCGCGAACGGCCGGTCGGTTGTCGCCAGCAGCGCGAACAGATCGGGCAGCGTCTCCAGATGGGTGGTCGCCGCCTCGACCAGCGCCAGCCGGCCGCCCGCCGCCTGCACCGCCGCGACCGCGCCCTTCACCAGCGCCGATTTGCCGGTGCCGCGCGCGCCCCACAGCAGCACGTCCTGCGCGGCATGGCCGGCGGACAGCCGCTCCAGATTGGCGACCAGCGCGGCCCGTTGCTTGTCGACGCCCTGGAGAAGCGCCAGCGGCATCGGCGAAAAAGCGCGGGCCGGGGCCAGATCCTTACCTCGCCAGACATAGGCGGGATGCGCCGACAGGTCGGCCGGCGGCGCGGGCGGCGGCGACAGACGTTCCAGCGCCTCGGCGATGCGGATCATCGGATCGGTCATGCGCGCGCTATGGCGGCAAACCGCGTCCGTGCAAAGCGCCATCCCCGGCGGTTAGGGCTGGAGATCATAGGCGCGGATCAGGTCGTACAGCGTCGGACGGCTGATCCCCAGCAGCCGCGCCGTTGCGGACATATTGCCATCGGCGCGCGCCAACGCCTGGCGGATCGCGCGGCGATCGGCGACTTCGCGCGCGGCGCGCAGGTTGATCAGCTCGTCGCCCGCGCCCGATTCGGCAAGGTCGAGATCGGCGGCCGTGACCAGCTTGCCCTCGGCCATGATCGCGGCGCGCTTCACCCGGTTTTCGAGCTCGCGGACATTGCCGGGCCAGCGCCACGCATCGATCGCGGCGAGCGCGTCGGGGGTGAAGCCCCGGGCGTCGCTGTGCATCGCGGCGGCGTGCCGGGCGAGGAAATGCCGCGCGAGCAGCACCGCATCGCCGGTGCGCTCGGCGAGCGCGGGAATGCGGACGACGATCTCGGCGAGGCGGTAATACAGATCCTCGCGGAAACGGCCCTCGCCCACCATCGCCTCGACATCCTGATGCGTCGCGCAGACGATGCGGGTGTCGACGGCGATCGGCTTGCGGCCGCCGACCCGCTCGATCACCCGTTCCTGAAGGAAGCGCAGCAGCTTGACCTGGAGCGGCAGCGGAATGTCTCCCACCTCGTCGAGGAACAGCGTGCCGCCCTGGGCCTGTTCGATCTTGCCCTCGGTGGTCTTGACCGCACCGGTGAAGGCGCCTTTCTCGTGCCCGAACAGTTCGGATTCGAGCAGGGTTTCGGGAATCGCGGCGCAGTTGATCGCGATGAAGGCGCCGCGCGCGCGGGCGCTGGCATCGTGCAGCCCGCGGGCGAGCAGTTCCTTGCCGGTGCCGCTCGCGCCGAGCAGCATCACCGACACATCGGCGCCGGCGACCCGTTCGATGGTGCGTGTGACCTTGAGCATCTCGGGCGCGGCGGTAATCATCCCACCGAGCACCGGCGTGGCATCGACGCGCGCGGCGAGGCGGCGATTCTCCGCTTCCAGGGCATGGACGTGGAAGGCGCGGCCGACGATCAGCCCAAGCGCGTCGATGTCGATCGGCTTCTGATAGAAATCCCAGGCGCCGATCTCGATCGCGCGGCGCATCGATTCGCGTTCGCCATGCCCCGATGCGACGATCACCTTGGTCGCCGGGGCGAGCCGCAGGATCGCCTCGAGCAGCGCGAACCCTTCGCTGGTGCCGTCGGGATCGGGCGGCAGGCCGAGGTCGAGCGTCACGACCGGGGGTTCCTCGGCGCGGAGCAGCGCCATCGCCTCGTCACGGTTGGCCGCGACGAAGATCTGATAGCCTTCATAGGCCCAGCGCAGCTGCCGCTGAAGGCCGGCATCGTCCTCGACGATCAGCAATTTGGGCAGGGGCGTTGCGCCCTGGGCGGGCAGGGGGGACAGATCGGTCATGCGGCACGCTCGTTCGACTGGGGTGGAGTGGCCGGCTCGGCGGCGGTTGCGGCGGCGAGCAGCACGCGGAACCGCGAGCCTTCGCCTTCGCGCGAGGCGACGTCGATCCGCGCGCCCATCGCCTGGGCGAGTTGCAGCGCCTCGAATGCGCCGACGCCGAAGCCGCCGGGCTTGGTCGAGACGAACGGCTTGAACAGCTGCGTGCGGATGAAGGCGGGCGACATGCCGCAGCCGCGATCGATCACGTCGATCGCGACATGGGCGCCGTCGCCATGCACCGACAGCGTGACCGGCACGCCCGGCGGGCTCGCGTCGACGGCGTTCTGGACGAGCTGGGCAAGCAGCTGTTCGAGCGACGCCGGGTCGGCGAGGGCGGTGGCGTCCACGGCATCGGCGGCGACGATCGCCTGGCCCCGTCGCCGCGCCGCCACGCGCGCCACCACCGGCAGGATATCGACCGGCGTCGGCGCATCGGCGCGGCCGCGATGATGCTGGCTGAGCCGGGCGAGCAGCGCGTTCATGCGGCCGGCGGACTCCTGAAGCGTTGCGATCATGTCGGCGCGGAACGCCGGATTGTCGGCATGGCGTTCGGCATTGCGCGCGGTGAGCGTCAGTTGGCTGACCAGATTCTTGATATCGTGAAGGATGAAGGCGAAGCGGCGATTGAATTCGTCGAACCGCTGCGCCTCGGCGAGCGCGGTCTGGGCGCGGGCTTCGGCCAGATAGCTCGCGACCTGGCGGCCGGCGAGCTTGAGCAGATCGAAATCCTCCCAGTCGAGCCGGCGGGCGACGGGGGGACGCGCGAGCAGGATCGCCCCGACCAGCCGGCCGAGATGGGGCAGCGGCACCACCACCCAGGCGGCCTCCTCGTCCAGCATCCAGCGCGGCAAGGCCGGCCAGTCGATCGAATCCGGGCCGGCCTCGCGCGTTGCGTCCAGATCGATGATCCGGCCGGTTGCGGCGAGGTGCGCCGCCAGTGCGCGCGCGGGAGCCATCGGCAGCATCTGCGGACTCCAGTGCCAGCACGCACCCGGCAGCAGCCCGTCCGCCTCCGACAGCAGCAGCAGCCCCGACGGCGAGTCGGTGAGATCGGCCAGCGCCTTGACGATGCGTTCGTCGAGCGGCGCGGCGCCGCTGCCGGGATCGCCCAGCGTTTCGGTGAAGCGCATCCATTCGGCGCGATAGTCATAGCGATGGCGGAACAGGTGCTTGGCGAGCTTGACCTTGATCCAGCCGCGCAGCCAGCTGTTCGACACCAGCGTGAGGATCGCGGCGGTCGAGCCGAACACGAAGGCGGTCTGGAGGATGCGGGCACTGGCACCGCCGATCGTCGCGAGGATGCTGGTGGCGACGGCGAGAAGCAGGAAATAGGCGCCGATCGCGACGAGCGACAGCGACTGATAGGCGACCATGCGCGACAGGCGCAGGTTCCAGTCGCCTTTTCGTTGCAGGCCGATCCCCATCGCCACCGCAATCGCGACCAGCATCGCGCCGCGCGCCGCGAGCAGCGACGTGCCGCCGATCGTGCCGAGATAGCGCAGGCTGAGCGTGGCGAAATCGGTGAACCACAGCGCACCGAGCGCGACGACCATCCAGCGCAGCCCGCCGCCGGCACCGGGGCCGAGCGTCGTGTGCAGCGCGTGCACCATCACCAGCGCGGCCACCGCGACGAGCATCCGCAGCAGCAGCGCCGTTGCCGCCGGCTCCGCCGGGGGCTGGATGCCCTGGACATTGGCGACGACGTGCAGGACGAGCGCGGCCACCGCCACCAGCGCGATCACGCCATAAACGGCTCCCAGCGCGAGCGGCCAGCGCGCCTCCCCGGCATGACGGTGGAGCAGCAGCATGAAGCCGAGCCAAGCGAGCGTCCGCAGCGTGCCCGTGGCAAGCGTGACGATCTCGCTCGCGCCGATCCCCGAGGTGGCGAGCGCGGACAGGCCGGTGAGCGCCAGCGCGACAGCAAGGAGGTAGCGCGGCGCCGCCGCGAGCTGCGGCCGGAATGCCCAGAACGACAGTATTCCGAACAGCAAGGCGGCCAGCGAATGCAGCCACAGGCTCAACGCCGCGGCCATCACGACGGGCGCCAGCGCGCGCCGGCGGATTGCCACGCCGGTGTCATACCGGGCACATAGTGGTTCGACAGCCGGATCATCGCTGTTCGACCTTAGCGACCAAGTGTAAACGAAACCGACATGCCTGCCGAATCGTGCTGCCGAACAATTAATGCGCGCCGAAGCAACCTCGTGCCGCGTTCGTTGTTTCCATCCGCCGCGACCATTGGCTAGTTTCGTCAAGAACCCAGGGAGCCTTTCTGAATGTCGGACACAAAACCGATCACGCCCGTCATCCTTTCGGGCGGTTCGGGCACGCGGCTCTGGCCGATGTCGCGGCCCGAACGGCCGAAGCAGCTTCTGTCGCTGACTGCCGAGGAGACGATGCTCCAGCTTACGGTGCGTCGCGCCTCGGGCGAGCGGTTCGCCGCGCCGATCGTCGTCGCCAATGCCTTCCACGCCGATCTGATCGAGGAACAGCTGGCGCTCGTTTCGCAGCCGGTGAAGGCGCTGCTGCTCGAACCGATCGGGCGCAACACCGCGCCGGCGATCGCGCTGGCGGCGCTTGCCGCCGGCGGGGGCAGCGAGCCGATCCTGGTGATGCCGTCGGACCATGTGATCGGCGACGTCGCGGCATTCCATGCCGCGATCGACGCGGCGCTGCCGCTGGTCAATGACGGCTGGCTGGTGACGTTCGGCATCACCCCCGATTCGCCGGCGACGGGCTATGGCTGGATCAAGATCGGCGAGGAGGAACTGGCCCCCGGCGTCCACCGCGTCGACCGGTTCGTCGAAAAGCCGCCGCTCGACCGGGCGGAGGCGATGCTGGCCTCGGGCGACCATGCGTGGAATGGCGGCATCTTCCTGTTCCGCGCCGACATGTATCTGGGCGCGCTGAGCGTGTTCGCGCCGGAGATGCTGGTCGCGGCGCAGCAGGCGATGGAGCGGGCCCGCCACGAGGGCGCGCGGATTTTCCCCGATCCGGTGGCCTTCGCCGCCTGCCCCGCCGATTCGATCGACTATGCGGTGATGGAGAAGGCGCCGCGCGTGGCCGTGGTGCCCGTCTCGATGGGCTGGAGCGACATCGGCAGCTGGGATGCGCTGCATGCGATCAGCGATCCCGACGAGGGCGGCAATGTTGTGCGCGGCGACGTGGTGGCGATCGAGGCGAAGAACTGCCTGGTGCAGAGCGAGCCCGGCAAGCGCGTGGCGCTGGTGGGCGTGCAGGACCTGATCGTTGTCGTCTCGGGCGCCGATGTGCTGGTGCTGCCGCGCGGCCGCAGCCAGGAAGTGAAGAAGCTGATCGATGCGATGAAGGGCTGAGCCGCGCGGCGCGGGCGATCCAATGTCGCCCGCGCCGCCGGTGGTTCAGGCGAGCAGCGCCTCGGCCTGGTCGAGCGTGTCCTTGAACGCCGCGACCAGCGCCCGATAGGGGGCGGGGCTCGTCATATCGAGGCCGGCGCGCTTGAGGATGTCGACCGGATAGTCCGATCCGCCGGCCTTGAGCACCGACAGATAATTGTCGCGCTCCTTGGCGCCGCCCTTGAGGATCGACTGGGCGAAATAGGCCGCGGCGGCGATGCACGTCGCATATTGGTAGACATAGAAGCTGTTGTAGAAATGCGGGATATACGCCCATTCGTTGGCGTAGTCCGGCGCGAGGCCCATTTTCGGGCCGTGATAGCGGCGCAGCAGATCGCCGTAGATCGCGGTGAACTTCTCGCCCGACAGGCCCTCGCCCGCTTCGGCGGCGTCGTGCGCCTTGAGCTCGAATTCGGCGAACATCGTCTGACGGAAGAAGGTGCCGCGGAAATTCTCCATCTGCTGGCCGAGATAGAAGAGCTTTTCCTCCTTCGTCTTCGCCCGTTCGAGCATCGCATGGACGAGCAACTGTTCGTTCAGTGTCGAGGCGATCTCGGCGAGGAAGATCGGATAATCGGCCTTGTCATAGGGCTGGGCGGCGTTGGCGAGCAGCGAATGCAGCGCATGGCCCCATTCATGGGCATAGGTGCTCAGCCCGTCATATTTCTCCTCGAGGTTGAGGAGCAGATAGGGGTGCACGTCGAACGCGCCGGGGTTCATGTACGCGCCGGGCCGCTTGCCGGCGCGCGGCCAGGGGTCCATCCATTTGGCGGCGGTCGCGCGGGCGATCTGCGCCTGATAGTCGCTGCCGAGCGGCTTGACCGCTTCGAGCGTCAGCGTGCGCATCTGATCGAGCGTGAAGCGGCGATCGAGCGAGACCAGGGGCGGGTAGATGTCGTAATAATGGATGTCGGGCAGGCCGAGCATACGCCGGCGCAGCTCGAAATAGCGATGGAGCTGCGGCAGCCCGGCATTCGCCTCCGCCACCAGCGTGCGATAGACGCTTTCGGGAATGTCGTTGCCCGACAGCGCGGCGGCGAGCGACGACGGGTAACGGCGCGCCTTGGCATAGAAGATGTCGGTCTTGACCTGCGCCGAATAGGTGGCGCCGAAGCTGCTCTGGAACTTGGCGTGCTCGCCCCAGAAGGCGTCGAACACCGCCTTGCGGTCGGCGCGGTTCGGCGCGTCGCGATTGGCCGAATAGCCCTGGCTGTCGAGCCGCACCTGCTTGCCGGTCGACAGCGTGATCGTTGGCCAGGGAATGTCGGACGAGCGCAGCTGCCCGGCGATGTCGCCCGGTGCCGACAGCGGCGCGCCGGCGCTGGCGAGGATCGCCTCGCTCTCGGGCGACAGCGTGTGCGGCGCCTGGCGGAGCACATTGGCGAGATAATGGTCGAAGCGCGTTTTGAGCACCGGGTTCGCGGCGATGAAGCCGTTGATCTTCGCTTCGCCCACGGTCAGCAATTCGGGCGCGGTCCAGGCCGTCGCCTCGCCATAGGCGGTGTAGAGGTCGATCGCCTGTGCCTGCTTCTCCTGATAGGCGGCGACGCGGACATCCTCATCGGCCTTGAGGCTGACATAGGTGTAGATGCGGGCGACGGTGCGGCCGAGATCGGACTGAGCGACCAGTGCCTTGGCCAGCGTGTCGGCGCTTTCGCCGAGCCGGCCCTTATAGGCGGCGAGGCCCGGCAATGCGGCGAGCGCCGCCTTGCGGGCTTCGTCCCAGGCGGCGTCGCTGGGATAGAGTTCGGTCAGGTCCCATTCGGCAGTCGTCACGCTGTTCTTCTCCTGCGCCCAGGCGGGCATGGCGGTGGCAAGGCCGGCCAGCGCTGCGCTGGCGAGCGTTTCGCGGCGGGTGAGTTCGGGCATCGCTTCTTCTGGCTTGGCGCCGGTTGAAGGCGCCGATGGCTGATGCACCGTTTTGCCGGGATAACACGCTGGAGGGAAGCCCCTTGTCGCTGGCCGAGACGGCCGAGACGCCAAAAGGGCCGGGAGATTGCTCCCCCGGCCCCGATGGTTTGTTCGGCAAGACAGCCGGACGGTCGCGGACTTAGAAGTCCATGCCGCCCATGCCGCCCATGCCGCCGGCGCCACCGCCCATCGGCATGGCGGGCTTGTCTTCCGGCAGCTCGGACACGGCGGCTTCCGTCGTGATGAGCAGGCCGGCGACCGACGCCGCGTTCTGGAGCGCGGTGCGGACGACCTTGGTCGGATCGATCACGCCGGCCGAAACCAGGTTCTCGTACACGTCGGTCGAGGCGTTGAAGCCGAACGAGGTGTCGTTCTGGTCGAGCAGCTTGCCCGAGACGACGGCGCCGTCATGGCCGGCATTCTGCGCGATCTGGCGAACCAGCGCAGTGAGCGACTTGCGGATGATGTCGATGCCGCGGGTCTGGTCCTCGTTGGCACCGGTCAGGCCTTCGAGCGCCTTGGTGGCGTACAGCAGCGCCGTGCCGCCGCCGGGGACGATGCCTTCTTCAACGGCTGCGCGGGTTGCGTGCAGCGCATCGTCGACGCGGTCCTTGCGCTCCTTCACCTCGACTTCCGACGCACCGCCGACCTTGATCACGGCCACGCCGCCGGCGAGCTTGGCGAGACGCTCCTGGAGCTTCTCACGGTCATAGTCGCTGGTGGTGACTTCGATCTGCTGCCGGATCGCATCGGTGCGGCCCTTGATCGCATCGGCTTCACCCGCACCGTCGACGATGGTGGTGTTGTCCTTGTCGATCGTGACGCGCTTGGCGGTGCCGAGCATGCCGAGCGTGACGCTCTCGAGCTTGATGCCGAGATCTTCCGAGATGACTTCGCCCTTGGTGAGGATCGCGATGTCTTCCAGCATCGCCTTGCGACGATCGCCGAAGCCCGGTGCCTTGACCGCTGCGACCTTCAGGCCGCCGCGCAGCTTGTTGACGACGAGCGTGGCGAGCGCCTCACCCTCGATGTCCTCTGCGATGATGAGCAGCGGACGGCCCGACTGGACGACGGCTTCCAGGATCGGGAGCATCGCCTGCAGGTTCGAGAGCTTCTTCTCGTGGATCAGGATGTACGGATCGTTGAGTTCGACCGTCATCTTTTCCGGGTTGGTGATGAAGTAGGGCGAGAGGTAGCCGCGGTCGAACTGCATGCCTTCGACGACGTCCAGCTCGAAGTCGAGGCCCTTGGCCTCCTCGACGGTGATGACGCCTTCCTTGCCGACCTTTTCCATCGCCTCGGCGATCTTCTCGCCGACTTCACGATCGCCATTCGCCGAGATGATGCCGACCTGCGCGACTTCCGACGAACCCGAGACGGGCTTCGAGCGGGCCTTCACGTCCTCGACGACCTTGGTCACGGCGAGATCGATGCCGCGCTTCAGGTCCATCGGGTTCATGCCGGCGGCGACCGACTTCATGCCTTCGCGAACGATCGCCTGGGCGAGCACGGTCGCGGTGGTGGTGCCGTCACCGGCGACGTCGTTGGTCTTCGAAGCGACTTCGCGGACCATCTGCGCGCCCATGTTCTCGAACTTGTCCTTGAGTTCGATTTCCTTGGCGACGCTGACGCCGTCCTTGGTGATGCGGGGCGCACCGAACGACTTGTCGATCACGACGTTGCGGCCCTTCGGCCCCAGCGTGACCTTCACCGCGTCGGCGAGGATGTCGACGCCGCGCAGGATGCGCTCACGGGCGTCGCGGCTGAATTTTACGTCCTTGGCTGCCATGTTGGCTGACCTTTCCGTTCAGATAAGTTGACGAAGTTGACACTCGGCGGCGCTTTCGCGCCATTTGTCGGCGTTAACCGACGATCCCGAGGATGTCCGATTCCTTCATGATGAGGAGGTCTTCACCGTTGACCTTGACCTCGGTGCCCGACCACTTGCCGAACAGGATGCGGTCGCCCGCCTTGACGTCCAGCGGGGTCACCTTGCCGTCTTCGCTCTTGGCGCCGGCACCGGCGGCGACCACTTCGCCTTCCTGCGGCTTTTCCTTGGCGGTGTCCGGGATGATGATCCCGCCGGCGGTCTTTTCTTCGGCCTCGACGCGGCGGACGAGCACGCGATCGTGCAACGGACGGAAGTTCATTGCGGCTGATCCTCTTAAAGGGTTGATTTCGGTGTTTAGCACTCAGTGCCCCTGAGTGCTAACAGCGGGAGATATGTGACCGGCCACGGCCTTCGTCAACGGGGGGCGGCACAGTTTTTGTGCCGTATTGGCGGCATAATACGGGGCGTTTACTCCGATGGTGCCATCCGGTAGCAGGGTGGGGCAGTGACTGTTGAGGAGCCGCCGGTGAAGCTGGTTCGTGGTGCGTGGAAAATTCTGGTCGGGATCAAGGACTTTCTGGTTCTGGTCGCGATGCTGCTGTTCTTTTCCGCGCTGTTCGCCGCGCTGTCGCACCGGCCGACGCCGGCGACGATCCGCGACGGCGCGCTGGTGATCGCGCTCGACGGCACGCTGGCCGAGCAGCCCGAAGAGGCCGATCCCTGGTCGAGCCTGAGCGGCCAGCGTGCTTTGGGGCAGGTCCGCCTGCGCGACGTGGTGCGGGCGCTCAATGCCGCCCGCGGCGATTCGCGCGTCAAGGCGGTGGTGCTCGACATGGACCGCTTCATGGGCGGCTATCCGGCCGCGGTGAGCGAGGTGGCCCAGGCCGTCAGCCGCGTCCGCGCGGCGGGCAAGCCGGTGCTCGCCTATGCCACGGCCTATACCGACGATGCCTATGAGATCGCCGCGAACGCGAACGAGATCTGGGTGCACCCGATGGGCGGATCGATGTTCATGGGGCCGGGCGGGCGCCAGCTCTATTACAAGGGGCTGACCGAGAAGCTGGGCGTCAACGTCCATGTCTATAAGGTCGGCAAGTTCAAATCGGCGGTCGAGCCCTATATCCGCGCCGACATGTCGCCCGAGGCGCGCGAGGCGAACAGCGCGCTCTATGGCGGCATTTTCGAGCAGTGGCAGAGCGCGATCGCCAAGGCTCGGCCCAAGGCGCGGATCGCCGAATTCGCCGCCAAGCCGGATGTTGCGATCACCGCCGCGAACGGCGACATCGCCCAGGCCAATCTGCGCTACGGGCTGGTCGACAAGCTGGGCGACCGGCTCGCCTTCGGCAAGCATGTCGCCTCGATCGTCGGGGCGCCGTCGGGCGCACGCGCGGGCAATTTCAACATGATCCGCATGGCCGACTGGCTGAAGGCGAAGCCGCCGGCGAGCGCGGGCGACGCGATCGGCGTGATCACGATCGCTGGTGAGATCGTCGACGGCCAGGCCGGGCCGGGCATCGCGGGCGGCGACACGGTGAGCCGGCTGCTGCTCGACGGGCTGAAGGACAAGAAGCTCAAGGCGCTGGTGGTGCGCGTCGACTCGCCGGGCGGATCGGCAATGGCATCCGAACAGATTCGCCAGGCGATCCTCCAGGCCAAGGCGCAGGGGCTGCCGGTGGTGGTTTCGATGGGCAGCCTGGCGGCGAGCGGCGGCTATTGGGTGTCGACTGCGGGCGACGTGATCTTTGCCGAGCCCAACACGATCACCGGATCGATCGGCATTTTCGGCATCATTCCGACGTTCGAGAACACGCTGGCAAAGATCGGCGTGACCACCGATGGGGTACAGACCACGCCGCTGAGCGGCCAGCCGAGCATCGAGAGCGGTACCAACGCGACGTTCGACTCCATCCTGCAATCGACGATCGAGGCGGGCTATGGCCGCTTCGTCGGGCTGGTCGCCAAATCGCGGAAGATGACGCCGCAGCGTGTCGATGAGATCGGCCAGGGCCGGGTGTGGATCGGCGGCGTCGCGCATCAACTCGGCCTCGTCGACCGGTTCGGCGGCATCGACGCGGCGATCGCCGAGGCGGCGAAGCGGGCGAAGCTCGATCCGGCGAAGGTGCATCCGGTGTATCTGGAGAAGGAACCCAATGCATGGGTGGCCTTTGCCAACAACCTGATCGGCGACGAGGAACCGAACGACGACTGGGCCGACGCGCCCGCCGGCGAGGACGCCTATGCGCGGATCGCGGCCGAGCAGCGCGGACTGCTGGCGCAGGCGCTGGGCGATGCTCGGCGGATGGCGCAGGGCGGATCGGTGCAGGCGATGTGCCTCGAATGCCGGGCGATGGGCGCGGCGAGCGGCCGGCCGGGCGATGCCGACTTGCTCAAGCTGGCGATCGGGGCGGCGCGATGATCGACATCCGCGCGGCCACCCCCGACGACGCAGCGGCGATCGCCGCGATCTATGCGCCGAACGTGCTGACCGGCACCGCATCGTTCGAGATCGAACCGCCCGACGCGGCGACGATGGCGGCGCGGATGGCGGCGGGCGATGGACTCTATCCGTGGCTGGTCGCGACCAACGGCGACGGCGCGGATGGCGGCGTGATCGGCTATGCCTATGCGGGCCGGTTCCGCGACCGGCCGGCCTATCGCTATGTCGTCGAAAGCTCGATCTACATGGCCGATACCGCGCAGCGGCGCGGGGCGGGGCGGCTGCTCTATGAGGCGCTGGTCGATACGCTGCGCGCGCAGGGCTTCGTCCATGCATTCGGGATGATCACGCTGCCCAACGACAGCTCGATCGCGCTGCACGAGGCAGTGGGCTTTCGCCGCACCGGCGTGTTCCGCGAGGCGGGGTACAAGCATGGCCAGTGGATCGATGTCGGCATCTGGCAATGCGAACTGAACGAACCCGCGCGGCCGCCGGTGGCGCCGCGGGCGTTTCGCGAGGTCGGCGTGGTGCGGGGGTGATTGTGCGGCGGGTGTCAAAAGCGGATTGACGTAAAACCGCCCCAAAAGCGGTCTTTCTCATTCCTCCCCCGGAGGGGGAGGGGGACCGGCGAAGCCGGTGGAGGGGTAGTCGTCGCGGGCGACATCGACGATCTGACGGATCGTGGCTTCCAGATCGGACAGGATGATCTGCGCGGGAATTCTGAGAACCCGAACGCCCTGCGAGCAAAGCCAGCGATCGCGGATCGCGTCTCGCTCTGGCCGGTCGCCCCGAGCATGGGCTTCGCCATCAACCTCCACGGCAAGGTTGCGCGCGGGACAGAAGAAATCGAGGACATAGATGCCCGCCGGATGCTGACGGCGAAAGCGCAAGCCATCAGGGCGGGCTCGAAGTGCCTGCCACAGAAGGACTTCGGGCAAGGTCATCCGCCGACGCAGATGCTGGGCAAAATCCTGGGTTTTCTTTGAGGCGTGGAGCATGTGGCGACTACCCCTCCACCAGCCTGCGGCTGGTCCCCTCCCCCCCTCCGGGGGAGGATTGAAGAAAGCATCCTCCGCACATCCACGCAATGTCCGCCTCACACTACCTTCAGACGTTTCGATGCCACTCGCACCCGCACCTCCCGATCGCAGCGCCCCTACCGCCCGCGATAGGTGGGGAGGCCGAGTTTCCACACGATCGCTGCGGCTCGCAGTGCGAACCCTGCGGCGGCACCGCCCAGCCCGGCGGCGAAGGGGGGCAGGCCGGCGAGGCTGAGCGCGACATAGATCGATGAGGCGAGCGCGGCGGCGGTGACGTAGAGTTCGGGGCGCATCAGGATCGACGGTTCGTTCGCGAGCACGTCGCGGATGATGCCGCCGACGCACGCCGTCACCACCCCCATCACTGCGGCGGGCACCGGCGGGATGCCATAGCCGAGCGCCTTGGCGGCGCCGAACGCGGCATAGGCGGCGAGGCCCAGCGCGTCGAGCCAGGCGAAGGTCTGATCGTTCCACCAGCGCTGCGGCGTTACCCAGACGATCGCCGCCATTGCCAGGCACAGCGTGGCGACGCTGGCATCATGGACCCAGAAGACCGGCGCGCCGATCAGCAGATCGCGCACCGTGCCGCCGCCGACCCCGGTGATCAGCGCGAAGAAGGTGGCGGTGACGATCGTCTGCGCATGGCGGGTCGCGGCAAGCGCGCCGGTGGCGGCGAACACCGCGATTCCGAACAGGTCGAGCCAGGGAAGGATCGGACCGATCTGCACTGCGACCGACTGGGACATGGCTCCGTTTGACGCGGGCGCGGGCCCCAAGTCAAACACCCCCTTGGCGAACGGCGCCTGGATCGGGCAGTAAGGCGCCATGCAACGTACCGAGTCTCCGCTGGTCGCCATCGCGATCCTGCTTGCGGCGCTCGCCGGCTTCGTCGATGCGCTCGCCTTTACCAGCCTTGGCGGTTTCTTCGCCTCGTTCATGAGCGGCAACACGACGCGACTGGGCGTCGGGCTGGGCGCCGCGATACCCGGTGACGCGGCGATGGCGGGATCGCTGATCCTGAGCTTCGTCGCCGGCGTCATCCTGTCGAGCATCGTCGTCCGCGCGTTCGGGCCGCGGCCGCAGGCGGCGGTGATGTTTGTGGTGACGACTCTGCTGGCGCTGGCCGCGCTGGTCGGCACGTTCGTGCCCGGGCCGATCGTGCTGCTGCTGCTGGCGGCGGCGATGGGGGCGGAGAATGGCGTGTTCACCCGCGAGGGCGAAGTTGCGATCGGCCTGACCTATATGACCGGATCGCTGGTGCGGATGGGGCAGGGGCTGGCCAATGCGCTGATGGGCGATGCCGATCGGTTCGGCTGGATGCGCTATCTGGTGCTGTGGCTCGGCTTTGCCGCGGGCGTGGTGTTCGGGGCCCAGGCGCAGGCGCGCTGGGGCTGGACCGCGCTGTGGCTCGCCCCGATCGCCGCCGCCGCGCTGACGCTGCTGGTCGCGGTGGTGACGCGCGGGCCGCGGCGGCCGGTGGCGGCGGCCGGCTGAGCGCTCAGCCGGGGGCGGCGATCCCGGCGAGCGCGTGCAGCGCGGCGACATGGCTGTCGAACGCCGCCCGGCCCCGCCGGGTGAGCGAACACCAGGTCCGCTGGCGACCGTTCGCCGCCGCCTTGCGCAGCCGGACATAATCGGCCTCGGCCAGCACCGCGAGATGTTTTGAAAGCACCGAATCGCTGATCTGGACCAAATCGCGCAGCGTCGCGAATTCGGCCTCCTGGACATTGGCGAGCGCGGCCATGAGTTGCAGCCGCGCCGGCGGGTGGATCACCGGATCGAAGTGCGGCGGCTTCACGCGGCGAGCCCCAGTTCGCGCACGAACACCCGCTGCCACATCAGGCTGCCGAAATAGCCGAGCGCGAAGGCGAGGACCGCGAGCGCGACCGACGGCCAGAGCAGCCCGTGCGCGGCGACCGCATAGACGCTGGCACCATAGAGCAGCAGGAAGCCGGGCAGGATCGCGGCGATCACCCGGCGCGTGCGGCCGCGCCGATAGCCGTTGACGAACATGCCCAGCCGCCGGCGATCCCACCGGACCACCAGCACGATGCCGACCAGCACCGGCGCCAGCGCGACGAGCTGATACGGCATCGCGACGGGCGACAGCACGACCGCCGCCATCAGCAGCGCGAAGGCCGCATGGCGGGCCGGCGGGCAGTGCGCGGCGCGGGCGAGCTGGGCGCGGGTGGCGTTCATCGCGGCGAGCGCATCGCGGGCCTCGGTATCGGTGGGCATGATCGAACCTCTCTTTCCAATGTGGAAAGTGATAGGCTTCACTTTCCGGGCCGGCAAGTGATAATTTTCCGATCTGGAAAGTAGGCCGCGCCGCTGGCCCGGCCGGGCGCGATCGGCTAGGCGGCGGCAATCATGCTCAACCTGACAGACATCACGGTTCGCCTTGGCGGGCGCACGATCATCGACAATGCCACGGCCAAGCTGCCGCCGCGCGGGCGCATCGGCCTGATCGGGCGCAACGGCGCGGGCAAATCGACGCTGGTCAAGGTGATCGCCAGCCAGCTCGACCCCGACGGCGGGCGCGTGGACATGCCGCGCGGCGCGAAGCTCGGCTATATCGCGCAGGAAGCGCCGGGCGGATCGGCGACGCCGTTCGAGACCGTGCTGGCCGCCGACACCGAACGCGCGGCGCTGCTCGAAGAGAGCGAGACGAGCCACGACCCCGACCGTCTGGGCGAGATTCATGAGCGGCTGATCGCGATCGACGCGCATGCCGCGCCATCGCGTGCCGCGCGCATCCTGGTCGGGCTCGGCTTTGACGAGGAAATGCAGCACCGGGAACTGGAAAGCTTCTCGGGCGGCTGGCGGATGCGCGTGGCGCTGGCCAGCCTGCTCTTCTCCCAGCCTGACCTGCTGCTGCTCGACGAGCCTTCGAACCACCTTGATCTCGAAGCGGTGCTGTGGCTGGAGGACTTCCTGAAGTCCTACCCTGCGACGATCCTGCTGGTCAGCCACGAGCGCGACTTCCTCAACAATGTCGTCGATCACATCCTGCACCTGGAGCGCGGCAAGCTGACGCTCTATCCCGGCGGTTACGACGCCTTCGAGCGCCAGCGCGCCGAGCGTCAGGCGCAGATTGCGGCCGCCCGCGCCAAGCAGCAGGCCGAGCGCGAGAAGCTGCAGGACTATATCGCCCGCAACTCGGCGCGTGCCTCCACCGCCAAGCAGGCGCAGAGCCGGCAGAAGGCGCTGGCGCGGATGCAGCCGATCGCTGAGCTGGTCGACGATCCCTCGCTCAGCTTCGACTTCCCCAACCCGGACGAGCTGCGCCCGCCGCTGATCACGCTCGACATGGCGAGCGTCGGCTATGGCGAGACGCAGATCCTCCAGCGGCTCAACCTGCGCATCGATCCCGATGATCGCATCGCGCTGCTCGGCCGCAACGGCAACGGCAAGACCACGCTCGCCCGGCTGCTCGCCGCGCAGCTGACGCCGATGGACGGCGCGATCAATGCCAGCGGCAAGATGAAGGTGGGGTATTTCACCCAATATCAGGTGGAGGAGCTCGACCGCGACGACACGCCGCTCGAGCACATGACGCGCAACATGGCCGGCGCGAGCCCGGCGGCGGTGCGCGCGCAGCTCGGCCGGTTCGGCTTTTCGGGCGACAAGGCGACCACCAAGGTGGGCAAACTGTCGGGCGGCGAGCGGGCGCGGCTGGCGCTGGCGCTGATTACCCGCGACGCCCCGCACCTGCTGATCCTCGACGAGCCGACCAACCATCTCGACGTCGACGCGCGCGAGGCGCTGATCCAGGCACTCAACGGCTATACCGGCACCGTCGTCGTGGTCAGCCACGATCGCCACATGCTGGAAATGACCGCGGATCGGCTGGTGCTGGTCGACCAGGGCACCGCTCGCGAGTTCGACGGCAGCCTCGACGACTATATCGCCTTCGTGCTCGCCAAGACGCCGGCCGAGGGCAAGGGCGGTGTATCGAAGGAAAACCGCAAGGACGCGCGCCGCGCCGCCGCCGAGGCGCGGGAAAAGGGCAATGCGCTGCGCAAGGCGGCCAAGGCGGCCGAGGCGGAGGTCGCCAAGCTGCAGGGCCAGCTCTCGGCGATCGACCGGGCGATGTTCGATCCCTCCAGTGCCGAGCCCGCGCTCGCCAAGCTGACCATGACCGACCTGATGAAGCGCCGCGCCGATCTCGCCGCGAAGATCGAGGCGGCGGAACTGGCCTGGATGGAAGCGAGCGAGGCGCTTGAGAGCGTCGGCGGCTGAGCGATAGGCGTGCGCTTTTCGATGGCGGTGCAGCGGGTTACCTCGCCCGTACCGTCTAGGTATGATTGCGGATGCGCACCGATCCCTGCTAAATTTCGCTATATTACTGATTGTTTCCACTGCTTTCCATGGTTGATCGGGACTAACCAAGTTCAAGGGCGGCTCCCGATCGGCCGAACGACGAGCGAAGACAGAACAGAAAAGATTTCAGGGAGGCAGTGAAAGCACGTCCTGCCGTTGCCGATCACGGTGACGTCCGGCCGGTAACAATGGCATGATGTTCGTGGCCCGTTCGAGGCGCGGACATCGTCTCGGATAGGGCTTTCCATGAAGAAACTGCTTCTCGCCGGCGCGGCGTCGTCCGCGCTGATCCTTGCTGCGCCCGCTTTCGCCCAGTCGAGCGAAGGCGATCAGGCCGAACTGATCGCGCTGATCAAGGCGCAGGCTGCCGAGCTGGCGGCGTTGCGCGCCCGGCTCGACAAGATCGAAGGCGGCCAGGCCGCGACGACCGCGCCTGCGCAGACCACCACCGCCGCGCCGCGTCCACAACAGCAGCGCCGCCCGATCGCGGGCGAGGAAAGCCTGGTCGAGGGCTTCGCGCCGCAGATCATGCCGCCCAACCTGGTCGACCAGACCGTGCAGCAGGCGCGCGACTCCGCGCTCAACCTGGCCGGCGTCACCACCGAATGGCGCGGCGGCCTGCCGATCTTCCGTTCGGCGGACGGCAAATACATGTTCAAGATGCGCGGCCGCATCATCAACCATGTCAGCACGACGTTCGGTTCGGACTATGACGGCCGCAACATCACGACGACCGGTGCCCGCGCGCTGCGCATCGGCATCGAAGGCGGCATCGGGCCGCACTTCTTCTATCAGTTCGAGAACGACTTTGCCGACAACACGTCGGACGTCGGCACGATGTTCGTCGGCTGGCGCGACACGGTGGGCAAGGTCGATTACGACGTGCGCTTCGGCGACATGTTCAACGATCGCGGCTTTGAGGCATCGAGCGGCTCCGACGCGCCGCCGTTCCTGGAGCGCAACGTGGTCGGCACCGCGATTGTGCCGCAGCGCGGCTTCTATGGCATTGCGCTGATGTCGCGGCTGTTCTGGAAGACTGGCCATGCGTCGATCACGCTGAGCGGCGACACCGTCGATGCCACCCAGTCGGTCGGCGACAGCCGCACGGTGATGAGCCGCGTCCATTGGAACCCGCTCAAGACCGATCGCTCGGTCGTCCATCTGGGCGTCTGGGGCTTTGACGAGAAGCTGGCGGTCGGGCCGGGTTCGCTGACGCGCAACACCGTGATCGGCGGCCGTTTCAACGGCGCGCTGCGCGTGTCGACCGGCACGATCACGGGCGGCACCGGCACCACCGGCTATGGCGTCGAAGTCGGCGGCTATACCGGGCCGTTCTGGGTGATGGCCGAGGCGGGCCGCCGCAATGCGCGGCTCAACGCCGACCGCCCGGACCTTGAGACCAAGGCATGGAGCCTTTCGACCGGCTATTTCCTCACCGGCGACCTGCCGCCCTATAACCCGCGTCTCGGCACCTTTGCCCAGCCACTCGTGCGCCGGCCGGTGTTCGAGGGCGGCCCGGGTGCGATCGAGGTGCTGGCCCGCTACGAGAATCTCGATTTCTCGGGCGTGCCGACCGCCGGCAAGGGCTCGGCGGCGACGATCGGCATGAACTGGTATCTCGACAGCATCGTCCGCATGCAGTTCAACGTGATCCACTGGAACACCGACAACCGCGCCGGCGCCTATCAGGGCAAGGACAGCGGCGAGACGGTGAGCGCCGGGTTCGGCGTCACCTTCTGATCCCGCACGAGCGAAGACGAAGAGGGGCGGGGTGACACTCGCCCCTTTTTCGTGCGCGGGGCGATGGTGTGCGAATTCATGTCCGGTCGAGCACGATCTTGCCGCGTGCGCGGCCGCTTTCGATCAGCGCATGGGCGCGGCGGAGGTTGGCGGCATTGATCGCGCCGAAGACTTCGGTGAGCGTCGTGCGGATCGTGCCGGCGTCGACGAGACGCGAGACCTCGTCGAGCAGCCGCCCCTGCTCGGCGATGTCGGCCGTGCCAAACATCGAGCGGGTGAACATGAACTCCCAATGGACCGAAACGCTCTTGCGCTTGAACGGCACGATATCGAGCGCGGCGGGATCGTCAATTAACGCGAACCGCCCCTGCGGGCCGATCAGTTCCACGATATCGACAAGGTGATCGGTCGTGTGGGTGGTGGAAAAGACAAAGGCAGGGGCACCCAGTCCCAGCGCCGCGACCTGCGGCGCGAGCGGTTTCGAATGATCGACGATGTGGTGGGCGCCCAGATTGGCCGCCCATGACGCCGTCTCCGCGCGGGATGCCGAGGCGATGACGGTCAAGTCGGTCAGCCGGCGGGCGAGTTGGATCGCGATCGAGCCGACGCCACCGGCACCGCCGATGATGAGAAGGGCAGGCGCCGCACCCGGCACCGGGCGGTCGTTGACGTCCAGTCGATCGAACAGCGCTTCCCATGCGGTGATCGCGGTGAGCGGCAGCGCGGCCGCCTCTGCCCAGTTCAGGGCCGCGGGCTTGGCGCCGACGATCCGCTCATCGACGAGATGGAAGTCGGCATAGGTGCCGGGTCGGGTGATCGAGCCCGCATAGAAGACCTCGTCGCCCGGCCTGAAGCGGGTCGTCTCCGGCCCCGTTTCGACGACGATGCCGGCTGCGTCCCAGCCAAGCACCTTCCACTCCTCCGCCTCCGGCCGGACGTTCGCCCGGACCTTGGTGTCGGCGGGATTGACCGAAATGGCCTTGATCTCGACCAGCAGGTCGCGTCCCGCTGCGATGGGTTTCGGCAGCTCGATATCGACCAGCGATCGTTCGTCCGTGATCGGGCGCGGAATCTTGTAGCCAACGGCGTGCATCAAAAGCTCCTGTCCGGTGCGTTGCTTCTTGTCTGGAAACAGGTGTTCGTTCGGCGTATTTTCCGCAAGAACGCACATAAATCGCACATAGTGTCGAAAAGGATACCCTCTTTGGGCCGACCCCGTCATGATCGTTTCGATTGCAACCCAGGCTGTCCCGTCGAAGCCACGCTCGTTCTGATCGGCGGCAAATGGAAGGGCGTGGTGCTGTGGCACCTGCTTCAGGGGACGCTGCGCTTCAACGAACTGCGCCGCCGCGTGCCGAGCGTTACCCAGCGGATGCTGACCAATCAGCTTCGCGAGATGGAGGCGGACGGCTTCATCGTCCGAACGGTGTATCCCGAGGTCCCCCCCCGAGTGGAATACAGCCTATCCGAACGCGGACGCAGCCTCGAACCCGTCCTGCTGGCACTGAAAGCCTGGGGCGAGACGAATGTCGTCTCGTCGGGTGCGGCGGCGGCCTGACCGGCCCGGTCGGCGGAGATCGGCTTCCCCCGCGCCCCGGCGAACGATCCGAGCGCGCCTGCTCGACGACGTTCGCAAATGTTGTAGAACGCGCGCGACGAGGGGAGGTCATGGATGACGGACGCAGTGCGTGAGCCCAGTGCCAGGGAGATGCGGCTGGTGATCGGCGCATCGTCGCTGGGCACGATGTTCGAATGGTATGATTTCTTTATCTGGGGCACGCTGACCGCGACCGGGATTCTGGGCCGCACCTTCTTTCCCTCTGGCAACGAGACGCTGGCGACCCTGCTTTCCTGGGCGACCTTTGCGGTCGGCTTCGGGTTTCGGCCGCTGGGGGCGGTGCTGTTCGGCTATCTGGGCGACCGGATGGGCCGGAAATACACCTTCCTCGTCACGATCACGCTGATGGGCGGGGCGACTGCGGGGATCGGCCTGATCCCCGGTTATGCCGCGATCGGGGTGACGGCGCCGATCCTGATCCTGGTGATGCGCGTGGCGCAGGGGCTGGCACTGGGCGGCGAATATGGCGGCGCGGCGATCTATGTCGCCGAACATTCGCCGGGCGGGCGTGCCGGCTATCATACCAGCTTCATCCAGGCGAGCGTGGTCGGCGGCTTCATCCTGAGCCTGGCGGTGGTGCTGCTGTTCAAGTTCGCCTTTGCCGCGGCATGGGACAGCTGGGCCTGGCGGCTGCCGTTCCTGTTTTCAATCCTGCTGCTGGCTGTGTCGCTATGGATGCGGCTGAAACTCTCCGAAAGCCCGGTGTTCAAGGCGATGAAGGCGGCTGGCGAGACCGCGCGCAATCCGTTCGTCGAGAGCTTCACCTATCCGGGCAACAAACGCCGGCTGTTCGTCGCGCTGTTCGGCATCGCCGCCGGGCTGACCGTGATCTGGTACACGGCGATGTTTTCGGTGCTGTCGTTCCTGTCCGGCCCGATGCGGATCGACCAGACCGCGGCGCAGCTGATCACCGCCGCCGGGGCGCTGCTCGGCACCGGCTTTTTCGTGCTGTTCGGATCGATTTCGGACCGGGTGGGGCGCAAGCCGCCGATCGTGATCGGCTATGCGCTGACGCTGTTGCTGCTGTTCCCCTGTTTCTGGGTGATCGGAAGCGCCGCCAATCCGCAGCTGGCCAAGGCGGCGTTCCGTGCGCCGGTGGTGGTTTCCGGCCCGCATTGCGCGTTCGATCCGTTCGCATCGAAACAGGTGGACGACTGCGCGCGCCTGCTCGATCACCTGTCGAAGCTGGGTGTGGCCTATTCGACCGATGAGGCGCCGTCGCTTTACGTGACGGTGGGCGGGCAGGTGGTGCCGGTGGCGACGCTCGACGCGGTCGACGGCGCGCTTGTGGAGGCCGGATACCGCTTCGACCGGGTGGTACCGACGCCGATCGGCATCGCGATGATCCTGCTGGCGATGACGGTGCTAATGGCGCTGGCGGGGGCCACCTATGGCCCGGTAGCGGCGTTGCTGAGCGAGATGTTCCCCAGCCGCATCCGCTATTCGTCGATGTCGATCCCCTATCATGTCGGGACCGGCTATTTCGGTGGATTCCTGCCGTTCATCAGCCAGTATATCGTGGCGCGGACCGGCGACCCCTTTGCCGGCCTGTGGTACACGATCGCGGTGGTGGCGATGGCGCTGCTAGTGACGATGCTGGGCCTGCGCGAGACGGTGAAGCTGCGCGGACAGCACGGTTAGGCGGGGCCGGAGCGGCGCGCGCGGTGGCGGGTGGCGACGGCGACGATCGCCGCGCTCGACAACAGGATCGAGGAAACCAGCACGGTGATCGCGAGCAGGCCGGCGGGGCTGGACGATGCCTCGGCCGACAATTCGACGCGGCTGCCGATGCGAATCGAGGCGGCGGCGCGGACCGCCGGTTGCGGACGCCCGGCAGGCGAAGGCTCGCCCACCGGGTCGATCGGCCGTGAGGTTGGGATCAGTCGCGTTCGACGCACATCGCGATGCCCATGCCGCCGCCGATGCACAGCGTGGCGAGGCCCTTCTTCGCGTCGCGCTTCTGCATTTCGTGCACCAGCGTCGTCAGGATGCGCGCGCCCGATGCGCCGATCGGATGGCCGATCGCGATCGCGCCGCCATTGACGTTGACCTTGTCGGCATCCCAGCCGAGTTCCTTGCCGACCGACAGCGCCTGCGCGGCGAACGCCTCATTCGCCTCGATCAGGTCGAGATCGGCGATGCTCCAGCCGGCCTTTTCGAGCGCCTTGCGGCTGGCCGGGACCGGGCCGATGCCCATGATCGAAGGGTCGACGCCGACGCTTGCCCAGCTCTTGATCGTCGCCAGGATCGGTGCGCCGCGCTTTTCGGCTTCGTCGCGGCTCATCAGCACCAGCGCGGCGGCGCCGTCGTTGAGGCCCGAGGCATTGGCGGCGGTGACGGTGCCGTCCTTCTTGAAGGCGGGCTTGAGGCCCGACACGCCGTCCACCGTGGCGCCGGCGCGGATATATTCGTCATCGGCGACGATCGTCTCGCCCTTGCGCGTCTTGATCGTCACAGGCGCGATCTCGTCCTTGAAGCGGCCGTCGGCGCGCGCCTTCTCGGCGAGGTTCTGCGAGCGCACGGCGAATTCGTCCTGATCGGCGCGCGTCACCTGATATTGCTCGGCGAGATTCTCGGCGGTGATGCCCATGTGATAGCCGTTGAACACGTCGGTCAGGCCGTCCTTGATCATCGTGTCGACAAGGCTGACATCGCCCATCTTGGTGCCGGGGCGCAGCGACTGGGCGTGGGTGCTCATCGACATCGATTCCTGGCCGCCGGCGACGATGATCGCCGCATCGCCGTTGCGGATCGCCTGGAAACCGAGCGCGACGGCGCGCAGGCCCGAGCCGCAGACCTGCTGCACGCTCCATGCCGGCACTTCCTTCGGCACGCCGGCGTTCATCGATGCCTGGCGGGCGGGGTTCTGGCCCTGCGCGGAGGTGAGCACCTGGCCGAGGATGACTTCGGAGACTTCCTCGCCCTTGACGCCGGCCTCGGCCAGCGCAGCCTCGATCGCGATCCGGCCCAGCTCATGCGCGGGGGTGGCGGCAAAGGCGCCGAGGAAGCTGCCCACCGGGGTACGCTTGGCGGCGGTAATCACGACGTCGGTCATGCTGGTCTCCTGGGATGTGTTTGGCGGCTACTTAGTGCGTGGAAGCGCGGTTAGCCAGTCTGCGAGCGGCTGCCACACCGACGATCGCGCGCGGCCGCCGACAATCATGCCGACATGGCCGGGCGCGAGGCTGCGGACATCGCCGGTGCGGATCGCGGTGGCGGCGGGGACGATCCGGTCGCTGCTCGATACCAGCGACAGCAGTGGGACGGTGAGCGTCGCCGGGTCGATCGTCTGCCCCGCCACCTGCCAGCGGCCGCGGCCGGGCAGATCGGCGGCGAGGAAATCGTCGAACAGCTGGCGCCCGGCGGCGAAGGTCAGCGGCGAGCCGCCATTGGCCCAATCCTCGAGCACGACGAAGGCGCGCGTCTCGGCCGAGCGGCGCGGCAGGCGGCCGAAGCGTTCATATTTGAGGATCGTGCGGCGCGGATCGAGCTGCCAGAAACCCGACTGGAGCACCTCCATCGGCACGAGGCCGAGGCGTTCGCAGGTGGGCCAGGCCTGTTCCCACAGGCTGCCGATCGTCTCGACCGCAGCACCATAGCCGGCGAAATGCCAGGGCGTGGCGATGGTGGCGAGGCCGGCGGTCTCGACCGCCTGGGCAGCGGCGATCGCCATCGTCCCGCCCAGGCAATAGCCGACCAGTGCCGGCGGGCGGCGAAGCTGGCGCAGCAGCGGCAAGAGCAGCGATTCGACATGGCCGGTGATGTCGAGATCGCGCTCGCCTGGCGTGGGCGTGCCCCAATCGACCAGCATCGGCCGGACGCCCTGGCGCGCGAGCCAGCGCAGCATCGAATTGCCGCGCGCCAGATCGAGCACCACCGGCGGATTGATCAGCGAGGGCACAAACACGACCGGCAGGCCGTGCCTGCCATAATCGCGCAGTACCGCCCGGCCGGCGCGCGCGATCACCGGCTTGTCGGCGCGCGGCGCCGGACGGGGCGCGGATTGATAGGCGGCAAGACCGGCCAGTGCCGCCGCACGCCGCGCTGGCGATGCCGCAGTCTCGCTGCGCAGCAACGCAAGAAATAGCGGCAATGGGCGCGGTGCGTGTTGCGACGCGGAAGAAACTGTAGTTAGGTGCGATTTCGTCACGCGCGGGGGTTCCCATGAAGAAAGCTGCACCAGGAAGCGGGCCGGTCATCATCAAGAAATACGCCAACCGGCGCCTCTACAATACGGAAACCTCGTCCTACATCACGCTCGAGCATCTCGCAGCGATGACGCGCGAAGGCCGCGACTTCAAGGTCGTCGATGCCAAGACCGACGAGGATATCACGCACAATGTGCTGACCCAGATCATCATGGAGGAGGAATCGCGCGGCCAGACGATGCTGCCGGTGAACTTCCTGCGCCAGCTGATCGCGCTCTATGGCGATTCGATGCAGGCGATGGTGCCGGGCTATCTCGAAGCGTCGATGGACAGTTTCCGCCGCAACCAGGAACAGTTCAAATCGGCGGTCGAGGGCGCGTTCGCCAATTCGCCCTTTGCCGAGATCGCCAAGCGCAACATTGCGATGTTCGAAGCCGCGGCGAGCGCGTTCCAGCCGGGCGGCGCGGCCAATCCGGGCCAGCCGATGCCGGGCGCGGCGCCGGCCCCGACCGAGACGAGCGGCGACGATGTCTCGGCGCTGAAGGCCGAACTCGCGCGGCTGCAGGAAAAGATCGAGAAGCTGGCGAAGTAAGCGTCGCCGGCGACGCACGTTCGCAGAGACGGCCAGAGAAGGGGGCCTTGCAGCCCCCGACCCGTCAGGGCTTGCGGAACTTGAGCGTCATGCGGTCGCTTTCGCCGATCGCGGCATATTTCGCCCGGTCCTGATCCTTGAGCGCATAGGTGGGCGGCAGCGTCCAGACGCCATTTGCCCAATCGGCGGTATCGGCTTTGTTGGCGTTGACCTCCGACGCGCCGACATATTGGAAGCCCGCTTGCTCGGCGAGGCGGCGGACGGTGGAGACCTTCACATAGCCGCTCTTGGTCTCGCGCTCGTCGCTCGCCGATTCGGGCAGGCGATGATCGACGACGCCGAGCGTGCCACCCTTTTTGAGCATTGCATACATCTGCTTGAACGCTTCGAGCGCATAATCCTGGCCGTCGCGCTGATAGCCCATCCGCCAGTTGTGGACGTTGCGGAAGGTGAGGACGACATCGGCGCTGCCATCGGGCACGCGCGGCTGGCCATCGGCAGCGGGGAAGGCGGCGAGCTTGACCGCACCGTATGTGGCGGCATCCTTCGCCTTGAGCGCGTCGATGCCGCGGCTGCCATTGGGCCAGGGCACGGCGGCATAGAGCGTGCCGTGGCCGTTGGTGAGCGGTGCCAGAATTTCGGTGTACCAGCCACCGCCCGGCCAGATCTCGACCACCGTCGAATCGGGCTTCACCCCGAAAAAGTCGAGCGTGGCGACTGGATGACGATAGCGATCGCGCGCGACATTGGCCGGCGTTCGGCTCTTGGCGGCGACCGCCGCCTCGATCGTCTGGTGTTCGGCGGCGGGGACGTTCGCGGCGACGCTGGCGACGGCGATCGCAGTGGTCGCGACGGCGATGGCGATGAGACTATGGCGCATGGACATTCTCTCCCTGTATCGGCGCGAGCATGGAGAAGTGTTGTGACGATGCAACTACAATATTGGGCCGGCGCCGTCATCGCGCTGATCGTTGCGGTGGCAAGCGCGTTGGGTGAACGGCGCCGACGCGGCCGACACGATCTCGACCGAATCGGGCTGATGCCGTGGATGACGATGCAGATGATTGCGCTGTTCGCGGCGCTGGTGCTCGCCAGCGTCGCGCTCAACGCGCGCTGAGCGCGATCAGTAGAAGCGGCGCAGCGTCAATGTCCGCCGGGTGCCGTCGCACAGCGTGAGTTCGACGCGCCGGCCGGGCGTGCCCGCCGTCCAGGTCGCGAGCTGCCCCGGCACGCCGTCGACCGGCACCGGCACGCCCGCCTCCGCACAGATCGCGTCGCCCCTGCGCCAGCCTCCCGCGTCCGCCGGCGAGCCGCGCATGACGTGCAGCACCTCGAACCGGCCGGGCCGCCAGGCGAGCAGCAGCCCGCTGGTCGACCGCGGCACCGGCGCATCGACATCGGCGCCGGGCGCCAGCACCAGGCGGCCGGCGCGGGGATCGATCAGCAGATGGTAGCGCATCAGCCAGCCATTGCCGATCCGGCCGGCGAGGCCGGTGGCCAGCGAATAGCTGCCCGCATCCTCGATGCGGACCTCGCTCTCGCGGGGGGCGGCGGCGCCCACCGAAAAGTCGGTCACGATGGCGGTATCGGTGACGACGCCGCCGCCCATGCCCCAGCCCAGCGTTGTGGTGAGCACGGCGCCGCGCTCACCGGCCTGGACCCAGGTGGGGCGGGCGACCGTCACCGCCGATCCGTCGCCGGTGTCGACCAGCATCGGCTGCACGCTGGCCGCGCCGAGCCTTGCCGCGACAGTCGGCACGCCGGTGTCGCCGTTGACGGCGAGCGGCACGGTGATCCCGGTGAAGGGCAGGCGGCCGCTGGCGAGGATGCGAAAGCGGCGCGCGGCATAATCGATCTCGATCGCGCAGCAGCCGAGCAGATCGTTGCCGACGAACAGCTCCGCGCCGAAGCGATCGGCGCCGGGCAGATCGGCGATTGCGATGCGCGGATTGCGGCGGGACAGCGCGCCGATCGCGATCGAGACGGGCCGAGCCCATTCGACATCGACCGTGCCGCCGATCGCGATCGCCCGCTCGCGTCCGCGGCGCACAAAGCCGGCACGACGGGCGAGGGCATCGGTGACGACGGTGTGGGTGAGGCCGGTGTCGAGGATGGCGTCGACCGTCGTGCCACCGATCGTGGCGCTGAATCGGATCTGGTTGCTGGCGGTCAGATCGAACGGCACCCAGCGTGCCTCGGCATCGGGCGCGAGCGTGACCCCGGATTGCAGGGCGGCGGCGAGGATCAGGGCAGTGAGCGGCACGGGGGCAGACTAGAGCGTTTTCACCATGGGCGAAAACGCTCTGATTGTTCGTTGCCGCATTTTCCGAGTCGTTGACCGTGCACGGTCAACTTGAAAATGCTCTAGCGCGGATTGGCGGCCAGCGGCAGGATGTTTGCGACGCGAGCCCTGTCACCTCAACGGCACCGGCGCTCCCGCACGCGCGATCAGAGGCACGCCTCGAGCAACGCCTGATCGAAGCCATATTGCTTGGCCTTGTCGAGCGTGTAGGGGCGCAGGCCCATCGAGCGATATTCGCCGATGATCTTGCCGTCGGCGCTCTCGTCCAGATATTCGAACTTGAACAGTTCCTGGGTGACGATCACCGGGCCTTCCATGCCGATCACTTCGGTGACGTTGGTGACGCGGCGGCTGCCGTCGCGCAGGCGCTTCACCTGGATGATGAGATCGACCGAATCGGCGATCTGGCGGCTGATCGCTTCCTTCGGCACTTTGATGTCCGACATCATCACCATGTTTTCCATTCGCGCCAGCGCCTCGCGCGGGCTGTTCGAGTGGAGCGTACACATCGAACCGTCATGGCCGGTGTTCATCGCCGCGAGCATGTCGAAACATTCGGCGCCGCGAATTTCACCGAGGATGATGCGATCCGGGCGCATACGCAGCGCGTTCTTGACGAGATCGCGGATGGTGATCTCACCCTGGCCCTCAAGGTTCGGCGGGCGGGTTTCGAGCGGCAGCCAGTGCGGCTGTTGCAGGCGGAGTTCGGCGGCGTCCTCGATCGTCAGCACGCGCTCGCCCGGATCGATCATTTTCGACAGCGCGTTGAGCATCGTCGTCTTGCCCGAGCCGGTGCCGCCCGAAATGACGATGTTGAAGCGGCTGGCGCCCGCGATCTTGAGCGCGGTCGCCATCTTTTCGGACATCGATCCGCCCTTCGCCATCATGTCGAGCGTGATCGGCTTGGCGGAGAATTTGCGGATCGAGATGGCGGTGCCGCGAAGCGACAGCGGCGGCACGATCACGTTGACGCGACTGCCGTCCTTGAGGCGCGCGTCGGCGAGCGGGGTGGTCTGATCGACGCGGCGGCCGACCGAGTTGCAGATGCGCTGAGCGATCTGGAACAGATGCTCCTCGTCGCGGAACTGGATATTGGCGAGCTCGAGCTTGCCCCTGCGTTCGATATAGGTCTGTTCGGGGCCGTTGACCATGATGTCGCTGACCGCCGGATCGGCAAGCAGCTCCTCGAGCGGGCCGAGGCCGAGCAGTTCGTCGACCAGCACCTTTTCGAGCGCGAACTGTTCGCGGCGGTTGAGCGTGAGCTTCAGTTCGGCGAGCACCTCGCCGATGATCGGGCGGAATTCCTCAGCCAGCTCGTCCTTGGTCAGCGTCGCCGCGGCCTCGGGATCGACGCGTTCGAGGAGGCGCGGCAGCACCTGTTCCTTGATCCGGTGGATCGACGCCTCGAACCCCTCGCCGCGCGAATTGCCGGCATCGCCCGACTGGGCCTGGCGATCGGCGAGGCGCTGCATCGCTTCGCTGCTGGCGGCGCTGGGGGCCGTGGGATCGCGCTCGGCCATCGGATCGATGGCGCTCTGGCCGGGCAGCGGCACGCTGTTGAGCGGCGGGAACTGCTCGCCGCCGGCCGGCGCGCCGCCGGGCCCGTGCATCGGCCGGGCGACGCCGAAGGCGGGCCGTCCGCCAGCGCCGCCACCCAATCCGTTGCGTCGTCCAAATGCACTCATCGAAAACTCTTCCACCCCAAGCGGAGCGGCAGGACTAGCGCGGGAAGGCTTGAGAATTGGCTAATCGGTCAGCCGGGCGGTACGAAGGCTCCCAAAGCGGGTAGCGCCGCGAGGCACGGCCATGACGCAAAAAGCCCCGCTTTTGCGGGGCTTTCGGCAATCGGCGAAGACGGGGGCCGGCGCGTGCCGGCGTCCATTATTGCGCGCGTTCGGCCAGCACAGTGAGGCCGCGCTCATTGACCTCGGCAAAACCGCCTTCGACGCGGATCAGCTCGGGCGTGGTCGCCCCGGCCTTGTAGACCTCGATATTGCCGTCGCGGATCGTCGACATGACCGGCGCATGGCCTTCGAGCACGCCGAAATCGCCCTCGCTGCCGGGGACGACAACCATATGGACCTCTTCCGAACGAACGAGACGTTCCGGGGTGACGAGTTCGAAGTGCAGCATCTTCTCTATCCTAAGCCCCTCTCCTTCGGGGGGAGGGGTTGGGGTGGGGGACACTGCCCCCTGCATCGGTATTCGCTGGGGCTATAGGACGCTCGCGTTGCTCGCGCCCCACCCCCAACCCCTCCCCTGAAGGGGAGGGGCCAGTAGTAGTGGCTTACGCCTCGTCGGCGAGCTTCTTGGCCTTGGCGATCGCATCGTCGATGCCGCCGACCATGTAGAAGGCCGCTTCCGGCAGGTGGTCATACTCACCGTCGACCACCGCCTTGAACGAGCGCACCGTGTCTTCCAGCTGCACGAAGGCGCCGGGGATGCCGGTGAACACTTCGGCGACGTGGAACGGCTGCGAAAGGAAGCGCTGGATCTTGCGGGCGCGGGCGACGGTCAGCTTATCCTCTTCGGAAAGCTCGTCCATGCCCAGGATCGCGATGATGTCCTGCAGCGACTTGTACTTCTGCAGGATGGCCTGCACCGCACGCGCCGTCTCGTAATGCTCCTGGCCGACGATGCGCGGTTCGAGCACGCGGCTGGTCGAGTCGAGCGGGTCCACGGCCGGGTAGATGCCCAGCTCGGAGATCGCGCGGTTGAGCACGGTCGTCGCGTCGAGGTGGGCGAACGAGGTTGCCGGCGCCGGGTCGGTCAAGTCGTCGGCGGGCACGTACACGGCCTGCACCGAGGTGATCGAGCCCTTGGTCGTCGAGGTGATGCGCTCCTGCAGCGCGCCCATGTCGGTCGACAGGGTCGGCTGATAGCCCACCGCCGACGGAATACGGCCGAGCAGCGCCGACACTTCCGCGCCCGCCTGGGTGAAGCGGAAGATGTTGTCGACGAAGAACAGCACGTCCTGGCCTTCGACGTCGCGGAAATATTCGGCGATCGTCAGGCCCGACAGCGCGACGCGGGCGCGGGCGCCCGGCGGCTCGTTCATCTGGCCATAGACCAGCGCCACCTTCGAACCCTCGGTGATGGCGTTGCCGTCCGCGTCCTTGGCGATAACGCCGGCGTCGAGGAACTCGTGATAGAGATCGTTGCCCTCACGGGTACGCTCGCCCACGCCCGCGAACACCGAGGTGCCGCCATGGCCCTTCGCGATGTTGTTGATCAGCTCCTGGATGAGCACGGTCTTGCCCACGCCGGCGCCGCCGAACAGGCCGATCTTGCCGCCCTTCGCGTAGGGCGCGAGCAGATCGATCACCTTGATGCCGGTGACGAGAATCGCGCTGTCGGTCGACTGCTCGATGAACTCGGGAGCCTTGGCGTGGATCGGCGCCTTGAGGTCGGTCGCGACCGGGCCACGCTCGTCGATCGGCTCGCCGACGACGTTGAGGATGCGGCCGAGCGTTGCCGGGCCGACGGGCACCTGGATCTGGTTGCCGGTGTCGGTGACGGTCTGGCCGCGGGTCAGGCCCTCGGTCGAGTCCATCGCGATCGTGCGGACGGTGTTCTCGCCCAGGTGCTGCGCGACTTCGAGAACGAGGCGCTGGCCGTTGTTCTGGGTCTCCAGCGCCGAAAGGATCGCCGGCAGGGCGTTGTCGAACGTCACGTCGACGACCGCGCCGATCACCTGGCTGATGCGGCCGACATTGTTGGTGCCCGTGGCCGGGCGGGTGTCTACAGCGGCGGTTGCCATTGTTGCTTTCCTTGCTTCGTGCAGCTTTTAGAGCGCTTCCGCGCCCGAAATGATTTCCACCAGTTCGGTCGTGATCGCGGCCTGGCGGGAACGGTTATATTCGATGGTCAGGCGGTTGATCAGGTCGCCGGCGTTGCGGGTGGCGTTGTCCATCGCGGTCATCGACGCGCCCTGCTCGCTGGCCTGATTCTCCAGCAGCGCCTTGAAGATCTGCACCGTCAGGTTGCGCGGCAGCAGATCGGCGAGGATCGTTTCCTCATCAGGCTCATATTCGACCGCGGCGCCCGAACCCGCCTCGCTGCTCGCCGGCACCGAGACCGGGATCAGCTGCTGCTCGGTCGGCACCTGGGCCAGCGCCGAGCGAAAGTGCGAGTAGAACAGGGTCGCCACGTCGAACTCGCCCGCGAAGAAACGGTCGGTCACGTCCTTGGCGATCGCGCGGGCCTCGTCGAAGCCCGGGGTGCGCACGGCCGTGGTGTCGAACTGGCCGACGATCATGCCGGGGAAGGTGCGGGCGATCACCGCGCGGCCCTTGCGGCCGACGAGGTAGAACTTCACCGTCTTGCCCTCGGCGATCAGCGCGCGCGCCTTGAGGATCGCCGCCTTGACGATATTGGCGTTGAACGCGCCCGACAGGCCCTTGTCGCCATTGGCGACGAGCAGCAGGTGCGTTTCCGCCTTGCCGGTGCCGGCGAGCAGCCGGGGGGCGCTGTCGCTGCCCCCGACCTTGCTCGCCAGGCTGGCGACCACGCCCTCGAGGCGCTGGGCATAGGGGCGCGCGGCTTCTGCGGCGGCTTGCGCCTTCCGCAGCTTCGCCGCCGCGACCATCTGCTTGGCCTTGGTGATCTTCTGGGTCGACTTGACCGAGGCGATCCGGCCCTTGAGTTCCTTGAGGCTGGCCATCCGGCAGCGGTCCTTTAGGCGAAGGTCTTGGCGAAGGCGTCGAGCACGGCCTTCACCTTGTCCCGCGTGTCGTTCTCGAACGCCTTGGTGGTGCGGATTTCCTCCAGCACATTGGCGTGCTGCGAACGGAAGTGCGCGAGCATCGCGGCTTCGAAGCGGACCACGTCCTTCACCGCGACATTGTCGAGATAGCCGTTGGTGCCGGCGAAGATCGAGATGGTCTGCTCTTCGAACGGCAGCGGGCTGAACTGCGGCTGCTTGAGCAGCTCGGTCAGGCGCGCACCGCGGTTCAGCAGCTTCTGGGTCGAGGCGTCGAGGTCCGAACCGAACTGCGCGAAGGCGGCCATTTCGCGATACTGGGCGAGCTCGAGCTTGATCGAGCCCGACACCTTCTTCATCGCCTTGGTCTGCGCCGACGAACCCACGCGCGACACCGACAGACCCACGTTAATCGCCGGACGGATGCCCTGGTAGAACAGGTTCGTCTCGAGGAAGATCTGGCCGTCGGTGATCGAGATCACGTTGGTCGGGATATAGGCCGACACGTCGCCCGCCTGGGTTTCGATGATCGGCAGCGCGGTGAGCGAGCCGGCGCCGTTGGCGTCGTTCATCTTCGCGGCGCGCTCGAGCAGGCGGCTGTGGAGATAGAAGACGTCGCCCGGATAGGCTTCGCGGCCCGGCGGACGGCGGAGCAGCAGCGACATCTGACGATAGGCGACGGCCTGCTTCGAAAGATCGTCATACACGATCACGGCGTGCATGCCGTTGTCGCGGAAGAATTCGCCCATCGCGCAGCCGGTATAGGGCGCGAGGAACTGCAGCGGCGCCGGCTCCGAGGCGGTGGCGGCGACGACGATCGAATACTCCATCGCGCCATTCTCTTCGAGCTGGCGGACGATCTGCGCGACGGTCGAGCGCTTCTGGCCGACGGCGACATAGATGCAGTAGAGCTTCTTGCCTTCGTCGCCCGAGCTGTTCGGGCCCTTCTGGTTGATGAAGGTGTCGATCGCGACGGCGGTCTTGCCGGTCTGGCGGTCGCCGATGATCAGCTCGCGCTGGCCGCGGCCGATCGGCACCAGGGCGTCGATCGCCTTGAGGCCGGTCTGCACCGGCTCGTGCACCGACTTGCGCGGGATGATGCCCGGCGCCTTCACTTCGACGCGGCGACGCTCGGTATATTCGATCGGGCCCTTGCCATCGATCGGGTTGCCCAGGCCGTCGACGACGCGGCCGAGCAGGCCCTTGCCGACGGGGACGTCCACGATCGTGCCGGTGCGCTTGACGGTGTCGCCTTCCTTGATCTCGGCGTCCGAGCCGAAGATCACGACGCCGACATTGTCGGCCTCGAGGTTGAGCGCCATGCCCTGCACGCCATTGGCGAATTCGACCATCTCACCGGCCTGGACATTGTCCAGACCGTGGATGCGCGCGATGCCGTCGCCGACGGACAGCACCTGGCCGATTTCCGAAACCTGCGCTTCGGTGCCGAAATTGGCGATCTGGTCCTTGATGACCTTCGAGATTTCTGCGGCGCGGATATCCATCTTCTTGAGCCTTCAGCCTTTCATCGCGTGCGCGAGGGAGTTCAGTCGGGTCTTGATCGACGAATCGATCATCTGGCTGCCGATCTTCACGACCAGGCCGCCGAGCAGCGAGGGGTCCACCGACAGGTCGACCGAGACCTCGCGGCCGATACGGGTGCGGAGCTGCTGCTTGAGCGCGTCGACCTGTTCGGCATCGAGCGGGTGTGCCGAGGTGACTTCCGCGGTCGTCTCGCCGCGGTGGCTGGTCGCCAGCGCGCGGAAGGTGCGGATGATCGCCGGCAGCTGCGCCAGACGGCGGTTCTCGGCGAGGACGCCGAGGAACTTGGTCGTCGTCGCATCGAGCGCCATCGCGGATGCCGCAGCGGCAACGGCGTTGCCGGCCTGCTTGCGGTCGATCAGCGGGCTGGTGGTCAGCGCCTTGAACTCGGGCGATTCGTCGAGCGCGGCGCGCACCGAAGCGAGGCTCGCTTCAACGGCTTCGATCGCCTTGGCGTCGCGCGCCAGTTCGAACAGAGCGGTAGCGTATCGTCCGCTTAGGCTTGCCTGTATCCCGCCGGAATTCTCCACGCGATTCGGTTCCTCTTGGAGGGGTCTGAGTTGGCCCCATGCAAAAAACGGGCGACGCGCAAGGCGTCCCCGATGGGTTGGCGGGCTGCTAGCATCGCCGTCGCGGGGATGCAACCCGAGTCCCGGAATCGTCACGAAACCAGTTTGCGCCGTCTATCCGGTGCCGGGTCCGTGACTTGGTTTTTCTCGAGCCGGAGGGATTCGCCCGTGCAGAAGAAAGGCGGAACGGCTTTCGCCGTCCCGCCTCGACTTCCCCCCGGAAACAGATAGGGGCCGGCCGCGCTCAGGCGAACCGCACCGTCGCCGCGCGGCGGCGGCGCAGCGTGCCGCCGACCAGCGCGAAGCCGCCGATCAGCATCAGCCAGGTGGCCGGTTCCGGCACCGCGGTGACGACGACCTGGCTCTGGTTGTTGGCGGAGAACAGCACGCGGACCTTGTAGCCGGCCACCGCGGTCCAGCTGCCATTGGCGATCTGGGCGAGATAGCTGTTGGCGAGCGTGCGCGCGGCGTTGGTGTCCCCGCCGGTGGTGTAGAAATCACCCTTCTTGGTGTCGTACGACCAGGTCTTGCGCTCGCTGAGGATCTCCCAGACGGCGAGCTGCGTCGCGGCCGAGATCGTCTTGCGGACCTGCGCATTGCTTTCCGCGCCGAGCAGCAGTTCCGAATTGGTGAGCAGCGTGACCAGCTGCTCCTGACGGGTCGTGTTGCTCGTCAGCGCCGAGAGATCGGCCCATTCGAACGACCCCTTCGACAGGTTGTGGAAGGCATCGGCGCAGTAGCTGAAGAAGTCGATGACCGAACCATTTTCGGTGCCGGTCATGTGGAAGCGGCCGACGCTGACATTGTGGTCGACATCGTTGGTCGGCTTGTAGACCATCTTGCTGGCGGTCAAGAAGCCGGGATCGGCGCTCCAGTCGGTGATCACGACCTGCGCCGAAGCTGCCTGGGGCAGCATCGCGGCAGCGGCAAGCGCGACTGCAAAAAGGGCCTTACGCATCGTTCAATTTCCCCACCGTTAAATCGTGGCTAACCCCGTATCGGCGCCTGACAGAGAAATCGAGAAAGTTTCGGAAGGTTAATGATCGAGAAGTGTCGCACCCGTTCGAAATCGGGACAGGGCCGATTTCGAACGGGCAGCGAACAATTCAGCGCGCCGTGCGGCCCTGACCCTGGCCGCGATTGCCCGAGGCGGGGCGGGCATGCCATTTGCGCTTGCCGCCGGGGCCGCCGGGGCCGCCGCGCGGCGCATCGGGGCGTGCGCCTTCGTTGCGCCGGGGCTGTTCGCCACGGGCACCTTCGGCGCGGCGCGGCTCGTCGCGATGCTCGGGGCGACCGCTGCGCGCGGGACGGGGCGCACCGTCGCCGCGTCGGCCGTGCGCATGCTGCATCGCCCGGCCGTTGCGGCCCGCCTGTTCGGCGCGCGACACCGGCACCGGGGCGCGGGTCGACTTGATCTTGTCCGCCTCGGCCATGAAGTTTTCGGGCAGCGGCTGCACCGTCAGCTTCTGGCGGGTCAGCTTTTCGATGTCCTTCAGATAGGGCCGCTCGTCATCGGCGCAGAAGCTGATCGCGACGCCATCAGCGCCGGCGCGCGCGGTGCGGCCGATGCGGTGGACATATTGCTCCGGCACGTTGGGCAGCTCGAAGTTGAACACATGGCTCACCCCCGACACGTCGATGCCGCGCGCGGCGATGTCGGTCGCCACCATCAGCTTGACCTTGCCCGAGCGGAACTCGCCCAGCGCCCGCTCGCGCTGCGGCTGGCTCTTGTTGCCGTGGATCGCGTTGGCGGCGATGCCGTTGCCGGCGAGCAGCCGCACGACGCGGTCGGCGCCATGCTTGGTGCGGGTGAAGATCAGCGCGCGATCGATCTCGAGGTTGCGCAGCTGCATCGTCAGCAGCGCCTGCTTCTCGGTCTGGTTCACATAGGTGACGAACTGCTCGACGCGCTCCGCCGTGGTGGCGACCGGAGTCACCTTCACTTCCACCGGGTTGTGGATGAACTGGCTGGCCAGCTCGCGGATCGACTTGGGCATGGTCGCCGAGAAGAACAGCGACTGGCGCTTGGCCGGCAGCTCCTTCACGATGCGGCGCAGCGCATGGATGAAGCCGAGGTCGAGCATCTGGTCGGCTTCGTCGAGCACCAGGATCTCGATGCCGAGCAGGATCATGTAGCACTGGTCGAGCAGGTCGACGAGGCGGCCTGGCGTGGCGACAAGGATGTCGACGCCGCGCGCCAGATCGGTCTTGTTCTTGTGGACCGAGGTGCCGCCGAACACGGTGGCGATGCGCAGGCCGGTGCCGCTGGCATAGTGGCGGGCATTTTCGGCGATCTGCGCGGCGAGCTCACGCGTCGGCGCGAGGACGAGCATGCGACAGCCGCGCGGCTGCGCCCGCTTGCCGCTGGCGACGAGGCGGTCGATCGACGGCAGCATGAACGCCGCAGTCTTGCCGGTGCCGGTCTGGGCGATGCCGAGCAGGTCGCGCCCTTCGAGCAGTGCCGGGATCGACTGCGCCTGGATCGGGGTCGCGTCGGTATAGCCCTTGGCGGCGAGCGCAGCGAGGACCTTCTCGGAAAGGCCGAGTTCTTTGAATTGCATTGGAAACTTTCACTATGCGGCCGGCACCCGCGCGACGAGGCGCACGAGCGAAGGCGGGGTCAAACAAGTGACGCCCCGCGTGATATGGGAAGCCGTTCATCGATCGAGGCCGAGCCGGACGTTGCAGGCTCCCGGAAGGAGCGGGCGACGCCGATCACGCTGCAAAAAAGCCTCGTCGGCCTCTTACATGGCGTGTTGCAGTGCGAAGGTCAAGCCGTGGCGGTGGCAACGCCGGCGGGAACGGCGGCACACAAGGGCCGCAGGCAGCCGTTCCCGCCGATTTGCGCAGCCTGTCCCCCCATTGACGCAGGGCCGCACCGGCCGGCGATACGCCCCGGCCGCTGCCGCGCATGACCGGGCCGGGGCGATGGCCGGCCGCGCGAGCAGTAGGGTGCTGATGCAACCGCCGCGTCCGCCCGGCAAATCGCGCGCGACGGGCATGCGACGAAAAATGCGCATGGCGACCGCGCCCAGGGGCGAAGCGTTAACCCGGCCGCGGTTAAGCACGGCGTCCAAGGCGAGGATTGCGACGTGCTGGTGGCGAGGCTGGAGGTATGGGGGAGCATGGATGCGCGCGGCGCCGTGCGCTTCCTTGTCGATCGCGGCACCACGGTGCGCGGCCTGGACGGCAAGCCGTTCGAGGCGGTGGTCGAGAATTTCTCCGCAACCGGGTTCATGTTCCGGGCCGATGTTGCGCTGCCGAGCGGCACGCTGCTGTGGATTGGGCTGTCCGGCGCGGGCGCGCGCGAGGCGAAGGTGGTGTGGAGCGACGGCGAGCGCCACGGCTGCGAGTTCCTGATTCCCCTGGGCGAGCGCGATCTGCGCCATGCCTTTCGCAGCCAGGACGAGATCGTCGCCGACCTGGAGGCGCGGCTGCGCCAAATGCGCCCGGCGGGCAACGACGATTAATCGCCTTTGCGCGCAAGCGGCGGGATGCGGGCGGGGTCGGCCGCGTCTATGATCGCGGCATGACGACGCACCCGCTCTCCGACGATAGTTGCTGGAACGCATTCGAAGCGCGTGACCGCGCGGCCGACGGCCGGTTCGTGGTCGCCGTGACGAGCACGAACATCTATTGCAAGCCGAGCTGTCCCGCACGCCGGCCCCGCCGCGAGCATGTCCGCTTCTACGCCGATGCGAGCGCGGCGCGGGCGGCAGGTTTCCGGGCGTGCCTGCGCTGCAAGCCCGACGAGATCGGGCGGGACCGGGCGGCAGTGGCGGCGGCGGTGGCCGCGATAGAGGCGGCCGATGCGCCGATCGCGCTCGATGTGCTCGCCGCCCGCGTCGGCTATGCCCCGCATCATTTCAACCGGCTGTTCAAGCGGGCGACCGGCGTCACTCCGGCCGCCTATGCGCGCGGATTGCGGGCGCGCCGCGCGGTGACCGCGCTGGGCGAGGAGACGAGCGTCACCGCGGCCATCTATGAGGCCGGCTATTCGGCGCCGAGCCGCTTCTACGAAACGGCCAACGACCGGCTGGGGATGACGCCCAGCGCGTGGCGGGCCGGCGGGGCGGGCGTGACGATCCACTGGACGGTTGCGGCAACCAGCCTGGGCCCGCTGCTGATCGCGGCGACCGAAATCGGGCTGTGTCGCGTGGCATTCGATGAGGATGCGGCGATGCTGCAGCGGCGCTTTCCGGCCGCCGAACTCGTCGAAGGCGGCACGACGTTCGCCGAACTAGCCGCGACGGTGGTCGGCGAGGTGGAGCAGCCGGGCCGCGATACCGATCTGCCGCTCGACGTGCGCGGCACCGCGTTTCAGGAGGCAGTGTGGGCCGCACTGCGCGCCATTCCGCATGGCGAGACACGCAGCTATGCCCAGCTCGCTGCGGCGGCGGGAAATCCGGGGGCGACCCGCGCGGCGGGCACGGCGTGCGGCGCCAATCCGGTTTCGATCGTCATCCCGTGCCACCGTGCCCAGCGCGGCGACGGCAGCATGGGCGGCTATGCCTATGGCATCGACCGCAAGCGCGTGCTGCGCCGCCGCGAGGGGATCATCGAGCGGAAGTGATCCGGCTCAGTTCGCCGGCGCGCAGTGATAGACGAGCTTTTCGTTATAGACCTGTGGCAGGCTGGCGCGGATCGACTGTTGCAGACTGGCGAGGCTTGCGCGCGCGGCCTGATCGCCGGTGCAGGCCTTGATCGGCACGGACGCGCGAATCTCGCGGATGCGCGCCATCTCGTCGGCCGAAAGCAGGTAGCGGGTGGCGGCATAGGTGGCGGTCGCCGGATCGAAATCGAGCACCGACACCGTCTGTTCGTTCTCGGGCACTAGCACGCGCTGCCAGCGCTTGCCCGATTCGGCATATTGGGTGCGGCCGTTGATGCAGCCATCGTCGCCGACATCGAGTTCGACCGGCTCGGTGGACGAAACGATGACGCGGCTGCGATCGGGCTCGAACGTGCACATCAGTTTGCCCGCCGCCTGCTCGGGCGGAAGCTCGGCTGCCGCGCTGGCATTGCCGGCCGTCTCGTCCAGCACCAGCTTGGTCTCGTCGAAGCTCGGACGGAGCACGAACAGCGCCACCGCGCCGAGCAGCAGCGCACCGCCACCCACCGCCGTCCAGACGCCCGCGCGCTGGCGATCGCGCAGGATCAGCATGCCGCCGGCGCCGAGCGCGAGCGCGCCGAAGACGAGCAGCACCGCCGCGCCGGCCATGAAGGTTTCGCGCGTCGATTCGTTCGCCGCACGAGCCTTTTCGATCGCGGTGCGCCGGGCGGCTTCGGCCGCGCTCGCCGCCATCTGCGCCTGTGCCTCGGCGTCGAGGCGTGCCTTTTCCTCGGCGCTCTTGTCGAGCGCCATGCGCTGCTCGACGCTGATGCAGGGCGCGGCGACCGACTGATAGGGCTGGTTCGCCGCCTGGAGGAATGCCACGAGTTCGCTGTCGGCGATCGCGAAGGCGAAGGTCGCGTCGCCTTCGTCGGCGCGGGTGATCGCCGAATTGACGCCGAGCACGCGCCCGCACGCATCGAGCAGCGGCCCGCCCGAATTGCCGCGCGCGATGCTGGCAGTGTGGAGCAGCACCGATGCCCCCTCCAGATCACGGATGCCACCGAACGTGCCCTGCGACCGCACCGGCGATTGCGGACGGATGAAGTCGGCGGCGGAGCGCGCGGTGGCGACATCGACATTGCCGGGATAGCCGAGCGCGATCAGCGTCGTCCCGTCCGTGACGTCGCCCGAAAACAGCGCGAGCGGTGGCAGGCTGGCGCCGCTGAATTCGATCAGCGCGAGGTCGCGCCGCGTGTCGATCGCGATCAGCTTGCCCTGGAAAGACTTGCTGCCTTCGGACGGGACGACGCCGATCACGACATTGTCGGGATAGCGCGAGGCGAGTTCGACGACATGGGCGTTGGTGACGATCCGGTTCGGCGCCACCGCAAAGCCGCTGCCATGGCCGAAGCCGACGACTTCGTCATCGGCGACCGCGATCGTGACGATCCGCACCACGCCGCGCCCCGCCGCCGAAATGTCGTCGGCACGCGCCGGCGCACTCCAGGCGACCATCAGCGCCACCAGCATCAGCAACCGCCGCATTCATTCCACCCCGCTTGCAAGCATCGCCGCCGCTTTCGGGCAAAAGCGGCGGCGGTTCAAGCCGGTGCGGGCGCAGGGATCAGGCGCCGCGCTTCTTGGCCTCCTCGGCTTCGCGCTGCTTGGCCTTGGCCTCGGCATCCTCATAGACCTTGATCGCGGCTTCGGCCCCGCCCTTGTCGAGCGCTTCCAGAATGGCCCGGGCGGGGTTGTCATCGCCGACATGTGGACCATAGGCGATTTTCTCGAATGCGATCTTAGCCGGTCCAATCATGTTACGGCGCAGCAACACCATCCCGGCGCGGCCCCGCAGCGTATTGTCGAACGGCGCGAGCATATAAGCTTTGAGCAGCCCATCCTCGGCCGTCTTGCTCGGTTTCTGCCCCGCATCGATGAAACTGTCGTAGTAAAGGATAAGGGGTTGGGGATATTCCGTATCAGCGCGGTTTGCCTTGACGAACCAGCTCCTTATCTCCGCCCATTTTGCCGGATCATCGATTTTTGCTGCTTTTGCGCGCTCGCTCATCGCCATGCCCTTGTAGAGCATGGCGTGAATGGATGTCGGGTCCGCGGCCAGGGCGCGATCGGCTGCGGCCTCCGACTCCGCGAAGTTGCGTGCGTCGAACTCCGCCTCCGCAAGCTCGTTCTGCGCAGCAGCATCGTTCGGATAGGACGCAGCGGCTGCGCGCGCCATCGCCAGCACCTTGACAGCGCGCTTCGCATCGACGCCCGCCTGCGAATACATACGCGGTCTCATCGTTGCGGCTTCGCCGGGACTTAGCTTGCGCACCGTCACCTCGCCGACGGGCACCTTGTCCTTTTCAAGTCGGATCGTCGGGAGTGACCCTCGCTTGGCCCAGCCGTTGAGCTTGCCGTCCAACTGGTTGATCGGTCCGAACGCCTGGTTGGCTTCTTCGATCGGCTTGCCCGCGTTGATCGCGGCGATGTAGTTCCCCAGTTCATCGGCATGACCACCGAGAAAGGCATAATGGGTGAGCAGCCACCCGCGCCCATATAGCGTCTGAGTGTCCAGATCCTTGTCGCGCGGATCAAGCGACAGAAGCCGCCGGGCGGGAACATTGGCGGTTCGATCGATACCATAGGCACGATAATCCGGCGACTTGCCGATGATCAGTTCGCCTTGACGGTAGAAGGCTGTGCCGAAGAACTCGGCGAAACCTTCGACGAACCATTTGGGGAACACCACGCTGGGCCAGGTGGAAAACATGAAGGCGTGGCAATATTCGTGCTGCAAGACGGTGCGAGCGTCGAGCGCGCCGCCGCCGTCGCCATCGGGCACGAAGGCGTTAGGGCCGCTGGCCCTTGGGATGAAAAATCCGGCTACTCGCGAGTTGTATGCCAGTTCCTGAACATCGCCGACGTTCGCCGCCACATAGACATGCACCCGCATCATCGGGCTCAGCGGCTTGTCCGGTGTGCCGGTAAGGAAGCGCAGTGACTGGTCGAAACGCTCCAGCTCTGCGGTGTACGCCTTGAGCTTGTCCGGATCCTGATCGGCATAGACGACAAAGTGCTTCGACGAGGCTTCGTACCAGTCTGCGTGTGCGACGGCAGGCGCAAGTACGGCAAGCGCGGCAATCAGGCTCCGGATCATTTGTTTCCCCCTGTGATCGGAGGAGCTTAACGGAGGCTTTGGTCGCTTTGCAATCGGCGGCTCACACGAAGCTGTAAGGGTCGACGTCGACGGCGACGCGGACGCGGGGGCTCCAGTTGAGGGCGCCGAGCCAGTCGCGGATCACGTGCTGGACGTCGAAGCTGCGCCGGGCGTGGACGAGCAGGCGGAAGCGGTGGCGGCCGCGCAGCATTGCCAGGGGCGCGGGGGCGGGGCCATAGACGTGCATCTCCGCCAGTTCGGGGGCGGCGCGGGCGATGATCCGGCCGGCTTCCTCGGCCGCCGCCTTGTCCTCCGACGAGATGATGATCGCGGCATAGCGGCCGAAGGGCGGCGCCTCCGCGTCGCGGCGCGCGGCGGTTTCGGCGGCGTAGAAGGCGTCGGCATCGCCGGTGACGAGCGCCTGCATCACCCGCGCCTCGGGCGCGTGCGTCTGGATATAGACGGTGCCGGGCTTTTCGCCGCGCCCGGCGCGGCCGGCGACCTGCATGATCTGCTGGAAGGTCCGCTCCGACGCGCGGAGATCGCCGCCGTCGAGGCCGAGATCGGCATCGACCACCCCGACCAGCGTGAGGTTGGGAAAATGATAGCCTTTGGTGACGAGCTGCGTGCCGACCACCACGTCGATCGCGCCATGTTCCATCCGCGAGACGAACTCGGCGGCTTTGGCGGGCGACCAGAGCGTGTCCGAGGTAACGATGGCCGTCCTTGCCTCGGGCCACAGCGCGGCGACCTCGTCGGCGATGCGCTCCACGCCGGGGCCGCAGGCGACCAGCGTGTCGTCCGACTTGCATTCGGGGCACATGCTGGGCGTTTGCATGGTATGGCCGCAATGGTGGCACGACAGCCGGTGGAGCAGCCGGTGCTCGACCATCCAGGCGGTGCAGTTGGGGCATTGGAAGCGGTGGCCGCAGTGCCGGCACAGGGTGAGCGGCGCATAGCCGCGTCGGTTGAGGAACAGGAGCGACTGTTCGCCGCGCGCCAGCGTCTCCTCGATCGCTTTGACCAGCCGGGGCGACAGCCACCGCCCGCGCTCGGGCGGCTCGCGGGTGAGGTCGATCGCCTCGATCCGCGGCAGCTGGGCGGCGCCGTAGCGGCCCGGCAGCTTGAGTTCGGCATAGCGGCCGAGTTCGACTTGGTGGCGCGTCTCGATCGCCGGCGTGGCGGAGGCGAGCACCACCGGGCAACGCTCGAACATGCCGCGCATCACCGCGACGTCGCGGGCGTGATAATGCACGCCGTCTTCCTGCTTGAAGCTGGTTTCGTGCGCCTCGTCGACGACGATCAGGCCGAGATCGGGATAGGGGAGGAACAGCGAGGAGCGGGCGCCGACCGTCACCATCGCCTCGCCATTCGCGATCGCCCGCCAGGCGCGGCGGCGCTCCGAACTGCGCAGGCCCGAATGCCAGGCGACCGGCTCGCAGCCGAAGCGGCGGGTGAAGCGGGTGAGAAAGGGTTCGGTCAGCGCGATTTCGGGGAGCAGCACCAGCGTCTGCCGGCCGGCACGCAGCGCGGCGGCGACCGCCTCGAAATAGACCTCTGTCTTGCCCGATCCGGTCACGCCGTCGAGCAGGAACGGCTTGAACGCCGCCGCCTCCACCGCGCCGCGCAGTTCGGCGGCGACGTCGGCTTGCCTGTCGCTGAGCCGCGGTGGGGCGAAGTCGGGATCGGGCGGCGGATAGGGCGCATCGGTATCGACGATGACGGGCTCGAACGCGCCGGCCTTGACCAGGCCGCGGATCACCGAGTCGGATACCTCGCCGATCGCGGCGAGTTCGCGCACCATGCCCTGCCGGCTGCCGATCCGCTCGAGCGCCTGGGCGCGCTGCGGGGTCAGGCGATCGGGGGCGGTGCCGGTCGCGCGATATTCGGTGACGGTGGGCGCGGCGCCGAACGCGGCCGAGGTGCGCAGGCTCATCGCCAGCACGGCCGAGGGTGGTGCCAGATAATAGTCGGCGGTCCATTCGACCAGCCGGCGCACCGGCGCAGGGATCGGCGGCACATCGGCGACGGCGAGGATCGAGCGGAGGCGGTTGTCGCCGATCTCCTCGGTCGGCAGCTGTTCCGGCTCCCACACCACGCCGGCGAACTGGCGCGGGCCGATCGGTACGACGACGATCGAGCCCGGTGCCACCGTCATGCCAGGCGGCACGCGATAGTCGAGCGGTCCCAGGACCGGATGGAGGACGAGAATGCGGGCGCGGGCCATTGTCGGCCCCTCATATGGGCATTTCGCGGCAAACTGGAATCCCGTATCGACGGCGCTACCCCGAGGAGATCCGACGATGCTGATCCTTGCTCTGTTGCTCGCCCAGACCGATCCCGCCCAGACCACGGCCTGCAAGGCGACCGATGCGAGCCTGCCGGCGGCGATGGCCGGCTGGTCCTCGCCCGGCGACGCGCTGACGATCGGCAGGGCCGTCGCGCTCGACACGGTCGACGGCGCAAGCCTGAAGGGCATTCCGGCCGGCGCCAAGCCCGGGCGCGCGGCGACGATCGAATTCGAGATCGAACGCGCCGGCACCTATGGCATCGCGCTCGACCAGCGCGGCTGGATCGACGTGCTGCCGGGGACGGCGCGCGGCGAGCCGCTATCGTCGGTGGCGCATGGCCACGGCCCCGATTGCTCGACGATCCGCAAGGTCGTTCGCTTCAGGCTCGAGCCGGGACGCTACCGCGTCTTCGTGACCCGCCTCGCACAGGCCAAGGCCAAGCTGATGCTGATCGCGGTGGCCTGAGAGGCGGGCGCCGCCGCCGGGTCAGCCCGGGCGGTGCAGGCGGAACAGCGCGTCGTCGCCGATTTCGAAATAGTCGGCCGGGCCGCCGCCGCGCAGGATCGGGCGGGCACGCGCGGTCTGGTAGACGCCGTCGGCATCGAGCATCGCGCGATCGATATGGATGCCGGTCGCCTCGCCGAGCACCAGCCAGGTGTCGATCGCCTCGCCCCCGCGATTCTCCAGGCGGATCAGCTGCGTCAGCCGGCATTCGAACTGCGCCGGGCTGCCGGCGACGCGATCGGGCGCGACGGTACGCGACGGCAGCGTTTCGAGCCCGGCGAGCGTGAATTCGTCGATTTCAGCACCCACCATCGCCGCCGTCGCGTTCATCGCCTCGGCCTGGGCGCGCGTCGCAAGGTTCCACACGAATTCGCCCGTTTCGGCGATGTTGGCGACGCTGTCCTTCCAGCCGATCGACGCGAAGCCGATGATCGGTGGGCGATAGTTGAACAAGTTGAAGAAGCTGTAGGGCGCGAGATTGCGGACGCCGCTTGCCGAGCGCGTGCTGATCCAGCCGATCGGGCGGGGTGCGACGATCGCGTTGAGCGGATCGTGCGGCAGGCCATGCCCTTCGGCCGGCGCATAGAAATGAAAATCGGCAGTCATGGCGGCTCCGGCGGAAAAAGCGCGACGGCGGTGAAACCATTTTCGCCGCGACTGCGAATGCCCTACTATCGGGCGAGCGACGAAGGGAAGGGGCGATGGCGAACGATCGACGACGGGCGCCCGGCGGCATGATATTCCGACACCGGCTGAGCACCCGGTTGTGGCACTGGCTGAACGCGGTGACGGTGCTGGTTATGATCGGCAGCGGGCTGATGATCTTCAACGCGCATCCGCGCCTCTATTGGGGCGAATATGGCGCCAATTTCGATCATGCCTGGCTCGAACTGCCGCGCTTTCCCGGCTGGGCGACACTGCCTTCCTATTACAGCCTGTCGGGCGCGCGGCACTGGCACCTGTTCTTCGCGCTGGTGCTGGGCTTCGGCCTGCTCGCCTATCTGATCGTCAGCCTGATCAACCGGCACATCGTGCATGACCTGCGCATCCGTGCCGCCGAACTGCACCCTGCGCATCTGTGGGACGACGCCAAGGCGCATCTTGCGCTGCGCTTTCACGATCCGGCCAATCCGCGCGCGTACAACATCTTTCAGAAGCTGGCCTATGTCGGCGTGATCTTCGTGCTGATCCCGCTGGTGATCCTGTCCGGGCTGGCGCTGTCGCCGGGCATGGATGCCAGCTGGCCCTGGCTGACCGGCATGTTCGGTGGGCGGCAATCGGCGCGTTCGGTGCATTTCATCGCGATGGCGGCGATCGTCCTGTTCCTGCTCGTCCATCTGACGCTGGTGATGCTGGCCGGGCCGATCGGCGAGATCCGTTCGATGATCACCGGCTGGTGGCGCGTGCCCCAGGAGGACGAGCGATGATCCTGACCCGCCGCAACCTGATCGTCGCCGGGGGCGCCGGCCTGCTAGCCGGCTGCGACCGCTGGACCAACAGCCCGGTGTTGCTGAGCGCGGAGGAGGCGCACCAGTTCCTCCAGCGATCGATCGGCCGCGCCGCGCTGGCCCGCGAGTTCCGGCCGGAGCAGCGCAGCCCGCGCTTTCGCGTCAACGGCACACATAATCCGAACACCCCCGAATATGGTGCGATGGCCGCGAACCGCTTTGCCGACTGGCGGCTGCGGGTGGATGGCATGGTGCGCCAGCCGATGACGCTCAGCCTCGCCCAGCTGCAGGCGATGCCGCAGCGCGCGCAGATCACCCGACACGACTGCGTCGAAGGCTGGAGCGCGATCGGCAAGTGGCAGGGGCCGCAGCTGGCGACGGTGCTGAACGCCGCCGGGATCAGCTCGCAGGCGCGCTACATCGTGTTCCACTGCGCCGATCGCTACGGCGCGGGGCATTATTACGAGTCGATCGACATGATCGATGCGCTGCACCCGCAGACGATCCTCGCCTGGGCAATGAACGACCAGTATCTGAGCGTCGGCCACGGTGCGCCGCTGCGGCTGCGCGTCGAGCGGCAGCTGGGCTACAAGCACGCCAAATATCTGATGCGGATCGAGGCCGTGGCCTCGCTGGCCGGCGTCGGCGGCGGCAAGGGCGGCTATTGGGAGGATTCCAACGGTTATCAATGGTATGCGGGCATCTAATGGCAGGTGCGAAAAAAAACGGCCCGGCCATGAACCCGCTGCACCGACGGTCGTTTTGATGCCGTAACGCTGTGGATGCGGCACCCGCGATAGGCCGAAACGCGGAACGCGAATATCGGAAACACAATCAAGGTACGCGACGTCAATGGCAGTAATCGACCGATTTTTCGAACGCGCGATCAAGCAAGGACAACTCACGGTAACCCATGCCGACGGATCGACCCGGCGGTTTGGCACGCCTGATCCCGATCTGAAGCCGGTGAGCATCCGGCTGGCCAAGGGCGCGGCAGGCCGGATCGTGCGCGATCCCGCGCTGGGCGCGGCCGAGACCTATATGGACGGCAGCCTGGATTTCGACGAGGGCGACATCCTCGACCTGCTGATGCTGGTCACCGCGAATAACCGCTGGGAACAGAGCGACCGGGTGCTGACGCCGTCGGCGCTGAGCAAGGCCACCGGCAAAGTCGCCCACCTGATCGGCCGTTACAACATGGCGCGCAAGTCGAAGCAGAATGTCGCGCACCATTACGACCTGTCGGCGCGCCTGTACGACCTGTTCCTCGATGCCGACCGGCAATATAGCTGCGCCTATTACACCGATCCCGACAATTCGCTCGAACAGGCGCAGAGCGACAAGAAGGCGCACATCGTTGCCAAGCTGGCGATCGAGCCGGGGATGAAAGTGCTCGACATCGGTTGTGGTTGGGGCGGCATGGCGCTCTATATCCATCAGCATACCGGCGCCGAGGTGCTGGGCGTTACCCTGTCCGAAGAACAGCTCAAGATCGCGCAGGCGCGGGCCGAGGCGGCAGGCGTGGCGGACAAGGTGCGGTTCCAGCTGATCGATTATCGCGCGCTGACCGGGCAGTTCGACCGGATCGTTTCGGTCGGCATGTTCGAGCATGTCGGCACGCCGCAATATCGCACCTTCTTCGCCAAGTGCCGCGAACTGACCACGCCCGACGGCGTGATGCTGATCCACACGATCGGGCGCGCAGGCGGGCCGGGCTTCACCGATGCCTTCACGCTCAAATATATCTTCCCGGGTGGTTACATCCCGGCGCTGTCCGAGATCGCCAAGGGCTATGAGGGGCTGCGTTACTTCCTCACCGATGTCGAGGTGCTGCGGCTGCATTACGGCCATACGCTGAAGGCCTGGTATGACCGCACGGTCGCCGCGCATGACGCGATCGTCGAGCTGTATGACGAACGCTTCTTCCGCATGTGGACCTATTATCTCGCCGGATCGTGCGTCAGCTTCATGAACGGCGGGCTGGTCAATTATCAGCTCCAGTTCGCCCGCTCGCGCGAGGCGTTGCCGATCACGCGCGACTATATGAACGAGGCGGAAGCGGCGCTGCGGGCCGACGCGACGCCCCCGACGAGGCTGCATTCGGTGTGAGCGGCAGCGGCGGCGACACGCCGGATGTTGCACGAAGGATCAGGGAACCCTAGAGGCGCCGCGGTTCCCCTATCCATCCAAGCCGGAGTCGCTGCCCCATGTCGGAAAAGATCAATCGCGTCGTCCTTGCCTATTCGGGCGGCCTCGACACGAGCGTGATCCTGAAATGGCTGCAGCAGACCTATCAGTGCGAGGTGGTGACGTTCACCGCCGATCTGGGCCAGGGCGAGGAGCTGGAGCCGGCGCGCAAGAAGGCCGAGATGGCCGGCGTGAAGCCCGAGCACATCTTCATCGACGATCTGCGCGAGGAGTTCGTCCGCGATTTCGTCTTCCCGATGATGCGCGCCAACGCGCTTTATGAGGGGCTGTACCTGCTCGGCACCTCGATCGCGCGGCCGCTGATCGCCAAGCGCCAGATCGAGATCGCCAAAATGGTGGGTGCCGACGCGGTGAGCCACGGCGCCACCGGCAAGGGCAACGACCAGGTCCGTTTCGAGCTCGGCTATTATGCGCTGAACCCGGACATCAAGGTGATCGCGCCGTGGCGCGAATGGGATTTGACCAGCCGCACCCGGCTGATCGAGTTCGCCGAGGCACACCAGATCCCCGTCGCCAAGGACAAGCGCGGCGAATCGCCGTTTTCGACCGACGCGAACCTTCTCCACACCTCGTCCGAGGGCAAGGTGCTCGAGGATCCGTGGGAGGAAGTGCCCGATTACGTCTATTCGCGCACGGTGAACCCCGAGGACGCGCCCGACGTCCCTGAGACGATCACGATCGATTTCGAGCGCGGCGACGGTGTGGCGCTGAACGGCGAGGCGATGTCGCCGGCGACGCTGCTCGCGGCGCTCAACGAACTCGGCCGCAAGCACGGCATCGGCCGGCTCGATCTGGTCGAGAACCGCTTCGTCGGCATGAAGTCGCGCGGCATGTATGAGACGCCGGGCGGCACCATCTATCACCTTGCGCATCGCGGCATCGAGCAGATCACGCTCGATCGCGGCGCGGCGCATCTGAAGGACGAGCTGGCGCCGCGCTATGCCGAGCTGCTGTACAACGGCTTCTGGTTCTCGCCCGAGCGCGAGATGCTGCAGGCGGCGGTCGACCACAGCCAGTTGAAGGTGACCGGCACGGTGCGTCTCAAGCTCTACAAGGGCAATGTCATCGTCACCGGCCGCAAGTCGCCTTATTCGCTCTACAGCGAAAAGGTGGTGACGTTCGAGGACGATCAGGGCGCGTATGACCAGCGCGACGCTGCCGGCTTCATCAAGCTTCAGGCGCTGCGCCTGCGCCTGCTGGGCCGGCGCGACCAGTAACGACGGGCGGCGATCCGCGGCTGGCCAGCGTCAGCCGCGGAACAGGCCGCCGAGCACGCCTCGCACGATGCTGCCGAGCGCGCCGCCGCTGCGCTTGCCGCCGAACACCGCCTTGCTGACTTCGTTGGCGACGGCGCGGCCCGCTGCCGATGAGGCCGAGCGGGTCGCGGCGTTGATCGCGCGGTTCCACGGGTTTTTCGCGGCCTCGCGTTCGGCTTCGCGCTCAGCCTGTGCCTGGCGGCGGGCCTGGCGATCGGCCTCGCGCTCGGCGGCGATGCGGGCGCGCTCGGCCTCCTTGGCGGCGCGGGCTTCTTCCTTGGCCTGCGCGGCGGCGGCCTTTGCCGCTCCGTCGGCAGCCTTTGCCTCGGCAGCGGCGGCTTCGGCCTCGTCGCGCTTGGCGGCGAGCAGCTCCTCCGCCGATTCGCGATCGACCACCACATCGTAGCGGCTGCCGATCGCATCGGTTTCGATCAGGATGCTGCGCTCGTCGGGCGCGAGCGGGCCGACGCGCGAGGCGGGCGGCCTGATCAGCGTGCGCTCGACCGGAGCGGGCGCGCCATCGGCCTGAAGCAGCGAGACCAGCGCCTCGCCAACGCGCAGTTCGGTGATCGCGGTGGCGACATCGAGCCCGGGATTGGCGCGGAACGTGTCGGCGGCGGCGCGGATCGCCTTTTCGTCGCGCGGCGTGAAGGCGCGCAGCGCATGCTGGATGCGGTTGCCGAGCTGGGCGGCGACATCCTCGGGAATGTCGATCGGGTTCTGCGTGACGAAATAGACGCCGACGCCCTTCGAGCGGATCAGGCGAACGACCTGTTCGATCTTTTCGAGCAGCGCCTTGGGTGCATCGTCGAACAGCAGATGCGCCTCGTCGAAGAAGAAGACGAGGCTGGGCTGGTCAGGATCGCCGATTTCTGGAAGCGTCTCGAACAGTTCGGAAAGCAGCCAGAGCAGGAAGCTGGCATAGAGCCGCGGGCTTGCCATCAGCTTGTCGGCGGCGAGGATGTTGACGACGCCCTGGCCGGACTCATCGGTGGCGAGGAAATCGCGGATCGCGAGCGCGGGTTCGCCGAAGAAATGCGTTCCGCCCTGGGCCCGCAGCTGGAGCAGCTGGCGCTGGATCGCGCCGACGCTCTGCTTCGAGACATTGCCGAAGGTGGCGGTCAGTTCGTCGGCGCGTTCGGCGCAGTGCGCGAGCATCGCCTGGAGATCGTCGAGATCGAGCAGCAGCAGCCCGTCCTGATCGGCGACGTGGAAGGCGATCGTCAGCACGCCTTCCTGCACCTCGTTGAGGTCCATCAGCCGTGCGAGCAGCAGCGGCCCCATTTCGGAGACGGTGGTGCGGATCGGATGGCCCTGCTGGCCGAACAGATCCCATAGCTGGACGGGGGCGGCGCGATACCGCCAGTCGGTATCACCGATCGCACGGGCGCGCTCGGCAAAGGCATCATGCGGCTTGGCGGTCGGCGAGCCGGCCATGCCGAGCCCGCTGAGATCGCCCTTCACATCGGCGACGAACACCGGCACGCCGGCCGCCGAAAAACCCTCGACCAGCCCCTGCAGCGTCACCGTCTTGCCGGTGCCGGTGGCGCCCGCGATCAGCCCGTGGCGATTGGCGCGGCACAGCACCAGTTCAAGTCGCCGCTCGCCGGCCGCACCCACGAAAATGCCCGTCTCTCCGCCCATGCCCCTGCTCCTTCGGCGCTTGGCATAGGGGAGAAACGGGCGTTGGTCAGCCGGCTTCGCGCCGATCAGTTGCCGGTGATGCCCACCGGGATGAAGTTGCCGATGTTGCGGCGCTGGACATAGAGCACGATCTGCTTGCGCCCGGCCGCCTTGGCAGCGGCAACGGCCTTGGCGAGATCGTCGGCGCTCGAGACGCGCTGGCGATTGGCGGACACGATCACGTCGCCGCGCTGCAGGCCCTTGCCGGCCGCGTCGCTCGCCTGGTTGACGCCCAGGATCACGACCCCGCCGATCGACGGGTCGACGCCGACGCTGCGCGCGATCTGCGCAGTCAGCGGCGTCACCGCGATCCCGATCGATTCGGTGGTCGCCGTGGCGCTGTCGTCGCTGCCGTCGGGGCCGCTGCTTTCGTCGTTCGGATCGAACTGGGCAAGCTGTTCCTCCGACGGACGCTTGGCGACGGTGACGTTGACCGTCTGGCGCTTGCCGTCGCGGATCAGCTCGACCGGGATGCGCGTGCCGGGGGCGACATTCGCCACCAGATAGGACAGTGTCTGATCGGGCGTCACATCCTTGCCGTTCACCTTTACGATCACGTCGCCCTGCTTGATCCCGGCCTTTTCCGCAGGCTGGCCCGGCTCGACGCGCGAGACCAGCGTGCCCCTGTCGGACGGCAGGCCGAAACCGTCGGCGAGTTCCTTGGTCAGATCCTGCATCGCGATGCCCAGATAGCCGCGATCGATCGACTTGCCCTGCATCAGCTTGTCGATGATCGGTTTGGCCTCTTCGGCGGGGATCGCAAGGCCAATGCCGACATTGCCACCGGTGGGCGACAGGATCTGCGAATTGATGCCGATCACATTGCCGTTCAGATCGAACATCGGGCCGCCCGAATTGCCGCGATTGATCGAGGCATCGGTCTGGATGAACCGATCATAGGCGCCGCCCTGGCCGGTCACGCGGTGCGTGGCCGAGATGATGCCGGCGGTGACGGTGCCACCCAGGCCGAACGGATTGCCGATCGCGACGACCCAATCGCCGACGCGCGCGCTTTTCGAATCGCCGAAGCGGACGAACGGCAGGTTGGTGCCCTCGATCTTGAGCAGCGCAAGATCCGACTGCGCGTCATTCCCGATCAGCTTGGCCTTGAAATCGCGTCCGTCGGCCAGCGTCACAGTGATCGCTTCGACCACGGCGCCGCGTGCGCCGGCCGAAATCACGTGGTTGTTGGTGACGACATAGCCGTCGGCCGAAATCACGAAGCCCGAGCCGAGCGACTGCGCCTCGCGCGTCACCGGCTGGCCTTGGCCGCCTCCGAACATCTCAAAAGGCGTTCCGGCGAACGGATTGCTGTTGACCTGCACACGCTGCGTCGTCGAGATGTTGACGACGGCGGGCTGGAGCTTGGCGACCATGTCGGCAAAGCTCATAGGCGCGCCGGCCCTGGGCACGGATGCCTGGATCGCACCCGGCTCGTTCTGGGCGGTCTGCGCGCCGGCCGGCTGGTTGAGCGACAGGGTGGCGGCAGCGCCGCCGAGCAGGATCGCGGTGGTCAGGGCGTAGGCGTAACGCACGGGGTCATTTCCTCTCGAAGCGAACGAAATTCGTCTTGGCGCGCGTTCTTGGCGCGCGGTGGCTGAACCTCGTTTGAATGTGAACGGATGGACAGCGTCATCGTTGCCCGGTGAACTCCTTCAGATAGCCGTTCTGCGGAGACAGAATGATCTGGGTCTCGCCCTTGGCGTCGGGGCTGGCGAAGGTGGTCCGGTACGACTGCATCGCGCGATAGAAGTCGTAGAATTTCGGATCCTTGTTGAACGCCGCGGCATAGATTTCCGCGGCCTGGGCCTGCGCGGTGGCGCGGATGATCTGCGCGTCCTTCAGACCCTGTGCGCGGATCGTCTCGGCCTCCTGGCGCCGTGCCGTCGCCATCCGCATCAGCGCGCTGTCGAGCGGTGAGCCGCTGGGCAGTTCGGTCTGCTTGATGCGCACGTCGACGATCTGCACGCCATATTGGCTGGCGAGCTTTTGCAGCGACGCCTGAACATTATCCATCACTTCGCCGCGTTCGGGGCTGAGCAGTATTTCGGAGCGACGCCGGCCAAGCTCGTTGCGCAGCGACGACCGCAGCAGCGGCTGAAGCTGTTCGCGTAGCCGCTCCTCGGTGTTGACCGTGACGACCATGCGCAGCGGATCGACGATCCGATAGCGCGCGTAGGCGTCGATCTCGAGCCGGAGCTGATCGGTCGAAAGCACGGGTTCGCCGGGCAGTTCGACGTCGAGCACGCGCTTGTCGACCCAGACGATACGATCGAGGAGCGGGATACGCAGGATCGGGCCGGCGCCGGTCCGGCCGAACTGTTCGCCATTCTGATAGGCGTTGACGGTGCGCAGCGGCTTTTCGAGCCGCAGAATCACCGCCTGCTTCGTTTCGGGAACGATCGCGATCGAGCTCATCAGCAGGACGAGCACGACCACGGCGGCGACCGCCAGCGCGATCGGATTGCGATACCAGCTGCTCACTTTGCAGCCCCCTTCGCATCCGGCTCAGCGGCGGCGTCGACGTTGCGGCGCAGCTGGGGCAGGGGAAGATAGGAGGTCACGCCCGGTGCCTCGATGATCGTCTTGTTGCTGCGCGCCAGCACCGTCTCCATCGTCTCGTAATACATGCGCCGCCTGGTCACTTCGGGGGCCAGCCGGTACTGCTCGTAGATCTTGTCGAACTCCGCCGCCTCGCCCTGGGCGGTGGCGAGCACGCGCTGGGCAAAGGCATTGGCGTTGTTGCGGTTCGATTCGGCTTCCTGCTTGGCGGCGGTCACCGCCTTGAAATCCTCGTCCACCTGCTGCGGTGCGGCGGCCTTTTGCACCGCGACGCCCTGGATGCGGATGCCCGAGCGATATTCGTCCAGGATCTGCTGCATCATCGCCTGCGCCTCGGCCTCGATCTCCGAACGGCCTTCGCCGATCGCGTCGTTCAGCGTGGTGTTGGCGATGATCGCGCGCATCGCGCTTTCCGCCGTGGCGCGCACCGTTTCGCGCGGATCCTTGATCTGGAACGCGAATTCGGGGGCACTGCGAATGTCCCAGCGGACCGAATAGGCAAGATCGACGATGTTCTGATCGCCGGTGAGCATCAAATTCTCGCCGGTATTCGGAAAGTTCTCGGTGCGGATGTTGCCGACATCGACGACGTCGACAAGCTGAAACGGCGCCGGAAGCGTGAACTGGATGCCCGGATCGAGCGTCCCCGAATAACGGCCAAGAAACGTCACCACGCCCTTCTCGCGCGGGCCGATCGGGTGGATCGAGGTGAACAGCACCCAGATGCCGACCAGCGCACCGAACACGAGCAGCCACAACCGCGATCCGCTGGGCACGCCGGGAAAGCCCGATCCGCCGCCGCTGCTGCCGCCGCCACCGCCGCGGGCACGGCGGAGCAACTCGTCGAGCGCGCTGGGGGTGTTGGGCCGGTTGCGCCGTCCCTCCGGCGGGATCGACCAGGGATTGCGCCCGCCGCCCCGATCGTCGCCGCCGCCGTTGCCACCGCCGCCCCAGGGGCTCTTCGGCGCTTCGTTGTGGAAGTTGCCCGACGGAATGTCGTGGCCAGAACTATTCGTCATGCCTGCCTTTATAAGGGGCGATACGCGGATTTACAGTGGCAGGAGTCGATTGTGTCCCTATGTCACGCCGCGATGACCAGTTCCGAAGCTCTTTCCGCCGCGCTCGCCCCGGTTTCCGCGGGCCGCGCCACCGCCCGCATCCAGGATGGCCGAGCCAGCATCGTGCTCGACGTCACCGACCTCGCGCCCGACACCGCCGATGCCATCGAAGCCGATGTCCGCGCGGCGGCGACGGGATGGCCCGACGTAAGCGAGGTGCGGCTGTTGCGGACGAGCGAACGGCGGACCCGTCGGATCATCGCCGTGGCGAGCGGCAAGGGCGGCGTCGGCAAGTCGACGGTGGCCGCCAACCTGGCGATCGCGCTGGCGCGGGCGGGACTGAAGGTGGGCGTCGTCGATGCCGACATCTATGGCCCGTCGCAGCCCAAGCTGCTCGGCGCCGAGGGCATCCGCCCGCAGGCGCGCGACAAGACGCTGATCCCGATCGCGACGCCGCACGGCGTGCGGATGCTGTCGATGGGCGGGCTGGTGGCCGAGGGGCAGGCGATCGCCTGGCGCGGGCCGATGGCGGGCGGCGCGCTGGGCCAGCTGGTCGATGCCGATTGGGGCGATACCGAACTGCTGGTGCTCGATCTGCCGCCCGGGACCGGCGACGTGCAGCTGACGATGATCCAGAAGCACAAGCCGACCGGCGCGGTGATCGTATCGACGCCGCAGGATCTGGCGTTGATCGATGCGACGCGCGCGATCGATCTGTTCAACAAGGCCGGGGTGCCGATCATCGGCCTGGTGGAGAACATGGCGGGATATCAATGCCCGCATTGTGGCGAATCGTCGGACCCGTTCGGATCGGGTGGCGCCGAATCGGCTGCCGCGACGATGGGGATTCCGTTTCTGGGCCGCATCCCGCTGGCGATGGCGATCCGCGCTGCATCGGATGCGGGCACGCCCCCGGCTGCGGGGGATAATGGTGATGCGACACCGTTTGGATCGATCGCCGAGTCCGTCTATGAGTGGCTGAAGAGGTGAAGCATGCCGTTGACGCGTGACGAGGATATCCGGGCGCTGCTCGAGGAAACGCGGACCATAGCGATGGTCGGCGCGTCGGATCGGCCGAACCGGCCAAGCAACGGCGTGATGCTGTTGCTCCAGCGGCACGGATACCGGGTGATCCCGATCAACCCGCAGATCACCGGCGAGCATATCCACGGCGAATTCGTGTTCCGCGATCTCGAACAGATCGGCGAGCCGATCGACATGGTCGACATCTTCCGCCGCTCCGAACATGCCGGCGAGGCCGTCGATGCCGCGATTGCGGCAGGCGCCAAGGCGGTGTGGATGCAGCTCGACATCGTCGACGAGGCCGCCGCCGCGCGCGCCGAGGCGGCGGGGCTCAAGGTCGTGATGAACCGTTGCCCCGCCATCGAAATCCGGCGGCTGGGGATCGCCCCCGTCGCCTGATCGCGACGATCAGTCGCGTAGCAGTTCGTTGATGCCGGTCTTGCTGCGGGTCTGCGCGTCGACCGTCTTGACGATCACCGCGCAGTAGAGACCGGGCTTGCCGTCTTCCGCCGGGAGCGTGCCCGGCACCACCACCGCATAAGGCGGCACTTCGCCGCGATAGACCTGCCCGGTCGCGCGATCGACGATCTTGGTCGAGGCGCCGAGATAGACGCCCATCGACAGCACCGCGCCCTCGCCGACGCGCACGCCCTCGGCCACTTCCGACCGCGCGCCGATGAACGCGCCGTCGCCGATGATCACGGGATCGGCCTGCAGCGGCTCCAGCACGCCGCCGATGCCGACACCGCCCGAGAGATGCACGTTCCTGCCGATCTGCGCGCAGCTGCCGACGGTGGTCCAGGTATCGACCATCGTGCCTTCGCCGACATAGGCGCCGATGTTGACGAAGCTCGGCATCAGCACCGCGCCCTTGGCGATGTGTGCGCCGTGGCGGACGATGCTGCCCGGCACCGCGCGGAAGCCGGCGTCGCGGAACGCGGCCTCGCCCCAGCCGGTGAACTTCGAGGGCACCTTGTCGAACCAGGCGGTGCCTTCGGGGCCGGGGACGACGACATTGTCGTTGAGGCGGAAGCTGAGCAGCACCGCCTTCTTGAGCCACTGGTTGACCTGCCAGCCGCCGTCCACCGGCTCGGCAACGCGGGCCTCGCCGCGATCGAGCAGGTTCAGCGCTTCGGCGACGGCTTCGCGCACCGCGCCCTCGGTGGCGAAGCTCAGGTTCGCGCGGTCTTCCCAGGCGGCGTCGATCGTCGCGGCGAGATCGGTCATGTCAGCTCTCCAGAACGGTGTGGAGCCAGGCTCCGAGATCGGTGATGGTATAGTCGATGAAGCTGCGATCGGCGTCGGGCGTCTGTTCGGAACCGTTGTCGATCCACACGGTGGTCATGCCGATCGCCTTGGCCGGTTTCAGGTTGCGCGCCATATCCTCGACGAACAGCGATTCGTGCGGGTCCAGTGCATAGGCCTCGCACAGCCCCTGATAGGCGGCGGGCTCGGGCTTGGGGCGATAGGCGGTGGCGTGGACGTCGTGGATCGCCTCGAACGTTTCGGCGAGGCCGAGCTTTTCGAGCACGCGCTGCGCATAGGGCGCGTCGCCATTGGTGAAGACGAGCTTGCGGCCGGGCAGCCGCGCCAGTGCCTCGACCAGCGCCTCATTCTGTTCGAGGACGCTCATGTCGACGTCGTGGACATAATCGAGATAATGGTGCGGATCGGTGCCATGTTCGGCCATCAGGCCCGACAAGGTGGTGCCGTGCGCGTGGAAATAGGCCTTTTGCACGCGGTACGCCTCTTCCGGCGAGCAGGCGAGCAGCTGCTGCACATACTCGCCGATGCGCGCATCGATCAGCGCGAACAGATTGGCGCTCGCCGGATAGAGCGTGTTGTCGAGATCGAAGATCCAGTTGCGGACATGCGAGAGCTGGGCGAGCATCGCGCCGGGCTCTAGGAGTTGCCCGCCCGTGTCGCAAGCCGGATCGCGGCATTCTGCTTGGCGTCATGGTAAACAAGCGGAAACGGATCGCACCGTAAAGCGGGCGCTCGTGAGTCGGGGACGAGTTGTTATGCGAGTAGCGTTGCGCGGGTTGTGGTTGCGGTCGACGGCGGTCGGCGCACTGGTGCTGTTGGGCGCGTGCAGCGGCGGCGGGGGCGGGGGCGGCATTTCGACCACGCCGGCCCCGGCTCCCGCGCCGACACCGACGCCTACCCCCACGCCGGTGCCGGCCCCCACCCCGACACCCACGCCGACACCCAGCGTCAATTACGACACCAGCGAATATCGGGCGACGGTGGGCGCCGTTTCGATGAACGCGCTGACCGCCTATGAGAACGGCGCCACCGGCGAATCGATCAAGGTGGGCGTCATCGATTCGGGGATCGACCTGCAGAGCGCCGAATTTGGCGACTGTTCGGGCGGCATCGGCACCGGTACCTGCCGCATCACGTCCAGCTCGGCCGACACCGCCGGCAATGGCTCGATCGACGATGTCGGCGGGCACGGCACGGCCGTCGCCTTCACCATCGCGGGCCGCAACAATGGCGCCGGTACGCACGGCGTGGCGTTCAACGCGCAGCTCGTGGTGCTGCGGGCCGATACGCCCGGATCGTGCGACGGTAGCGATACGAGCAGCTGCAAGTTCAACGACAGCGCGATCGCTGCCGGGCTCGACAAGGCGCGGCTTGCGGGCGCGCGCGTCGTCAACATCTCGCTGGGGGGCGATACCGCCTCCGGCACGCTTTCGGCGGCGATCGATCGCGCCACGGCGGCGGGCGTGATCGTGGTGATTTCCGCGGGCAACGACGGCGCCGCCAATCCCGATGGCTTTAGCAGCCCGGCCACGAACACGGCGGTATCGCGCGGGCTGGTCATCATCGCCGGATCGGTCGATTCGAACGACACGATTTCCAGCTTCTCGAACCGGGCCGGCAGCTCCGCGAGCGTCTATCTGACCGCGGTCGGCGAAAGCGTCCGCGCGCCCGACGCGAGCAACACGCCCTATCTCTGGTCGGGCACCTCCTTCTCCGCGCCGCAGATCGCCGGCGCGATCGCGCTGCTGGCCCAGGCGTTTCCAAACCTGACCGCCAAGCAGATCGTCGACCTGATCTATGCCACCGCGCGTGACGTGGGCGACCCCGGGGTGGACGCAGTCTATGGTCGCGGCGTGCTCGATCTGACGCGCGCGTTCCAGCCGGTCGGCACAACCTCGCTCGCAGGCTCGACCGGCACCGTTTCGGCTTCGGTGAACGCGATGCTATCGACGCCGATGGGCGATGCCAGCCAGGGGGCGCTGGGCACGGTGGTGCTCGATTCGTTCCAGCGCGCATTCCATACTGAACTTGGCGGCACGATCCGGCGCCAGACGCCGTCGCGCAACCTGCCGTCACTGATGGCGACGCGCGACCGCAGCTTTGCGGTCGGGCTCGACCAGATGCGCGTCGCCGTGACGATCGTGCCGACGCATGATTCGGTGCGGATCGAGACGCTGGGGATCAGCAGCCGCGATGCCGGCGTCGCGCGGATGATCGCGACGACGATAAGCGGGCGGCTCGGCTCGCGTGCGCAGTTCGCGATCGGCGCGTCGCAGGGCGGCAACATGCTGACCGCGCAGCTTGCCGGGCGGAGCGACCCGGCGTTCCTGATCGCGCGCGATCCGATCACCAGCGCCGGCTTCGATACCGATGTCGGCGGATCGGCGGCCGTGCGGCAGGCGTTCGGCGCGTGGGGCGTGACGATGGCCAGCGAATATGGCGACGTGCTGGCGCAGCGTGACGGCGAGGCGCCGGCGCTGCGCTATCGCTACGAACGGTTCGGCTATGGCCGGACGACGCTGGCGCTCGATCGCCAGTTCGGCGCGCTGGGCGCGAGCATCGCGCTGACCCGGCTGAGCGAGAACAACACGGTGCTCGGCGCCCGGTTCAGCGCAGGGCTGGGCGCGGCGCGGGCGAACAGCCTGTTCGCCGACATGGCGGCGCAGTGGCTGCCCGGCGGCGGCTGGCGGATCGGCGGGTCGCTGCGGCGCGGCTGGACCGATGCGCAGCTGCGCAACGGCGTGCGTGGATCGGGCGCGATCCGCACCAGCGCCTGGGCCGCTGATATCGGCAAGGACCGGCTGTTCAGCGGCAGCGACTCGATCGGCATTCGCGTGGCACAACCGCTGCGCGTGTCGCAGGGCGGGCTGGACCTGTCGCTGCCGCAGGGCTGGGACTATGCGACGGGCAGCGTCACCGACTGGGCGGGATCGCGCGTCAATCTCGCTCCAAACGGGCGCGAGATCGATTACGAGCTTCGCTATCGCTGGGACTTCCTGTCGGGCGACGTCAGCAGCAACCTGTTCGTGCGCCGCCAGCCGGGCAATTTCGCATCGATGCCCGACGATGTCGGCGGCGCGGTGCGGCTGAGCTGGGGCTTCTGACGGGTTTTCGCCGGCGCACGACGCCGCTATCGCCGCCGGGAGGACGCCCGAGGGAGATGGCGAGTGATCGAGATTTCGAACACGCGGCTCAGCGCTGCGATCAACCCGCTGGGCGCCGAGCTTTCATCGCTGCGCGATGCCGGCGGCCATGAGCTGATGACCGATGGCGATCCCGCCTTCTGGTCCGGGCGGGCGCCGCTGCTGTTTCCGATCGTCGGGCGGCTGGTGGGCGATCGCTACCGGCTCGACGGCCGCGACTATAGCCTGCCGCAGCACGGCTTCGCCCGGCGGCGAGGCTTTGAGCTGGTGTCGCAGCTCGGCGATCGAGCGACCTTCCGGCTGACCGACGATGCCGAGACGCGCGCGGTCTATCCCTTCGCCTTCGCGCTCGATGCGACCTATCGGCTGGAAGAGGCGACGCTGTGGATCGAGATTGCGGCGACCAACCGCGACACCCGGGACATGCCGGCCAGCTTCGGGTTCCACCCCGCCTTTGCCTGGCCGCTGCCCTATGGCGCACCCCGCGGCGCGCACCGAATCCTGTTCGACGAGCCGGAATTCACGTCGCTGCGATATATTGGCGAGGGCGGGATCGCGCCCGATCGCCGGCCGAGCCCGGTCGCGGGGCGGACGCTGGCGCTGTCGAACGATCTGTTCACCGCCGATGCGCTGATCTGGGACGATCTGGCCAGCCGCGGGCTGCTCTATGGCGCCGAAGACGGGCCGCAATTGCGCATCCGCTTTCCCGATACCGGCCTGCTCGGCATCTGGACCAAGCCGGGTGCACGCTTCGTCTGTGTCGAGCCCTGGTGGGGGATTGCCGATCCGGCGGGGTTCGAGGGCGAGATCTGGGACAAGTCCGGCATCCAGCGGCTGGCGCCGGGCGAGACGCGGCGCTTTGGCATGGACGTGACACTGCTCGAACGCGGCTGAGAACGGAAGCCTTCACGATCGGTGGCGTTCTTCCGGTGAACCTTCACCGCATCGCAGGAGACCGTCATGCGCCGCTTCCTTCTCGCCACCGCATCCGCCGCCGCGCTCAGCCTCGGGGCGGGCGTGCTGGCGCGATATCGCTCGCGCAAGGCGGCGGCGGAGGGCAGCGTGTCTGCCGAAGAACCGCTGGGCTTCCAGGATGAGGCCCGCGCCGTCACGCGCAAGGCGATCCAGTATTTCGTCGTGCCGATGTGGCTCGCGGCGGGGCTGGCCGACTGGTGGTGCCACCGGCGTACCGAGATCGAGGATACCACCGGTCTCAAGGAAACGCTGATCCATCTGACGATGCTGGGCGAGGCCGCCGTGCCGGTGTTCGCCGGCTTCTTTCTGGAATTGGACCCGCTGGTGCTCGGCGTGATGGTCGCCGCCTTCTTCCTGCACGAAGGAACGGCGATGTGGGACGTCTCCTATGCCGTGACGGCGCGCGACGTGGTGCCGCTGGAACAGCATGTCCACAGCTTCCTGGAGATGGTGCCGCTACTCGCGGTGTCGTTCGTGTCGTTGCTGCACTGGCCGCAGCTGCTGGCGCTGCTGGGCCGGCGCGTCGAGCCTTATCGCCCGATCGGCGTGAAGCGCGATCCGCTGGACAAGACCTATGTGTTCGGTGCGCTGGGCGCGATGGCGACGCTGGAGTTCCTGCCCTATGTCGAGGAGGCCGTGCGCGACTGGCGGGCGCATCCGGGCAAGCTGATGCCACCCAAGGCGATCGCTGCCGCCGCCTGAGCCGGCTGCCGTCTCTTCGCAGGGCAGCCGTGGCACGTGTCCCGGCTGGATAATGATCCCGTCTCCGACTAAAGCGGCCGGATTCTCCCCTCCGTTCGAAGCACCTGCATGTCCCCCTCCGATCGTCGTACGTTCGCCATCATCTCGCACCCGGACGCGGGCAAGACCACGCTCACCGAAAAGCTGCTGCTGTTCGGCGGCGCGATCCATCTTGCCGGCGAAGTAAAGGCACGTGGCGCGGCGCGGCGTGCGCGCTCGGACTGGATGAAGATCGAGCAGCAGCGCGGCATCTCGGTCACCAGCTCGGTGATGACCTTCGAGCGCGACGGCATCACCTTCAACCTGCTCGACACGCCGGGCCACGAGGACTTCTCGGAAGACACCTACCGCACGCTCACCGCCGTCGACTCCGCGGTGATGGTGATCGACGTCGCCAAGGGCATCGAGAGCCAGACGCGCAAGCTGTTCGAGGTCTGCCGGCTGCGCAACGTGCCGATCATCACCTTCGTCAACAAGGTCGACCGCGAGGGCCGCGAGGTGTTCGCGACGCTCGATGAGGTGGCCGAGCTGCTGCAGCTGGACGTGGTGCCCATGACCTGGCCCGTAGGCATGGGCGGCACCTTCGAGGGCATCTACGACCTCGCGACCAAGCGGCTGCTGCTGCCGGAGGGGGATGCCCGCGAATTCCACGGCAAGGTGATCCAGACCACCGGGCTCGACGATCCGCAGCTCGATGCGATCCTCTCGGCCGACAATCTCGCCAAGCTGCGCGAGGATGTCGAGCTGGCCCAGGCCGGCTATGCCGAATTCGATGGCGAGGCCTATCGGAACGGCGACATGACGCCGGTCTATTTCGGCTCGGCGCTGAAAGAGTTCGGGGTGGATTCGCTGATCGCCGCGATCGCCGAGTTCGCGCCGCCGCCGCATGCGCTGCCCGCCGAGCCCGCGCCGGTCGAGCCGACCCGCGACGAGGTGACCGGCTTCGTGTTCAAGGTCCAGGCCAACATGGACCCTAACCACCGCGACCGCATCGCCTTCATGCGGCTGGTCTCGGGCACCTTCAAGCGCGGCATGAAGCTGACGCCGACCGGGCATGGCAAGCCGATCGCGATCCACTCGCCGATCCTGTTCTTCGCCCGCGAGCGCGAGCTGGCCGACGAGGCGTTCCCGGGAGACATCATCGGCATCCCCAACCACGGCACGCTGCGCGTGGGCGACACGCTTTCCGAGCGGGCTGGGGTGCGCTTCACCGGGCTGCCGAACTTCGCGCCGGAAATCCTGCGCCGCGTGGCGCTGAAGGATCCGACCAAGACCAAGCAGCTGCGCAAGGCGCTCGACGATCTTTCCGAAGAGGGCGTGATCCAGGTCTTCTATCCGGAGATCGGATCGAACTGGATCATCGGCGTGGTCGGCCAGCTGCAGCTCGACGTGCTGCTCAGCCGGCTGGATGCGGAATATAAGGTGGGCGCGGTGCTCGAGGCTTCGCCCTATGACACGGCGCGCTGGATTTCGTCGGACGATCCGGCGGCGCTCAAGGAGTTCGTAGACCTCAATCGCAGTGCGCTCGCCAAGGATCGCGACGGCAATCCCGTCTTCCTGGCGAAGTCGGCCTGGGAAGTCGGCTATATCGCCGATCGCTATGCCAAGGTGACGTTCGCGGCGACGCGCGAGCGCTGATCAGGCTGCGACGCGCGCTTCCCGGCCGTGCTCGCTCATGCCGCTGGCGATCCAGTCGCGGATGCGCTGGGCGCGGCCCAGATCGGCTTCGAACTTCGCGAGCAGTTCCTCGGCGCCACTGGTGTCGGTGCCGGCGGCACGCATCATGGCCAGAACTTCCTGCTGGGCGGCAATGTGGCGCTCGGCGAGCACCACATTCTTCTCGGCTTTGGCGAGGTCGGTCGGGGTGTAGCTCATGTGGTTAATATAGAACGACCGCGCGGCGAACGAGAATCGCGGTCAATCCACCCAGTCGCTTGCGAGCCGCCGGCTTGCCAGCGCCATCAGCGCGCCGGCGACGAGATACAGGCTCAGCCCGGCCGCGATGGCGTAGCGCAGGCCGTCCGCTTCGCCATAGACGGGCGCCAGCTGTTTCGACAGCCGACCGATCACCCAGCTGCCCAGGCCCAGGCCGATCAGGTTGTTGATGAGCAGGAACGAGGCGGATGCCGTCGCGCGCATCTGTGGCGGCACGAGGTGCTGGACCGCGGTGAGCACCGGCCCGAGCCAGACATAGACCAGCGCTTGGGGCACAAGGAACAGCAGGAACGCTGCCTGCCAGCTTTGCGCGAGCACGCCCGCGACGAATAGCGGGAGGCCGAGGACATAGCTGATCGCCGGGGCCAGCGCGTACCATTTGCGGTCGCGCTGGCCCAGCCGGTCGCCGAGCCAGCCGCCGAGCAGGATGCCGGCAACGCCGCCCGTGAGCAGCAGTCCGCCGAAAAACTGGCCGACCTGTGCGAGATCGAGCTGGAAACTGCGCAGGATCAGGCTCGGCAGCCAGAAAGCGACGCCATAGCCGCACATCGATCCCGCCGCCGCGCCAAAGGCAAGCAGCCAGAAACTCGGCTTGGCCGCGAGCATTCCGAACACGCGGCCGAGCGGCACCGAGCCCTTCACCGGCGCAGCGCGTGGCGGGTCGCGGACGAGCAGCTTGAACGGCAACGCGATCGCCAGCCCGAGCAGCCCGACGACGAGGAAGGCGGTGCGCCACTCCACCGTCTGCGCGATATAGCCGCCAAGCAGTGCGCCGCCCGCCGAGCCCAGCGGGATGCCGAGCGAATAGATCGACAGCGCCCGTGCGCGTTGTTGCGGCGGATAGGCATCGGCGATCAGCGCATAGCTGGGCGCCACCCCGCCGGCCTCGCCGACGCCGACGCCGAGCCGGAACAGGAACATGCTCGTAAAGCTCTGCGCCGCGCCGCACAGCGCGGTGAAGGCGCTCCACACGCCCAGCGACACCGTGATCACCCAGCTGCGGCTGGTGCGATCCGCCAGCATCGCCAGGGGAATCGCAAGCGTGGAATAGAGCAGCGCGAAGGCGAAGCCGCCGAGCATGCCCAGCTGGGCGTCGTCCAGCCCCAGGTCTGCCTTCACCGGCTGGGCGAGGATCGAGAGGATCTGCCGGTCGAGGAAATTGAAGATATAGACCAGCAGCAGCATCGCGAGGACGATGCCGCGCGGCGTGGCGGGACGGGCGGGGTGCGGGGGCATGGTGCGTCCTTTGTGCGCTGGTGGGCGGCTTGATGCTAGCGCTGTGGTCAACCTCACCCTCCCCACCGCCTGCGGCGGCGGGTCCCCTCCCTCTCCCATAGGGAGAGGGCGCTTATTCCCTCTCCCTGTGGGGGAGGGAGGGAGGCGCGGAGCGCCGGAAGGGTGAGGGTGATCGGGGACCCCTAGAACTTCACCGTGCCCGTCACGAACACCTGCCGCGGATTGCCGTAATAGGCGGTCAACACGCCCTCGGTCCCCAGCGTCGGGATATAATTGCCCGAGGCGTTGCGGAGGAAATCGCCGGTGTCGGGGTTCTGCGCGAGGAAGTTATAGCCCGACACGATGTAGCGCCTGTCGAACAGGTTGCGGCCGTGGAGGCCGAAGGAGAGCATCCGGTTCACGTCCCAGTTGAGGTTCGCGTCGAACAGCGTGAAGCCGGGCTGATCGAGCATCGGCGTGCGCAGCTCGAACTGTTGCGAGGCGCTGCGGTACGAAGCGGTGACGCTCGCCGCCACCGAACCTTCGCTGCCCACCGGCATCGAATAGCCGATCGTGCCGCTGGCGGTCCAATCGGGCGTGTTCTGGATGCGGCGTTCATCCGCCACGTCGATGCCGCGCGAATCGATGAATTCGAGGTAGCGCGCATCGAGATAGCCCACCGACCAGTTGAAGTTCAGCGTGCCGCCCGGCGTGCCCAGATCGCGCGCGGCGACCAGATTGCCTTCGAATTCCACGCCGCGCATCCGCGCCTTGCCGGCGTTGGTGGTGATGCCGATGAAGCTCTGCTGGCCGTTGATCGTGGTGCCGATCGAGCCGGGCACCTGCACATCGGTGTAATCGGCATGGAAGGCGGCCAGCGCGAAGGTCAGCCGGCGATCGAACAGCGAAGCCTTGTAGCCGATTTCGTAGCTGGTGACGGTTTCGGGATCGAACGACATGAAGTCGTAGACCTGGGCGGGCGTGCAAATGGTGCCGCCGGGCGTTCGGCACGCGCTGGTCTGGCCGCGCGGATCGAAGCCGCCGCCCTTGAAGCCTTCCGCCCAGCTTGCATAGAGCGTGTGGTCGTTGCCGGGCTTGAAGCTGATCGAGGCGCGGGGCGTGAACTTCGAAAAATTGGCGGTGCCCCGGAAATCGGAGGTGGTGGCGAACAGCGTCCCGGCGCCCCCGAAGAAGGGCGATCCGCCGCCGAGGAAGGTCTGGCGCAGCACGCGCGACTGGCGCTGGTCCCAGGTATAGCGACCGCCGGCGGACAGGCTGATCATCGGCGTGACATCGTAGGTGAAGTCGCCGAACACGGCGACGGTATCGGTGTTCACATCGCCGAAGGTCAGTGCGGTCACGCCGCCCGGAAGGCGGACGTCGAATATCGTCTTTGCCTTGGCGTCGAGATAATAGACGCCGAGCAGGCCCGAAAAGCTGCCGGTATCGACCAGCAGCTGGGTTTCTTGGCTGAACTGCTTGTTGTTGTAGAAGGCCGGTACGTCGACCTGGACGGCAGGCAGCGCATCGAAATCGATCGGCGTCGCGCTGTCGTCCTTGCGATAGGCGGTGATCGAACGGAGTGTCATCCAGTCGGTGGGGTGCAACTCGGCGAGCCCGGTGATGCCCCACGCCTTCACGTCCTGACGCGGCGTGACGAGGCCGCCCTGCGAATCGAACTTGTCGGTGAGGACGGGGGTGCCGCTGACCAGGCCCGGGATCAGCCGATGGCCGCCGCGCGGATTGCTCTTGTCGTGCGTGTAATCGCCCGACAGGCGGAAGAAAGCGCTGCTGCTCGGCTCGAATTCGATCGTGCCGCGCGCCGCCCAGAGATCCTTGTTGTAGTTTTCCTCGCCGGTGGTGAGATTGGTGCCGAAGCCGCCGCGGCTGAGCCGTGCGCCAGCGGCGCTGACCTTCAAGCCGGTGTCGCCGATCGGCGCACTGGCGCTGACCACCAGATCGGCCTGGTTGTACGAACCATAGGTGCCGCGCACCTGAAGCATCGGGTCCATGCCGATGCGCTTGGTGACGTATTTGACGGCGCCGCCGATCGTGTTGCGGCCATAAAGCGTGCCCTGCGGCCCGCGCAGCACCTCGATCCGTTCGACGTCGTAGATGTCGAGTACCGCCGCCTGCGGCCGGTTCAGGTACACGTCATCGAGATACAGGCCGACACCTGCCTCGAATCCCGCGACCGGATCCTGCTGGCCGACCCCGCGAATGAAGGCGGACAGCGTGTTATTGGTGCCGCGCGACACTTCCAGCGTCACGTTGGGTGCGGAATTGCCGATATCGGTGATGTCGAGCGCGCCCTGCGCATTGAGCTGCGCGCCGCTGATCGCGGTGACGGCGATCGGCACGTCGATCAGGCTTTCCTCGCGGCGGCGGGCGGTGACGATGATCTCGCCGTCCATCGATTCAGCCTGTGCGGCGGCGCTTGCCGGGGCATCCGCTTCCTGCGCAAAGGCGGGGGTGGTGGAGAGCAGCGCAACGCCGGCGAGCAGGGCGATGCGAACGGAATCGTGCCGTGACATGCGTGGTAATCCTCCCCTGGTGCAACCCGTCGGATGCGGGTTGTAAGCCATTGCAGGACACTATACTGAAACCTGAACCGGGTTTCAACTTGGGATTGGAAGGCGAGGGGCATGAAGGTCGGCGAGCGTGGTATTCCTGCCACTTCCGCATCGGGGGGCACCGAAACCGCCGGCGACGCGAAGGTGCCGCGCACCGAGCGCGGGCGGCGGACGCTGCGCGCCATCCTGGACGCGGCGGCGGCCGAGTTCGGCGAAAAGGGATTTCACGACGGATCGATCAGCGGGATCACCCGGCGAGCCGGCGTCGCGCTGGGCAGTTTCTACACCTATTTCGATTCGAAGGACGATGTGTTCCGCGCGCTCGTTCGCGACATGAGCGATCAGGTGCGCGAGCATGTCGGCCCGTCGCTGCGCGGCGCGCGCGACCAGATCGATGCCGAGCGATCGGCGCTGCTCGCCTTCATCCGGTTCGCGCGGACGCACAAGGAAATCTACCGCATCATCGACGAGGCCGAGTTCGTCGACCCCGCAAGCTTCCGGCATCATTATGAAAGCACCGCCGACCGGATCGCCGCGCGGCTGCGCGCCGCCGCAGGGCGGGGCGAGGTGCGCGACGAGGTCAGCGAAATCCATGCCTGGGCGATCATGGGCATGAACGTGTTTCTGGGGCTGCGCTACAGCGTTTGGGACGAGGACACCGCACCAGAGGCGATTGCGGACGCCGTCGCGCAGTTGCTGGCGCGCGGCATCGGCACCGCTATTTCTTCGTCAGAAGATCCTTGAGCCCGGCCAGCGCCTTGGTCGGCCCGGCTTCCTCCTCGCTCTTCACCCCGACTTCGCGCAGCACGTCGGCGGCGCGCGGGCTGCGCGGATAGGGATCGAGTTCGAGCGCCATCGTCTCGGCCGCGGCCTCGCCCAGATCGATCGTGCCGCCGGTATAGAAAACGGTGTCGCACTCGTCCTCGGTGAGTTCCACTTCTTCATCGCCCCCCGCCGTGCTGACCTCGGGCAGGAACCGGATGGCGAAATCCTGTTCGACCGTTGCCGGCAGCGGATCATCGGTGACGACGCAGGCTTGCGTCAGCCGCGCGGACAGGTGCCCGCGCGCAACCACGCCCTGCGCATCGCGGCGCAGATGGTATGCGGCCTCCAGCCGCTCGATCGCCTTGAGGCCGAATCGGCGGCTGAGCGCGGCGCGTTCGGCGTCGTCGGCGACGATGCGGACGTCGCTTTCGCCGGTGCCGATCTGGTCGAGCCGGTGGGGGCGGGAAAATTCAGGCGCGTTCATCGGGCAGGTCTCCGGCGATGATGGGCGCGATCGGCGCCGCCGCCAGCGCGGCATGAAAGCTACGAAGGCGATTTTCCACATGGGCGAGCGCCACCGCATCGGGGACGTCGCCGCGATACAGGTTCCGAACGAGCGCTGCGCCCAGTTCGTCGCCGGCAAGCCCGTCGCGATAGGCGCCAAGCCGGCCGCCGAGCATGCTCATCATCCGGCCGACATGCTTGCCGACGACGATGTCGCCGATACCGATCTCGCGAAGCTGGCCGTCCATATCGTCGATGAAGCATTCGGCGAGGGCGGTGCTCGGTGCGATCCCCTCGGGCGCCATCTCCAGCCGGAGCAGCACCATGCAGAGCAGCGCGGCGATCATATCGAACCGGCCGTCGACCGTATCGGGGACGGCCCCGTCGCGATACCAATGCGGCTGGCGGGCGCGCGCGACGATCGCCGCATAAAGCGCAGGGGTGGTGCCGCGATCGGGGCGGCCGAAGAGGCGCTTCAGCATTTGCATGGCGGTTGTTCGTCCGTTCCTCGCTCGCGACCTTGTTTGGCCGCATTTTGACGCATATTGAGGCGATCCGCCCGCGATGCAATCCACGGGCTGTCGCGTTTGCCTGGAGAAGTTGATGTCGCTTTCCGTTCGCACGCTTGGTGCCGCCGCGTTGCTGGCAGCATTCGGCACCGCCGCCTGTACGCCGGTGCGGACGCACCAGGGCTATGTCGTCGACCATGATCTGGTCGCGTCGATCCAGCCCGGTGTCGATACGCGGCAGTCGGTGCTGCAGACGCTGGGGCAGCCGAGCTTCACCAGCCAGTTCAACGAGGGCGACTGGTTCTATATCTCGCGCGACAACAGCAATTTCGCGTTCCAGGATCCGCGCCCGAAGACCCAGATGACGCTGCGGGTGCATTTCGATCAGGCGGGCAACGTCACCTCGGTCGACCAGACGGGGACCGAACTGATCGCGTCGATCACCCCCTATGGCAAGACGACGCCGACGCTGGGTCGTCACACCAGCTTCTTCTCCGATCTGTTCGGCAATATCGGAACGGTGGGCGCGCCCGGTGCAACCGGCGCACCGGGCGGCAATACCGGCCCCTGATTCCTGTCGATTGGCTGACGGCCGCGTTCCTGCATGGTTCAGCGCGGCCCGGCCATCTTCCACCCAACACCGGCGCCGTTTCGATCGGCCCGGGTTCGGATGGAGGATGATATGAGAAAATTGATCACCGCATCACTGCTCGCGGCTCTGGCGGTCCCGGCGGTTGCCGTTCCGGTGAGCGCGATGGCGCAGTCGCGGGGCGAACTTCGCCGCGACCGGCAGGACATTCGTGAGGAACGCCGCGATCTCGATCGCGCCCGGCGATCGGGCAATCCGCACCGGATCCGGGAGGAGCGCCGCGACCTGCGCGATGCGCGACGCGAATATCGCGAGGATCTGCGCGACCGCGACCGGCGCTGGGGCAATGACGACTGGCGGCGCTATCGTGCCACCAACCGGCATCTCTATGCGCGTGGCAACTGGCATGCGCCGTTCCGTTACACGCGGTTTCGCTCCGGTGCGCGGATCGGGCGCGTCTATTACGGCCCCCGCTACGTGATCGGCGATCCGTGGCGCTATCATCTGCCGCGGCCCGGCCTGCATCGCGCCTGGGTCCGCCATTATCGCGACGTGCTGCTGATCGACACGCGGCGCGGGGTGGTGATCCGCACGATCCCGGGCTTCTACTACTGACAGGAAAAGGCCGGCCGCGCACCGATATGGGCGCGGCCGGCAGTCGATGGGCCTCGAAAAGGAATCCGCGCCGCGTGGACAACGCCGGAAGCTGCATTCGGCTCCCATCGCCTGCGACATCGAGACTCAGCGGATCGTGAATCGGATCCGATCGACGACCTTACCCGCCGCGTCGACCAGTTCGAGCCGGTGCGATCCGGGCGGCGCGAGGATCACGGGCTGGCCGTCGGCGGCGGCGATATCGCGACCGTCGAGCGCCACGCGATGGCCGGCGACGTCGCCGCTCACCAGCACCACCATCCGCTGGTTGCGCGAGGGAATGTCGGGATCGAGCGCATAGACGCTGCCCGCGACCGGGCTGGTGATCCGCGGCCGGCGCGATTCGACGGGTGCCAGCGCGACGCGGGCGAGCGCGGTGCCGGCGACGAAACGTTCGCGGCGGGGCTGTTCCGGCCCCTGGGCAAAGCGGACCATGCGCGTCTCGATCCCGCGCGGCTCGGGCGGCGCGCGGCCGGGGATGCGGTCATGCAGCGCCATCATCACATCGCGCCACACCGGCGCCGCGCCGCTGGTGCCGGAGACGGCGCGCATCGGATCGCCCTCGAGATTGCCCACCCACACGCCGACCGTGAACCGGTCCGAAAAGCCGATGCACCAATTGTCGCGCATCGCCTTTGATGTGCCCGTCTTCACCGCCGCCCAGAAGGGCAGGCGCAGCGCCGAATCGGCACCGAAGGTGGCCACGCGCGCGTTGGCGTCGGCCAGCATGTCGGCGACGATCCATGCCGCTTGCGGCGTGGTGACGATGCGCGGCGGGGCGTGCGGGTCGCGATCGGTGAGCCGAAGCGGCGACCAGCGGCCCAGCTGTTCGAGGCTGCGATAGGCGGCGACCTGTTCGAGCAGCGTCACCTCGGCCGAGCCGAGCGCCAGCGAGAAGCCATAATATTGGCCGTCCTCGACCAGCCCGCGATAGCCCGTGTCCCACAGCCGGTCGCGAAACGCATCGACGCCGACCAGCAACAGCGTGCGAACCGCCGGCACGTTGAGCGATCCGGCCAGCGCGACGCGGGCGGAGACCGGGCCCTTGAACGCGCGATCGTAATTCTGGGGCACATAGAGGCCGGATGCGGTGTCGAGCTGAACCGGCGAATCGTCGAGCAGCGACGCCGCGGTCAGATAGCCTTTCTCGATCGCCTGGGCGTAGAGGAACGGCTTGAGCGTCGATCCGGCCTGGCGATAGGCGGATGCACCATCGACCTGCGCCGCCGTCGATTCGCCGCCGACCCCGCCGACATAGGCGAGCACGTCGCCGCTGGCATTTTCGACCACCACCACCGCACCGTCGCGGGCACGGCTGCCGCCCAGCCCTTCGAGCTGGCGGCGCAGCGCCACCGTGGCGATCCGCTGGATGCGCAGATCGAGCGTCGTCGTCACCCGCATCCCCGGCCGCACCAACAATCGCGCGGCCAGATGAGGGGCGAGGCCGGGATCGAGCGCGAGGCTGCGCGCCGGCCCGAGCATCGACGCGGCGGCGCCGGCGAAGCGGGCGCAGTCGCGATCGCGCGACAGCGCGCAAGCGCGCGCGGCGACGGTACCGGCGGGTGCTTGGGGACTGGGGAGCAGCGCCGCGAGCAGCAGCGCATCGTCACGGCTGAGCGCGGCCGGAGTCTTGCCGAACAGGCTGAGCGCGGCCGCGCCGATCCCTTGCGCCTCGCCACGGAAGCCGGCGAGGTTCAGATAGGCTTCGAGGATCTGGTCCTTGCGCCACGTTGCCTCCAGCAGCCAGGCGGTACGCATCTGACGGAGCTTGTCGATCACCCGGCGCCGGCCCGGGCGCGCCAGATCGGGCGCGAGATAGGCGGCGAGCTGCATCGACAGGGTGGAGGCGCCGCGCGGCCCGCCCCCCGTCAGCCGGTCACGCAGCGTGGCGGCAAGCGCGATCCAGTCGACCCCGCCATGGCGATAGAAGCGGTGGTCTTCGGCGGCGACGATCACCTTGCGCGCCTCGGGCGAGATGTCGGCGAGTCGGGTCCAGTCGAGCCGCCGCGCCTGATAATCGACCCGGCTACTGTCGATCAGGCGGCGATTGCGATCGTAGAGCCAGCTTTCGGAGGGCTGCCAGTGGCTGCGCACGGCGGCATAGCTGGGCAACGGCATCGGCGCGGTGATCCATAGCAGCGCGGCCGCGACCAGGATCAGCGCCAGCCCCGACAGGGCGACCACCCGACCGGGCGAGATGATTCCGCGCCAGCCCTTCGCGCGCCAGCGACGACGCGCGATCCGCAGTGCCCGCCACGCATCGGCGGGGGCGCTGTCGATCCGCGCGATCAGGCGGTGAAGTGCGGGGGTGCCGCGGCCGCGACGGGGCGGCGTCACCGCGGCGACACCGCCATCGCCTGGTTGGGCAGCTCGGCGCGGATTTCCGGCGCGTACATCGCCTCGATCCGGGTCGCCGGCAGGTTGAACTGACCGGCGGTGTTGAGCCGCATCGTATAGGAGATGGTGAAGCTGCCGCGCGGCATCCAGCCATAATAAGCACGCCAGCTGTCGCTGCCGCGCTCGATATAGCTGGGCGCGACGCCGCCGCTGTCGGCAAGCTCCTGATCGAGCATGCGCGACTGGCCACCGAGATCGCCGATCACGGTGGCGCCCGGCGGCACCGGATCGTCGATCACCACCCAGTTGCGTTCGGCCGACGCCTCGACGCGGATCGTGACGCTGATCACGTCACCGCGCGTCAGCCGGCCGGGGACGGCGGCCTGCATGACCTTGATCGTCTTGGTCGCCTTGTATCCGGCCATCAGCGGCTGGGTGAGCGGAACCGCCGCCTTGACGCGGACGAACGCCCAGGGGCCGACGCCCTGGCTCTGGCGCAGCGAAAGCTGGGTCGGGCCAGTCGGCAGCGGCAGCGTGAAGCTGCGCCCGCCATCGGCGAGCGGCCATTTGCGCGTCACGGTCGTCTGGCCGAAGGACGCGCTCGTCACCCCGGCGATCGCCTGTGCCGGGTATAGCGCGGCGAAGCGGCGGGCGGCGATCGCCCCCCAGGCGTTGGCCGGGGTGGTATCCCAATGGCCGCGCCGCTGGCGGGCGGCGATCCCCACCATCATCTTGCCATTGTCATCGGCCCAGCCGGGGCGGCCGAGCGTAACCAGCAGCGCCTTGATCGCGGCGCTGTCGTCCGATGCCATCAGCCACCAGGGCATCTGGCCCTTGTCGGCCAGATCGATGCGCGTGCCTTCATAGACCAGCCGGGTGCGCAGCACCTGTTCCGCCTCGGTGCGCAGTTGCGCGGCGTTGGGCAGTCCGGAGACATTGCCTAGCCCGGCGAGATAGTCGGCGAGCGTCGCGCTGGGCATGTCAGCCGGCGCGATGCCGAGCTGGCCGACCATCGCCGGTGTTGCCGCCCCCTGACGGGCGAGCGCCGAGAAGGCGGCGACCCGCTGAAGCCGGACGTCGCCATAATCCTCGCGCCGCAGCCGGCCGTCGAGCACGGCCCGCATCGCCTCGATCATCCGCGCGCGCGCGGCGTCGGGCAGCGGCAGTCCCGCCTCTGCGCTGATCGACAGCATATAGGCGGTCAGCGCCTCCGAACCGGGGCCGTCGCCGGGGAAGTAGCGCAGCAGGCCGTCGCCGTCCTGATAGGCGGGGATGTCGGCCGCGATCGGCACCCAGCCGCCGGTATCGCCGAGCGCCACCGCCCGCGACGCCCGCTGTTCGAGGCAGTTGTAGGGATAGGCGGCCATATAGTCGTGCACGCCCTGAAGCGGTGGCGCCAGCATGTCGGCGAGCAGCACCTCGACAAGGCCGCGGCCGGGCAGGGCGCCGGCGGGCGGCGCGATCGCGACATTGGTCGCGGTGCCGATGCGAACCAGCGTGGCGGCCCAGGTTTCCACCGGCACGGCGGGCACCACGGCCTGTGTGACGGTCACGCGGTCCTGTGCCTTGCCGTCGCTCGAACGCGCGGTGACGGTCCAGTGGAGCTGACCGCGAATGCCCGACGGCACGCTGAGCGTCCATGTCACCGGCACGGCGGCGCCCGGCGGCAGATCGACGGTGAGCGGGCGTCCGGTCGCAAGCGCCGGATCGAGCGAGACGGTCGCGGTCACCCGCATCGCCTGCGCCGATCCGTTGCGCAGCGTGAACATCGCGCCGAACCGGTCGCCGGCGCGAACCAGCTGCGGCAGCCCGGCGAAGATCGTCAGATCCTGCTGGGTGCGGATATCAGCCTCGCCCGTGCCGAACAGCTGCGCGCCATCGGAGGCGATCGCGACCAGCCTGAACCCGCTCAGCGCGTCGGACAGCGGCACCTGAACGCGGGCATGGCCCTGCGCATCGAGCGCGACGCGACCCTTCCAGAGGAGGACCGGCTCGAAATTCTCGCGGTTGAGGCCGGAGAAATCGCCACCGCCGCCACCGCCGGCCGCCACCGCCTTCTTGCCATAATGGCGCTTGCCGACCACCTGGGTCTGCGCGGTGGAGGTGAGGACCGACAGCGGCCGATCGCCCATCATCGCATCGAGCAGCTTCCAGCTGTCATTGGGCGCAAGCTGGAGCAGCGCCTGATCGACCGCGACGAATGCGACATCGGCGCTCGCGGCCGGCGTCCCGTCGGGCTTGCGCACCGCGATGTCGACATTCGCGGTATCGCGCGCCGCATAGGTCGCGCGATCGGCCTTGACCGTCACGCCCAGCCGGTGCCCCTCCCAGCCGACCTTCACCTTGGCGATGCCGAGCCGATAGGCGGGCTTGGCGAGATCGACGGTCGCGGTCGGCTTGCCGCCGTCCTTCGACCAGGGCAGGCCCCATTTGCGCGCCATTTCCGCCCGCCATTCGGCCCAGCCCGACACGCGCCCGCGCACCGCCATCACCGAGACATAGACATCGGGCGCATAGCTGGCGGGCATCGGCACCTCGACCACGGGATCCTTGCCCGACAGGCCGACAACGAAGCTCGACAGCACGCCCTCGCGCTCGACGGTCACCAGCGCGGTGGCTTCGCGGAACGGCATCCGTACCTGGAAGCGCGCGGTTTCGCCGGCCTTGTACTCGGTCTTTTCGGGGATGACGTCCATGCGGTCGCCATTGTCGCCGCCGAACCACCAGTCGTCCTCGCCCGCCAGCCAGACCGAGCGGACCGCGCGGGCGACATTGCCGTTGGCATCGGTGGTGATGGCCACGACATAGACTTCACCCGAAACGCCCGGATCGACCTGGCATCCGGCGAGACCAAGTTCGTCGGTGGTCGCCGAACAGCTGGCCGACAATTTTTCGGTCTTCACCTGATTGTCATAGGCATAGAAGCCGCCGATCAACCGGCGCCGCGCGGTCAGGATCTCGCGACTGTACAGCGCGACCGAGACCTTCTGGCCCTTGACCGGCTTGCCCGCCGTATCGAGCGCGACGAAATTCAGCCGCAGATCGTCCGCCTTCATCAGCCAGCCATCGGTCTTGACGCCGAGCTGGACGCTCGAGGCGTAGAGCGGGATGCGGCGCGACGCCGTCAGGATTTCGCCGTTCGCGTCCTGATAGTCCATCTCGACGAGCATCGACGTGTTGCGATCGATCGATGCCGGCACCGCCACGCTGGTGCGCAGCCCGCCATCGGCTCCTAGCTTGAGCGGCAGAGTCTGGGTGGGGGGGAGCTGAGGACCGGCATCGAAATCGCGTGAATCGCCATCGAGCGGGCGAACGCCCTCGACCATCGGCTGGCCGCCGAAGCTGTAGCTGTCATAGCCCGCGGGACGATCAACGCTGTCGAAATAGCCGATGCGGAGGTCGACCGGCAGGTTCGATGCCCCTCCGCCGGACAGATAGCCGACGAACAGATCGAGCGGCAGCGATTTGGAGCGAACCTGCGCTTCCTTCGGCCCGGTCACGCTCGCCTTCATTGTCGGTAGCTTGTATTCGTCGATGCGGAACGACTGGCTGGTCCAGATCGTCTGTTCCTGCTCGCGCCCGTCGATGCTGCGCTCGACGATGAAGCGCAGATCATAATCGCCCATCTTCGCGCCCTTGGGAGCGGTCCAGCTCGATTCGGCAACGCCGTTCGCGTCGAAGCTGACGGGGATGTCGTAAACCGTGTCCGATCCGCGATGCGCGAGGCGCAGCGTCGCGCGGAACGGCTTCGGCACGGCGAATCCGCTCGCGACAGGGCGCCGCACATAATGCTTCATGTGGATCGTATCGCCCTGGCGCAGCAGCGCGCGATCGAACACGGTGTGATACACCGGCTCCGGCGCGCTCCAGCCATAGGGCAGATCGAAATCATAGGGGCGGATGCCGTCGCCCCAGCTGGTGAGCGAGAAGCTGAAATCATCGCCCTTGCGTGCCGATACCATCAGCGGCGCGGCGCTCTGCCCTTCGCAGCCGGCATAGGTTTCGGGTTCTGGCAGCCCCTTTGGCACACCCAGGCGGCCGGAGACGTCGGTGGTGCCGCGCGCCAGCAATTGCCCGGTGCAGCTGTCGGTGATCTGCACGCGCGCGCCGCCGACGCCCTTGCCGCTATCGAGCGCGGTCACCCAGACCAGCGACGTATCTCGCCCCCATTTGAAATGGACGCTCATATTGGTCACGAGCGCCGCCGATGCGACGTAGCGTGGCGCCTTGCGCCCGAGCAGCGCCTCACCCAGCCGCGGGCTGGCGAGTTCGACCACGTAGAAGCCGGGCTTGGCCAGCGGGATGCCGACGACTTCGAAATCCTTGCCCTTGCCCGGCAGGTTGAGCTTGAACGGGCTGCCGGTCGCGGCACTGAGCAGGGGTCTGGTGCCGGTCTGGTTGATCCGCACGGTTTCGTCGCCGCGCTCCACCGTGTCGTAGCGGCTGCGCCCCGCGTCGTTGACGGCGCGCAGCCATTTGGCGACTTCGCCATCGTCCCCGGCGACGCGCAGGCTCTGGCCGGTCACGCCCATCCGGCTGCCGCGCAGGCTGGGTTCGACGTTGCGCACGGTGACCGGCAGGACGCCGCCTTCTTCGGCTTCAAGAATACCGAAATCGGCGGCGAACTTGACCAGCGGCGGGGGCGCATCAAAGCGTATCTCGAGCGGGAACCGTGCGGCGTTGGAAAGCGCCCGCCCGCTATCGTCGGCCAGCCGGGCCGGCAGCACGACGCGCGCCGTGACGGCACCGGGGAGCGGCGCCTTGAACGTCACGTCGCTCAGCGTCTCCTTGTTCTTGTCGTCGTCGCTGGCGGCGGGCATGATCTCGCGGCCATCGGGCAGGCGCAGGCGAACCGCGAGCGCCTGTTCACGCGGCACGGGCGCCGAAAAGCGCACTGCTGCCGCCTCGACCGGATTGCAGCCCGCCTGCGGATTGACGCGCGGGCATTCGAACCGGGCGGTGAACGGTTTGCGCACGGTGAAGTCGAACCGCTGATCGGCACCGGCGACGCGGCCGGAGGCGCTGCGGATGTCCTTGCCCCAGACGAGCGACATGTCGCGCCCCGGCGGCAAGGGGCGTCCGCATTGCAGCGCGACGATCGAGGCAGTCGCCTTCGCACGATTGGCGGCGTCGTCGGGAAGCGATTGCGGCAGGCCGGCCTCGCCGAGGAAGCTCTGGACCTGCCAGCGGCCGGTGCCCATCGCCGCGAGCAGCTTGGCCGCGGTATCGCGCGCGAGGACCTTCACCGGAATCCGCTCGCCGATGCCGTCGACCGCGCAATAGGCGTTCGCAGCCACCGACGCGGGGTCGGGCGCCAGATTGGCGGCGACGAGGAAGGTCTGATCCTCTTCGATCTCGCCGTCATAGCGTTGCGGCAGGACGGCGCGGGCGACCGGGCCGCCGCCGTCGACGGTGAAGTCGCGCTGCCCCGTGATCGCGAAGCCGTCGAGCGTCTTGAGGCCGGGCTTCAGCGTGAACCGGCAGGTGACGCCGCCGGGAAGCGGCTTTTCGAATTCGTGCACATAGGTGCTTTGATCGGCCCAGCGCCCCTGGCCGGCGACGGGGCATTTGACCTCGAACGGTGCGGCGGCACGCGGATCGCCGAGTGGCGCGATCGGTTCGTTGAAGCGGATGGTGAAGCGTTCGATCGCACCGTTTGCGATTCCGGGCGTCGCCATTTCCACCTGGGGACCGTTGCCGCCGATCGCCGCAAGCGCGCCCAGCGGCGAGGCGATGAGCGCGGCCAGCAGAAATCGTGTGCCCAGCCTCATCGTTCCGTCCCTCTCTGCCGCGATAGGCACCGTGTAAAGGCGGGGTAACCCGCAAGTCCAGCACCGAAGCCGCATGCATTTCACGGACAGACTGATCCAAAATGGCGGCAATCAGCCGCCGTCGCCCGTCGTTTTGAATGTTGGCAAATTATGGGACGCCGCCGCGCAAGAATTGCGGTTGATCGCGCGTGGGCGGCGGTTCGATAAAGGCCCATCCGAATCGGAGACATCGCCGAAGGGGGGCGCGGTGATCCTGGAATCAATTGATGCCGCGGCGCGCGAAGCCACGCTGTTCGCGGCGATCTTCTTCGTGATCGGCGGGATCGACGACTTGCTTGTCGACTTCATCTACACGATTCGCCGGGTCGGCGCGCTCTTCACGCGGCCGAAGCCGGACGAGCGTACGGAGGAGGGACCGCCGGTGCCGCTGGCGGTGTTCATCGCCGCCTGGGACGAATCGGCGGTGATCGGCCAGATGCTGCGGACGGCGCTCAGCCGCTTCGACTATGAGGATTACCGGCTCTATGTCGGCACCTATCCCAACGATCGCGCGACGATCGACGCTGTCGCCGCGGTTGCCGAGCAGGACGCGCGGGTTCGGCTGGTGATCGGGCCGCGGCCCGGGCCGACGACCAAGGCCGATTGCCTCAACGCGCTGTGGCGCGCGCTGAAGCGCGACGAGGCCGAGCGGGGGGCGCCATTTGCCGCAGTGATCCTGCACGATGCCGAGGATATCGTGCATCCGCTGGAACTGCGGGTCTATGCGCGCTTTCTGCGGCAGCACGCGGCGGTCCAGATTCCGGTGCTGCCGCTGCGGCATCCGTCGTCGCGCTTCATTTCCGGCCATTATCTCGATGAGTTCGCCGAAGCGCACAGCAAGGTTCTGCTCGTCCGCCAGGCCCTTGGCGCGGCGATGCCGCTCGCCGGTGTCGGCTGCGCGATCCGGCGCGACCTGCTCGAGCGCATCGCCGAGCAGCGCGGCGGCATTCCGTTCGACGAGACGAGCCTAACCGAGGATTATGAGCTTGGCCTGACACTGCGCGCGCTGGGCGGCGGCTGTGTCCTTGCGCGCGTGCCCGAGCGTCCGGGTGGCCCGCCGGTGGCGGTGCGGGCCTATTTCCCCGGGACGCTCACCGCTGCCGTGCGCCAGAAGGCGCGCTGGATGACCGGGATCGCGCTGGCCGGCTGGGATCGCACCGGCTGGAGCCGGTGGAGCGACATGGGCGATCACTGGATGCGGATGCGCGACCGTCGGGCGACGCTGGCGATGCCGGTGCTGGCCATCGCCTATGGTGCGCTGGTGCTGTGGGGATGTTCGTTTGTGCTGCACCAACTGGCGGGGACGTTCGCGCCTGAACCCCATCCGCTGGTTGGGACGTTGCTGTGGGGCAATCTGATGCTGGTCGGCTGGCGCCTGATCGTCCGCGCCGCGTTCGTCGGGCGCGCCTATGGCGTACGGGAGGCGCTCTGGTCGATCCCGCGCGTGTTCGTCGCCAATTATGTTGCGTTGCTTGCCGCGCGTCGCGCGCTGACGCTGTATTTCGGCATCCTGGCGGGTGGGCCGCCACGCTGGGAGAAAACCGCGCACCAGTTCCCCGACGCCCCTGAGCAGGTGGGCGCTTGAACGTCGCCGGGCGAGGGCGCCCGCTTCGCTTCGTGGGGATCATTGCCGCGGGCTGGATCGGCATGCGCGTGGTGTTGCTGCTACCCGGTGCCGAAGCGCTGCCGCCGGTGCTCGACCGGGTGCTACCGAAGCCGGTCGCGGCGGCGGTGGCGACCCCGTCGGGTTATGCACCCGAAACCCCGTACCGGGCGGCGCGGGCTACCGGCCGGCCCACGCCCCCGGCGCGACCTGTGCCTGTCGCCGCGATGCCCGCTGGGGAACGCCGGGCAGCGTCACCGCTCCGCGTCCAGATGGCGCTGCTGGGGCTGCTGCAATTCGGCGCGGTCGAGCCGATCGCACGACGCGCGCAATCGCAATCCACCCCGCCGATTGTCTGGCAGCCCGATCGTCTGCTTGCCTTGCCCGATCGCTGGAGCGCCAGCGCATGGGTGGTCGCGCGGCCGGGCACGGGGCTCGGCGCAGTGGCCGGGGGCGGCCAGATCGGCGGCAGCCAGGGCGGCGCGCGGATCGCCTATATGGTCGTGCCCAGCGCGCGGATCGCGGCGTTTGCCCGCGTCGCCGCGCCGTTGCAGGGGCGCGGCGCCGAGGTCTCGGCCGGCGTCGAATGGCAACCGACCCGCGCGCCGGTGCGGCTGGTGGCGGAGCGGCGGATCGGGATCGACGGCACCCGCGACGGCACCGGCGTCGGTGCGATCGCCGGGGTGGACGCGAGGTTGCCGGCCGGGTTTCGCCTTGAGGGCTATGGTCAGGCGGGCGTGATCTGGCGCGAGCGCGCGGAGCCCTATGTCGACGGGGCGGTGCGGATGACGCGACAGGTGGCGGCGCCCGGCGGCACAAGGCTGGCGATCGGGGCAGGCGCCTGGGGCGCGGCCCAGCGCGATGCCGAACGGCTCGACGTCGGGCCGTCCGCGACGATCGGTTTCGCGCTGGGCAAGGCGCAACTGCGCGTCGCGATCGACTGGCGCCAGCGCATCGCCGGCAGCGCGCGTCCGGGCTCCGGCCTCGCGCTGTCGCTCGGCACCGATTTCTGACGCGATCGGGGGTTCGCGGCCCGCTGCAAACGCGGTAGGGCTGATCGCGCATGGACCTGTATCTTCCCATCGCCAACCTGTCGGTCAACGCGCTCGTCATCATTGCGCTCGGGCTTGGCGTCGGGCTGCTGTCGGGCATGTTCGGGGTCGGCGGCGGCTTTCTCACCACGCCGCTGCTGATCTTCTATGGCATTCCGCCCACGGTGGCGGCGGCATCGGCCGCGAGCCAGGTGACCGGGGCCAGCGTGTCCGGCGTGTTCGCCCATTTCCGCCGCGGCGGCGTCGATCTGCAGATGGGCGGCGTGCTGGTGGCCGGCGGCATTTTGGGCAGCCTGATGGGCGCATGGCTGTTCAAGCTGCTCCAGGCAAGCGGGCAGATCGATGTGGTGATCGGCGTCCTCTACGTGCTGCTGCTCGGTTCGATCGGCGGCCTGATGTTCCGGGAGTCGCTGGGCGCGATCCTGGCGCGGCGCGGCCGCGCACCCGCCCGCTCGCGTAAGCGGCGGCATCACCCGATGGTCGCAGCGCTGCCGTTCCGATGGCGCTTCTATGCATCGGGGCTGTACATCTCGCCGCTCGCCCCGCTGCTGCTGGGATTCTTCACCGGCATCCTGACGATGCTGCTGGGCATCGGCGGCGGTTTCATCCTCGTGCCCGCGATGCTCTACATCCTCGGCATGGGCACGCAGACGGTGGTGGGCACCTCGTTGTTCCAGACGCTGTTCACGACGGCGGTGGCGACGATGGTCCATGCGACGACCACCAAGGCGGTGGATATCGTGCTGGCGGTGATGCTGCTGCTCGGATCAGTGATCGGGGCGCAGTTGGGCGCGCGGTTCGCGGCGCGAGCGCGGCCAGAATCGCTGCGGCTGATCCTCGCGCTGATCGTGCTGGCGGTGGCGGCGCGGATGCTGCTCGGCCTCGCATGGCGGCCGGATGAAATCTACTCGGTGACGGCGGCGTGAAACGCTGGCGCTGGTTGCTGGTTCTCGCCCCGCTGCTGATGGCGCAGTCGAAGCCGGCGCTGGTGCCCGACGTTTCGCAGCGCGACATCGAAATCGCTTACAGCTTCACCGGCGCCGAACTGCTGCTGTTCGGCGCGATCCTCTATCCCGGCGGGCGCCCGCCGGCGGACGAGGAACGTCCGGCCGAAATCGCGGTGGTGCTGAAGGGGCCGACCGAATCGGTGATGGTCCGCGAGAAGGAAAAGGTCGCCGGGATCTGGGTGAATGCCGAACAAATGCGCTATCGTTCGGTGCCGAGCTTCTATGCGGTGGCATCGTCGCGCCCGATCAACAGGCTGGTCGATGAGCGGACGCGCGCCATCTACGAACTGGGCCTCGACAGCCTGCAGCTTTCGCCCGCATCGGCGGCGGCACCGGACGTGCAGCAGCGCTTCGATCGCGGGCTCGCCGATCTGCGCCGCCGCAACGGCCTGTTCTACGAGGCGCCGGGCGCCGTCGAGATCACCGACGGTGTACTCTACCGCGCACGGCTGACGATTCCGGCGCGGGTGCCGGTCGGCCGCTTCACCGCCGAAACCTTCCTGATCCGCGACGGGCGCGTGCTTGCCGCCGCGGTGCGGCCGATCGAAATCCGCAAGTCCGGCTTCGAACGCTTCGTCGCCACCAGCGCCCAGCATGATTCGGTGCTCTACGGCCTGTTCGCGGTCGCCGTGTCGCTGCTGTTCGGCTGGGGCGCGGGCATGCTCTGGCGTCGGTTCTGACGCAGGCGCATCACAACCCGATCTTTACTTTCCGCCATGCATGGTGCCGCCGCCAATCAGGGAGACGGCAATGGAAGGCCAGTTCGGGGCGATGGAAGGCCAGTCTGGAATGTACGAACTGGCGTCCGCGCCAACGGCGGCCCGCGACGAGGTGACCGCCCGCAGCATCGTGCCCGAGGCGATCGGCGTCGTGTTCGAGATCGCCGGTTCGTCGAGCCAGGTGTTGCTCGGCGTCGCGGAACTGGAGGCGCTTTCCACCAGCCTCGATCCCGCGCTCGTCAATGCGGGGCAGGTCGGCAGCCAGATCAAGGTTCGCGTCGGCGCCAGCTGGCTGATCGCCAATATCCGTACGCTGCGGCTCGATTCGTCGGGCGAACGCATCACCGCCCAGATCGACTTTCTCGGCGAAGGCGATGAGGAGCGCCTGACCGGCAAGCTCTACAAGTTCCGCCGCGGCGTCACCCGCTATCCCACACCGGGCGCCGAGGTCTATCCGGTGACGACGGCCGATCTGAAGCAGATCTATGCCGCCGACGATCGCCCGCATGTCGAGGTGGGCGCCGTGTATCCCACCCGCGACATCCGTGCCGCGCTGTTCGTCGATTCGCTGCTGGGCAAGCATTTCGCGCTGCTGGGATCGACCGGCACCGGCAAGTCGACCGCGGCCGCGCTGTTGCTTCACCGCATCTGCGATCTGGCACCGCGCGGCCATATCGTGATGATCGATCCGCACGGCGAATATGCCAGCGCGTTCAAGAACAACGGCGCGCTGTACGACGTGTCGAACCTTCAGATGCCCTATTGGCTGATGAACTTCGAGGAGCATTGCGAGGTCTTCCTGACCAGCGCGGGATCGGACCGTCAGGTGGACGGCGACATCCTCGCCAAGTGTCTGCTGCTTGCCAAGGGGAAGAACCGGCTTGCGCAGGAAGTCGGCAAGATCACCGTCGACGCGCCGATCCCCTATCTGCTTTCGGATCTGACCAACGCGCTCCAGCTTGAAATGGGCAAGATGGACAAGGCGACCGATACCGCCCCCTATCTGCGCCTGAAGGGCAAGATCGACGAGATTCGCGGCGATCCGCGCTATGCCTTCATGTTTTCCGGCATGCTGGTGGCGGACACGATGGCATCGTTCCTGTCTCGCATTTTCCGCCTGCCGGGCGACGGCAAGCCGATTTCGATCATCGACGTGTCGGGCGTACCGAGCGAGATCACGTCGGTGGTGGTGGCGGTGCTGAGCCGGATGGTGTTCGATTTCGCGATCTGGTCGCGCGGCGAGGCCAAGCATCCGGTGCTGCTCGTCTGCGAAGAGGCGCACCGCTATGTGCCAAACGAACGCAATGCCGATCGCTCCTCGGTCGGGCGCATCCTCAGCCGCATCGCCAAGGAAGGGCGCAAATACGGCGTGTCGCTGGGCCTGATCACCCAGCGGCCGTCGGATCTGGCCGAAGGCGTGCTGTCACAATGCGGCACGATCCTGTCGATGCGGCTCAACAACGAACGCGACCAGGCGTTCGTCCGTGCGGCGATGCCGGAAGGCGCACGCGGTTTCCTCGATTCGATCCCGGCGCTGCGCAACCGCGAGTGCATTGCGGTGGGCGAAGGTGTGGCGACGCCCACCCGTCTGCTGTTCGATTCGCTCGAGGCGGCGAAGCGGCCGGCCTCCGACGATCCGGTGTTCTCGGACCTGTGGTGCCATTCGGGCGGCGAGGAGCAGATGCTCGAGCGCACGATCAAGCGCTGGCGCTCGCAGGGGAAGTGACGACTGGCGGCGCGGTCAGTCGGCCGCGTTCTCCGGCTGCGGCTCGACGCCGTGGCCAACGGGCGTGGCGAGCAGTGCGTTCAGCTTTGCCCGGAACGCGCCCAGCGCCGTGCCGGTCAGCTTGCGCACCGAGGTGAACGACACCGACCGCGGATTGACCGGCTTGCCGTTGCGCGTCGTTTCGAAATGAAGATGCGGCCCCGTCGAAAGGCCGGAATTGCCGCTGCGGCCGATGATCTGGCCCTTGCGGACATGCTGGCCGGGCCGAACCATGATCCGGCTGAGATGGGCATAGCCGGTGCCGAAGCCGCTGCCATGATCGATCCGCACGAGGTTGCCGTAGCCCGAGGCCCGGCCGGCGAGGCGCACCGTGCCGTCGACTGCGGCGTAAACCGGGGAGCCATAGGGGGCGGCGATGTCGATGCCCTTGTGCATCCGCGTATAGCCGAGGATCGGGTGCTTGCGCATGCCGAATGCGGACGAGAAGCGGCCATTGACCGGCATGCTCATCATGCCGGTCTTGCCGCCCGTGCCCGATGCGTCGAACCACTCGGTCTTGCCGTCATTCTGCCACGGCGCGAGCTTGATGCTGTTCTTGCAGCCGCTGACTCCGGCATACATCAGCGAGCCATATTGCACCTCGCCGGTTTCCGCCCGCGCCTGGCCGAGAATCAGATCGAATCGGCAATCGGCGCCGAGGCGCGATACCGACACGCGGCTGGCTAGCGTGCGCAGGAAACTTTCGACCGCCTTTGCCGGGGCACCTGCCGCCCGTGCCGAGCGATAGAGGCTCGATCCGATCAGCCCCTGGACCCGAAGCGGGGTGCGATCGATCACGATCGGGATTTCCTTGAGCGCGAGCGTGCCGCCGCTGCGCACCACCTCCAGCCGCCGATCGAAGCGGGCACGGAAGGCGAGCTTTTCGAGCGGACGCGGCTGGGACTTGTCCGTCCGGCGGCCGAGCGTCATTTCGAGGATCGTGTTGCGCTGGATATCGCTCAGCGGCATTGCGCCGGACACGAGCGCGCTGGCGGCGGCGGCATCGGCCTTGCCGACCCCGGAGCGTTGCAGCACCGCGAGCAGCGCGGTGCCCGATGCAAGCTTCGCCTCATGCTCGATGATCGGCCGTTCGGGCGTGTCGCTGAGCGGGCGGACCGCGCCCGTCGCCGCGATGTGGATGCCGGTACGCGAACCGAGCGCCAGCGGCGCGATCGCCTGCGCACGTGCGGCGGCGAGATCGGCGCCGGACAGCGGCGCGGGCACGGCGCCGATGATCGGGCGATCGAAGCCGGGGGAGAGCAGCCAGGTGGCGGCGCAAAGCGCGGCGCAGGTGGCGGCGCCGCGGAACCAGGTGCGCGAACCAATGTCGGCGCCCAGATCGGGAACCAAGTCGACTGTCGCGAGCCACTGGCCCAGGCGGCCGATCGGTGCTGCGGTCGGGGCGAGAGCCAGCGTCGCACGAACCGGCGTCGTCCCGCCACCACCGGCGAGCCCGAAGCCATGATCGTCGCGCAAGAACAAGGCCGAATGCCCCCAAAAAGCCGTTTCGCCACGGTCGCTGCCGCGTCCCCGGATCGAATCACTGTGAAATACAGGGTTTAAAGTCAAATTAAGCACCCGGTTGCTGGCGCCTGCGTGCGGCAAGCCGTGCCCTTGGCGGGCCAGAAGCCCGCGATTCCGTGAAACCGTGCCGATTCAATCACGCTTTCCAGGGAATTACGATTGCGGGGAGTTGCCTAAGGGGCGCTGCGGAACGATCTTGGTCGAATAATGAGCCAGTTCGCGCGTTCCCCCGTTACGGCAGTGCTTGGGCCGACCAACACCGGCAAGACGCACCTCGCCGTCGAGCGGATGTGCGGCCATGCCAGCGGCATGATCGGCTTTCCGCTGCGGCTGCTGGCGCGCGAAGTCTATGACCGCGTCGTCCGCATGAAGGGGCCGGGCGAGGTTGCGCTGATCACGGGCGAAGAAAAGATCCTGCCGCCGAAGGCGCGCTGGTTCTGCTGCACGGCGGAGAGCATGCCGCTGGAGCGCGAGACCGCCTTCGTCGCGCTCGACGAGGCGCAGCTAGGCGCCGATCCCGAGCGCGGCCATGTCTTCACCGATCGGCTGTTGCGGGCGCGGGGGCGGGAGGAGACGATGATCCTCGGCGCCGAAAGTCTGAAGCCGATGCTCAAGGCGCTGGTGCCCGAAGCGGAAGTGATCGGCCGGCCGCGCTTTTCGACGCTCAGCTATGCCGGCGCAAAGAAGCTGTCGCGCCTGCCGCGCCGATCGGCGATCGTCGCCTTTTCGGCCGAGGAAGTCTATGCCGTGGCGGAGGCGCTGCGGCGGCTGCGCGGCGGGGCGGCGGTGGTGATGGGCGCGCTTTCGCCGCGGACTCGCAACGCCCAAGTGGCGATGTTCCAGGCGGGCGAGGTCGATTATCTGGTCGCCACCGATGCGATCGGCATGGGGCTCAACATGGATGTCCACCATGTCGCCTTCGCCTCGCTCCATAAGTTTGACGGACGGCGCCAGCGGCGGCTTACCATCGCCGAGATGGCGCAGATCGCGGGCCGCGCCGGCCGGCATCAGCGCGACGGCACCTTCGGTGCGCTGCACGAGCAGGGGCCAAGCGCGTTCACGCCCGAGGAAGTGCTGGCGATCGAGGGCCATCAGGTGCCCCGATTGGAGCATCTCTACTGGCGCGACGGCGAGCCCGACCTGAGCAGCATCGATGCGCTGGTCGCGAGCCTGGAGGTCCGCCCGCAGGCAGAGATGCTGCGCGCCGCCCCGCAGGCAACCGACCTGGCCGTGCTCAAGCGGCTGGCGGAAGAGGATTGGGTGCGCGCGCGGGTCCGTGGTCCGCGGATGGTGGCGCGCTTCTGGGCGGCGTGCGGGCTGCCCGATTTCCGCAAGCTCGGCGTCGATCCGCATGCGCGCTTCGTCGGGCGGTTGTTCGGCCATCTGTCCGAAGGTCGCGGCCATGTGCCGCATCAATGGTTCGCCGACGAGATCCAGCGGCTCGACAACATGGCGGGCGATGTCGAAACGCTGGCCGGCCGGATCGCGGCGGTGCGCAGCTGGGCCTATATCGCGCATCGCGCCGATTGGCTGGAAGATCCCGCGCACTGGGCCGAGCGCACCCGCGCGATCGAGGAAAAGCTGTCGGATGCCCTGCATGCCAGCCTGACGCAGCGTTTCGTCGACAAACGCACGACGGTGCTGCTGCGCCAGATCGGCGCCGATGCGTCGACGCTGCCGGTCACGATCGCCGCCGATGGCGAGGTGACGGTGGAGGAACATCCGATCGGCCGACTGGAGGGGTTCCGGTTCAGCGTCGCGCCCGATGCCCGTGTCGCCGACAAGCGGATGCTGCTCGCTGCCGCCGAAAAGCGGCTGGCCGGTGAATATCGCCAGCGCGGCGCTGCGCTCGCTGATGCCGCCGATGGCGATCTGGCGCTGGCCGGCGACAGGCTGTGCTGGCGCGGCAGCGACGTGGCGACGCTGCGACCGGGGCCGACTTTGGTGCGGCCGCGCGTGACGGTCGATCGCGCGCTCGATGTGCTCGATCCCCAGGCGCGGGCGGCGGTGCAGGCTCGGATCGAGCGCTGGTTCGGCGATCGGGTGCGCAGCGAGGTGCCGGTGCTGGCGCGGCTCGATTCGGTGCTGACCGATGCCGAGGCGGGGGCGCCGCTGCGCGCGCTGGCCAATGCCCTGCTCGCGGCGGGCGGGCTGCTGCCGCGGCGTGCGGCGGGCGAGATGGTCGAGGCGCTCGACGCCGATGCGCGCCGCAAGCTGCGCCGGATGGGGGTGACGATCGGCACGCTCGACCTGTTCGCCCCGTCGCTGCTCAAGCCACGGGCTGCGGCGCGCCGCCGGGCGCTGATGCATCTCGACGATGCGCCGCCGGACGGCGCCACCGTGCTTGCGCGGAGCGCGCCAGGTGCGACGCTTGCGCACGGATTTCGCCCGCTCGGCGCCCAAGCGGTGCGTGTCGATTTGATCGAGCGCATTGCCCATTCGGCGCATCAGGCGCGGCAGGGGCGCAAGCCCTTCGCCCCCGATCCGGCGCTGGCGACGTCGATGGGGCTGCGCGCAGATACCCTGGCGCGGCTGATGGCGCAGCTTGGTTTTCGGGCGGCCCGCGGCGGCGATGACGATGGCGAGGCGCGCTGGATGTGGAAGGGCCTGACGCCGCTGGCGCCGTCGAGGCCCGCGGCGGTGCCGGGCAACGCTTTTGCGGCGCTGGCGGCATTGCGCGATGGCTGACCCGGCGGCCGGGGGCGCGGCGATGCGCGCCGATCGCTATCTCTGGTATGTGCGGATCGCCAAGACGCGAAGCGCCGCGCAGGCGATTTGCGAGCGCGGGCTGCTGCGGATCGACGGCCGGCGGGTGGAGCGATCGTCCGCAGCGGTGCGGATCGGCTCGATTCTGGCCTTTCCGCTTTACGGCCGGGTGCGGGTGCTGCGCGTGGTGACGCTGCCGGGGCGGCGGGGGCCGCCGGCCGAAGCGGCCGGCTGTTACGAGGAACTGACGGTTGAAAATGGCCCGGCCGCGTCGGCATCCGATTGACGCGGCGCGCGACCGCGCATAGCAGGGCCCCCTGTTTTCGTCGTAACAAGGGCCGTTTCTTCCATGACCTATGTCGTCACCGACGCGTGCATCCGGTGCAAGTACATGGATTGTGTCGAGGTTTGTCCCGTAGATTGTTTCTATGAAGGCGAGAACATGCTCGTCATCAACCCCAGCGAATGCATCGATTGCGGGGTTTGCGAGCCCGAATGCCCGGCCGAGGCGATCCTGCCCGATACCGAGAACGGCCTTGAAAAGTGGCTCGAGCTCAACCGCGTTTATTCCGAGCAGTGGCCGAACATCACGCAGAAGGGCGAGGCCCCGGCCGACGCCGACGCGATGAAGAACGAGACCGACAAGTTCGACAAGTATTTCTCGCCCAACCCGGGCTCTGGCGCCTGAACCGGCGGCCCACGCCGCCCGCCAGTGACCGAATCGGGACGCGTTGTGCACATTTATGCACAGCGGCGATGACGTTCGACTGGTAATTTTATTACGAGCGTGTTAAATAGGGGCTGACGAAGGCATCAGGCTCGCCTTCGCCCGGAGACGCTAGCGTATGCCCCGAATCCACTCGTCTGCCGCGCTTCGCGCGACCGGGCGTGTACCGCGATCGTATCGGGGCCGGTAAATTCACGAAAGGTTCCTCGCACATGGCTGCAAAGGCGCTGTCCTTCGATGTCGGCGATTATGTCGTTTACCCCAAGCACGGCGTTGGCCGTGTGATCGAGCTGCAAAAGCAGGAAATTGCAGGGATGCAGCTCGAACTCTACGTCCTGCGGTTTGAAAAAGAGAAAATGACGCTCCGCGTGCCGACCAACAAGGCCGAGAGCGTCGGCATGCGCAAGCTTTCCAGCGACAAGACGCTCAAGGAAGCGCTCGACACGCTGAAGGGCAAGCCCAAGGTGAAGCGCACCATGTGGTCGCGCCGCGCCCAGGAATATGAAGCGAAGATCAATTCGGGCGACCTCGTGTCGATCGCCGAAGTGGTCCGCGATCTGTTCCGCGCTGACGATCAGCCCGAGCAGAGCTATTCCGAGCGCCAGATCTTCGAAGCGGCGGCAAGCCGTCTCGCCCGCGAACTCGCGGCGATGGAGGAGGTGGATGAACCCACCGCACTCGAGAAGATTCTGGAAATCCTGCGCAAGGCCGCAGCGATCTACAACAAGGACAAGGTTCCGGCCTGACAGGCACGGAACAGGGTCGGATCAAAAGGGGGCGGAGCCACGGGCTCGCGCCCCCTTTTCGTTTCGGCTCGAATGTGTATTATAGGGGCAATACACATTCGAGGAGACCGCCATGCGCCCGTTGCTCGTCCTTGCCCTGCTGCCCCTGGTGGCGGGCTGCCATGCCAGCTGGTCGAACGACGGCACCAAGGTTGCGGCCAAGGGGACGGGGGCGACACGCGACTTCGATGCCCGGGGGTTCACCGCTGTTGCGCTGAAAGGGCCCGATGATGTCGACGTCCGCGCCGGCAACGCCTTCTCGGTGCGAGCGGACGGCGATCCCGACGTGCTCGACGCGCTCGACATCCGCCTCGACGGCAACACGCTGAAAGTGTCGCGCAAGCGGGAGGGCGGCTGGTTCGGCGACCGCGACGGTCGGGTCGCCAGGATCCATGTCGTCATGCCGCGCCTCTCCGAGGCGGTGGTGGCGGGCTCCGGCACGCTGCGCGCCGATCGCGCTGAGGGCGACTTTGAAGGAGTGGTCGCCGGTTCGGGCGATCTCGACGTCGCTGCGCTCGATGGCGGCGAGACCTCGCTGTCGATCGCGGGATCGGGCGACGTCACGATCGCCGGCCGCGCCCGGACGCTCGACGTGTCGATCGCCGGATCGGGCGATCTGCGCGGCCAGAACTTCACGGCGGGACGCGCCGACATTTCGATCGCAGGATCGGGCGGGGTGCGGGCGAACGTGCCTGGCCCGGCGTCGATTTCGATCCTGGGTTCGGGCGATGTCGAACTGCGCGGCGGGGCCAAGTGCGAGGTGAGCAAGATGGGGTCCGGCGACGCCAAATGCTCATAGCAGATGGCCGGCGGGTAGAGCTCCTTCGCCCGACGCGTTCAGGCCGCCAGCGGAAAGCGAAGCAGCTTGTGCGCGGTGGCGACCAGCGCCTCCGCGCCTGGGCCGACGGCGCGGATGATCTCCGGGTGTGCGGCGTCGAGCCCGCCGGTAAGCGCGCCGAACGCCGGCAGGATCAGCTTGGTGCCCGTCGACACGAAACAACGGCGGGCGACGTGCCGACCGCGCACCGTCAGGCGCAGCTTGGGATGGAAATGGCCGGACAGTTCGGGCCGAGCCTCCCCAGGCAGCGCCTCGTGGCGTAGCACCAGCCCGTCGACCTCGGCTTCGTCGTGTACGGTGCCGCCGCAATGATCGATCAGCACCACATCATGATTGCCGGTGATCCAGTGCCAGGCGAGGCGGCTGGTCAGCGCGGTCAGCATCCCCCGTGCCTCGGCCGTGAGTCGCGCGCAGCCTTCGACATCATGAAAACTGTCGCCAAGGCACCAAAGTTCGTCGGGCGCCAGCCGGTCGACGAGCGCCGTGAGCGCGGCAAGCGTGGCGATCGTGTCATAGGGTGGCAGCATCTGGCCGTGTCCGGCGAACCAGCTCGCCTTTTCGAAGTGCAGATCGGCGACCAGCAAGGCCCGTCGCGACGGCCAGTAGAGCGCGCCCTCGGACATCGCGCGCAGATCGTGACCGCCGAACGAAAGGGGAACCATGCCGTTGCTATCGTCCTCCCCGGGGGCGACGTCAACCGCCCCGGCGCGTCAGAAGGCGCGGCGGACCTGGAGATAGAGATACTGGCCCCGGCGCTGGACCCGCCGCTCGCGATAGAGCAGCGGCGCGGTGTTTCGCGGACCGGTATAGACGTCGCGGTCGTAGATGCGCGCGGCGTTGATGGCGTTGCCCAGATCCGCGCGGACCGTCAGCTTCTTCGACGGCTTCCACTGCCCGAACAGCGTCAGGACCGGCTCGATGTCGGTCGTGCGATATTCGGCGATGCGATAGAGGTGAGAGCGATCGGCGTTGCAGCTGTGATCGATGCCATAGGTGAAGCGGCCGCCAGACAGATCGTGGCTGAAGGTGACGTTGCAGGTGAACGGCACCTCGTCCGAATAGCGCCGCCGCTCGCCGGTCAGCGGATCGGTGACGCGCGAGCGGGTGACGGCAGCGGAGACGCGCAACCGGGCATCCTTGATCCCGATCTTGTCGAACGGCAGCGTGAGCTTACCCGAGGCGGTGTCGCGCGTGCCATCGCCGATATTCCCCACCGCGTCATAGCCGTCTTCGAGCGGGATATAGTCGATCACGTCGCTGGTCGCTTCGTGGCTGACGCCCAGTTCGATCGCGCCGATGTTCCAGAAACGATGCTCGTACACCGCCTCCAGCGTCAGCGTCCGTTGCGGCACGAGATTGCCGTTGCCCCCGATCACCGTGCCCAGGTTGATTTCGGTCGATGCGACGAAATCGTCGAAATCGAGCTGGCTGACCGTGCGTTCCAGGCGAAGGCGCAGCTGGTCCTTCTTCGATGGGCGCCAGGTCAGCTGCACGCGTGGCTTTGGATAGAAGAACGAGCGGCGCCGATCGAAATCGCCGTTGCTGGCGATCCGTGACACTTCGGTACGGAGACCTGCCTCTACCGTGAGGCGGGGCGAGGGGGTCCAGCTCGCCTGGCCGAACATCTCACCGCGCAGTTCGTTCACGAACACCTGATTGTTCGGCAGCGCGACGAGCTGGTTCTCCTCCGCATAGGCCGTGTCGCTGCGCAGAAAATTATAGGCGATCTCGCCGCCGCCTTCGACCGACCAATGCCGGTCTATCTTGTGGCGCAGGATCGAGCGGACAATGCTCTCCCCGTTGGTCGATTGCGAGCCGAAGGTGGAGATGAAGCCGCCCGACACGGTCGACGAATCATAGCTCTCATGACCAAGCCGCTGGAGCGCGATCAGTTCGATCTCGCTCTTCTCGCCAAGCGGACGGGTCCAGTTCGCGCCCAGTTCGCCCGCCCAGTCGTGCGTCACATCCTCGGCGCGCCCGTCGCTGCCGCTGCCGGCGAGCAGCGTGACGGTTTGGCTGGAATTGAGGTTAGTGTAATCCACCCGCGCATTGACGCGGAGCAGCCCCCCACCGGCGCGGCGCTGGATGCTGCCGCGCGCATTGGCGTTACGATAGCGGTCCCACAGGTCGAGATCGTGCAGCTGGTATAGCCCGCCCGACGCATCTGTGCGGGTGCGCGTGCCCTGCGCGGTGCCGGCGGTGCGATCGGTGACCAGCTCGACCGAGAGTTCCTCGCGCGCATCGCCGTTGCGATGGGTATATTGGGCGGTGACGTCGGGCCCGACATAGCCGTCGCGATAGACATAGGTCTGGAAATCGATCAGCTTTTCGGTGGCTTCGGTGCGCTTGAGCACGACATTGGCGACCACCGCGCGCCCCTGCATGTCGATGCCGGGCGCGCCGCCGCGAATCAGCTCGATCCGCGCGACGCTGGCCGCCGAGATGCGCCGCAGCACGACGCCCAGCGAATCGGTTTTCGATGCGGGCGGCCTGCCGTCGATCAGGATGTTGCCGCTGTTGCCGGCGAGTCCGCGCGCGTCGCTATTGCCGTAATCGGGGGTGAAGCCGGGCAGGCGCTGAACCATCTCCAGCGCCGTGGCCAAAGCGGTCGATCCGAAGAATTCCGGTCCGTAGACCAGAACGCCCTGCTCTGGCGTCGCTTCGGTTGATGATGGTGCCTGCTGTGCAAAGGCCACGCCGGGGCAGATCGCAACGGCGATCACCCCAAACGATACGAACTTCATACGCGCCGAATTTCCCCAATGCTCCGGCGGCCTGCGCCGAAGACTCCCCAAACGCAGTTGTGCGACAGGGCAGGGCTTTGCGCCACCAAAACGCGACTTAACATGAATTTAAGCGGGAAAGCGTGACATGAGCGCCACGCCCCCGCGGATCAGAGCGCCTCTGCCGCCGCCCAGCCGCTCGACCAGGCCCATTGGAAATTGTAGCCGCCGAGCCAGCCGGTGACGTCGACGGCCTCGCCAATCGCATAGAGGCCGGGCACGCGCCGTGCCTCCATCGTCTTCGACGACAGGTCGGCGGTGGCGATGCCGCCGATCGTGACTTCGGCCTTGGCGAAGCCCTCCGTGCCACTGGGCAGGAAGCGCCAGCCGGCCAGTTGCGCCTCGGCCTGCTCGAGCGCGGCGTCGCGGCTGTTGCCGAGTTCGGCGGGCAGGGCGATGCGTTCGGCGAGCGTGGCGGCCAGGCGATCGGGCAAATGCCGGCCGAGCAGGGTGCGCAGGGTGAGGCGCGGCTCGGTACGTTTTGCATCGCGCAGCCAGCCCTTGGGCTGATCGGGCAGGAAGTCGATCGCGATCGCCTCCCCGTGGCGCCAATAGGACGAGACCTGCAGGATCGCCGGGCCTGAAAGCCCGCGATGGGTGAACAGCGCCGCCTCCCGGAACGTCGCCTTGCCGGCGCTGGCGGCGACTGGCGTGGAGACGCCGGAGAGATCGCGGAACAGCGCCTGGTCCGGGCCGAGGGTGAGGGGCACGAGCGCCGGGCGTGGCTCCACCACCTTCAGGCCAAAGCGGCGGGCGAGATCATAGGCGAAGCCGGTGGCGCCGAGCTTGGGAATGGCCGGGCCGCCGGTGGCGATGACGAGGGCAGGGGCTTCGGCAATGCCCTTGCTGGTGGTGACGCGGAAGCGGCCATCGGCATGGTCGACGGCGGTGATGCCCGCGCCCAGTTGGAGCGTCACCTGGCCGCGCCCGCACTCGTCGAGCAGCAGGTCGACGATCTGACGGGCCGAGCCGTCGCAGAACAACTGGCCAAGGGTCTTTTCGTGCCAGGCGATGTCGTGGCGCTCGACCAGGGCGAGGAAATCCTGCGCGGTGTAGCGGCCGAGCGCCGACTTGGCGAAATGCGGGTTGGCCGAGAGATAGCGGTCGGGTGCGGCGCCGAGATTGGTGAAATTGCACCGACCGCCGCCGGAGATCAGGATCTTCTTCCCCGGCGCCTCGGCATGATCGAGCAGCAGCACCCGGCGGCCACGCTGACCGGCCATGGCGGCGCAGAACATCCCCGCCGCACCCGCGCCGAGGATGATTGCGTCATGGATACCGAGGGAAGCGTGCATGGCAGGGCCGTTAGCGCGGTTCTCGGGCCCCGAACAGCAAAACGCCGCCGGGAATACCGACGGCGCCTGCTTCTGCCCGGTTGGGGCGGATCAGATGTGGATCGGCTTGCCCTGCACGCCCATTGCCGCTTCCTTGATCGCTTCGGAATGCGTGGGGTGGGCGTGGCAGGTATAGGCGATGTCCTCGCTGGTCGCGCCGAATTCCATCGCCTGCGCGGCCTGGGCGATCATCGTGCCGGCGACGCTGGCAATCGCCCATACGCCGAGCACGCGGTCGCTCTTGGCGTCGGCGATGATCTTCACGAAGCCGTCGGGCTCGTGATTGGTCTTGGCGCGGCTGTTGGCGAGCATCGGGAACTTGCCGACCTTCACCTCGCCGCGTTCCTTGGCCTGCTCTTCGGTCAGGCCGACGCCGGCGATTTCGGGCCAGGTGTAGACCACGCTGGGGATCACATCGTGGTTCACGATGCCGGTCTGGCCGGCGATGTTCTCGGCAACCGCAATGCCTTCATCCTCGGCCTTGTGCGCGAGCATCGGGCCGGGAATCACGTCGCCGATCGCCCACACGCCGTCCACCTTGGTGCGGAAGCTGTGGTCGGTCTCGATCTGGCCGCGCTGGTTGGTGGCGAGGCCGATCTTGTCGAGGCCGAGGCCGTCGGTGTTCGGGCGGCGGCCGATCGACACCAGCACGCAATCGGCCTCCAGCGTCTCGGCAGCACCGCCGGCGGCGGGTTCGAGGGTGAGGGTGGCCTTGTCGCCATTCACCGCCACGCCGGTCACCTTGGTGCCCAGCTTGAACTCGATGCCCTGCTTCTTGAAGATCTTGTTGGCTTCCTTGCGGACATCGCCGTCCATGCCCGGCAGGATCTGGTCAAGATACTCGACGCAGGTCACCTTGGCGCCCAGGCGGCGCCACACGCTGCCCAGCTCCAGCCCGATCACGCCGCCGCCGATCACGACCATGTGCTCGGGAACCTCGGGCAGTTCGAGCGCGCCGGTCGAATCGACCACGACCTTCTGGTCGATCGTAACGCCCGGCAGCGGGGTGACCGACGAACCCGTGGCAATGACGATGTTCTTGGCGGTGACCTTCTGGTCGCCGACCGAGACGGTGTGCGCGTCCTCGAAGCTGGCGCGGCCCTTCAGCCAGGTGACCTTGTTCTTCTTGAACAGGAACTCGATGCCGCCGGTCAGCTGCTTCACCGCGTCGCGGCGCTGGCCGTGCATGGTGTCGAGATCGAGCTCGGGCGTGACCTTGATGCCCATCTTTGCCATCGCGCCATTGGCGGCGGCGTCGAAAAATTCGGACGCATGGAGCATCGCCTTGGACGGGATGCAGCCCACATTGAGGCAGGTGCCGCCCAGCGTCTCGCGGCTCTCGGCGCAGGCGGTCTTCAGGCCCAGCTGCGCGGCACGGATCGCGGCGACATAGCCGCCGGGGCCGGCACCGATCACCAGGACGTCGAAATCATATTCAGCCATTTTTGATTCCTAAGCAAGCTCGACCAGCGCATTCAGGCCGGACAGGAAGTGTTGGAAACTGCGGGAGGAGTTTCGTGCGGGATCGATATGAGCGGCCATTCGCCGCGCGCTCTCAACCTTCGGAAGTCGCGTCTGATCTTTCCAATGTCCGGCGCCATGCAGCACTCGTAGGAAAGCTTCATGCGTCCCGCCCTTTATCGCATCTGGGTTTCTATAGCGGGCCGAACTTGCGAAGGTCGGCTTAACCCCAGGCCAAGCCGCAGCTGTGGCAATTGCGTCGCCGAAATACCAAGCTTCTAGCTCCTCAACAACAATGCGATTGACGACGTCAAATTCGACTCCGTCTGCCTGAGATTTATGGATCAAACCGGCATCTTGAGCAGCCGCTTCAAGCTGCGCTTTCAAGGCCTTGCAGTCGTCTTCGTCGCGGTCAATCAGAACCAGCGCGAGCGGGCGAAAGGCAAGTGGCGTACTCGCATAGCCACGTAAGCGCTTTGGTAACTCTTTCAGCAGTTGGGGTTTGGAGCCGTGGTTGATGGGACGCCATAATGCCGTATTCGGCAGAACACGGGGGAGGAAATCCCTTAGGAATGCCTCCATCGACGGTTCTTCGACATGAATATGTATCTCGCGGCTCAAGGGTTGCCTGCCTCGAAGTAGCCCTCCAACCACAGCTGTCCCAGCTTTGCGCCTGCAGTTATCTGGTGCGAAACGCCGCTCATGTCGGCAGCGCGAATAGCTTCGGTATAGCCGCGCTCGTTCCGTCGTAAGGCCCAAACCTGTTTGGGTTCAAGTGCATCGATGAAGAAAGGGGAATGGGTCGTCACCACCATCTGCATTTGCGCAGATGCGACTTCGCATTCTTCCGCAAGCTCGTAGAGCAGCTTCGGATGCAAGAAGTTTTCCGGTTCTTCGATTCCCAAAAAGGGTGGCGGCGCTGGATCGTGCAATTGGATCAAGTACGCGAGCATCTTCAGTGTGCCATCCGATACGTATCGCGCTTGTACCCCTTCCTCGAAGGGGGCGTCTTTTACAGTCAGCAGCAAGTGTCCCGTAGGCAGTGCCACCGGGTTCACTGATTCGAGTTTAGGAATACGCCGGCGCAATATGCCAAAGATGCGCTCTAGGCGGTCGGGGTGACGCTCGCCGAGAAACTGAATTACGTTGGCTAGATTGTTCCCGTTGCGCGAAAGATGTTCTTGCGGCCCTGCCTCAGGCACCACTCGAGTATCTCCAGCCGATAAATAGGAGAGGTGCCAGCCTACAATGAAGTCGCGCAAAGACTTGACGCGCGGATTATCCGCAAGCTGGCCCAACGTGCTAACCGCTAAAACATCCGGACCAGCAAGCGGGAGTTCGATTTTTTTGTCGTGCTGTTCCGGGAGTTCGCCGGAGACCACAGTTCCGGAGCCAAATTTGTAATCCAGAAACCGGAAGGGTTTACCCCAGCTGCCTCGTTTCCAGTGCATCCACTCAGATGCAATTGCGGGTTTCCCGTCAACGTCGTCTATCTCAAGATGATAACGAACCAAGCTTGGTTCTTTACCATCAAGGCGACCGCCTTCGCGGTAAGCAAGTTCAAACGTGATCGGACCTTTTTGTCCCCGGCTTCGCAGATCTGAAAATTTACCGCGCTTATCTACCGCGCGTCGAAGCCCTTCGGAAAAGCAATCCGAAAGAAATGCGAATACATCGAAGAAAGTAGACTTGCCGCTGCCATTCGGCCCTAACAGTGCAGTCAAGGGCGTTATGTCCTTGAACTGCACCTTTTGGAGCGAACGAAAATTGCCGATCTTGACCTCTTCGATGCGCGCGGGCTTCAGGCGTGAAGGAGTCACGATCGGCAATCCCATTCTTACAGGTCGATCAGCAGACGGGTCGGATCCTCGATCGCGTTCTTGATCGCGACGAGGAAGGTGACCGCCTCGCGGCCGTCGATCAGGCGGTGATCGTAGCTGAGCGCCAGATACATCATCGGGCGAACGACGACCTGGCCGTCACGGACGACCGGGCGATCCTCGATGCGGTGCAGGCCCAGCACGGCCGACTGCGGCGGGTTGATGATCGGGGTCGACATCAGCGAGCCGAACACGCCGCCGTTGGAGATGGTGAAGGTGCCGCCCTTCATTTCGTCCATCTTCAGCGTGCCGTCCTTGGCGCGCTTGCCGAAATCGCCGATCGTCTTCTCGATGCCGGCAACCGACAGGTCCTGCGCATCGCGGATCACCGGGACGACCAGGCCCTGCGGGGCCGAGACCGCGACCGAGATGTCGCAATAATCGTGGTAGACGATCTCGTCGCCCTCGATCGAACCGTTGACGCCGGGGATGTCCTTCAGCGCCATGCACGCGGCCTTCACGAAGAAGCCCATGAAGCCGAGGCGGACGCCGTGCTTCTTCTCGAACAGGTCCTTGTACTTGGCGCGGGCCTCGATGACGGCGGTCATGTCGACGTCGTTGAAGGTGGTGAGCAGTGCCGCGGTGTTCTGCGCGTCCTTGAGGCGGCGGGCGACGGTCTGGCGCAGACGGGTCATCCGCACGCGCTCTTCCTTGCGGCCGACGGTGGGGGCCGAGGCGACGGTAGGCGCAGCGGCCGGCGCGGCGGGCTTGCTGCTGGCTGCGGCGAGCACGTCTTCCTTGGTCAGGCGGCCATCCTTGCCGGTGCCCTGCACGGTCGAGGGATCGACGCCGGTCTCCAGCACCGCACGGCGCACCGACGGCGACAGCGCGGCCGCATCGGCAGCGGGCGCCGGGGAAGCGGCAGGCGCAGGAGCAGCGGCGGGTGCCGGCGCGGCTGCGGGGGCAGCGGCCGGAGCAGCCGCAGCACCTTCACCCGCGATGATCGCGATCACCGCGCCCACTTCGACGGTATCGCCGATCTTGACGATCTGCTCGCCCATCACGCCGGCGACCGGCGAGGGGACTTCGACCGAGACCTTGTCGGTCTCGAGGCTGGCGATCGGCTCGTCGGCGCGGACGGGATCGCCCGGATTCTTCAGCCATTCACCGACAGTGGCTTCGGTGATCGATTCGCCCAGTACAGGGACTTTGACTTCGGTGGCCATTCTCAACCTTTCCGGGTGCGGCGGATTTCTTCGCGGACATTATGGCCGAGCGCGTCGGCAACGAGCGCGCCCTGCTCTGCGGTGTGGCGCTTCATCAGGCCGGTTGCGGGCGATGCCGCCGCGGCGCGGCCCGCGTAACGCGGACGCTGTACCTTCGTGCCGGCGTCGATGAGGCACTCTTCGATCAGCGGCTCGACGAAGAACCAGTAGCCGTTGTTCTTCGGCTCTTCCTGGGCCCACACCACCTCTTCGAGGTTGGTCATGCGCTTCAGCCGATCGGTCAGCGGCTCGCCCGGGAACGGGTAGAGCTGCTCGATCCGGACGATCGCGGTGTTCTTGTCGCCCGCCGCGTCGCGTGCCTCGATCAGGTCATAGGCGACCTTGCCGGTGCACAGCACCAGGCGCTTCACGTCCTTGTCCGCAGGCGCGCTGGGGTCCGACAGGATCCGCTTGAAGTGGCTGTCGCCCAAGAACTCCTCGGCGCTCGACACCGCCATCTTGTGACGGAGCAGCGACTTGGGCGTCATCTGGATCAGCGGCTTGCGGAAGTTGCGGTGCATCTGCCGACGCAGCAGGTGGAAATAGTTCGCCGGCGTGGTGATGTTCACCACCTGCATATTGTCCTGCGCGCAGAGCTGGAGGAAGCGCTCCGGACGCGCCGAGCTATGCTCGGGGCCCTGGCCTTCATAGCCGTGCGGCAGCAGCATCACCAGGCCGTTGGCGCGGAGCCACTTGGACTCGCCCGACGCGATGAACTGGTCGATCATGATCTGCGCGCCGTTCACGAAGTCGCCGAACTGCGCTTCCCACAGCACCAGCGCCTTCGGATCGGCAAGCGCATAGCCATATTCGAAGCCGAGCACGCCATATTCGCTGAGCGGCGAGTCGAGCACCTCGAAGCTGCCATGCGGCACCGTGGTGAGCGGCACGTACTTCGACTCGGTCTTCTGGTCGACCCAGACGGCGTGGCGCTGCGAGAAGGTGCCGCGCCCCGAATCCTGGCCCGACAGGCGGACGGTGTAGCCTTCCGAAAGCAGCGAGCCGAAGGCCAGCGCCTCGCCGGTTGCCCAGTCAAAATTGGCACCGGACTTGAACATCTCGCGCTTGGCATCGAGCACGCGCGCGAGCGTCTTGTGGATCTCGTGCCCGTCAGGAACGGTGGTCAACGTGCGGCCGAGGCTGTCGAACAGCTTCTTCTCGATACCGGTCTCAATATTCCGACGTGCGCTTTCCGAATCCACCGGCGCGCCGAGACCCGTCCAGCGGCCGGCGAACCAGTCGGCCTTGTTCGGCAGATAGGTCTTGCCCGCTTCGAACTCGCCTTCAAGCAGCGTCGTGAACTGGTGCGTCTTCTCGTCGACAAAGCCCTGATCGACCACGCCTTCGCCGATCAGCTTCTGCGCATAGACGCTACTCACCGGCGGGTGCTGACGGATCTTCTGGTACATCAACGGCTGGGTGAAGCTGGGCTCGTCGCCTTCATTGTGGCCGAAGCGGCGATAGCACCACATGTCGATCACAATGTCCCGATGGAAGGTCTGGCGGAACTCGATGGCCACCTTGCAGGCAAAGGTCACGGCTTCGGGATCGTCGCCGTTGACGTGGAGGATCGGCGCCTGGACGCCCTTCGCGACGTCCGACGGATAGGGCGAGGAGCGCGCGAACTGCGGGCTCGTCGTGAAGCCGACCTGGTTGTTGATGACGAAGTGGATGCAGCCGCCGGTATTGTAGCCGCGGATGCCCGAGAAGCCGAGCGTTTCCCAGACGATACCCTGACCGGCGAACGCCGCGTCACCGTGGATCAGCACCGGCAGCACCTGCTCGTGCTTTTCCAGGTCGCCGCGGATCGTCTGCAGCGCGCGGGCCTTGCCGAGCACGACCGGATCGACGGCTTCGAGGTGCGACGGATTGGCGACCAGCGACATATGGACGGTGATGCCGTCGAACTCGCGGTCGGTGGAGGTGCCGAGGTGATACTTCACGTCACCCGAACCGCCGACATCCTCCGGATTGGCGGAACCGCCGCCGAATTCATGGAAGATCACGCGGAACGGCTTGGCCATCACGTTGGCGAGCATGTTCAGGCGGCCGCGATGGGCCATGCCGTACACGATCTCGCGCACGCCCTGGGCGCCGCCATATTTGATGATCGCTTCCATCGCCGGGATCATCGATTCGCCGCCGTCGAGGCCGAACCGCTTGGTGCCCACATATTTCTTGCCGAGGAACTTTTCCCACTGCTCGGCTTCGATCACCTTGGACAGAATCGCCTTCTTGCCGTCGGGCGTGAAGTGGATTTCCTTGTCCTTGCCTTCCATCCGCTCCTGAAGGAAGCGGCGCTCCTCGACATCGGCGATGTGCATATATTCGAGGCCGACATTACCGCAATAATTGGCCTGGAGGATCGCCACGATCTCGCGCACCGTCGCCTGCTGCACGCCCAGCGCGCCGCCAAGGAAGATCGGGCGATCGAGATCGGCGCCGGAAAAGCCGTGATATTCCGGCGTCAGGTCGGCAGGGAGATTCTGGCGGGAGAGGCCGAGCGGATCGAGATTGGCAGCGAGATGGCCGCGCACCCGATAGGTGCGGATCAGCATCATCGCGCGAATCGAATCTTCCGCGGCCTTGGTCACGTCTGCCGTCGAGGCGGCGGGCGCTGCGGCCTTTGCGGGGGCGCCGCCCTTGGCGGGCTTCGGCGCGGGCTCCATCTGGGTGGGGTCGAGCCCGGCCGTCAGCGAATCGGTATCGGTCAGCGGCCAGTTGGCACGCTTCCAACTGGGGCCCGAGGCGGTCGATTCGAGGCCCTCGAACCAGGCGCGCCAGCTGGGTTCCACCGAAGCCGGATCGCTTTTGTAGCGCCGGTACAAAGTCTCGACGAAGCCGGGGCTCACACCACCGGCGATGTCGTCGAAGTCGAGGCCTTCATAGCCCATGATCATGCTTCCGTTCGTGTTAGCGCTCCCATTCCCACCCTATATAGGAGCGCTACCGTTGCAAATTCAGCCCTTGAGCACTTCCATCAGCGTTTCGCCGAGCAGCGAGGGGCTGGGGGAAACGCGGATGCCAGCGGCTTCCATCGCCGCGATCTTGTCCTCGGCGCCGCCCTGGCCGCCCGAGACGATCGCACCGGCATGGCCCATGCGGCGGCCCGGAGGCGCGGTGCGGCCCGCGATGAAGCCGGCCATCGGCTTCTTGCGGCCACGCTTGGCCTCGTCGATCAGGAACTGGGCAGCCTCTTCCTCGGCCGAGCCGCCGATCTCGCCGATCATGATGATCGACTGGGTGGCTTCGTCCGCAAGGAACATCTCGAGCACGTCTATGAAGTTGGTGCCGTTGACCGGGTCACCGCCGATGCCGACGGCCGTGGTCTGGCCCAGGCCCGCGTTGGTGGTCTGGAACACCGCCTCATAGGTGAGGGTGCCCGAGCGCGACACGACGCCCACCGAACCCTTGGAGAAGATCGAGCCCGGCATGATGCCGATCTTGCACTCGCCAGGCGTCAGCACGCCCGGGCAGTTCGGGCCGATCAGGCGCGACTTGGAGCCGGAGAGCGCGCGCTTCACCTTGACCATGTCCAGCACCGGAATGCCTTCGGTGATCGCGACGATCAGCGGGATCTCGGCATCGATCGCCTCGAGGATCGAGTCGGCCGCGAAGGGGGGCGGCACGTAGATCACGCTCGCGTCGGCGCCGGTCTTGTCCTTGGCTTCGGCGACCGTGTCGTACACGGGCAGGCCGATATGCGTGCTGCCGCCCTTGCCGGGGGTGACGCCGCCGACCATCTGCGTGCCATAGGCAAGCGCCTGTTCGGTGTGGAACGTGCCGGTGGCACCGGTCATCCCCTGGACGATGACCTTGGTGTTCTTGTCGACGAGGATGCTCATTCAGTTCGCCTTTTCCGGGTCGCTGGGAGGGGCTGGGGTATAAGAGCGCAACGCCATCCAGCCGCCAAAGGTGGCCAGGGTATAGGTGGTTGCGCCCGACGAAGTGGTCGTAAAGGTCGCGCCGTCCGGCTTCGAATCGGGGCGCTGGTAGAGCGGCACCCGCGTTTCGCCGGGCAGCAGAATTTTGCGTGCCGTCAGATAGTCGTCACCCGCAGCGAGCCAGACGACGAGGCACGACTCCGCGAGAGGGCCGGCATCGGTGCCGGCCTTGGGGACGACAAGGTAGATGTTGCCGCCGGCGATGCGATAGATGGTGTTCGACACCGCATCATCGGCTGGCGCCATGGCGCTGGCGGCCGCCGCGGCATCGGGTGCCACCGCGCTTGCCATTGCGTGTTTCGCCGGTGCCGGCAAAATCGGATAGGCGCTGGGCTCGGCATTGCTGCGCGTGAGCTTGGCCGTGCCGCCCATGCACACGGCACGGAACAGCCCGACGGGGTCCGTCGGTGCCGTCGCGATCGCTTCCTGTGCGGAAGCGACCGCGGGCGCCGCCAGCGCCACCGGCAGGATCAGCCGAGCGAGGAGTCGATCGACTTGCATGCGGCGACGAGCTCCTTGACGGCATTCACCGAGACGTCGAAATTCGCCTTGGCATCGCCGTTGAGTTCGATTTCGACGATGCGCTCGACGCCGTCCTTGCCGATCACGATCGGCACGCCGACGTACAGGTCGTCCACGCCATACTGGCCGGTCAGGTGCGCGGCGCAGGGCAGCAGGCGCTTCTTGTCCTTAAGATAGCTCTCGGCCATCGCGATCGCGCTGGTGGCCGGGGCGTAGAAGGCCGAGCCGGTCTTGAGCAGGCCGACGATCTCGCCGCCGCCCGAACGGGTGCGCGCAACGATGGCGTTGATGCGTTCCTGGGTGGACCAGCCCATCTTGATCAGGTCGGGCACCGGAATGCCGGCGACGGTCGAATATTCGATCACCGGAACCATCGTGTCGCCGTGGCCGCCGAGCACGAAGGCAGTGACGTCCTCGACCGAAACCTTGAATTCATCCGCGAGGAAGTGGCGGAAGCGCGCCGAATCGAGCACGCCGGCCATGCCGACGACCTTCTGGTGCGGGAGCCCTGAGAATTCGCGCAGCGCCCACACCATCGCGTCGAGCGGGTTGGTGATGCAGATCACGAAGGCGTCCGGCGCGTGCTGGGCGATGCCCTCGCCGACGGCCTTCATGACCTTCAGGTTGATGCCGAGAAGATCGTCGCGGCTCATGCCCGGCTTGCGCGGCACGCCGGCGGTGACGATGCAGACATCGGCGCCCGCAATGTCCTCATAGCTGTTCGCGCCCTTGAGATTGGCGTCGAACCCCTCGACCGGACCGGACTGGGCGATGTCGAGCGCCTTGCCCTGCGGGGTGCCCTCAGCGATGTCGAACAGGACGATGTCGCCCATTTCCTTCATCGCCGCGAGGTGCGCGAGCGTACCACCGATCATGCCGGAGCCGATCAGCGCGATCTTCTTGCGAGCCATGGAATCTCCTTGGTTGAATCCAAGCAAAGCGGGCGCGTTTACATGCGCCGCGAAAGCGGGGGCGGGATAGGCTTATAATAGCGCGGCTGCAACCCGGGATTCGGTACAGCGCGCGGAATATCTTTGCAATTCGTTCGCAAGAGCAATAAGCGGCATTTTAGGCAGCGACCAGCCGGGTTGCAGGCGCTTAGCCGGCTCGTTGCCGTTGCGGCGCAGGGGCGCTGCGCATCCTAGTTCTTCGCAGCGTCCGCCGCCTCGCGCCGGGCATAATCGCGCGCGAGCACGTCGAACGCGAGCTTGTGCTGGCCGGTCTCGGAGATCAGTCCCTTGCGGTTCCATCCTTGCTGGTAGATCGGGTGCTGTCGCCGCGGCGAACGGAAGTCCTTGAGGATCCAGGGGCTCATGCCGCGCAGAAACGGCACCTTGGCTGCCATTGCGAGCGTCGCGCGGTAGTAATCGGCCTGATATTCCTCGCTGAACTTGTGCGGGCTCTCCACCGGATCGTGATAACCGGCCCGCGCGCCCGCGCCGAATTCCGAGAAGATCAGCGGCTTGTTCACCGGCCCGCGCCATTCCTGGCTGGCCAGATCCGCCAGCGCGTCATCGCTGTACCACCCGTTGTACGTGTTGATTGCCATGACATCGAGATCGTTGGCGAGCGGATCGTCGATCTTCATGATCCTGCCCTCGCGTCCGCTGAGCAGCGCGGCGGTGACGAGCCGGCTGGAGTCGAGGGCGCGGACATCGGCGATCATCGCGCGCAGGAAGGCGTTGCGCGCGTCATTGGTCGGCGTCTCGTTGGCGGCGCTCCAGAGCACGATCGAAGCGCGATTTCGATCGCGGCGGATGTTTTCGGCCTGGATGCGGCGCGCATCGGCCAGCGTCTCGGGATTCGACCAGTTGACCAGCCAGTAGAGCGGAATCTCGCTCCACACGAGCAGACCCATTTCATCCGCCATCCGCGTCGTGGCTTCGCTGTGCGGATAGTGCGCCAGGCGAACGAAATTGCCATGCAGCCCGTATTTGATCTCGCCGAGCAGCGCGCGGGCGGCGGCGGGCGTCATCGCACGAACGGGATCGGCGCCAAGCTCCTCCTCATGCATCGAGATACCGCGCAGGAAGATCGGCTTGCCGTTGAGCAGGATGTCGGTGCCCTTCACCGCGATGGTGCGAAAGCCCAGCCGATCGCTGAAGTGATCGGCGCCTGCGTCGATGGCGATGTCGTAGAGCCTGGGGTTCTCGGGCGACCAGCGGACCAGGTTGCGCGGCGCGGGCAGGGTCGCTTCCCACTTGCCCTCGCCATCGGTCTTGCCGTCGAGCGTGGCGCCGAGCGTGGGAATGCGGAACTTCACCGCGGTGTTCGCCGCCTTCGGCCCTTCGAGCGTCACGGAGACGGCGATGCGGGTGCCGTCGGGGGTGAGGCGCACGAACGCGTCGTCGACATAGGTGTCGGGCACCGTCACCAGCGTGATGCTGCGGGTGATGCCGCCATAGGTCTCCCAGTCGGTGACCGGCGGCGGCACATCGTTGATGGTGCGGACCGAGTCGACGCCGATGGTGACCTGGTTGCGGCCCGGGCGGAGCAGCCTCGTCACTTCGAAGGCGAACGGCGTGTAGCCGCCACGATGCTCGCCCAGCGGCTTGCCGTTCAGATAGACATAGCTGCGATATTCGGCCGCCCCCACGCGCAGGAACACGCGCTTGCCCGGCTCGGGCGATGCGGCGGTGAAGTCGCGCTGGTACCAGACGAGGCCTTGGTAGAGCCGCATCTCGGGCGAATGGCCGATCCACGATCCCGGCAGGCTGACGACCGGCGATTGCTGCATGTCATATTCGAAGAAGGTGCGCGGCTTGGCCTGCATCACATCGGCGACGATCACATCGGCGGCGCGGTTGGTGCGGACGTTCGGTGGTTCACCATGGAAACCGGCGAGACCGTCGCGATAGGGGTCGATCGACCAGTGCCACGGCCCGTCGAGACTCTGCTGCTGGCGCAGGTCTGCCGCCACCAGCACGGGCTGCGCCCAGGCAGGGGATATGCCGAGGCTTGCCAACCCCAACGCCGCGAGATGGCGCAATCGCCGCATCATCTTTTCCCCGTTTCTCCGGGGAATCCCGAAGCTTGTTGCCCTTGTCGAAGGGAAGAATGGACTCACGACAAGGCTCGATCAATCCTCTCCGTGACCCTTTGCCAGATACTCGTCGGACTGCATTTCCAGCAGGCGGCTGACGGTGCGTTCGAACTCGAACCGGCCGTCACCGTGCTCGTAAAGCTGTTCGGGCGGAGCATCGGCGGCGGCTAGCAGTTTGACCTTGTTCTCGTAGAGCGCGTCGATCAGCGTGACAAAGCGGGCCGCCTCGTTGCGATTCTCCGGGCCCAGCCGGGGGATGCCGACCAGGATGACGGTATGAAAGCGCCGGGCGATCGCCAGATAGTCGGGCGCGCCGCGCGCCTCGCCGCACAGGCGCTTGAACGAAAAGACGGCAACCCCCTTCACGCATTTGGGCACATGGATCTGCCGTCCGCCGGGAATCGGCACCTCGCAGGTGGGCACCCGCGTGCGATCCTCCACCGGATAGTCAGTGAGGCGGAAAAAGGTGGCGGAAAGCGTCGCGGTCGCCTCGGACCCGTTGGGCACCAGCCAAGTATCGGCGCTGCCAAGCCGATCGCGCCGATAGTCGACGGGGCCGTTCAGCGCGATCACGTCCATGCGTTTGCCGATCAGGTCGATGAACGGCACGAACAGATCACGGTTCAGCCCGTCCTTGTAGAGATCGCGTGGCGGGCGGTTCGAAGTGGCGACGACGGTGAGCCCGTGCGCCATCATTGCGGTGAACAGGCGTGATAGGATCATTGCATCGGTCGGATTGTTCACCACAAGTTCGTCAAAGGCGAGCAGCCGTGTGTCGTTTGCCAGCGCGTCGGCGACGGCGGTGATCGGATCGGCCGTGTCCTTTTGGCGTTCGGCGTTCAGCCGCTCATGGACCTCGAGCATGAATTCGTGGAAGTGAACGCGGCGCTTGCGGCGGATGGCCAGGCGGTCGAAGAACAGGTCCATCAGCATCGATTTGCCGCGACCCACGCCACCCCACATGTATAGGCCGCGTGGCGGCTCCGGCTTGCGACCGGCTAGGCGCCACAGGATGCTGCCCTTGCGCGGCGTTGCCTCCAGTTCGGCGGCCAGCGCATCGAGCCGCGCGGCTGCGGCCTGCTGTTCGGTGTCGGGACGGAGTTCGCCGGCTGAAAGCAGGGCGTGGTAGCGGCTGAGGACGTTCGTCAAAACCAGATGGCTCGCGCGAAAAGAAGGCGCCCGTCATGGGCGCACGTGGATTTGCGCGCGATAGGCCCGAAAACGGCCGCGCGAAACCCCTTCCGCGCGGCCGTCAGTTCCGGGATCAGGCGTAGGCGATCCGGGTTCGCCGGGTGCGCATCGCGCCGCCGGCAAGGCCTAAGCCCCCGATCAGCATTGCCCAGGCCGCCGGTTCAGGCACGCCAATCGGATTCCCGCCGATCGTCACGCCGTTGAATGCCAGGCCTGATGACCAGGCTGTGTCGTCCCAGTTGGTGACGCCGAAGCGCAACTGGTAATTGCCGGCCATCGTGATCTCATAGCTTGACTGAATCCAGCCGGTACGGCCGCAGCCTAGTTCGAAGCACGCGCCCGAAGTCTCGCCCAGCGGGCTCCAGTTGGTTTCGTTCGCGATGATCGGCGTGCTGCCGGGATTGAGCGTCGAATCATTGGGCGGCAGATCGAAGCCGGGGCTGGTGTCGCCCGATGTCGTCGTCCGCGCCGTGAACAGATAGGCGACATGTCCGCCCATGCCGTCGAGCAATTCGGCAAAGCCATAATCCGAATAGCCGGCGCCATCGGATGTCACATACTGGAAGTAGAAATTGAGCACGTCGCCTGAACCGGCAGCGAAAATCTGCGTGCGATACTCGGAGCCGTTGGTGCCGCCGACGCCGTCGATCTGCCCCGCGCCTTCAACGCCGCCCTCGGTCGTGATGTATTGATAGGTGCCGCCCAGCGGCGATGCCGAGACGTCACCATCAGCACCCAGCGTGCCACAGACGCCCGTGCAGGTCTGCGCCGCGGCAGGGGTGGCGAGGCTTGCAGCGCCCGCCATGATCGTTGAAACGATCAGACTCTTCGAAAGTCGGTTCATGATGATCCCCTGTAGATTGGATTGTTGGATGATGCCGCGACCCGAAACCGCAACTCAATCTTTTGCTGAAAACGGATTGCCCCAAAACGGAGCGCAAAAAGTTTAAGAGGAAATCGCCGTCGATAATTGGATAAACTCGTCATTCGACGAAATTTCGACGAGTGGGACGAGCGGCTTGTGCGATGCGCCTCGAACTTGTCGTGTATGTGCTGCTTGTTACTCGATCAGTTGCAGCAACAAAAAACGCCCCGGCTCACCACCGGGGCGTCTTGCGAATGAGGATAGGGACGACGTCCCTGAACGATCAGAGCGTGCGCTCTGCCGCCAGCTTCTTCACTTCGGCGATCGCCTTGGCCGGGCTGAGCCCCTTGGGGCAGGCGTTCGCGCAGTTCATGATCGTGTGGCAGCGATACAGGCGGAACGGATCTTCGAGCTGGTCGAGCCGCTCGCCGGTCATCTCGTCGCGCGAATCGGCGAGCCAGCGATAGGCCTGGAGCAGGATCGCTGGGCCGAGGAACTTGTCGCTGTTCCACCAATAGCTCGGGCACGAGGTCGAGCAGCAGGCGCACAGGATGCACTCGTAGAGGCCGTCCAGCTTCTCACGGTCCTCGGGGCTCTGCAGCCGTTCCTTGCCCGAAGGCGTGGTGGTGACGGTCTGCAGCCAGGGCTTGATCGAGGCATATTGCGCGTAGAAGTGCGTGAAATCGGGGACGAGGTCCTTGATCACGTCCATGTGCGGCAGCGGCGTGATCTGGATCTCGCCCTTCACATCCTCGATCGCGGTGGTGCAGGCGAGGCCGTTCTTGCCGTCGATGTTCATCGAGCAGGAACCGCAAATGCCCTCTCGGCATGAACGGCGGAAGGTCAGCGACGAATCCTGCTCGCCCTTGATCTTGATCAGCGCGTCGAGGACCATCGGGCCGCAATCGTCGAGATCGACCTCGAACGTGTCGTAACGCGGATTGGCCCCGGCATCGGGATCGTAGCGATAGATTTTGAACTTCTTGACCCGCGTGGCTTCGGGGCTCGCCTTGTGCTCCTGGCCCTTGGTAATGCGGCTGTTCTTGGGCAGGCGGAATTCGGCCATTCCTGAAACTTCCTCTTTGCGGCGCGACGCGTCTTTGGGGGGCGAGCTATGCCTTTCGCATCCGCAGCGCAAGTGTCCTTTGGGTCGCGGGCCTCAAACCGGTCAGATGATATCGAGAACGAGGCCCAGTTCGCGCGCCTCCTCGGCCTCGATATACCAGTTTTCCGGGGCTCGCCGGCGCAACTCGTCAAACTCGATTCGCGAGCCCGCAATGAGCGCGCGAAATCCCTCTTCCTCGATGCGGATCGAATGTTCGATCTCATGGAGCTTCGCCTTGAGCGTCGCCGAGAGCGAGCGAAGCGGGCCCGACAGGTCGATCGTGCTGGTCAGTTGGCGCTCATGCACCATGATCCGCGTGCCCCGCGTCAGGAATCGCTTCTCGACCGGAAAGCTGGCCATGAACGTGGCGCCGGCCGAATAGACGGCGACTTTTCCCAGAAACAGCATTTCGCGGCCGCTCTGATCACGCAGCAGCCGCAGATCGTCGCTCATCAGGCGTGCGACTTCGGGATCGCCGCCAAGGGTGGAGAGCGCCACGACCAGCGGCCCGCCGGCGGGGGCGGCAGCCAGCTGGTCGCGAAACTGCCGGTACAGGCCCTGGTCGATCGGACCCTGCAGATGGATGTGCGGCGTGGCCAGCAGCGGATAACGCTGCACGGGGGCGGGCGAGGGTGCGGCGTCGGTCATCGGGAGCGCAACCGGCGACGGACGCGCAGGTTCCGTTCAGGGTTCCAGCGCGTCGGTGGCGGGGGCGCCCACCGGTTCGCTCGCGGTCGTCGGCATTCGCGCTTCGAGCGGCGTCAGCCAGCTCGCTGCCTTCCTGCCGATCGAAATCTGGGGATTCGACGCCTCCAGCGATCCCTCGCGCTCCCAGCCCCTGATGGTGGTCCGCGCCTGTTCGGCGGCTTCGCGCAGCGGTTGCGGCGTCCGCAGCGCATGGTTGATCAGCGCGTCGCCGAAAAACGTCCAGTCATTGTCCGCGCGGCAGCCAAAGGAACTGCGCGTTGCCGATGCGGCGGTGAGGATGACGCTGCTGTCAGTGTGCAGGCGTGGAACGAACGCGCCCGAATAGCAGGCGGAGAGGATCAGCAGCCGGTTCCTGATCCCCAGTTCGTCGAGCACCGTCGCGAGCCGGCGGGGTGAAAGCACGCCGAAGCCGGTATCGCCGTCGTGATAGACGATGCCGACATCCGGCGCGCCGTGGCTGGTGAGATAAAGGACCAGCGTGTCCTCGTCCCGGTCCATCACCTCGGCCACCCGCGCGAGCGCAAGATTGAGGGCGGTCAGGCTCCCTTGCGCCAGTGCCTCGCCATCGTGACCGTCCGGACCGGCCAGTGTGATGCTGCGGCCTGCCGCATCATAGCGTCGGGCGAGGACCGTGCCGGCCTCGCGTGCCTCGCGGGCGAACACCGGATCGCTGTCCAGCCCGACGCTGACGACATAGGCATCGACCATGCCCTTGCGTTGAGGCGCCAGCCTGGCGAGCGCGGCATCGAGCCGGCGGTGCTGGGCAAGCGCGTCGGCCGCGCCGATGCCGCGGTGCAGTTCGGGGCCGGCATCGATCCCCTCGATCCCCCGTTTGCCCGATACCAGTCCCGGCCAGTCCGTCGTGTGCTCGGGCGGGCGGGTCTGGGCGGCGGCGGCGGTGGTGAACAGGCACGCGAACGCGAAGAGCAGGGTACGGATCGGCACGACGATGTCCCTCGGGGGGCGGGGGCGATCACTCTTGACGCTGCAGGGCCGGTGTCAAGCTGCCGTTCGCTTCGCCTGCAATGCCCGGCCCTCGTCCAGTGCGCGCCGGAACCCGGCCAGGGACTGGGCGCCGGTGACGAGCAGCGGGCCGAACATATAGCCCGGCGTCCCCGGCAGGCCGATTGCGAAGGCGGTGGCGGCGGTGTTGCGCAGCACGCGTTCGATGTCCGCGCGGTGCTGCTCCATGTCCGCGACGATGGTGGCCCAGTCCGCGCCGGCGCCTTCGACTGCCGCGCGAAGCACGGGCGGATCGAGCGGCCGCCGCTCGGCCATCAGCGCACGGTGGACCGCGTCGTAGCGATTCTGGCGGATCGCCGCGAGCGCGACTCGCGCCGCCGCTTCCGATCGCGGACCGAACACCGGCCATTCGCGAAACACCAGCCGGGCGCGGCCGTCGCGCGCGCAGGCATCGCGCAGCGCCGGCTCGGCGGCGCGGCATGCCGGGCATTGGAAATCGCTGAAGGCGACGATCGTCAGCCCGGCATCGGCGGGGCCGATCGCGGGCACGTCGCGGTCGCCCAGGATCGCCATCGCCGGCCCGCTGGCAGAGACGTCGCGCCCGATCGGGGCGGTGCCGCGCAGCAACCGGCTCGCCGCATAGCCGCCGGCGCCGACGGCGATCAGCATCGCCACGTCGCGCCTGCCAAAGGCCCGCGCGCTCATCGGCGATGTGCCGCACAAACAAAGGGGCCGGCGACAGATGCCGCCGGCCCCCGGATTGTGCGCTGCTGCGGCAACGATCAGTACACGCGCTTCTTCGGCTTGATATAGTCGATCGCGTCGGTGAGCGTGTAGTCGTGGACCGGGCGGTAATCGATCGCGGTGGTGCCGCCCTTGCCGCCCCAGCCGTCGAACGTCGCGATGGTGTGCTTCATCCAGCCGGCGTCGTCGCGCTCGGGGAAGTCCTCGTGCATGTGGGCGCCGCGGCTTTCCTTGCGGTTGATCGCGCTGCGGATCGTCACCATCGCCTGGCCGAGCAGATTGTCCAGCTCCAGCGTCTCGACGAGATCGGTGTTCCAGATCAGCGAACGGTCGCTGACATGCACATCCTGGAAGCCGGCATAAACCTGCTCCATGTGCGCGACACCCTCGGCCATCAGCTCGTCGGTGCGGAACACGGCGCAGTGGCGCTGCATCGTCTTCTGCATGTCGGCGCGGATCTGCGACGTGCGAGTGCCGCCGTTCGCGTTGCGGAAATAATCCAGACGGCCCAGCGCCATTTCTTCCGAGCCCTTGGGCAGCGGATGATGCGGCGTGTTGGGCTTCAGGATATCGACGATCCGCTTGCCGGTCGCGCGGCCGAACACCACGAGGTCGATCAGCGAGTTGGAGCCGAGGCGGTTGGCGCCGTGCACCGACACGCAGGCCGCTTCGCCGACCGCGAACAGGCCGGGGACCACCGCATCCGGGTTGCCGTCCTTCAGATGGACGACTTCGCCGTGATAGTTGGTCGGGATGCCGCCCATATTGTAGTGGACGGTCGGGACCACCGGCAGCGGCTGGCGGGTGAGGTCGACACCGGCGAAGACCTTGCCGGTCTCGGTGATGCCGGGCAGGCGCTCGGCCAGGATCTTCGGGTCGATATGGTTCAGGTGAAGGAAGATATGGTCCTTCTCCTTGCCCACGCCGCGGCCTTCGCGGATCTCCATCGCCATCGAGCGCGACACGACGTCGCGGCTGGCGAGATCCTTGGCGGACGGCGCATAGCGCTCCATGAAGCGCTCACCCTCGGAATTGGTGAGATAGCCGCCTTCGCCGCGCGCACCCTCGGTGATCAGCACGCCCGCGCCGTAGATGCCGGTCGGGTGGAACTGGACGAATTCCATGTCCTGCAGCGGCAGGCCGGCGCGGAGCACCATCGCGTTGCCGTCGCCGGTGCAGGTGTGCGCCGAGGTGGCCGACTGGTAGACGCGGCCATAGCCGCCCGTCGCCAGCACCACCGCATGGCTGCGGAAGCGGTGGATCGAGCCGTCTTCCATGCACAGCGCGATCACGCCGCGGCACTCGCCATTTTCCATGATCAGGTCGAGCGCGAAATATTCGATGAAGAAGTCCGCGTCGTACTTCAGGCTCTGCTGGTACAGCGTGTGCAGCATCGCATGGCCGGTACGGTCGGCCGCGGCGCAGGTGCGCTGCGCGGGCGGGCCTTCGCCCATGTTCTGCATCATGCCGCCGAACGGGCGCTGATAGATCTTGCCCTCGTCGGTGCGGCTGAACGGCATGCCGGCATGCTCGAGCTCGTACACCGCGGCCGGGGCCTCGCGGGTGAGATACTCGATCGCGTCCTGATCGCCGAGCCAGTCGGAGCCCTTGACGGTGTCGTACATGTGCCAGGTCCAGTGGTCCGGACCCATGTTGCCGAGGCTGGCGGCGATGCCGCCCTGCGCCGCCACGGTGTGGCTGCGCGTCGGGAACACCTTGGTGATGCAGGCGGTCTTGAGGCCCGACTGCGCCACTTCCATCACCGCGCGGAGGCCCGAGCCGCCCGCGCCGACGACGACGGCGTCATAGGTGTGGTCGATGATCTTGTAGGCGGCGGGCATCAGGCAGCCACTCCGGTGAAGGTGAAGGCGACCTTCAGGATGGCGAAGATCGCGAGCACACGGACGGTGATCGTGAAATATTCGAGCAGGGCAATCAGCACGAAGCGCGTTTCGTCATGCTGATAGTCCTCGATCACGACCTGCAGGCCGTGACGGAAGTGGTAGGTGACGCTGAGCACCAGGAGGATCAGCGGCACCGCGACCAGCGGCTGGGCCATCCAGCCGGCGACAGTCGCGTAATCATAGGCCGGCAGCAGCGCGATCGAGACGATCAGCCACAGCACCAGCAGCAGGTTGGATCCGGCGGAAACCTTGTGCTTCCACCATTCGCCCGCGCCTTCATGCGCGGAGCCGAGGCCGCGGACGCGGCCGAGACGGGTGCCGTTACCCATGGGCCTTCTCCAGAAGCACGACCCAGAAGATCGCAGTGGCGAGGATGCTGAACGCGAAGGTGGTGAGCGCGCTGCGCTTGTTGGCGCGCAGCTCGAAATTCGCGCCGGCATCGAGGAACAGGTGGCGCACGCCCGAGCCCATGTGCTGGAAGAAGGACAGGCTGAGGCCGATGCCGACGATATAGCCGAGGATGTTGAGCTGGCCGCGCTTCACCGTGAACACGTCGACAAAGGTCGCATAGGCCTGCGGGCCATAAGCGAGGGCGACCAGCCACCAGACGAACAGCGCCGTGCCGACGGTCGCCATTCCGGAGCCGGTGGCGCGGTGAATGATCGAGACCGCCATATGCGGCCCCCATTTATAGATGCCGAGGTGCGGCGACAGCGGTCGCGCCGTATTGCGGACATTGGCCAACGATGGGTTCCTTTCGGGTCGACGCTGGCCTCCTTAATCCCGCTTGACGAGGATGCAAGACGCATTGCCCCTTCGGACAGCATCGTCTGGCACCAGTCCGCGGGCGTTATGATCCTAACCGCGCCTTAACCAGTGGCGCGGCATAGCCGGGGGATGACACGGCCAGCATTGCGGCCGATCACCGGGGAATCATCGCGTGACGACTTCGACATCGACCCAGGCACTGGCTGCATCCGGCACGATGAGTGCGCGGATCGACGTCCAGGCCCGGCTCCATGCGTTCGACTTCGAAGGATCGCTGATCCAGTCGAGTCGCGAATGCTGGGAAGTGCTTGAGCCCGAGATCGAGGGCGTCTCCGCAGCCTTCTGGCAACAATGGGTCCGCTGCTTCGCCGATCAGCGCGACTGGGTAGAACATGACACGGCGAAGATGATCGAAATCGGCATCACGTTCCTCAAGAACCGCTTTCTCGACACGACCGGCAATGCATGGATCGAATCGATCGAGCGCTCGGTCGCGTCGGCCTATGCCGGCGGGGTGCCGCCGATGGCCCTGCTGTCGATGATCAGCGCCAGCGACCGCGCCGCGCTCGAGGTGCTGATGCGTCGCGTCGGCAGCGACGACCAGCGACTGCCGCGCATGATCGACACGCTGATGCGGCTGTCGGCGCTTGAGGGCGATATCACCGTCGATCTCTACAACATGTATCGCGAGCACAGCGCGCAGGTGGCACGCGACCGTCTTGCCCGCGAGTTTCGCGATTCGATCGGTGCCACCGTCGAGCATGCCTCGCGTGAAGGCGAGCAGCTTCGCGACCAGGCGATGCACACTTCGGCCGCAGCCCGCGGGATGCTGGGCAAGGCGAGCGAGGTTGCGGCGGCGGCGGAGCAGTCGGCGGTGGCGATGCGCGAGGCGGCGATGACCGCCGCCGGGCTGATCCGAGCGATCGAGGATGCGCGCAGCGAAGTCGAGGCGGCGGCCGGCATCGCCACGCGCGCCTCCAGCCAGGCGAGCGACGCGGTGGGGATGAGCGAGATGCTGTCCGATCACGCCAAGTCGATCGAATCGATCCTGGGCCTCATCCGCGACATCGCCGGGCAGACCAATTTGCTGGCGCTCAACGCGACGATCGAGGCGGCGCGGGCGGGCGATGCCGGGCGCGGCTTTGCCGTGGTTGCGCAGGAGGTGAAAAGCCTCGCCAACCAGACGGCGCGGGCGACCGACGATATCGCCGCCAAGATCGCGGCGATCCAGTCCGCCACCCGCTCGACGGTGGAGACCAACGCGTCGATCCGCTCGACGGTCAGCGAGGTTCAGGAAAGCGCCAACCGCATCCGCACCGCGATGGAGGTGCAGGCGCAGACCGTCACCGCGATCACCGCCGCCGTCGACGAAACCGCGCTGGCGGCCGACTCCATGTCGGCGACGATCGGCGCGATCCGCGAGGATACCGAAGCGGTTGCATCCGACATCGATCGGGTCGGCCAAGGTTTTGCCGCGCTCGATGCCCAGCTCGGGACGCTCAAGGGCAGCGCCGGCGAATTCGTCGCAAAGGTCGCGGCGTGATGGAGAAGAACATGCCTGTCAGCCATGAGCCCGGCCAATGGGGTTCCGGCATGCGGTCGCTCGCCGAATGGCGGCGCGACTATGATTGGGACGGCACGCTGCTCCAGGGTTGCAACGAGATTGCCGACCTGCTCGACGGTGCCTGGGAAGCGATCACGCGCGCCTGCCAGCATCATGTGCTGACGACGCCAGCGGGGCAGAAGCTGCGCGCCAGCGTCGAGCGCGAGGATTATATCACGGACGGCATGACCTTCTTTCGCACGCGCTATCGCCATCCGTTCGAGGCCGATTGGACGCGGATCATCTGCGACTATGCCATCGCGACGCAGCGGCAGGGTGTGTCGCTGCCGGCGCTGCTCGGCCAGTTCGCCTTCGCGCACAGCCAGACGATCGCGGCGCTGCAGGCGGCGCTCGCCGACGATGCGCCCCGGCTCGCAAGGCTAAGCGACACGGTTCAGCGGATCGCGATGGCCGAAGTCGATCTGATGACGGGGCATCTCGGCGCCCGTGACGCCGAAACTGTGATCGAGGAGCGCCGCACGCGATCGGAGCAGTTCCGCGCGAGCATCGCCGAATCGATCGAAGGCGCGACGATGCTCGGTAATCGTATCCGCGTGCAGGCGCAGGGCGCGTCGAGTTCGGCGCGCGGGATGCTGGGCAAGGCGAGCGAGGTTGCGGCGGCGGCGGAGCAGTCGGCGGTGGCGATGCGCGAGGCGGCGATGACCGCCGCCGGGCTGATCCGAGCGATCGAGGATGCGCGCAGCGAAGTCGAGGCGGCGGCCGGCATCGCCACGCGCGCCTCCAGCCAGGCGAGCGACGCGGTGGGGATGAGCGAGATGCTGTCCGATCACGCCAAGTCGATCGAATCGATCCTGGGCCTCATCCGCGACATCGCCGGGCAGACCAATTTGCTGGCGCTCAACGCGACGATCGAGGCGGCGCGGGCGGGCGATGCCGGGCGCGGCTTTGCCGTGGTTGCGCAGGAGGTGAAAAGCCTCGCCAACCAGACGGCGCGGGCGACCGACGATATCGCCGCCAAGATCGCGGCGATCCAGTCCGCCACCCGCTCGACGGTGGAGACCAACGCGTCGATCCGCTCGACGGTCAGCGAGGTTCAGGAAAGCGCCAACCGCATCCGCACCGCGATGGAGGTGCAGGCGCAGACCGTCACCGCGATCACCGCCGCCGTCGACGAAACCGCGCTGGCGGCCGACTCCATGTCGGCGACGATCGGCGCGATCCGCGAGGATACCAAGACCGTCACGACCGAGATCGACACGCTCCAGCACGACGTCACCGAGGTTGACGACCGGCTCAACCAGTTGCGTGCGGCGGCGGACAGCTTCTCGGCGTCAGTGGCGGCATGAACGGCGCAACTTGATCTTTGCCCGTCCGCCGTGCCAGGCGCCGCGCGCATGTCACGATTTTTGCCTTTCGCGCTGGTGGCGCTGTGCCTTTGGGGAATGCCTGCACGTGCGCAGCAAGAGGATGCGCAGGCCTGGGAACAGTTGAACGTCGTGGTTCCGCTGGTGCCGCGCGTTCGCGTGACGATCGAACAGATCGGGCGGGTGAGCGATCGCCAGGATGGCGTCTACACCACCGAATATGGCGCGATCGTCGGCTGGCAGGTGCTGAAGGGCGTCGAACTCGGCATGGGCTATCGGCGCGTCGGCTTTCACAGCCTCAACAGCGCGCCGGACGAGGATCGGTTGCGCCAGCATATCGTATTCACCAGCGGGCGCTTTGCCGGGCGGCTTCGCGTAGACGAACGGTTCGTCACGACCGCGAGCGGGATCGGTGTCCGCATTCGGCCGTTGCTGCGCTACAATCTGCCGCTGTCACCGAAGCGTGTGGCGCTGTTTGTCAGCCACGAAAGCTTTCTGCTGGCGAACAGTACGCGATGGGGCCAGCGCGCCGGCTATGAACGGATGCGCAACATCCTCGGAGTGGCGCTACCCTTTCGCAAGGGGGTGAACGCCGATATCGGGTATCTCAACCAGTATCGGCTTGGGCGGAACGGCGCCCGGCCGCAGATGGACCATGCGCTGAGCATCCAGCTCACGATCAATCTGGGCGCGCTCGGGATTGCGCCCCTGCACGATTGAGCGGCGCCGCTCAGCCCAGCGTGCGGCGGTAGAAGGCGAGGGTGATCGCCATCGACTGGAGGAACAGCGCCGGATCGTAGCGCGGCCCTTCGTCGCGCAGGAACGCATGCTGCGCATTCATCTCGTGCCATGTGTAGGCGACGCCGTGCGCTTCCAGCCCGGCGCGGATCGCCTCGCGCCCGGCAAAGGGGATGTGCGGGTCCTGCCGCCCCCAGACGAACAGCATCTCGGCCTTCAGATCGGCGATGCGGGCGAGGCTGTCATCGGCCCTGCCTTCGCCCAGCGTCCCCGAATGGATGTCGGTCGGGTAAAAGCACGCTGCGGCCGAGACACGGGGATCGAGCGCCGCGCGATAGGCTAGGTGTCCGCCCAGGCAAACGCCGAAGCTGCCGAGCCGGCCATTGCACGCCGGATGCGCGGTGAGCGCGGTAAGGGCGGCGGCGGCATCGGCGTCGAACGCGGCGACGGGCTTCGTGAATTTCAGCTCGTTGCCGCGATCCGTGCCGGCGGGATCATAGGCGAGCACCGTGCCGGCGGGTTCATATTCATGATAGACCTCGGGAACGGCGACCACGAAACCGTTCCCCGCCAGCATCGCCGCCAGCCGCCGGATCGGCGCGGTGACCTGGTAGATCTCGGAATAGATCACGATGCCGGGAAACGTCCCTTCCACTGCCGGCCGAAACCAGTGAATCCGCATCGCCCCGCTGCCGGGAACGTCGACATCGGTGGTTTCGTCGCTGCGCAAGATCATCGAGGGCTCCAGGTGCCGTGGTGGGAGGCGATCGGGGGCGCCGTAGCCCCGAAATCTGTGGCTGGGGAAGCAAAAGCGTGCCTGCCATTGATCATTGCCCCAGCCCTCGCGGCATGGGAAGGTCGACGGCAGCAGAAGCGAAGTGCGGAAATGCGATGGTGAGGATGGTGAGGCGGGTACTCGGGTTGGGCGTATTGCTGCCGTGTCTGGCGCCGGCTGCGGCGCAGCCTGCAGAAACGGTCCGGCACACGTGCAAGGTTATCGAGGTGGCGTACACGGCTGCGATTGAGAGCGTGGAGCCAGCCTATCCGGTGGATATTCGGCCCTCTTCTCGCCGACTGGAACTTGCTCTGTGGGTAGAGGAGTTTCGGTGGCCCACAGGGCTTTCATCCGCCGAGTTCGAGGCGTTGAAGGTGCGCGAACCGGCCTATGTCGTTGACGGGTTTCGGCCGCTTTGCGTGCCAACGGTGCGAGCATCGCAGACGAAAGACAAGGACGGACATCTGCAAGCCGTTTCCTTCACCAATCCTGTCTTTTCTGCCGACGGGCACCTCGCTGTCGTGGAGGTTTCCTTCCATGAGAACCATTTCGGCTACGGCATGTTTTGCGTCGTTCGGCGCGAACAGGACACATGGTCCGCGCAGTGCCAACGAAGCTGGATAACCTGAAGTCGCGTCCAAGGAACGGGAGTTCGGGCCATTACAGCAGGCGAACGCTTTGCCCACGGGGTGACGCGCCCGCGTGCCCGCGCTAGGGCTGCCCCCATGACCACCCATATCCTCCTCACCGGCAGCAGCCGGGGCATCGGCGCGGCGACGGCGGCGCTGCTGGGCGACGATGCGCGCGTGAAGCTCGTCGGCCAGGGCACGCGCAGCGGCATCCCGGCCGACTTCACCGATCCCGCCGCCCCGCGGGCGCTCTGGGACCAGGCGCTCGACGCGCTCGACGGCCGGATCGACGTGCTGATCAACAATGCCGGCATCTTCGAGGCGAACCCCCTTGATGCCGAGCATGACGACTGGGTCGAGGGTTGGGAGCGCACGATGCGCGTCAACCTCACCGCCTCGGCCGAGCTCTGCCGTCTCGCGGTGCGCCACTGGCAGGACCGCAAGAGCGGCGGCCGCATCGTCAACGTCGCCAGCCGTGCCGCCTATCGCGGCGACAGCCCGGCGCACTGGCATTATGCCGCCTCCAAGGCGGGCATGGTCGGCATGACCAAGTCGATCGCGCGCGGCTATGCGGGCGAGGGCATCCTTGCCTTCGCGATCTGCCCCGGCTTCACCATGACCGGCATGGCCGACGACTATCTGGCGAGCCGCGGCGGCGACAAGCTGCTGGCGGACATTCCGCTCGGCCGCGTCGCGAGCCCGGAGGAAATCGCCGCCATCGCCAAGTTCTGCGCGCTCGACGCGCCCCCCTCGATGACCGGTGCGGTCCTCGATGCCAATGGAGCCAGCTATGTCCGCTGAGATCGACAGCTGGAAGGTCAGCCTGCCCTGCACCCGCGCCGAGGCCGAAGCGATCGACGCCGGCATGATCGAAATCGACGCGGTGCTGATGACCACCGAGACGGTGGAGGACGATGTCGAGCATTGGCGGCTCGACGCGTATCTGGAGCACGAACCCGACGCCGCGATGCTTGCGGCGCTCAAGGCGCTGGTGCCGAGCGCGGGCGATGTCGCGCCGGAGGTCGAGGCGCTCACCGCGCAGGACTGGGTTACGCTGAGCCAGGAAGGGCTGGAGCCGATCCGCGAGGGGCGCTTCGTCGTCCATACCAGCGCGCATCCGGCCGAGGCGTCGGAGGGTGGCCGCGCGTTCCTGATCGATGCCGGCCGGGCGTTCGGCACGGGGCATCACGCGACCACATCGGGCTGCCTGGCGATGATCGACGGGATGGCGGACAAGCGGTTCACGAACATCATCGACGTGGGCACCGGCACCGGGCTTTTGGCCTTTGCCGGCGCGCATCTCTGGCCCGATGCCAAGGTGATGGCGACCGACATCGACCCTGCCGCAATCGACGTGACGCGCGAAAATGCCGCAGCGAACGGGATCGAGGGCGTCGATCTGGTCGTCGCCGATGGCGCGCTTTCGCACGCGATCACCGCCAAGGCGCCCTATGACCTCGTCATCGCCAATATCCTGGCCGGGCCGCTGGTTTCGATGGCGCCGGAACTTGCCGCGATCGCCGCGCCAGACGCGACGATCGTGCTGGCGGGTCTGCTGGAAACGCAGCGCGAGCAGGTGGTGGCGGCGTTCGAGGCTTGCGGGTGCAGGCTGGAGGCGGTCGATCGGCGCGGCGACTGGTCGATCCTGAGGCTCGCCGCCGGCGCCGAGCGCTATGTGCCGACCACGCCGCCCGACCCCAAGGGGCGCGACGGCTGGGCGCTCGATATCTGATGCGGCCGCTCAGGCCCTGCTTCGCGCATGGGCCTGGGTGCCGCGGGTGATGACCCGGTCGTCGGGCAGGATCGTCGCGATCGGGATGTCCGGCTGTGGCAGGATTTCGGCATAGAGCGGCGCGAAATCGGTTTCGACCGTCTGGCGCAGCAATTCCTCGAAGCTGGGGATGACGAAATAATTCTGCTGGAAATCGTCGATGCGATAGTCGGTCCGCATCACCCGCTTCATGTCGAAGCCGATGCGGTTGGGGCTGTCGCTCTCCAGCGCGAAGATGCTTTCGGCTGAGCTGGAGACGATGCCTGATCCATAGATGCGCAGCCCCTCCGCCTCCTCGATCAGGCCGAATTCCACCGTGTACCAATAGAGCCGGCCAAGCTGCTTGAGCGCCCCCAGGTCGAGCGCGCGCATGCCGCCGCGGCCATAGGCCTCAAGATAATCGGCGAACACCGGGTCCGCGAGCATCGGCACATGGCCGAACACGTCGTGAAAGACGTCGGGCTCCTGGATATAGTCGAGCTGGTCCGGCCGGCGGATGAAATTGCCCGCGACGAAGCGGCGGTTCGCCATGTGATCGAAGAACACGTCGTCGGGGACAAGGCCGGGCACCGCCACCACCCGCCACCCGGTCAGCTTGCTCAGCCGATCGGACAGTTCCTCGAAATTGGGAATGCCCGCCTCCGAAAGGCGCAGCGCCTCCAGCCCCTTCAGATAGGCCGAGGAGGCCCGGCCCGGCAGCAGCTTTGCCTGGCGCGTGAACAGCGTGTCCCAGGTGGCGTGCTGCTCGGGGGTGTATGCGTCCCAGTCCTGCGGTATCGTCCAGTCGGGTGCTGCACCCTCGGGTGGGCTGGCCAGCACGTGCGTGTCGTTGTTCATGGGCGGGGCATAGCATTTGGACGATGTCCGTTGAAAGGCTGCTGCATCCGGAACGGGATCGCACGGAGGGAGTGGGCGCGATGAAATGGACGTGGCCGGTTCCGCTGTCCCGGCATCAGCCGCCGCCGCGCCTCGCCATGCTCGCAGAGACGCCGCGTGCCGTTTATGGCCTCGCCGAGCTTGCTGGCCAGTGGCGGGCGCTGGGGCAGGCGCCGCGCGGTGACGGGCGGCCGGTGATGATATTGCCCGGACTGTTCAACAGCGACCGCGCCAATCTGGTGCTGCGGTGGCATTTGCACCGGCTCGGCTATGATGCGCGCGGCTGGGGGATGGGGCGCAATCTCGGCGCGCGGACGATCGGCGCCGATGGCGAGCGACTGATGGCCGCGATCGAGGCCCGTGTGCGCGATGCGGGCGAACCGGTTACGCTCATCGGCATCTCGCTCGGCGGGATCATGGCGCGGATCGCGGCGCGGCGGCACCCCGAATGGGTTCGCGCGGTTGTCACGATCAGTTCCCCCTATGCGGGCCATCCCCGTGCCACCAATGTCTGGCGGCCGTTCGAATGGCTGAGCGGCGAGCGGGTCAGCGACGCGGCGGTGATCGATCGGCTGTCCGAGGCGGCTGCGGCGCTGCCGGTGCCCGCCACCGCAATCTGGAGCCGCAGCGACGGGCTGGTGAACGGCCTCAATTGCCGGACGCCGAATGCCCGGGCGGTCGAGGTCCGCAGCAGCCATTTGTGGGTTCAGATGCGCGCGGCGGTGCTCTCCACCGTGGCCGAGGCACTGGCGCGCGACGACCACGGCGGCGGCACAAGCGGCGATCGGGGCAGTAACGGTTCCCGTTAGGCGCAGGCAAATCGATGAACCGTTGGAACAATGCCGTTGCTCGTCGATTGCCGCTAACGATCAAGCGTACGCCTTTTCGATCGAAGCAACAAAAGGGTTAATCAAAATGAAGCACAAGTTGGTCATGGCCGCTGCGGCCGTGGGGCTCGTCGCACTCGCGGGCTGCAACAACACGCCGCGCGAGCAGGCAGCCGAGAACATCGAGGCGACTACCGATAACATCGCCGACAATTACGAGGCGATGGCCGATAACGCCACGACCGACGCGGCCGAGGATGCGCTCGACAATCGTGCCGAGGCGGTTCGCGACCGGGGCGACGCGATGGCCGAAGACGTGCGCACGAACGACGCCGACACCAATCTGAAGAACGGCATGTAATTTCGCTGGCTCGGATCACGCCGTTCCCACGCAGGCGGCGTGATCGGAAGGGGGCAGCCGCTTGCCGGATGCCCCCTTTTTCTATCGGGTGCGATCCTCGCACCGCTCGGGATGCTTGCGGCATTCCTTTTCGCGCTTGCGACGCTCGCGACCCTCTTTCGCTTCCTGTTCGCGCATCTTGCGGCCGTAGTTTCGATCCGCCTCATCCTGGCTGGTCGTCGCCCAGTCGGCCGCCTGCGCACCAGCCTTTACCGGCATGGTGACGACATCGGCCGCCGTCTTGACCAGGCAACCGCCGGCCATCAGCGGCAGGGCGATCAGGATCGGAAGCCGCAAACGCATCGAACACAGCCCTTATTTTTCGGTTGACGCGAGAAACCTATCGCGGGCTGCCACGCCAATGGAAGGAAAATCGGTGAAGAAGCCGTCGATTCCCGCGTCGAGGAAGGCGGCGATCTCGTCGGCCAGCCGCCCATGTTCGGCGGGATCGGTGCCGTTGCGATAGGCAGGCATCAGGAAGACATTCTCGGCGCGGAACGTCCAGGGATGGAGTTTCAGCCCCGCGGCATGGGCATCGGCTGCCAGCGTCGATGGCGTGCCGTCGCTGGCGATGATCTGGGTCAGTTCAGGCCCGATTCCATAGGCATAGGCGGCGATCGCCTTGAGTCCCGCCGGCGTCGTCATTTCCTTGTAGCTGGCATAGGCATGGTCTGCCGGACCCTCGCTGCCGGCCATCAGCTGGATCAGCCGCACCTTCGTCATCGTCTTGAGCCGCCTGAGGTTGTTGACCTCGAACGACTGGATGAACACCGGCGCGTCGGCGCGATCCCAGCCCGCCGCCTTCAGCGCGGCAACCAGCCGTCCCTCCAGCGGCAGGCCGATCGACGCGAAATAGCTGGGATGCTTGGTCTCGGGATAGATGCCGATCGTCCGGTGCAGCCGCGCCGATTCACGTTTCGCCAGCGCGATCACCTCGTCCAGCGTCGGGATGGTGGCCTGCCCGTCGAACGCCGTGTTGGCGGGGCGCAATTGCGGCAGGCGTTCCTTCGCACGCAGCGTCTTCAGCTCGGCCAGCGTGAAATCCTCGGTGAACCAGCCGGTGATGGTGTGGCCGTCGATCGTCTTCGTCGTGCGGCGGTCGGCGAATTCGGGATGCGCCGCCACATCGGTCGTGTCGGTGATCGCATTTTCGTGGCGCGCGACGAGCACGCCGTCCTTGGTCGGCACCAGATCCGGCTCGATCACATCGGCGCCCTGATCGATCGCGAGCTGATAGGAAAGCAGCGTATGTTCGGGCCGTTCGCCGCTCGCGCCGCGGTGGCCGATCACGATGACAGGTGGCATCGGTTTTTCCATTCGCTGATCCTGCCCGAACGCGGCGGCCGGCGCCATCAGCATCATTGCGACCAACAGCAATCTCGTCACGCAACTCTCCCTTCGCTACGGGGGTTAGGCGCGAGTTGTGACGGGAGCGGGTCAAATGAGTGAGAATGATATGGTGCTGGCCGCTGCCGACGCCTGGCGCGGGGCCCCGATGGCGCTCGCGACGGTCGTGTCGACCTGGGGCTCGGCGCCGCGCCCGCGTGGCAGTCACCTGCTGGTTCATCAGGATGGCCGTTTCGAGGGTTCGGTTTCCGGCGGGTGCGTGGAAACCGACATTCTGCAGCTCGCGGCCGAGGTGATCGCGGGCGCGCCAGCAACCGTCAGAGACTATGGCGTTGCGGACGCTGCGGCCTGGGAGGTCGGGCTGCCCTGTGGGGGCCAGATTTCGGTGCTGGTGCAGCCGGTTTCGGCCGATGGCTTTCCGCCCGAACTGTTCGATGCGATCCGGGCCGCCCGGGCCGAGGGGCGGCGGCTTGCGATCGGCACCGATCTCGCCACCGGGCGCAGCGCGATCGGCGAGCAGGGCTTCGTCAACCGATATGATCCGCCGCGCCGGCTGCTGATCGTCGGCGCAGTCCAGATCGCCCAGGCACTGGCGGGTCTGGCGCGCGAACTGGGGATCGCCACCACCGTGATCGATCCGCGCGGGCGGTTCCTCACCGAGACGCGTTTTCCCGGCGTGGCGCTCGACGATCGCTGGCCCGACGAGGCGGTGGCAGCGCTGCGCCCCGACGCGGCGACGGCGGTCGTGACGCTCAGCCACGACCCGAAGATCGACGATGCGGCACTGCTGGCCGCACTGGCGCACGAAACCGGCTATATCGCCGCGCTGGGATCGCGCCGCAGCCACGCCGCGCGTCTCGAACGGCTCGGCGCGGCCGGCATGTCACCCGAAAACCTTGCCCGGATCGAGGGGCCGGCGGGGCTCGATATCGGCGCACTCGGGCCGTCCGAAATCGCCCTGTCGATCGCGGCGGCGATGATCAGGCGATTCCATGCTGCGGCCTGAACAGACGGCGCTGCTGCTGCTCGCCGCCGGACGATCGAGCCGTTTCGGGGCGGACGACAAGCTGGCGGCGCCGTTTCTCGGCCAGCCGCTCGCTTTTCATGTGGTGACCGCGCTGGAGAAGATGCCGTTTCTCGTGCGGATCGCCGTCGTGTCGGGCACGACGCTCGACTTTGCGGCGCGCGGTTTCAGCGTCGTCGAGAATCGCGAGCCCGACGCCGGCCAGGCGCGATCGGTGGGATATGGCGTGGCGGCGGCGGAGGAAGCGGAGGCGGCGGCAGTGCTGATCGCGCTGGCAGACATGCCGCGCGTCACTGCCGCGCATTGCTATCGGCTGTTCGAGCCATCGGGCGATGAAACGAGCCTTGTCGCTTCAAGCGATGGCGTGCAGCCAATGCCCCCCGCGCTGATCGGCCGCAGCCATTTTGCCGAACTGCGTCGGCTGAGCGGCGACGCCGGGGCACGGCAACTGATCCGGCGCGGCCGCCATGTCGTGACAAGTCCCGAGGAACTGGTCGATATCGATACGCCCGACGATCTCGCGGCGCTGAGGGCCCGGTTCGATCCCGACGCTATTCGTGCCGCAACGCATCGATGGGGTTGAGCGCCGCCGCCCGGCGCGCGGGGAAATAGCCGAACACCACGCCGATCAGCGCCGCGATGCCGAACGCGATCAGGTTGATCTCGGGCACGAAGACCCATTCGACCTGCATCAGCGGCACCAGCACGGCGGTCATCGCCTGTGCCAGGATCAGCCCGATCAGCCCGCCCAGGCATGACAGCACCACCGCTTCGACCAGGAACTGTGTCAGCACCTCGCTGGCGACGGCGCCGATGGCGAGGCGGATGCCGATCTCGCGCGTCCGTTCGGTGACCGACACCAGCATGATGTTCATGATGCCGATGCCGCCGACGAGCAAGCTGATACCTGCGACGGCCGCAACGATGCTGGTCAGCAGCTGCGTGGTTCCGGTCAGCGTTGCGGTGATCTGGGCGGTGTCGAAGATATTGAAATCGTCTTCCTTGCCGCCGGTGATGTGGCGGCGATCGCGCAGGAGCGCGGTGATCGACGCCTGTACCGCGCTGTTGTCATAATTCTGGTCGACGCCGACCAGCATCGCCTTCAGGTCGCGACTGCCGGTGAAGCGGCGCTGTACCTGCTTGATCGGCATGATGACGACGTCGTCCTGGTCGCCGCCAAAGCCGGCCTGGCCGCGCGTCGAAAGCGTGCCGATCACGTCGCAGGTGACCTTGTTGAGTCGCAGCCGCTTGCCGACCGGATCGGCGCCGGCGAACACGTTCTTGCGCACCGTGTTGCCGACCAGGCACACACCCTTGCCGGCACTTTCCTCGTCATTCGTCCAGTGCCGCCCGCCGGTCAGCGGCCACGCCTGGACGCGGAAATAATCGTTTGTCGTGCCGTTCAGCGTGGTCGTGGCGTTGCCGCCTTCATAGACGGCGGTGACGCTCGACTGGGCGAACGGGGCAACGGCGGTGACGCCGGCGATCTGATCCCGGATTGCTTGGGCATCGGCTTCTTTAAAGTCTGCCGGAGCGGGGCCGCCGCCGCCGCGACCGAAACCCTGGCCGGGGCGGATCTGCAGAATGTTGGTGCCGAGCGCCGAGATCTGCTTGCGCACCGCCGCAGTGGTGGCGTTGCCCAGCGTCACCATCGCGACCACCGCGGCAACGCCGATGATGATGCCCAGCGTCGTCAGGAACGAACGCAGCTTGTGCCGTGCGATCGATCGGAGCGCGAGAAGGAAGGTGGTGCCCAGCATCAGGAAATCGCCTCGCCCTGTCCCTGGTTGGTCTCGATGCGTTCGACCAGGCCGTCCTTGAAATGCACGATCGTGTGCGCGAACGCCGCCATGTCGGGTTCGTGCGTCACCATCAGCACGGTGATGTTGCTCGTCTTGTTCAGATCGGTGAGCAGTTCCATGATCTCGATCGAGCGTTCGCTGTCGAGATTGCCGGTCGGTTCGTCGGCGAGAAGCACGTCGGGATTGGTCACGATCGCGCGGGCGATCGCCACGCGCTGCTGCTGGCCGCCCGACAGCTCGCCCGGCGTGTGATCCCACCAATCGGCGAGACCGACCTTGTCGAGCGCGGCCATCGCCGCGTTGCGGCGCTTCGAACGCGGATCGCCGCGATAAAGCAGCGGCAGTTCGACATTTTCGAGCGCCGTGGTGCGGGCGAGCAGATTGAAGCCCTGGAACACGAAGCCGAGATAGCGGCGTCGCAGCAGCGCGCGCTGGTCACGATCCAGGTTTTCGACATGCACGTTGCGGAACAGGAACGTTCCTTCGGTCGGCACGTCGAGGCAGCCGAGGATGTTCATCGTCGTCGACTTGCCCGAACCCGAAGGCCCCATCACTGCGACGAAATCGCCAGCGGCAATGTCGAGATCGATGCCCTTCAACGCTTGGAAAGCGGTCGCGCCGACACCATAGGATTTGGTGACACCCCGCAGCCGGATAAGCGGATCGGCATCATTTGCCACTGGCGCCTCCGCTGGCGCTGGCGCCGGTGCTGGAAAGCTGGCCGGTGATGACCTTCATCCCGGCCTTCAGCATGCCGCCGGTGACCTGGGTCTGGCTGCCGTTGGTCAGGCCGATCGTCACCTTGACCGGCTTCGGGGCGCCGTCCTCACCCAGGACATAGATGGTGTGTTCGGCACCGCGCGCCGTGCTCTCCGTCTCGCCGTTGCGCTTGTTTTCGGGGCGGCGAGGGCGGGGGATCAGCGCGCTGGCAAAACCGCCGCTCTGCGCGCCGGTGCCCGCCGCGCCGGTCTCGGGCTTGAACCGCAGGGCAGCGTTAGGGATCTGGAGCGCATTCGGGACCGACGCGGTGACGATTTCCGCCGTCGCGGTCATGCCCGGCCGCAGTTGGAGGTCGGCATTGGCGACGCTCAGGATCGCGGCATAGGAAATGACCGTCGACGAGCTGGACGAGCTGCTGCTCGACGAGCTCGACGAACTGCTGCTCGACGAACTCGATGCCGTCAGGCTCGAACCCTGGTCGACGCGGGTGATCGTTGCCGGGAAAGAGCGGCCCGGAAAGGCATCGACGGTGAAGCTGGCGGGCTGGCCGACCTTGACGCCGGCGACGTCGGCTTCGTCGACCGCGACTTCGAGCTTCATCTTGGACAGGTCTTCGGCGATCACGAACAGCGTCGGCGTGCTGAACGACGCGGCCACCGTCTGACCCGGCTCAATCTGGCGCGCGAGCACGATGCCGTTCACGGGCGAACGGATCGTGGTGCGCGTCAGCTGGGTCCGGCTCGACGAAAGCGATGCCTGCGACTGCGCCACCGATGCGCGCGCCGCTGCCAGATTGGCGATCGCGCGCTGATAGTTGGCGCGCGCGGTGTCGAGCTCGGTCTTCGCCGGAACGCGTCCGCCGGAAAGGCGGCTGACTTCCTCCTGCCGCGCGAGCGTCGCGCGCGTCTCTGCAACCGTTGCTTCATTCTGGCGGACCGAAGCGATTGCGGAGTTCACCGACGCTTCCGACTGGTTGACCGAGTCCTGGAAGGTCTGCGGATCGATCACCGCGATCGGCTGACCTTCGACGACGCGGTCGTTGACGTCGACCAGCACCTTGACGATCCGGCCCGAGATTTCGGAGCCGACATCGACCTGGTTGGTCGGCGCGAGGTTGCCCGTGGCTGAGACGGTAACCTTGAGCGGAGCGGCGACGACGGCTTCGGTCGCATAGGCGGCCTTGTCCCCGCCGCCGAAGCCGTGCATCGCGAGGAACGCCAGCAGCAGCAGGGCGGCTGCGATCAACCCCCGGATGAGCGGTTTGCGCCAGCGCGGCACCGGCTTGCTGCCAAGGAAGTCGTCGAGATTCGGTTGGGTCGCCATCAGCGGTCCTGGCTGGTTGTGGGGGCGGCAGCGGCCGCCCGGACGGTTTCAACGGAGGGCGTGGGTGCAGCGGAATCCCATCCGCCGCCCAGCGCCACGTAAAGCTGGATCAGCGCTGTCGCCCGATCGGATTGCGCCTGGGCGAGGTTGTTGCGCGCGGTGAGCAGCGTCGATTCGGCGGTGCTCAGCGTGGTGAAATCGGTCAGGCCGCTCTGATACTGGCTGCGCGACAGGATGGCGCTGATGTTGGCCGAATCGAGCGCGATCGCATATTGCCTGCTGCGTTCCTCGGCACTGGCCAGCGAGACGACCGCGTTCTCGGTATCCTCCAGCGCGGTGAGCACGGTCTGCTTGTAGCTGGCAAAGGCTTCGTCGGCGCTCGCCCGGGCGCTGCGCAGCTGCGAGCGGAGCCTGCCGCCGTCGAAGATCGTCTGGGTCAGCGAGCCGAAGAGCTGGCCGGTGATGGTATCGCCCAGCGTCCGGAACGCCGATGCGTTGGTGGTCAGGCTGCCGGTGATCGACAGGCTGGGATAGAGCGCCGCCGTGGCGACGCCGACCTGTGCGGTGGCCGATGCCAGCGAACGCTCGGCCGAACGCACGTCGGGCCGCTGGCGCAGCGTCTCTGCCGGGATGCCGATGCCCACCGTATCGGGGCCTTTCGGGATCGGCGCGGTGGCGGCGAGTTCGTCCTTCAGCGCGCCCGGGGCCTGGCCGGTGAGCACGCCGATCCGCGACACGGCGCTGTTATAGTTTGCCTCCAGCGTCGGGATCGTCGCGGCGGTGGTTGCGCGCTGGGTTCGCGCCGTCTCGGCATCGAGCGAGGATACCAGCCCCGCCTGCACGCGCCATTCGGCGATTTGGAGATTGTCGTCCTGGATCGCGAGCGACGCGCGCGCATTGGCGATCTGTGCCTGATAGAGCCGCGCGAGCACATAGTTGCGCGCAAGCTCTGATTCGATCGAAAGCAACGTCGCGGCATAAGTGAAGCCCGATGCCTCGTAGCTGGCGCGCGATACGGCGATGCTGCGGCTGACGCTGCCGAACAGATCGACCTGGTAGCTGGCGTCGAAGCCGAGCGAATAGCTGGTGGTGCCGCCCTGGCCGATCGACGTGACGGTGCCGTCGGAAAGGCGTGTGGTGGCGGTGCCGCCCTTGAGCGGTTCGCTGTGCGAAACGCTGCCCGAACTGGTGAGGCTGGGCAGCAGCGACGCGCGCGACTGGATCAGCGATTCGCGCGCGATCCGCAGCCGCGCCGCCGCCTGTGCGACGTCGAGATTGGCGCGTTGCGCCTGCTCGACCAGTCGGGCGAGCATCGGATCGTCGAATCGGTTCCACCATCGGGTGAGGTCTTCGCGCGCCTGCTGCTCCGCTGGCACCGACCACAGGTCGGGCACATTGAGCTGTGCCGGCGTGGCGGGGCGATAGTCGGGGCCGACCGAACACGCCGCGAGCGGCAGGACGGTGGTCACGGCAAGAGCAAGCGAACGTAGGCGCATCGCGAATAAATGGTTCGATTGTCCGGCCGACGCCATGGAATCTATGTCGCAAATTGTAACGGCTCCGTTCCACCCGCTTTCGTCATCGACGACTTGCGCACCGAGCGATCCCGCCCGTAGATGCACGCGACCAGGAGGGGTCTGATGAGCGAAAACACGGTTCCGGTGCCCGAAGCATGGGCGAAGCATGCCCGCGTTGATGCGGCTGGTTATGAGCGGCTCTACGGGCGCTCGCTTGCCGATCCGGGCAGCTTCTGGCTCGAACAGGCGCGCCGGCTCGACTGGATCAAGCGTCCCGAACTGGCGGGCGACTGGTCGTTCGACGAAGCCGATTTCCACATCAGCTGGTTCGCCGACGGCAAGCTGAACGTCGCCGCCAATTGCATTGACCGCCATCTGGCGAGCCGCGGCAACGACATCGCGATCCTGTGGGAGCCCGACGAGCCTGGCGAGGCGCCGCGCCGGATCACCTATCTCGAGCTGTATCAGGAGGTCTGCCGCTTCGCGAACGTGCTGAAGGCGCAGGGCGTGGGGAAGGGCGACCGCGTCACCATCTACATGCCGATGATCCCGGAGGCGGCGTTCGCGCTGCTCGCGTGCGCGCGGATCGGCGCGATCCATTCGGTGGTGTTCGCCGGCTTCTCGCCCGAGGCGCTGGCCGGGCGCATCGTCGATTGCGACAGCAACGTCGTCATCACCGCCGACGAGGGCCGGCGCGGCGGCAAGCGCGTGCCGCTCAAGGCCAATGTCGATGCCGCGCAGCAGCATGCGCCGGCGATGAAGCGCGTGATCGTCGTCAAGGCGACCGGTGGCGACGTGACGATGCAGCCGGGCCGCGACATCTGGTATCACGAGGCGGCAGCGGACGTGCCCGCCGACTGCCCGGCCGAGCCGATGGGGGCGGAGGATCCGCTGTTCATCCTCTATACCTCGGGATCGACGGGCAAGCCGAAGGGTGTGCTCCACACCAGCGGCGGCTATCTGCTCTGGGCGTCCTATACGCACGAACTGGTGTTCGATTACCGGCCGGGCCAGGTCTATTGGTGTGCCGCCGATATCGGCTGGGTCACGGGGCACAGCTATATCGTCTATGGCCCGCTGGCGAACGGCGGCACGACGCTGATGTTCGAAGGCGTGCCGAACTGGCCCGATGCCAGCCGCATCTGGCAGGTGGTCGACCGGCACAAGGTCGAGATCCTCTACACCGCGCCGACCGCGCTGCGCGCGCTGATGAAGGAGGGCGACGAGTACGTCACCCGCACCAGCCGCAAGACGCTCAAGCTGCTCGGATCGGTCGGCGAACCGATCAATCCCGAGGCGTGGCGCTGGTATCATGACGTGGTGGGCGAGGGGCGTTGCCCGATCGTCGACACTTGGTGGCAGACCGAGACCGGCGGCCACATGATAACCCCGCTGCCCGGCGCGGTGGCGCTCAAGCCCGGCTCGGCGACATTGCCGTTCCCCGGCGTCGATCCGCAGCTCGTCGATGGCGACGGCAATGTCCTGCACGGCGCGACCGAGGGCAATCTGGTGATCGCGCGCAGCTGGCCGGGGCAGATGCGCACGCTGTGGGGCGATCACGATCGCTTCTTCCAGACCTATTTCACCACCTATCGCGGCAAATATTTCACCGGCGACGGCTGCCGCCGCGACGGCGATGGCTATTACTGGATCACCGGCCGGGTCGACGACGTCATCAACGTCTCCGGCCACCGCATGGGCACGGCCGAGGTCGAAAGCGCGCTGGTGCTGCACGACAAGGTGGCCGAGGCGGCGGTCGTCGGCATGCCGCACGACATCAAGGGTCAGGGCATCTATGCCTATGTGACACTCAACGCCGGCATCGAGCCGAGCGAAGCGCTGCGCAAGGCGCTGCGCGACTGGGTCCGCAGCGAGATCGGCCCGATCGCCACCCCCGATGCGATCCAGTTCGCGCCGGGCCTGCCCAAGACGCGCAGTGGCAAGATCATGCGGCGAATCCTGCGCAAGATCGCCGAAGGCGACGTCTCGTCGCTGGGCGATACCTCGACGCTGGCCGATCCGGCGGTGGTCGACGATCTGCTGGCCAACCGCATCGGTTGACGACGGGCGGGGCGGCCGCGCGCGCCGCCCCAAATCGCGATTGCGGCGGCGGGGACACGGCGTTATCGTCCGATAATACACTATTCGAGGTATGCCCCCATGAAGATTTGTCGTTCGCTGCTGCTTGCGGGCAGCATGGCCGTGATCGCCGTCGCAAGCCCCGGCTTCGCGCAGACCGCAGCGCCGCGCTATGGCAGCTTCGGCATCGATCTGACCGCGCAGAAGCAGGGTGTGAAGCCTGGCGACGATTTCTGGAACTATGCGAATGGCGGCTGGGACGCGCGGACCGAGATCGCGGCCGATCGCGCATCGGCCGGTTTCGGCACGCAGCTGTCGATCGAGGCCGAAACCAACGTGCGTGGCATCCTCGACGAAATGGCGAAGAATCCCGCCGCCTATGGCGCCAGCGGCAGGCAAATCGGCGATTTCTACGCCAGCTGGATGGATACCGCCGGGATCGAGGCGCGCGGCACGGCGCCGCTCAAGCCCTATCTGGCCCGGATCGACGCCGTGCGCGACGCGGCCGGATTGCAGGTGCTATTCGCCAGCGTCGGCTATGCCGCGCCGGTCGAAATCGGAATCACGCCCGGGCTCGCCGATCCGACGCATTACACGGCGGCGGTGGGGCAGGGCGGCCTTGGCATGCCGCGCGATTATTATCTGAACCAAGGCGCAAAGTTCGACGAGATCCGCAAGGCGTATCGCGCCTATGTCGAGCGGATTCAGTCGCTTGCCGGCATCCCGGACGCCGCCGCCAAGGCCGATGCGATCGTCGCGCTGGAAACCGAAATGGCGAAGGTGCAGTGGTCGCCCGAGCAGAGCCGCAACATCGCCGCGCTCAACGATCCGCAGTCGATCGCCGGGCTGAAGGCCAAGGCGCCCGAGTTCGACTGGGCGCTGATGCTCAAGACTGCCGGCGTCGAATCCTCGCCGCAGATCCTGATGACACAGAACACCGCGATCACCGCGCTGGGCAAGATCTTTGCCGCGACGCCGATCCAGCAGTGGAAGGACTATCTCGCCTATCGCTTCGTCAGCGACCATGCGAGCTATTTGCCCAAGGCTTTCGACGATGCCCGGTTCGACTTCTATTCGAAGACGCTGTCGGGCGTGCAGGAGCAGCGTGAGCGCTGGAAGCGCGGTGTCCAGCTGGTCAACGGCGCGCTGGGCGAAGCGGTCGGCCAGGCTTATGTCGCCAAATATTATCCGCCAGCCGCCGAGAAGCAGATGGGCGAGCTGATCGAAAATCTGCGCGACGCCTATCATGATCGGATTTCGAGCGCATCATGGATGGACGATGCGACGCGCAAGGCCGCGCTCGCCAAGTTGGCGGCATTCGAGCCGCGCGTCGGTCACCCGGACAAATATATCGACTATGCCTCGCTGAAGGTCGCGCGCGACGATCTGCTCGGCAACGTCATGCGTTCGGGCGAGTTCGAGCATCAGCTGGAACTGTCGCGTTTCCCGAAGCCGGTCGATCGCTCGCTTTGGGCGATGACGCCGCAGACGGTGAACGCCTATTACAACCCGCTGTCGAACCAGATCACCTTCCCGGCTGCGATCCTTCAGCCGCCCTTCTTCGATCCCAATGCCGATCCGGCGGTGAACTACGGCGCGATCGGCGCGATCATCGGCCACGAGATGGGGCATGGATTCGACGATCAGGGCGCGCAGTTCGGCCCGACCGGCAAGTTCGAGAACTGGTGGACCCCCGCCGCCAAGACGGCGTTCGCCGCGCACACCAAGGCGCTCGCCACGCAGTATGACGCCTATGAACCGGTGCCCGGCACGCATATTAACGGTGCGCTGACGCTGGGTGAGAATATCGGCGATCTCGGCGGGATCGAGGCGGCCTATGCCGCATATCAGAAGTATCAGGCCAAGCATGGCGCGGCGAAGGTGATCGACGGGCTGACCGGCGATCAGCGCTTCTTCCTGGCCTATGCCCAGGCCTGGCAGACCAAGGTGCGCGAGAACGCGCAGCGGCAGGCGCTGCTCACCGATCCGCACTCGCCGGCGATGTTCCGCGTCAACGGCATCGTCCGCAACGTCGATGCCTGGTACAAGGCGTTCGACGTCAAGCCCGGCGACAAGCTGTATCTGGCGCCGGCGCAGCGCGTGCATATCTGGTAACGGCAACGGCCCGGCGCCATCGCCGGGCCAAGGCGCAAACAAATGCGCCCGGCCATGAGTTGCGCAACGTGCAACTCATGGCCGGGCGCTTTGCATTTGCGCTTGCCGCAGGGCGCGACCACATGCCCGCCTCCGCTGCACTGCAGCGAATCCGATTTCTAGAGGCTGTGATGTTTTCTCTGCTTGCACTGTATCTTGCCTATCGCCGTCAGACGGCCGCGCCGGTGGCGAAGGTCTTCGAGCGCGCGCCGGCTGTTGCCGGGACGCCCGCTTACGAACAGCTGCCACTGGCAGCCTGACCGGAACTCGTTCGCCCTCTTCCCCCTCGGGCGAACGACAGGGGCGCCGCAGTCTCCCCCATTATGCGGCGCCCCGTCCCCCTTTGACGGCGCTTATTTGACGCCGTGCATCCAGCGCTTGAGCGGCCAGCTGAGCACCAGCAGCACCAGCCCCAGGCCGATCGCCCATTCGGAGATCAGCGTGAACACGCTGAGATAGGTCTCCAGGCTGACCTTCAGGTTGGTGACCTGGCCGCCGACCGTCTCGACGCTGGCGAACTGCGCGATCACGCCGGCGACATATTGCGCCACCGAGATCGACAGGAACCACACGCCCATCATCATGCCGACGATCCGTGCGATCGACAGCTTGGTGATCATGCTGAGGCCGACCGGCGAGATGCACAGTTCGGCGAAGCTGTGGATGAAATAGAGCCCGGCGAGCCACCAGACGGAGACCTTGAAGCTGGTATCGGCCCAGGCCGCGCCCCAGACGAGGAACAGGAAGCCTCCGCCGACCGCGACCAGCGCGATCCCGAACTTCACCGGGATGCTCGGCTCCAGCCCGCGCCGTGCCAGTCCGCTCCACAACATCGACATCAGCGGCGCCAGCAGCACGATGAAGATGGCGTTGAAGCTCTGCGTCTGTCCCGCCGTCATGGTGAACCAGCCGAACACCGACAGATCGGTGTTGCGATCGGCGAACAGCGTCAGCGACGAGCCCGCCTGTTCGAACAGCGTCCAGAACACGACGTTGAAGACGATCAGCACCATCGCCGCCATCATCATCTGGAACTCGCGGCGGTCGCCGGCGAAGAACGACCAGATCAGGATCGCCGGCACGCCGATGATGAAGGTGCCGAACAGCAATTTGCCCATCAGCGACAGCGACTCGACATAGCCGAGCAGCCCCGATCCGGCGGGTGCCGGCTCGGCAGCCATCAGGTTGATGTAGAGCAGGTAGAAGAGCGGGATGACGCACAGCGCGCCGACATAGATCAGCAGTTGCTGACCACGGCTCGCCGCCTTTGCCGGCGGCTCGCCGATGCCGTCGAGCCGGCCGCCGTCGAGCTGGATCAGCCCCCAGGAAAACAGCATGCCGATCGCCGCAAGGCCGAAGCCAGCCCACCAGCCGACTGCCACCGCCAGCCACGGGCACAGCGCCTGCGACAGCATCGAACCGAGATTGATGCCCATGTAGAAGATGGTGAAGCCGGCATCGCGGCGTGAATCGCCCTTGGGATAGAGCTCGCCGACCATCGTCGAGATGTTCGGCTTGAAGAAGCCGTTGCCCACCGAGACCATCGACAGCGCGATCAGCAGCACCATCACGTAGAAGGGGCTGCGATCCGCCTCGGATTCGAACCCGCCCTTGGCGATGGTGCGAACCGCCTGGCCGTTTTCGATCAGCGTGATTGAGCCGTCGTCATTGCCCTTGATCAGCTGCTTGTGCCCATCGGCGAGCACATAGCGCTGTTCGCCGGCCGCGCTCTGTTCGATCGAGACTTCGTATCGCTGCCCGTCGATCTTTGCATAGGGGGTGGCGGTCTGACCGCCGAAGCACAGCACGAAATAGCCGACCGACATCAGGATCGCGCCGAACTTCACGGCACGCTTCGATCCGAGGAACTGGTCGGCCAGATAGCCGCCGATCAGCGGGGTGAGATAGACCAGCGCGGTGTAGCCGCCGTACAGCCCCGTCGCCTCGCGGTCGCCGAACAGGAAATGCTGGGTGAGGTAGAGCGTCAGCAGCGCCCGCATGCCGTAGAAGCCGAAGCGTTCCCACATCTCGGTGGAGAACAGCCGGGCGAGCTGGCGTGGGTGGCCGAACCAGGTTTTTTCGTCAGCGGGGTTTACGTGGGAGATATCCGGCTCTGCCGGGGAATCGGCAGTGGGTGTTTTGACCATGCAGATTGTCGTCCTGAAAGTGGGTGCCGGGCGCCTGCGGCCCGGTGCATGGGGCGCCAGACTAGAGCCTGTCACGCGCGTGTAAAGTCGCGCGGCTTGGCGGCGGCGGGACGGCGCCCTAGATGAGCGCCATGACCTTCAACGATCGCACGACGCCGCTCTCGCTTCTACAGACCCGCCGTTCGGGCAAGCCGCGCGACCTGGTAGCGCCCGGGCCCAGCCCCGAACAGCTCGACCAGATGGTCGCGATCGCCGCACGAACGCCGGATCACGGCAAGCTTGCCCCCTGGCGGTTCGTGATCGTGCCGGATGAGACGCGATCCGTGCTGGCGGACCGGCTGGTCGCGATCCTGCGCGCGGAAAATCCCGACGCGAGTGCGCGCGACGAGGAGGCGGCGATCCAGTTCGCCACCCAGGCGCCGGCGCTGGTCGTGGTGCTCTCGGCGCCGGTCCAGCCGCACAAGATTCCGCTGTGGGAACAGGAGCTTTCGGCCGGCGCGGCATGCATGAATCTGCTCCACGCCGTCCATGCGATGGGATTTGCCGGCGGCTGGCTGACCGGCTGGGCGGCCTATTCGGATGCGGTGCGCGACCTGTTTGGCGGGGAGGGCGAGCGGATCGCCGGGTTCGTGTTCATCGGCACCCCGTCGCGCCCGCTGGACGAACGGCCACGCGGCGAACTGGCGCGGATCGCCCATCGGTGGAATCCCTGAGTATGGACTCGCCGGGTATCTGCTGTATTATGGCAGCATGACAGCCCTGGAGCACGAAGACAGTCCCGTCTATCTCAAGCTGCGCGCGATCATCGCCGCGGCGATCCTGCGCGGGGAATATCGCGCGGGGGATCAGCTGCCGTCGGTTCGCGCGATGGCGGCCGAACATGGGGCCAATCCGCTGACCGTCGCCAAGGCCTATCAGAGCTTTCAGGACGATGGCTATGTCGAGGTTCGGCGCGGCGTCGGCATGTTCGTCCTGCCCGGCGCGGTCGAGCGGCTGCGCCTGGCTGAGCGCGAGCGGTTCCTCAGCGGCTATTGGCCGCGCGTGAAGGAGCATATCGCGCTGCTCGGGCTCGATGCCCGCGAACTGCTCGATGGCAGCCGCGAAATCGCCTGAACCTTCGGGCAGCTGGCGACGCACGGTCGCCGGCTGGGGCGCCTTTCTGGGCGCGATCTTCCTGTTCCAGAGTGCGGTCGCGCGGCCCTATTACATCCCGTCGGGCTCGATGATGCCGGCGCTGCGTACCGGCGACCGGCTGGTGGCGACCAAATTCCCCTATGGCTTTTCGCAGGCGTCGCTGATGGTGCATGGCACCCGCATCGCCAAGACGCGCATGCTGGCGCGCGACCCGCAGCGCGGCGACGTGGTGATCGTCGTGCGACGCAGCGACGGCGCCGATCTGATCAAGCGCGTGATCGGGCTGCCGGGCGACAGGCTGGCGGTGCGCGGCGGGCAGGTGATTCTCAACGGCCGTCCGGTGCCGCGGCGGGCGATCGGCCATGCGATGATCCCGGTCGACGCGGCGGTGCCGTGTGATGAAGGGCCGCTCGCCGCGTTCCGCAAGCCCGGGCCGGACGGTCGCCTCTATTGTAAGCCGCCACTCTATCGCGAAACGCTGCCGAACGGCGTCAGCTATGACGTGATCGATCTGGGCAATGCGCGATTGCCCGGCGGCTATTTCAGTCCGGGAGACGATTTCGGGCCGGTCACGGTGCCGGCAGGGCATGTATTCCTGATGGGGGACAATCGCGACCAATCGGCTGACAGTCGCTTTTCGTTGAGCGACATGGGACTTGGGGGGGCGGTGCCGATCGAGACCCTTGCCGGACGCGCCGAATTCGTCACGCTCAGCTATGATGGCGAGGGATCGTGGCTCAACCCGCTCGCTTATGTCAGCGCGATCCGCTGGGACCGTAGCGGCAGTTCGCTGCGGCCGGCCAAGGCGCAGTGAGCACTGCCGCCCAGTGGGGCGTCGCTGCGGCGATCCTGCTCGCGATTCCGTTTCTGATCCGCGTCGCCCGCCGGAACAGCCGGGGCAGGGCGGGCGCGGCGATGCTGTTGATCGGGCTGGCGTTCGGACACCTGTTCGATCCCGCCAAGGGCGAAGCGACCGAGCAGATCGAAAAGCGGCGCCAGCGGCGCGAAGAAGCCGGCCACGACGGCGCCTAGCGCGTTTTCACCCTGGGTCAAAGCGCCCTAGATAATTGGTTGCCGCATTTTCCGAGTCGTTGACTGTGCACGGTCAACTTGAAAATGCGCTAGCGCCAGCTGGGGAACCACATCCAATAGTTGAACGACTGCGCATCCGCGAGCGGCGCCGCGGACAGCACCGGGTAGAAATAGCCGAAGCAGACCAGCGACAGCGCGACGAACCATTCGTCCCAGCCGCGATCATGCCCGCGATCGAAATGGTCGAACGTCACGGCCAGCACCAGGCAGATGAAGATGCCGGACAAGTGATAATAGTAAAAGAAGCCGAGCGATTTCGGGATGATCGCGTAGATCGCGACCGACGCGGTCCACAGCAGCGCCATCGCCAGCGGGCGTATCGCGCGGCTGCGGAACCACGCCGCATAGCCGGCCAGCACGGCGACCAGCCCGCCCCACATGATGACGGGATTGCCGATCAGCAGCACGCCGCGCTGGGCACCCATATCCCATTCGTAGAAGAACCAGATCGGCCGGATCATCAGCGGCCAGCTCCACCAGTCCGACTGGTAGTTGTGCGGCGGCAGCACCTGGGTCTGCGCCGCGTACATCGCCCGCTGGAGGCTGAACAGGCCGGGCAGGTCGATCGCGTCCCGCACATAGAAGAATTCAGGGGCAAAGGTTGTGAAATAGACCGGGATGCTGACGCCGCCGAGCAGCACCAGTGCCACGATCGTCGACAGGCCCGGCCAGTGCGGCTGATCGCCTGCAAACAGCGCCGCAGACAGTGGCCGTTTTGCGCGGCGGGCATCGACGATGCGGATCGCGACGAACGCGAGCGCCACCATCGCGACATAGGGGGCCGCCGACCATTTCACCGCCGTCGCCAGGCCCATCAGCGCGCTGCCGAAGATCCAGCGCCACAAGGCCTGCCTTGGCGTACCGCGCATCGCCCAGAGCAAAAATACGAACGCCCAGATCAGGAAGGCGCCGAGGAAAACGTCGAGCATCGCCGTGCGCGCCTGGACGTAGAGCGTCTGATTGAGCGTCACCAGCGCGGCACCGACCAGGGCTGGCCGCATCCGCCCGCGCATCAGCAGCCACAGAAAGGCGAACACGCCCAGCACGGTGGCCGTGCCGGCGATCGTCGGGAACAGGCGCCAGCCGAAGGGATTGTCGCCGAGAATGTCCATGCCGGCGCCGATCAGTTCCTTGCCCAGCGGCGGATGTTCGATGTTGCGCGGGCCTGACAGCTCGATCAGCGCCTCGGCCGCCGGCACATAATGTACCTCGTCGAACATGATCCGGCTCGGCTGGTCGATATGGATCGTGAACAGCGCCTGGACGGCGATGCCGATCAGCAGCGCGACGAGGACGGGGCGGGTGCGGAGAGCCTTGAGGCGAGCGAGCATGATCGCGCTCCTAGCATCGCCATCTGCACCCGGGGAGAGGCGATGTGCGGCGAAAGGTTGACGCCGCCCGCCCTGCCGCCGCAAAGCGAATCCCATGAAGCGTCGTACCGGACAGGATCCCAGCGTCACCCGCAACTGGAAGCCCGCGACTCAGGCGGTGCGGGGCGGCACCTCGCGTTCCGAGTTCGGTGAGACGAGCGAGGCGCTGTTCCTTACCTCGGGCTACGCCTATGACTGCGCGGGCGATGCCGCCGCGCGCTTCGCCGGCGAACAGGCGGGGATGACCTATTCTCGGCTCCAGAACCCCACGGTGGAGATGCTGGAGCAGCGCATCGCTTTGCTCGAAGGCGCCGAGGCGTGCCGGACGATGGCGACCGGCATGGCGGCGATGACGGCGGCTTTGCTCTGTCAGGTCAGCCAAGGCGACCATATCGTGCAGGGCCGTGCCGCCTTCGGTTCGTGCCGCTGGCTGACCGATACGTTGTTGCCCCGATTCGGCGTCACCACGACGACAATCGACGCGCGTGACCCGCAGCAGTTCGAGGATGCGATCCGCCCGAACACGAAGATCTTCTTCTTTGAAACCCCCGCCAACCCGACGATGGACGTGGTGGATCTGGAAGCGGTGTGCGCCATTGCGCGCAAGCACGGCATCACCACGGTGGTGGACAACGCCTTCGCCACCCCGGCGCTGCAGCGGCCGATGGACTTTGGCGCGGATGTGGTCGCCTATTCCGCCACCAAGATGATGGACGGGCAGGGGCGCGTGCTCGCCGGCGCCGTGTGTGGCACCGAGGACTTCATCACCAATACGCTGCTGCCCTTCACCCGCAACACCGGCCCGACGCTGAGCGCGTTCAACGCCTGGGTGGTGCTGAAGGGGATCGAGACGCTGGACCTGCGCATTCGCCGCCAGAGCGAGAATGCGCTGAAGGTGGGCAGCTTCCTGGAACAGCGGGTGCCGCGGGTGAACTTCCCCGCGCTGCCCAGCCATCCGCAGCACAATCTGTTCATGCGCCAGATGGCCGCTGCCGGCCCGATCTTCAGCTTCGAGGTGGATGGCGGCCGTGCCCAGGCGCACGCGCTGCTCGACGGCCTCGCACTGATCGACATTTCCAACAATATCGGCGATTCGCGTTCGCTGATGACGCACCCGTCCTCCACGACCCACTCCGGCTTGGCCGAGGAGAAGCGGCTGGAGATGGGCGTGACCGAAGGCATGATTCGCATCAATGTCGGCCTGGAAGACGCCGACGACCTGATCGCCGATCTCGACCAGGCGCTGCGGGGCGCCGGATTGTGAAGGCGCTGTTCACCGACGAGGCGACGACGCGCGGCGTGGTCGTCCGCGTGTCGGTGTCGTACCTGCCCGAACAATCGGAACCGGCGCGCGGGCGCTGGTTCTGGGCATATCATATCCGCATCGAGAACGAAGGCCCGGTGGCGGTACAACTGCTCACCCGCCACTGGATCATCACCGACGGGCGCGGGCTGCGCCATTCGGTGGAGGGCGAGGGCGTGGTCGGCGAACAGCCGATGATCGCGCCGGGTGCCAGCTTCGACTATGTCTCCGGCTGTCCGCTTTCGACGCCGACGGGCGCGATGCAGGGGACCTATCACATGATCGCCGAGGACGGCTCGGCGTTCGACGTCGCCATCCCGCGATTCTCGCTGATCGCGCCGGCCGTGACGGGCGAGCAATGAAGCGGACGCACCTTCCCCTGAACGGCATGCGCGTGCTCGATGCGGCCGCGCGGCACCTGTCGTTCACCCGCGCGGCCGACGAACTGGCGGTAACGCCTGCCGCCGTCGGCCAGCAGATCCGCGCGCTGGAAGATACGCTGGGCGTCGTGCTGTTCCGCCGCACCACCAAGGGCCTGGAACTGACGCCGGAGGCGGAGGCCGGGCTGGCGGCGCTGCGCAACGGCTTCCTCCAGTTCGAGGAAGCAGTGCGGGCGATGCAGGCGGGGCAATCCTCCAAGTCGCTGACCATTGCCGCCCCGCGCGACCTGACCGCCAAATGGCTGATGCCGCGCTTGTCCGACATCGCCCGCGCCGATCCCGAGCTGCGCTTCGTGTTGGTGCCGGCCGACGACGCGCTCGATTTCACCGAGGCCAATCTCGATCTGGCGATCCGTTGGGGCGAAGGGCCGGGCGAGCATGAGGGCGAGGCGCTGGAAAGCGACGGGATGGTGACGATCGAGCGGCCCGGCGGCGGCATTGACGGCCGGATCGGCTGGCCGGGTTGCACCGACGACGACAGCGCGGCGTTGGTGCGCGTTGCCGATGCCGGCCTGGCGATCGACGCGGTGGCGCAGGGACTGGGCCGCACAACCGTGCCCGAGTTGCTGGCGCGCGGTGATGTCGAGGCAGGCCGCGTCGCGATCGTCGGCGAGCCCCGTGCCTCTCGCCTCGGCTATTGGCTGGTCGCCCCGCTGCCCCAATGGCGCCAGAAGAAGGTGCAGATGCTGGTGGAAGCGCTGGGCGGGTGAGCTCAGGCGGGCACGCTCTTGACGTTCCCGATCCTACCGTATCGAGACATTGATGCTACCTCCGCTCTCGCTAGAAGCGATGGGTTGGGTTTTTCCGATCGCTTCCATCACCTTGCCAGGCGCCGGCAGTCGATTGAACGAGGGAAACACATAGGCGTGGTCCAACGTGTTGAGTGTGACCGCGAAGCTCGGCTTCTTCGGATCGGATAGTAGATCGGGATAAACCGAAACGGTGCGGCCGGCATCAGCGAGCGCAATCGTGTAGCTTTGAGCGTCGCCTGGCGTCGCCCGATAGACAGCAAGTTCCCGGGTGGGTTCGCCATCGCGGCAGAAGGTGACCGGTTTCGTTTCATCCTCCTGCACGCCCGGCTCAGGTGGCTTGTCCGCCATCATGGCCAACGTAGCGCCGATCAGTCCCTGCGCGAGATCGGGCTTTTTCATCTTGGCCTTGGCGTCGTAGAGAAGCGGTGTTGCACAAGGCTGGACGACAGTGGCGGGCATGGCCTCTGACGCGCCCGACTCTGGCGCAGGCCAGCCGAGCCCGGCGACGGCCGCACCGATCTTGCTGTCGAGATCGGCTGGCGACAACACCCGCGAACTCATGCGCAGGACAACGAGCCATTTACCGAGCGGCAGCACCGCGATGCCAGTGGCGGTGAATGGTGGCTGGCCTGCTCGGTATACCCGGCGGAGCGCGCTGGTCACTGTGCGGCCGGGCAGCGCGAAGGCGGCAGGTTGCTCGATTGGGACTGCGCTGCCGAAGGTCGTTCCCTTCAGCACCTGTGTCTCGACCCGATCAAACCATATCGGAACGCTCATCAGTGCCGGGCGAAAGAGAAAGACCGTGGCGAAAGTCGTATCGACAGTCCCGAACTGAACCGAGACGTCCAACTCGCTCGCGCTGGCATCCGTGATTTCCGTGCGCGGCAGCCCTGCGAGCGTGGTCGGTACGATCAACCCGGTCGTAGCGTGCTGCCACTTCTTGTCTGCGGGCACATCCAGCGTCCGGCTCGCGTCCTGGGCGAACGAAGCCGGGACGACCGCCAAGAACAGCCCGAGTGCAGTCGCGATCGAACGAAAAGCCATGATTGTGTCCCCCTGGTGATGAGGCTAGCGCTCGAGCAAATCCTTGGCAACGCGATGCTGGCTATTGTTTCACGCGCCCGATCGGCACCGGCAGCAGGCGGCCCTGATCGTCGCCGATCACCATCACCTCGACCCCGAACGCGTCGCGCAGCGGGCCGTGGCCCAGCGCCTGTGCGGCGGGGGCGAAGATCACGCTTCGGCCCTCGCGCAGCAGCAGCACCTGATCGGCGGCGCGTGCGGCCTGGATCAGATCGTGCAGCACGATCACCACGCCCATGCCACTCGCGGCAAGGCTGCGCAGCCGATCGAGCAGATCGAGCTGATGCACCGGATCGAGGCTCGCGAGAGGCTCGTCGGCCAGCAGCCATTTCGGCTCGCCGGCCAGCACCCGCGCCAGCAGCACGCGTGCCCGCTCGCCGCCCGAAAGCTGGGTGACGAGCCGGTCGACCAGCGGGCCGGTGCCCGTTGCCTCGATCGCGGCATCGATCGCGATATGATCCTGCGCGGACAGGCCGGCAAAGGGGGCGCGGTGCGGCAGCCGGCCGAGCGCGATCAGATCGCCGACGCGGACGTCCCAATGCACGGTCGCATCCTGCGGCAGATAGCCGATGATCCGCGCGCGTTCGCGCTGGTCGTACCGCCCCAGCGCGCGGCCGCCGAGCTTCACATGGCCACCATCGACGTCGAGCAAGCCGGCGAGCGCGCGCACCAGCGTCGATTTGCCCGAGCCATTGGGGCCGAGGATCGCGGTGACCTTGCCCGGCTGAAACACCGCGTCCAGCCCGTGCAGCACGCGGCGCTTGCCGAGGCTGACCGACAGATCGGAAAAACTCAGTTCCATACCGACCGCCGCAATTTCATCAGGAGCAGGAAGAAGAACGGGGTCCCGATCAGCGCCATTGCGACGCCCAGCCGAACCTCGCCCGGCCCGGGCGCGAGGCGCACCAGACTGTCCGCGGCCAGCAGCAGCGCCGCACCGCCAAGCGCGCTGGGCAGCAGCAGCGCAGAGGGGCGCGCGCCGACAAAGGGACGCAGCAGATGCGGCACGATCAGTCCGACAAAGCCGACCACACCCGTCACCGCGACGCTGGCGCCGACGGCGAGGCCGGTGCCCAGCACGACGAGCAACTGCGTGCGTTCGAGGCGGAGCCCCATCGACCGGGCGGCAGCCTCGCCCAGCGTCAGCGCATCGAGCGCGCGCCCGGTGAGAAACAGCAGCGCACAGCCGACCGCGATGAACGGCAGCGCAAGCTGCGCCTCGGAAAAGCTGCGATCGGTGAGCGCCCCCATGATCCAGTCGATGATCTCGGCGGTGGCGTAGGGATTGGGCGCGATCGAGATGAGGAAGCTGGTGAGCGCCGCGCCGAGGCTGGCCAGCACCGTGCCGGCGAGGATGAACGCAACCGCGCTTTGGGCGCGCCACGCTAGGCCCGCGAGCAGCAGCATCGACGCGCATGCCGCCGCCATCGCGCAGACGAACAGCGTCAGCGGGGCGCTGCTGCCGAGCAGCACGATCGCGGCCACGGCGCCGAGCGCCGCGCTGGAGGACACACCGACCACGGCCGGATCGGCAAGCGGATTGCGCAGAAAGCCCTGGAGCACGGCGCCTGACAGCCCGAGCGCCGCGCCGATCGCCAGCCCAAGGATGGCGCGGGGCAGGCGCAGTTCGGCGATGATCCACCAGCGCGGATCGTGGCTGAACCATGCCGATAGCGGCACCCAGAATTTGCCGGCGATCAGCGAGCCGGCGAACAACAGCGCCACAAGCGCGGCGAGCCCGAGGTTGAGACCCAGTCGGTTCACGGGATGCTCCGGCGGATGGCGGCGAGGCGGTTCATCGCTGCGGGAATAACGGGGCCGCCGCAATTGACCAGATGGCGCGAGAAATGCGCCTGGACGACCGGCAGGCCGGTTTCGGCGATGGCGCGCCTTCGCAGATCGGCCGCGCGCGAATCAGCGTCGTGGCCGGGGCCTTCGGGAACGAGCATTACCTGCGGCGGATCGGCAATCACGCGTTCCATCGGCAACTGGCCGGTATGGGAGAGGCCATAATGCGCCGCCTGGTTCGAGAAGCCGGCTTTGACCATCATGTCGTCGAGCAGCGTCTGACCGCCGTTGACGAGGTTGCCGCCGATCCACAGCAGGGCAGGCGCCTTCGCGCCGGTCCAGCTGGTGTTCGCGATGGCGGCATCGATGCGGGCGTTGAGTGCCGCGCCCTTCGCGGGTTGGCCCACCGCCGCGGCGAGCGCCGTCACCTGCGCCTTGCTCGCTTCGATCGAGGAGGGGATGTCGAGATACAGCGTCTTCAGCCCCGCCCGTGCGAAGGCCTCGCGCGTCGACGGGGCGGTGAAGCTGCTGGCGATCACCAGATCGGGCTTCAGCCCGATCACTTCCTCGGCCGTACCGTTGATGCCGCGGAAGCGCCGCGCGACATCGAGTGGAATCGAGGTCGAATCGGCAGCTTGCGAATAATGGCTGATCGCGGCGATGCGCGACGGCGCCACCAGCTCGATCAGTACCGCATCCGCGCAAGGATTCATCGAAACGATGCCCCCGCCGCCACTGGGCGGGGGCGCCGCGCAGCCTGCGGCCATCAGGCAGGCAAGCAGCGCGGCGCCGCGCATCACTGGAAGCGCAACCGCACGCCGCCATAGGCGGCCCGGCCATAGGTGCTGTAGCCGGTGATCTGGCGATACCGCTCGTCGGTCACGTTATCGACGCGACCATAGATCGAGAACAGCCCGGTGACCGGCATCTCCGCCCGCACGCCAGCCAGCGCATAGCCATCGATGCGGGTGGCGTTGCCGGCATCGTTGAAGCTGTCGCCCACCATCGTCACGGTGCCACCGATCGAAAGGCCGAACGGGAAGCGATAATCCGCCGACACGCTGCCGCTGTCGCGCGGGCGGCGCGGCAGGTCCTTGCCCAGGTTCGCGGTGCTGCGGTTCTCCGAATAGACATGCGTGAAGTTCGCCCGCACCGTCAGCGCCTCGACGGGCTGGACCACCCCTTCCAGCTCGATCCCCTCGGCGCGCGTCTTGTTGAGGTTGTAATAGGTCGAGGTGATGAAGTTGTAGTCGATCTGGTTGGCCGCGTCGCGGTGGAACCAGGTGACGCCAAGCTGTACCTTGCCCGCCGCCAGCGTCTGGCGCATCCCGGCTTCGTAGCTCTTGGCCGTTTCCGGCTGTAGCCCTTCGAAGCCATAGGCGCTGTAGAGCTGGTAGAGCGTCGGCGCCTTGAAGCCTTCGCCATAGCTGGCGTGGAGCAGCGTATCGGCGGTCGCGCGGACCGCAATGTCTGCATTCCACGTCCAGTGGTTGCCGAACGCGTCATGATCGTCGTTGCGGACGCCCGCCGTCACCGTCACCGGCGAAAGCGGCGTGACGATCGCCTGGCCATAGACGCTGGTGATGCCCACCGACTTGCGCGCCGTCGGGCCGCCATCGTCGAAGCGGATGCGGCTTTCCTCATGCTCGGCGCCGAACACCAGGCGAAGCTGGTCGAACAGCGCCGCGTCGCCCTGATACAGATAGCGCTCGGCGCGGCCGCGATAGCGATAGGCGATGCTGTCATCGTCGTTATAGCCGTCGCGATTGATGTCGGAGAGCGCGAAGGCAAGGCGGCTGCTGAGCTTGCCGTCGAACGCGGCGTGCCGCAGCCCGGCATAGCCATAGACTTCCTGGGTGGTGGCATATTCGCCCGTGTCGCCGAAGGCATAGGCGGGCGGGGCATAGCCATCGAGTTCGACCTTGCTGTGCGCGTAATAGCCGCGCAGATCGAGTGCCAGTCCTTCGACCAGCTTCAGCTCGACATTGCCGGTGGCGCCGAACTGACGATAGCCATCGGCTTCCTTGCCATTGGCGGCCGCCGAGATGCCGTCGGTGGTCAGATAGCCGGCGGTCAGCCCCGCAGTGATCCGATCGTTGCCGCCAGCGATCACGGCGTTGCCGTTGAACGTGCCGAACGAGCCGCCCTCTGCATTGGCGCGCGCCTTCAGGCCCTGCGTGCCCTGAAGCGTGGTGACGTTGACAACGCCGCCGATCGCCTGGCTGCCCCAGATCACCGAGTTCGGGCCGCGCAACACCTCCACCCGCTCGATCGATCCGGCGAGCAGGCTGGCGAAGTTATAGGCACCGCCGGTGGAGGAGGGATCGTTGACGCGGACGCCGTCGATCAGCACCAGCGTCTGGTCGCTCTGCGCGCCGCGGATGCTGACCGCGGTCGCGGTGCCGAGGCCGCCATTGCGCACGACGGTGACGCCGGGCGTGGTGGCGAGCAGCTCGGACAGAGCGACGGTCTGGCGCTGCTCTATCTCGGCACGGTCGATCACAGTCACCGACCGGCCGACCTGATCCTCGTCCTGCGGAACGCCGCTGGCGACGACGATGATGTTGTCTGCGGCCGGCACGAACGCCGTGGCAGGCGCATCCGGATCGGCATGGGCGATCGCCGGCGCAACGATGCTGGCGGCAAGCATCAGAGAACGGAATTGGTACAAGGTAAGACACCCCTTTAGGGGGCCGTCCGCGACGATTCGCGTGACGACCCGGTTGGTGTCGCTCACGCGGGGATTTCTCTCCCCGTTCACCCGGTGCACCCCGCCCGCGTGAAGGAATCGACCGTGACGGGCAGGTCTCCTGGCTCCCGGGTCGTCGCGCGATGTGCCGCCTTCCCGGAGCGGTAACTCCAGTGGCAGAATGGCACGCCGGCTCGCCGGTTACAGTTGCGGGGGCAGCCTCGGACTTTGACCGAGTTCCCTTTTCATCCCTTTCACCAAGGGACACCCATCACGCCGCCATCTAGCGGCAGACGGGCGGGCGCGGCAAGCCTGATTTATAACCTATGATAATTTTCCATTGGATTTCATATTGATAGTTCGACGATTTCGGAACGGCGCGGTGCCGCGCACGTTGAACGGACCCAGGAGCAAGGAGGACCGACAATGAAAACGCACCGATTGATCCTGGGGCTTGCCCCGGCGCTCGTGCTCGCCGCCTGTGGTGGTAACGACGCGACCACCGTCGACACGATGAACAATACCGACATGGTCACCAACCTGCCGGCCGGCGAGGCCATGAACGACAATGCGATGGGCAATGATGCCGCGATGGCGATGTCGGGCCAGCAGTTTGCCGATATGATGGCGGCAAGCGACGCCTATGAGATAGAGGCCGGCAAGCTCGCGCAGCAGAAGGCGACGACGGACGAGTTGAAGGACTTCGGCAGGGAAATGGTCGAAGATCACAGCGACTCGACGGAGAAGCTGAAGGCGGCGGCCGCACAGGCGACGCCGGCCATTACGCCCGCCCCGGCGATGAACGCCGAGCAGGAGGCCAATCTGGAGGCGCTGCGTTCGGCGACAGGCAGCGCGTTCGACACGGCCTACAAGACGCAGCAGACCGCGGCCCATGAAAAGGCGCTGACGGCACTGCGCGCCTATGCTGCGAACGGCGATGTCGCGCCGCTAAAGACGTTCGCGAGCGGAGCCGCCGATACCGTCTCCGAGCATTATGACGAGATTCGCGGTATGTGAACGTCCGGCGGCGGGGCGGCGGTTCAGGCCGCTGCCTCGCTGCTCACGTGGACCAGAGCTGGGGCGGCGGCGGTGGTCGCCCCGCTCGAATGGCGAAGATGGCCGTCGACATGGCCGCCCTGTTCGACGGTGATCGTCTCATATTCGACGTCACCGATGATCCGCGCGGTGCGTTCGATCGTCAGTTCGCGCGCATTGACCGATCCGTCAACGGTGCCGGCAAGCCGGGCCGATTCGGCGCTGACCTTGCCGAAGATCTGGCTTTCGGCCCCCTGGATCAGCGTCGCGCACTGGACATCGCCCTCGATCCGGCCATCGACATGGAGGTCGGCCGTTGCGACCAGATTGCCGGTGATGACGATATCGGCACCGATCACCGAAAACATGCCGCGCTTGCCGCTGCCCGCCGCACTTGAACCGGGCTGGCGCTCGTCGCGACCGCGATTTCCGTTGAACATCGATACTTCCCCCGCATAGTTGATCAGCCGGCGGTGCCGGGCGTAGCACAGCTTGCGTCGTGCTTCAGCCTCCGAAAAATCCAGTAGGACTGCATTCTCCGCCCGACAGCGGGGCTGTTGACCGCCTTCGGCCATATCGTTATAGGCGCCCCGTTCCGCGATGGCCGTACTTTGAGTCCGTAAACCGTCCGGGAAACAATGAGCTGAACGTTGCTGGAGACGCAATGGCCCGGGGGGCTGAATGCCGCCGGGGCTTTTTCGTATTCTGTCCAACAGGGCTCCAGCAAAGTAACCATCTGAAAGGTGAAGGGCTTCATGCCGACGATCAACCAGCTGGTCCGCAAGGGCCGCGAACCGCAGAAGGCCAAGAGCAAGGTCCCTGCGATGGAACAGAACCCGCAGAAGCGCGGTGTCTGCACCCGCGTGTACACGACGACCCCGAAGAAGCCGAACTCGGCGCTTCGCAAGGTGGCCAAGGTCCGTCTGACCAACAGCCGCGAAGTCATCAGCTACATCCCGGGCGAAGGCCACAACCTGCAGGAGCACTCGGTGGTGCTCATTCGCGGTGGCCGTGTGCGCGACCTTCCCGGCGTTCGCTACCACGTCCTTCGCGGCGTGCTCGATACGCAGGGCGTCAAGGACCGCAAGCAGAGCCGTTCGAAGTACGGCGCGAAGCGTCCGAAGTAATCAGGCCATAGTAAGCCCCGGACATGTTCCGGATCGGCTGAAGTTCAGAAGGAATTATGTGAGATGGCACGTCGTCGTCGTCCCGAAAAGCGGGAAATCCTGCCCGATCCCGTGTACGGTGATCAGGTTCTGTCGAAGTTCATGAATTCGGTCATGCTGGACGGCAAGAAGGCCGTTGCAGAAGCGATCGTCTACGGTGCCCTGGAAACCGTCGAGCAGCGCGCCAAGCGCGAGCCGATCGGCGTCTTCCATGACGCGCTGAACAACGTGAAGCCCGGCATCGAAGTCCGCAGCCGCCGCGTCGGCGGTGCGACCTACCAGGTTCCGGTCGAAGTCCGTCCGGAGCGTGCGCAGGCGCTCGCGATCCGCTGGCTGATCGCCTCGGCCCGCAACCGCAGCGAGCACACCATGGCCGCCCGTCTTTCGGGCGAGCTGATGGATGCGGCGAACAACCGCGGCAACGCGGTGAAGAAGCGCGAGGACACGCACCGCATGGCGGAAGCGAACCGCGCCTTCAGCCACTACCGCTGGTAAGGCTGGCGTCGGTAGATTTCTTACCTACATATTGGGGAGCCGGACGGTCCGGCTCCCCAAAGCTTCAAGGAAACCACGATCATGGCCCGCAGCCATCCGCTCGACCGTTATCGCAACATCGGCATCATGGCGCACATCGACGCCGGCAAGACGACGACGACGGAGCGCATCCTCTATTACACCGGCAAGTCCTACAAGATCGGCGAAGTGCATGAAGGCACGGCGACGATGGACTGGATGGAGCAGGAGCAGGAGCGCGGGATCACGATCACGTCTGCTGCCACCACCTGCTTCTGGCGCGCCGAAGAAGGCAAGGGCGAAGAGCACCGGATCAACATCATCGACACCCCCGGCCACGTCGACTTCACCATCGAAGTCGAGCGTTCGCTGCGCGTGCTCGACGGTGCGGTCGCGTGCTTCGACGGCGTTGCCGGCGTTGAGCCGCAGTCCGAAACCGTGTGGCGCCAGGCGGAGAAGTACAAGGTTCCGCGCATGTGCTTCGTCAACAAGCTCGACCGTACCGGTGCGAGCTTCGAGCGCTGCGTCGACATGATCAAGGACCGTCTGGGCGCCCGCCCGGCCGTTCTGTACCTGCCGATCGGTATCGAAGGCGGCTTCAAGGGCCTGGTCGACCTGGTCGAGAACCGCGCGATCATCTGGCTCGAAGAGTCGCTGGGCGCGAAGTTCGAATATCAGGACATTCCGGACGATCTGAAGGACGCCGCCGCCACCGCGCGCGCCGAACTGATCGAAATGGCCGTCGAGCAGGACGACGCGGTCATGGAAGCGTATCTGGAAGGCAATGAGCCCGACGTCGCGACGCTGAAGAAGCTGATCCGCAAGGGTACGCTGGAATTCGCGTTCGTGCCGGTGCTGTGCGGTTCGGCTTTCAAGAACAAGGGCGTGCAGCCCCTGCTCGACGCCGTGATCGACTATCTGCCGAGCCCGCTGGACATTCCGCCCGTCGAAGGCGTGAAGCTGGACGGCGAGACGAAGGATTCGCGTCCGGCCGACGACAAGGCGCCGTTCTCGGCGCTGGCGTTCAAGATCATGAACGATCCGTTCGTCGGCTCGCTCACCTTCGCGCGCATCTATTCGGGCACGCTGTCCAAGGGCAGCTACCTGAACTCGGTGAAGGACAAGAAGGAAAAGATCGGTCGTATGCTCCTGATGCACGCGAACTCGCGTGAGGACATTGACGAGGCATTCGCCGGCGACATCGTCGCGATCGCGGGCCTCAAGGAGACCACGACCGGCGACACGCTGTGCGACTCGGCGAACCCGATCATCCTCGAGCGGATGGAATTCCCCGAGCCGGTGATCGAGCTGTCGGTGGAGCCGAAGACCAAGGCCGACCAGGAAAAGATGGGCATCGCGCTCAATCGTCTGGCTGCCGAGGATCCATCGTTCCGCGTTTCGTCGGACGCCGAGAGCGGCCAGACCATCATCAAGGGCATGGGCGAGCTCCATCTCGAGATCCTGGTCGACCGCATGAAGCGCGAGTTCAAGGTCGAGGCGAATGTCGGTGCGCCGCAGGTGGCGTATCGCGAATATCTCGCGAAGCCGGTCGATATCGACTACACGCACAAGAAGCAGTCGGGCGGCACCGGCCAGTTCGGTCGCGTCAAGGTCAAGCTGACGCCGGGCGAGCGTGGTTCGGGCATCGTCTTCAAGGACGAGATCAAGGGCGGTAACATTCCGAAGGAATATATCCCCGCGATCGAAAAGGGCTTCCGCGAGACGGCGGCAACGGGCTCGCTGGTCGGCTTCCCGATCATCGACTTCGAAGTGCTGCTGTATGACGGTGCGTATCATGACGTCGACTCGTCGGCGCTCGCCTTCGAAATCACCGCCCGTGCAGCGATGCGCGAAGCGGCGCAGAAGGCCGGCATCAAGCTGCTCGAGCCGGTGATGAAGGTCGAAGTCGTCACCCCGGAAGACTATCTGGGCGACGTCATCGGCGACATGAACAGCCGGCGCGGCCAGATCCAGGGCACCGACACGCGCGGCAATGCGCAGGCGGTGACCGCGATGGTGCCGCTGGCGAACATGTTCGGCTATGTGAACGCGCTCCGCTCGTTCACGCAGGGCCGCGCGCAGTACAGCATGCAGTTCTCGCACTATGACGAAGTGCCCGCCAACGTCGCCGAGGAAGTGAAGGCGAAGCTGGCATAATCGGGAAACAGCCGTTATGGGGCCGCGTTCTCGCGAGTCCCATGGCGGCACGGGAAATTGAATCAGAAGGTAGGAAGACAATGGCGAAGGCAAAGTTCGATCGGAGCAAACCGCACCTCAACATCGGCACCATCGGTCACGTCGACCATGGCAAGACGTCGCTGACGGCTGCGATCACGAAGATCCTCGCGGAGAACGTTGCGGGTAACGCTGCGGTCGATTTCGCGAACATCGACAAGGCGCCGGAAGAGCGCGAGCGCGGCATCACCATCTCGACCGCGCACGTCGAGTATGAGACCGACAAGCGCCACTATGCGCACGTCGACTGCCCGGGTCACGCCGACTATGTGAAGAACATGATCACCGGCGCGGCGCAGATGGACGGTGCGATCCTGGTGGTGGCAGCGACCGACGGTCCGATGCCGCAGACCAAGGAGCACATCCTGCTCGCCCGTCAGGTCGGCGTGCCGACCATGGTCGTGTTCCTCAACAAGTGCGACCTGGTCGACGACGAGGAAATCCTCGAGCTGGTCGAGATGGAAATCCGCGAAGAGCTCTCCAAGCGTGAGTTCGACGGCGACAACATTCCGATCATCCGCGGTTCGGCGACCGCCGCTCTGAACGGCACCGACGACAAGCTGGGCAAGGACGCCATCCTGGCGCTCATGACCGCTGTCGACGAGTCGATCCCGGAGCCGGAGCGTCCGCTCGACAAGCCGTTCATGATGCCGATCGAAGACGTGTTCTCGATCTCGGGTCGCGGCACCGTGGTGACCGGCCGTGTCGAAACCGGCATCATCAAGGTTGGTGAAGAAGTCGAGATCGTCGGCATCCACGACACCCGCAAGACCACCGTCACGGGCGTCGAAATGTTCCGCAAGCTGCTCGACCAGGGCCAGGCTGGCGACAACGTCGGTGCGCTGCTGCGCGGCGTCGCTCGCGACGAGGTGGAGCGTGGTCAGGTTCTGGCGAAGCCGGGTTCGATCAAGCCGCACACCGAGTTCAAGTCGGAAGTGTACGTCCTGTCGAAGGACGAGGGCGGCCGTCACACGCCGTTCTTCGCGAACTATCGTCCGCAGTTCTACTTCCGTACCACGGACGTGACCGGCACCGTCGAGCTGCCCGAGGGCACCGAGATGGTGATGCCGGGCGACAACATCGCGCTCGGCGTCAAGCTGATCGCGCCGATCGCCATGGACGTCGGCCAGCGCTTCACCATCCGTGAAGGCGGTCGTACCGTCGGCGCGGGCGTGGTTGCCTCGATCGACAAGTAAGCATCTCGCCGGCCCCGGCCGGCAGGTGGCGAAAAAGGTTCCGCCCGGCACTCAGAAAATGAGTGTCGGGCGGTTGCCTTTTTATGGAAGGGTCGTTATTGGCGCGCCCTTCGGTTTTAGAGTTCAACAGCAAGAGGCGGCCATCCAGCCGCTACTCCGGACCAACCGGCGCCTCCCACATCGCTCTTGGAGCGAACCGGGCAGGGGCTGGCGCTTTTCCCGGCGTGGCATTGGGTGCGTTGCCCCGCTCTTTCGCATCGGTAGGACCATGGAAACGCAGAATATCCGCATTCGCCTCAAGGCGTTCGATCACCGCGTGCTCGATCAGGCTGCCGGCGACATTGCCGACACCGCCCGCCGCACCGGCGCCCTCATCCGTGGCCCCATCCCGCTCCCGACTCACATCGACAAGTTCACGGTCAACCGTGGCCCGCACATCGATAAGAAGTCGCGCGAGCAGTTCGAGACCCGCACTTACAAGCGCATGCTCGACATCGTTCAGCCGACCCCGCAGACCGTGGACGCGCTCATGAAGCTCGACCTGGCCGCTGGCGTCGACGTCGAGATCAAGCTGGCCTGAGCCGGCTGACGCCCCCGCGTTTCGCGGGGGCTTTTGTCGTTCACCCTTTAATGCGGTGGACATGGAAGCCTAGCTGACGTAAAGGCGCCGCTTCCACGAGATTCGCGACTCCCTTCGTGGAGTCGCCGTCCTCCTCGACCGGATCGTTTCCCGATCCAACGCAAGGAGTGGCGAGCCGACCAGGCTCGCAGCGACAAGGGATACCGCCGGCGGCTTTCGAGTGGCCGGGCCTGCGTCCCCCGTCTCTTCTGCCGCAAGGTGGAGGTTCAGCCCGGACGGGGGCTTCGCAGTAAAGCATTCAGGGTTGAACACGCACCCGCGGGAATGGTCCCGGGGGTGCCTCTGTGTAGGAGAAACAGGCCGATGCGCACTGGCGTTATCGCGAAGAAGATGGGGATGACCCGCCTGTTCCAGGACGACGGCCGGCACGTGCCGGTGACCGTCCTGGCACTGGAAGGCGTCCAGGTGGTCGCACAGCGCACCACCGAACGGGATGGCTATGTGGCCGTTCAGGTCGGCGCGGGTTCGGCGAAGGCCAAGAACGTCGCCAAGCCGCAGCGCGGCCACTTCGGCAAGGCCGAAGTCGAGCCGAAGGCGATCCTCTGCGAATTCCGCGTCGAGGAAGATGGTCTGTTGGACGTGGGCGCCGAAATCTCGGCCGACCATTTCGTTGCGGGTCAGCTGGTCGACGTGTCGGGCCGTACCCAGGGTAAGGGTTTCGCCGGCGCCATGAAGCGTTGGGGCTTCGGCGGTCTGCGCGCGACCCACGGCGTTTCCGTCTCGCACCGTTCGCACGGTTCGACGGGTAACCGCCAGGATCCGGGCCGCGTCTTCAAGAACAAGAAGATGGCCGGCCACATGGGCGACCGCAACCGCACCCAACAGAATCTGGAAGTGGTCGGCACCGACGTCGAGCGCGGCCTGATCTTCGTCAAGGGTTCGGTCCCGGGCTCGAAGGGTGGCTGGCTGATCGTGAAGGACGCCGTCAAGGTCGCCCGTCACGCCGATGCGCCGTACCCGGCCGGTCTGAAGGCCGTCGCCAACAGCAACTCGGCTCCCGCCGAAGCGCCCGTCGAGGCCGCTCCGGAAGCCACCGAAGGCCAGGAGGGCTAAGTGAAGGTCAAGGTTCAAACCCTCGACGCCGCCGAGAAGGGCGATATCGAGCTCAACGACGAGATCTTTGGTCTCGATCCGCGCGCCGACGTCCTGCACCGCGTCGTCACCTGGCAGCTCGAGAAGCGCCGCGGCACCGCCCGTGGCACCCGTGAGCGTGCCGATGTCGCGCGTACCGGCAAGAAGTGGGGTCGCCAGAAGGGCGGCGGCACGGCTCGTCACGGCGATCGCCGCGCCCCGGTGTTCATCGGCGGTGGTAAGGCGCACGGCGCCCGCGTTCGCGACTTCAATCCGTCGCTGAACAAGAAGATCCGCGCGCTGGGCCTGAAGATGGCGCTGTCGAGCCACGCCAAGGCGGGTTCGCTGATCGTCATGGACAGCCTGGTCGTCGAGAACGGCAAGACCAAGGTGCTCGCGAGCAGCCTGGAAAAGCTGGGCTTCGGCAAGAAGGCGCTGGTGATCGATGGCGATACCGTCGAGACCAGCTTCGCGCTGGCGGCGGGCAACCTGCACCAGGTGGACGTGCTGCCGGCGATCGGCGCCAACGTCTACGACATCCTGAAGAGCGACACGCTGGTCCTGACCCGCGCTGCCGTCGAAAAGCTGGAGGCGCGCTTCAATGGCTAAGAAGCAGACCAAGCCGGTCGACAACCGTCATTATGACGTGATCGTCGCGCCGCACATCACCGAAAAGTCGACGCTGGTGTCGGAAGCGAACGCCGTGGTGTTCAAGGTTGCAAGCGATGCAACCAAGCCCGAGATCAAGGCGGCGGTCGAGGCCATCTGGAACGTGAAGGTCACGGGCGTGAACACGCTGGTCCAGAAGGGCAAGACCAAGAAGTGGAAGGGTGCGCCCTACCGCCGTTCGGACATGAAGAAGGCAATCGTCACCCTCGCCGAGGGTGAACAGATTGACGTGACGCAGGGGGTCAACTGACCATGGCGCTCAAGAATTACAATCCGACGTCGCCGGGCGTCCGCGGGCTGATCCTGATCGATCGCTCGCAGCTCTACAAGGGGCGCCCCGTCAAGGCGCTGACCGAGGGCAAGACCAAGACCGGCGGCCGCAACAACAAGGGCCATGTCACTTCGCGTGGCATCGCCGGTGGTCACAAGCAGCGCTATCGTATCATCGATTTCAAGCGCCGCTTGTGGGACGTCGAGGGCACGGTCGAGCGGATCGAATATGATCCCAATCGTACTGCGTTCATCGCGCTCGTGAACTATGGCGCAGACGAAGCCGGCAAGGATCGTCTGGCCTATATCATCGCGCCGCAGCGTCTGAGCGTCGGCGACAAGGTGATCGCGGGCAAGAAGACCGACGTGAAGCCGGGCAACGCGATGGAGCTGGGCCAGATGCCGGTCGGCACCATCGTCCACAACGTGGAGATGAAGCCGGGCAAGGGCGGTCAGATCGCCCGTTCGGCAGGCGCGTATGTCCAGGTCGTCGGTCGTGACCGCGGCATGGTGATCGTGCGTCTGGGTTCGGGTGAGCAGCGCTACATCCACGCCGCCTGCATGGCGACGGTGGGTGCAGTGTCGAACCCCGACAACCAGAACCAGAACTTCGGCAAGGCCGGCCGCAGCCGTTGGCAGGGCAAGCGCCCGCTGACCCGCGGTGTCGCGAAGAACCCGGTCGACCATCCGCACGGCGGTGGTGAAGGCCGGACCTCGGGCGGCCGTCATCCGGTCACCCCGTGGGGCAAGCCGACCAAGGGTGCGCGCACCCGCCACAACAAGGCGACGGACAAGATGATCATCCGTTCGCGTCACGCGAAGAAGAAGGGCTGATAGATGGCTCGCTCGGTATGGAAGGGTCCCTTTGTGGACCTGCACCTTCTCAAGAAGGCTGAAGTCGCCCAGGAACAGGGCACGCGCGCTGGTCCGATCAAGACCTGGTCGCGTCGCTCGACGATCCTCCCGCAGTTCGTCGGCCTGACGTTCAACGTGTACAACGGCCGCAAGTTCGTGCCGGTGTCGGTCAACGAGGACATGGTGGGCATGAAGCTCGGCGAGTTCGCGCCGACCCGCTTCTTCCCCGGCCACGCCGCCGACAAGAAGGGTAAGCGCTAATGAGCAAGCAGGCAGCCCCCCGTAAGGTTGGTGAGAAGGAAGCGCTCGCCGTCGCCACGCAGATCCGTGGCTCGGCGCAGAAGCTGAACCTCGTCGCCGGCCTGATCCGTGGCCGCACCGCGGCCGAGGCGATGAACATCCTCGCCTTCTCGACCAAGGCGATGGCGGTCGACGCCCGCAAGGTGCTGGCTTCGGCCATCGCCAACGCGGAGAACAATCACAATCTCGACGTCGACGCGCTCGTCGTCGCCGAGGCGTCGGTCGGCAAGTCGATCACGATGAAGCGCTTCGCGACGCGCGGCCGTGGCAAGTCCACCCGCATCCTGAAGCCGTTCAGCCGTCTGCGCATCGTCGTGCGCGAGCAGGAAGAAGCATAATGGGTCAGAAGAGCAATCCCATCGGTCTGCGCCTGCAGATCAACCGCACCTGGGACAGCCGCTGGTTCGCCGAAGGCGCGGACTATGGCCGCCTCCTCCTGGAAGATCTCAAGATCCGCAAGTACATCACCGAGACGCTGCCCCAGGCCGCGATTTCGAAGGTGGTGATCGAGCGTCCGGCCAAGCTGTGCCGCATCTCGATCTTCGCGGCTCGCCCCGGCGTCATCATCGGCAAGAAGGGCGCGGACATCGAAAAGCTTCGCAAGAAGCTGGGTGAGATGACCTCGTCGGACGTGTCGCTGAACATCGTCGAGATCCGCAAGCCCGAGATCGACGCCAAGCTCGTCGCGCAGGGCGTGGCGGATCAGCTGGAGCGCCGTATCGCGTTCCGTCGCGCGATGAAGCGCGCGGTGCAGTCGGCGCTGCGTCTGGGCGCAGAGGGCATCCGGATCACCTGCGGTGGCCGTCTCGGCGGCGCCGAGATCGCCCGCACCGAGTGGTATCGTGAAGGCCGCGTGCCGCTGCACACGCTGCGCGCGAACGTCGACTATGCCGAAGCGCAGGCGCACACCGCTTATGGCGTGTGCGGCGTGAAGGTGTGGATCTTCAAGGGCGAGATCCTGGGTCACGACCCGATGGCGCAGGACCGGCTGAACGTCGAGGCGCAGACCTCGGGCGTGCGTCCGTCGCGCGACGATCGCCGCTAAGGGATTAGGACAGAACAATGCTGCAACCGAAGCGCACCAAGTTCCGCAAGGCGTTCAAGGGCCGTATCCACGGCGACGCCAAGGGTGGCACCGCGCTCAACTTTGGGTCGTACGGCCTGAAGGCGATGGAGCCGGAGCGGATCACCGCTCGCCAGATCGAGGCGGCTCGCCGCGCGATCACCCGTCACATCAAGCGTCAGGGCCGCTTGTGGATCCGCATTTTCCCGGATCTGCCGGTTTCGTCGAAGCCTGCCGAAGTCCGCATGGGCTCGGGCAAGGGTTCGCCGGAGTTCTGGGTCGCCCGCGTCAAGCCCGGCCGTATCCTGTTCGAACTCGACGGCGTTCCCGGCCCACTCGCGGCCGAGGCGTTCGAGCGCGCAGCGATGAAGCTGCCGATCAAGGTCAAGGTCGTGGCCCGCCTCGGCGACACGTCGCACCTGGAGGGTTGATAAGATGACCAAGGCTACCGATTTCCGGGCACAGACCGAGGACCAGCTGAGCGAAGCGCTCGGCAACCTCAAGCGCGAAGCTTTCAACCTGCGTTTCCAGGCGGCGACCAGCCAGCTTGAGAAGCCGTCGCGGGTCAAGGAAGTCCGTCGCGACATCGCCCGCATCAAGACGCTGCAGAACGAGCGCTCGCGCTCGGCTGCCAAGTAAGAGGACCGAGACCATGCCGAAGCGCGTGCTGACCGGGAACATCGTCTCGGACAAGGGCGACAAGACCGTGGTGGTTCTCGTTGAGCGTAAGGTGAAGCACCCGCTCTACGGGAAGATCATCCGCCGCTCGAAGAAGTACCACGCCCATGACGAGGCGAACGAGTACAAGGCCGGCGAGACCGTGCGCATCGAAGAGACTGCGCCGATCTCCAAGCTGAAGACCTGGAAGGTGATCGAGCGGGTGAACACCCACGCGACGCCGAACACGGTCGACGCATAATCGTCATCTCGGCTCTTGCCGAGAACTGCGGCAGCGGCCATAGGCCGCCGCTTTGGTGCTCCGGCCGCAAGGCCGGAGTGACGCATTAGAAACTGGAACCACCGGGCTCGTCCCGGCAGGCCGAACGAGAAGGAACCGGATCAATGATCCAGATGCAGTCCAATCTCGACGTCGCAGACAACAGCGGCGCGAAGCGGGTGCAGTGCATCAAGGTGCTGGGCGGGTCGAAGCGTCGCTTCGCCGGCGTAGGCGACGTCATCGTTGTCAGCATCAAGGAAGCCGCCCCCCGCGGCAAGGTTAAGAAGGGCGATGTTCACCGCGCGGTGATCGTCCGCACGGCGAAGGACATTCGTCGCGCCGACGGCTCGGTGATCCGTTTCGACGGCAACGCCGCTGTGCTGGTCAACAAGAACGAGGAGCCGATCGGCACCCGTATCTTTGGCCCGGTGGTCCGCGAGCTCCGCTCGAAGGGCTTCATGAAGATCATTTCGCTCGCCCCCGAGGTGCTGTGATGGCTGCTGCCAAGATCAAGAAGGGCGACCAGGTCATCGTCCTGTCCGGCAAGGACAAGGGCAAGACCGGTGAGGTCGTCAAGTCGCTGCCGAAGGACGACAAGGTCGTCGTTTCCGGCGTGAACATCGCCGTTCGCCACAAGAAGCCGACCCAGGGCGATCCCCAGGGTGGTCTGATCCGTGCCGAAGCGCCGCTGCATGTGTCGAAGGTCGCGCACGTGACCGCCGACGGCAAGGCGACCCGCGTTCGTTTCGAGACGCGCGACGGCAAGAAGGTTCGCGTCGCCGTCAAGACCGGGGAGGTCATCAATGGCTGATACCTACACGCCGCGGATGCGGAAGCTGTATGACGACAAGATCGTCAAGGCGATGACCGAGAAGTTCGGCTACAAGAACGTCATGGAAATTCCGCGCATCGAAAAGATTGTGCTGAACATGGGCGTTGGCGAAGCCACCCAGGACAAGAAGAAGGTCGAGCAGGCCGCTTCTGAAATGGAGCTGATCGCTGGCCAGAAGCCGGTCGTCACCAAGGCGAAGAAGTCGATCGCGCAGTTCAAGCTGCGTGAAGGCATGCCGATCGGCTGCAAGGTCACGCTGCGTCGTGAACGGATGTACGAGTTTCTCGATCGTTTCATCACGATCGCGCTGCCCCGCGTCCGCGACTTTCGCGGTCTGAACCCGAAGTCGTTCGACGGTCGCGGCAACTATGCCTGCGGCATCAAGGAACAGCTCGTGTTCCCCGAGATCAACTATGACCGCATCGACAAGGTGCGCGGCATGGATGTGATTGTTACCACCACTGCCAAGACGGATGAGGAGGCTCGCGAGCTTCTCCGTCTTTTCGGTTTCCCGTTCCCGCAGGCGGACGGCGAAACGAAGCAGGCGGCGTAAGGAAGGAAGAACTTAAGTCATGGCGAAACTGAGTTCGATCAACAAGAACGAGCGTCGCAAGCAGCTGGTGAAGAAGTATGCCGGCAAGTACGCGAAGCTCAAGGCGATTGCGAACGACGAGAGCCTGGATGAGACCGAGCGTCTCATCGCGCGCCTCAAGATGGCCGAGATTCCCCGCAACGGGAACCCGACCCGCATTCGCAACCGGTGTGAGCTGACGGGTCGTCCCCGCGCTTATTACCGCAAGTTCCGTCTCGCACGTGTCATGCTGCGCGATCTGGCCAACAAGGGCCTGATCCCGGGTGTCACGAAGTCGAGCTGGTAAAGGACACGCAAGATGGCAGTGACCGATCCCCTGGGTGATATGCTCACCCGCATCCGCAACGGCCAGCGTGCGCGCAAGGACAGCGTCCTGACGCCCGCGTCGAAGCTGCGTGCCCGCGTCCTCGACGTGCTTCAGCGCGAGGGCTATATCCGTGGTTATTCCGAAGAGCAGATGGGCCCCGCCGCCGGCATCCGCATCGAGCTGAAGTATTTTGAAGGCCAGCCGGCCATCAAGCACGTCGCTCGCGTGTCGAAGCCTGGTCGCCGCATCTATTCGGGTGCGCAGGAACTCCCGCGCGTCCGCAACGGCCTCGGCATCACCATCGTCTCGACGCCTCGCGGCGTTCTGTCCGACGCGGAAGCGCGGGAACAGAATGTCGGCGGCGAAGTGCTTGCGGAGGTGTTCTGATGAGCCGCATCGGCAAAAAGCCGGTTCCCGTCCCCGCAGGCGTGACGGCGAACATCGACGGCGGGCAGATTTCGGTGAAGGGGCCTAAGGGCACGCTCACCATGCCGCTCGCCGACGATATCAAGTATGAAATGGTCGATGGCGGCATTTCGGTGCTGCCCGCGAACGAAACCAAGCGCGCGCGTGCCTTCTGGGGCATGCAGCGTACGCTGGTTCAGAACCTCGTCACCGGCGTGACCACCGGCTTCACCAAGAAGCTGCTGATCACCGGCGTGGGCTACCGCGCCGCGTCGCAGGGCAAGGTTCTGAAGCTGCAGCTCGGCTATTCGCACGACGTCAACTTCGACATTCCCGAGGGAATCGAGATCAAGACGCCGGATCAGACGACGGTCGAGATCTCGGGCATCGACAAGCAGAAGGTCGGCCAGGTGGCCGCGGAAATCCGCCGTTGGCGCAAGCCGGAGCCCTATAAGGGCAAGGGCATCAAGTACGATGGCGAATTCATCTTCCGCAAGGAAGGGAAGAAGAAGTGATCAGCACCAAGGGTCTTTCGCTTTTCGAAAAGCGTCGTCGCCGCAACCGTACCGCGCTTCGTGCGCGTGCCGGTGGCCGTCCGCGTCTGTCGGTTCATCGTTCGGGCAAGCATATCTATGCCCAGGTGATCGACGACGCCCAGGGTCGCACGCTCGTCTCGGCCTCCACGCTCGAGAAGGACGTGCGCGGCAAGACCGGCGCGACCATCGCGGCGGCACAGGAAGTGGGCAAGCGCGTTGCCGAAGCGGCCAAGGCCGCCGGCATCACTGCGGTCGTCTTCGATCGTGGCGGCTTCCTCTACCATGGTCGCGTCAAGGCGCTGGCGGATGCCGCGCGTGAAAGCGGATTGGAGTTCTAAACGATGGCCGATGAAAACAACACGACCGAAAACCCGGTCGAGGCGCAGGACGCCGGTCAGGCTGCTCCCGAGCAGCAGGGCCGTGGCCCGCGCGGCGGCCGTGGTCGGGGCGGTCCCGGCGGCGGTGACAACCGCGGTCGCGGCGGCCGTGACGGCAATCGTGGCCGTCGTGACGATCGCCGCGGCGGTCAGGACGATGGCGGCGAGGAGCTGATCGAAAAGCTCGTCCACATCAACCGCGTCTCGAAGACGGTGAAGGGCGGCAAGCGCTTCGGCTTCGCAGCACTCGTCGTCGTCGGCGACGGCAAGGGCCGTGCAGGCTTCGGCCATGGCAAGGCGCGCGAAGTGCCGGAAGCCATCTCGAAGGCGACGGCTGCCGCGAAGAAGGCGATGGTCCGCATTCCGCTCAAGGAAGGCCGCACGCTGCATCACGACGGCAACGGCCACTTCGGTGCCGGCCGCGTGACGGTTCGTACAGCGCCTGCCGGTACCGGCATCATCGCGGGTGGCCCGATGCGCGCCATCTTCGAATCGCTTGGCGTTGCCGATGTGGTGACCAAGTCCGTCGGGACGTCGAACCCCTACAACATGATCCGCGCCACGTTCGAAGCGCTGAACGAGCAGACTTCGCCGAAGTCGGTCGCGCAGCGTCGTGGCAAGAAGATCGCCGACCTGCTCGGCCGCGGTGGTTCGCAGACCGCCGAGGCGGATGCAGCGGCCGTCACGGAGTAATCGATCATGGCGAAGATCAAGATCAAGCAGATCGGCTCGCCGATCCGCCGCACCAAGGATCAGCGCGCGACGCTGATCGGCCTTGGCCTCAACAAGATGCACAAGGTTTCGGAGCTCGAGGACACCCCCGAGGTCCGCGGCATGATCCGCAAGCTGCCGCACATGGTCGAGGTGATCGAGGGCTGAGCCTTCGGGTTGCTGACCGGGCGACAAGACGAAGAGGGCGGTGGGCAACCACCGCCCTTTTTCGTTTGGTCTCGAGTGCGCAGGTCTGAAGTCGACACGACGGTGCAAGGCCAAGGGATCGCGCGTTGGTGTTGGGTGTGTGCATCCCGCGAGGGTCGCCCGCACCGGCATTGGGTACCGCATCAATCGGTGCTACGAACATGACAATGATGGAGCATTGAGATGCGCACAACCCTTGCCCTTGATGACGAACTTGTCGCCAAAGCCCAAGCCTTCACCGGGCTGAGGGAGAAGTCTGCGCTCGTTCGAGAGGCGCTGACCGCCTTGATCGAGCGCGAAAGTGCGCGGCGGCTTGCACGGCTGGGTGGCAGCGAACCGGATGCCACGCTCACCCCGCGCCGCCGTTCGGATGCTGGCGACGCTTGATCCTCGCCGATAGCTCGATCTGGATTGATCACCTGCGCAGCCAGGATGCCGCGCTGGCGGATCTGCTTTATCGCGGGCAAGTGCTCGCCCACGCTTTCGTGATTGGGGAACTGGCGCTGGGCAGCCTCCGCCAGCGGGAAGAGATCATCGGCGCTCTGCAGGATTTGCCCAAGGCGATCGTCGCTGATGACGCCGAGGTGCTGGCGCTCATCGCCCACCAATCGCTGCACGGGAGAGGCATCGGCTATGTTGATGCGCACCTGCTCGCTTCGGTGCGGCTGACACCCGACGCTCTGTTATGGACGCGCGATCGGCGATTGAAAGACACCGCCGACCACCTCGGGATCGCGATACCATCACTTTCCGGCCGCTCGCCGAAATAGCGTGGTTACATGGACGAACTCATCGAGGGCTGAGCCTTTGGTTTGCGCAACCACGCGACGATAGGAAGACGCTGCAGTACAGCAGCGCAAACAAGTCTCGACATTCCCCCCGCTCGCCGCTATGTGCCCGCGCTTCCCATCAACGCGCGAACACAGCGAAAGCGAGTGCACACATCATGAAGCTGAACGAACTCAACGACAACCAGGGCGCCCGTCATCGCCGCATGCGCGTGGGCCGTGGTATCGGTTCCGGCAAGGGCAAGACCGGCGGTCGCGGCGTCAAGGGTCAGAAGAGCCGCGAAGGCGTTTCGATCAACGGCTTCGAGGGCGGTCAGATGCCGCTCCACATGCGTCTGCCGAAGCGTGGCTTCAACAACATCTTCGCCAAGGACTATGCCGAGGTGAATCTGGGTGCGATCCAGAAGGCCGTCGATGCCGGCAAGCTGACCGCGACCGACATCGACCACGCCGCGCTGAAGGCTGCTGGCCTGGCCCGTGGCGGCAAGGACGGCGTCCGCATCCTCGGCAAGGGCGAGCTGACCGCGAAGCTCAGCTTCACCGTCGCCGGCGTTTCCGCCTCGGCGCGTGAGGCGATCGAGAAGGCCGGCGGTACGGTCAACGTGATCGAGGTCGTGCCGGCTGCCGAGAAGGCCAAGGCCAAGCACCGCACGGCCCAGGCCGCCAAGAAGGCCGGCCAGCAGGGCTGACGACAAGCGAAGGCGGGGCCGGCAAGGTTCCGCCTTCCTTCGTGCTGGGCTTGCGTGGGCGTCGAGCGCTTCCTTCGCCAGCGATCGTCATCGCGGCGACGTCGGAGATCCGGTCTTCCCGACCTCACGGACAGCGTTGTTTCGGTGACGCCGATGCGCTTCGGCCTTTGCCGCAATGACGGGGCGGGGCGACCTGCGGTTCCATTCGGCGCCGACAGCTATTAGACAAGCCGCACACAGACCCTATATGCGACTCCGTTAGGGCGGGGGAGCGCCCGTCACTCATCCGGGACGAAGAATCGAAATGGCATCCGCAGCCGATCAGCTGGCTTCCAGCATCAACCTGGCGAAGTTCGGCCAGGCAACCGACCTCAAGAAGCGCCTGTGGTTTACGCTCGGTGCGCTGATCGTGTTCCGCATGCTGAGCTATGTGCCGCTGCCCGGTATCGATCCGACGCAGCTTGGCCTGCTCGCGCAGCAGACGCAGGGCGGGGTGCTCGATTTCTTCAACAATTTTACCGGCGGCGCGCTGTCGCGCATGTCGATCGTGGCGATGGGCGTGATGCCCTATATCACCGCGTCGATCGTCGTTCAGCTTGCCACCTCGCTGTCGCCGCAGCTTGCCGCGATCAAGAAGGAAGGCGAGAGCGGTCGCAAGCGGCTCAACCAATATACCCGCTATGGCACCGTCGGGCTCACGGCGATCCAGGGCTTCTTCCTCGTTCAGGGGCTTGAAGCCGCTGGCGCATCGACCGGGCTCAGCCCCGTGGTCGAGCCCGGCTGGACTTTCACCGCGACGGCCGTGGTCAGTCTGATCGGCGGCACCATGTTCCTGATGTGGATCGGCGAGCAGATCACCAGCCGCGGCATCGGCAACGGCATTTCGCTGATCATCATGGCCGGCATCGTCGCCCGCCTGCCGGTCACGCTGGTCCAGCTGTTTGAAAGCGGTCGCACCGGTTCGATCGATCCGCTGCGCCTGATCTTCGTGATCGGCGGCGTCATCGCGCTGGTGCTGTTCATCTGCTTCATGGAACGCGCCCAGCGCCGCATCCTGATCCAGTATCCGAAGCGTCAGACCGCGCGCGGCGTCCAGGCTGAGCGCAGCCACCTGCCGCTCAAGCTCAACACCGCCGGCGTCATTCCGCCGATCTTCGCCTCGTCGCTGCTGCTGCTGCCGCTGACGATCACCCAGTTCGCCGGCCAGGCGACGGTGGGCGAAAGCTGGTGGGGCGATTTCATCAGCAACCTGAACATCTGGCTGCGCCACGGCTCGCCGATCTACATGTCGCTCTATGCCGCCGGGATCATCTTCTTCTCGTTCTTCTACACCGCGGTGGTGTTCAACCCCGAGGAGACGGCCGACAATCTGAAGCGCTATGGCGGGTTCATCCCCGGGATTCGCCCGGGCAAGAACACCGAACTCTACTTCGATTACGTGCTGACCCGCATCACCGTGATCGGCGCGGCCTATCTGACGATCATTTGCCTGGTGCCCGAATATGCCTTTTCGGCGATGAGCATCCCGTTTCTGATGGGCGGCACTAGCCTTCTGATCGTCGTGAACGTAACCATGGACACGGTGACGCAGATCCAGTCGCACCTGCTGGCCCACCAGTATGGCGACCTGATCAAGAAGGCGAAGCTCAAGGGTCGCATGCGCTAAGACGCACGGGCCAACGGGGAGACGGTTTTGAATATCATTCTGTTGGGCCCGCCAGGCGCAGGCAAGGGCACCCAGGCCAAGCGGCTCGAGGTCGCTCGCGGCATGGTGCAGCTGTCGACCGGCGACATGCTGCGCGCCGCGGTGAAGGCAGGGACGCCCACCGGCCTGCAGGCGAAGGCGGTGATGGATGCGGGCCAGCTGGTTTCCGACGAGATCGTCTCCGGCATCATCGGCGAGCGGCTCGACATGGCCGACACCGCCAGCGGCGCGATTTTCGACGGCTATCCGCGCACCGTCGCCCAGGCCGAATCGCTTGAGGGCCTGCTTGCGGAGCGCGGCCGCCAGCTCGACTATGTGATCGAATTGCTCGTCGACGAAGAGGCGCTGGTCGACCGTGTCGAGGGCCGCTTCACCTGCGCCAAATGCGGTGAAGGCTATCATGACAAGTACAAGCTGCCCAAGGTGGACGGCGTGTGCGACGTCTGCGGTTCGACCGAGTTCAAGCGCCGGCCCGACGACAATGCGGAGACGGTGCGGACGCGGATGGCCGAGTATCGCGCCAAGACCGCGCCGATCCTGCCCTTCTACGAGGCGAAGGGGCTGGTTCGCCGTGTCGACGGCATGGCCGATATCGATTCGGTGACGCGCCAGATCAACGCGGTTCTCGACGAGAAGAACTGATCGCAGCCCTGACGGGGGTCAGGGCTGCGCCAGCGCGAGCACGTCCGCGAGCAGCCTGAAGTCGCGCTCGCGCGGGCTCGCCTTGCGCCATACGAGCGCGATCTGCCGGGCGGCGTTGGGCGCATCGAGCGGTCGCGCGGTGACGTGCGTATGTTCGAGGATGCCCGACTCGACCGCCATCTGCGGCAGCATCGTCACACCCAGGCCGTTGTCGACCATCTGCACCATCGTGTGCAGCGACGTGCCAAGCATCATCGCTTCGGCGCGGAGTTCGGGGCGATTGCAGGCGGCGAGCGCATGGTCCTTCAGGCAGTGCCCGTCCTCCAGCATCAGCAGGCGGGTCTCGTCGATCGCGTCGGGCCGGATGCTCGCGTCCGGTGCCATCTCGCCCTCGCGAAAGGCGACGTACAGCCCGTCGTCGAACAGGCGGGCGCTTTCCACCTCGCCGCAGGAAAAGGGGAGCGCCAGCAGCACGCAATCAGTGCGGCCGTGGCTCAGCGCCTCGCAGGCCTGCCCGCTCGTCTCCTCGCGCAGGTAAAGTTTCAGGTCCGGATATTGGGCGCGCAGTCGCGGCAGGATGCGCGGCAGCAGGAACGGTGCAATCGTCGGGATCACGCTCATCCGCATCTCGCCCGAAAGCGGCCGGCCAGCGGCGCGGGCGAGGTCGCCCAGCTCATCCGCCTCGCGCAACACGCGCCGCGCCTTTTCGACGATTCGTTCGCCCAGCGGTGTGAAACGGACCACCCGCCGCGTGCGCTCGACAAGGACGACGCCGATCAGCGTCTCCAGCTCGCGAATGCCGGCGGACAGCGTCGATTGCGTCACGAAACAGGCTTCGGCTGCTCGGCCGAAATGGCCCGCGTCGCGCAGCGCGACCAGATATTGCAGCTGCTTGAGCGTAGGGAGATAGGTTTGCGCCATTGATCGCCTCTCTCGATAATACGAGAATCATATAGTGAGTGTGGCGATCAGGCAAAGCGGCTCCCCTGCCATATGCGACAGGGGAGCGCGTTTTATCAGGCCGCTTCGGCCTGGATCGTCTTGGCGGGAAGCCGGATCATGTAATCGAAAGCGGAGAGTGCCGCGGTCGAACCGGCGCCCATCGCGATCACGATCTGCTTGTAGGGCACGGTGGTGCAGTCGCCGGCCGCGAAAATACCCGGCTGGCTGGTTTCGCCGCGTGCGTCGATCTCGATCTCGCCGCGCGCAGTGAGGCCCACCGTGTCCTTCAGCCATTCGGTGTTCGGCACGAGGCCGATCTGGACGAAAATGCCTTCCAGCTCGACGTCATGCTCGACGCCCGAATTGCGGTCCTTGTAGCTCAGCCCCGACACCTTCTCGCCGTCGCCGTTGACGCGGGTGGTCATCGCCGAAGTGAGGATCTTGACGTTGGGCAGGCTGGCCAGCTTGCGCTGCAGCACCGCATCGGCGCGAAGCTGGCTGTCATATTCGATCAGTGTGACGTGCGCGACGATGCCAGCGAGGTCGATCGCCGCCTCGACACCCGAATTGCCGCCGCCGATCACCGCAACCCGCTTGCCCTTGAACAGCGGACCGTCGCAATGCGGGCAATAGGCAACGCCCTTGTTGCGATACTCGTCCTCGCCGGGCACGTTCATCTGACGCCAGCGAGCACCGGTCGAAAGGATGACGGTTTTCGCCTTCAGGCTGGCGCCATTGGCGAGCACCAGTTCGTGATAACCGCCTTCGTGTTTGGCCGGAATCAGCGATTCGGCACGCTGAAGGTTCATCACGTCGACGTCGTAATCCTTCACATGTTGTTCGAGCTGCGCGACCAGCTTCGGCCCTTCGGTGTGAGGCACGGAGATGAAGTTTTCGATGCCCATCGTATCGAGCACCTGGCCGCCGAACCGCTCGGCAGCGACACCGACGCGAATGCCCTTGCGCGCGGCATAGATGGCCGCTGCCGCGCCAGCCGGCCCGCCACCGACGACGAGGACGTCAAAAGGGTCCTTCGCCGCGATTTTTTCGGCTGCGCGCGTCTCGGAACCGCGGTCGATCTTGGCGACGATCTGCTCCAGCTCCATGCGGCCCGAGGCAAAGGGCTCGCCGTTCAGATAGACCGTCGGCACCGCCATCACCTTGCGCGCCTCGACCTCCGCCTTGAACAGTGCGCCGTCGATCGCGGTGTGGCGGATGCGGGGATTGAGCACCGCCATCAGGTTCAGCGCCTGCACGACGTCCGGGCAGTTCTGGCACGACAGCGAGAAATAGGTCTCGAACGCGAAGTCGCCGTCGATATTGCGGATCTGTTCGATCAGATCCTGTGCGGCCTTGCTGGGATGGCCGCCGACCTGAAGCAGCGCCAGCACCAGCGAGGTGAATTCATGGCCCATTGGGATGCCGGCAAAGCGCACGCCGATATCGGTGCCCGTGCGGCGGATCATGAAGCTGGGCTTGCGCTGATCGTCGGCGGTGACGAGTGTGATCTTGTCCGAAAGCGAGGCGATCTGGTCGAGCAGTTCACCCAGCTCGAGCGACTTGGCATCGTCACCCAGGCTGGCGACGAGCTCGATCGGCTCGCGGATGTTCACGAGATAGCCTTTGAGCTGCTGCGTCAAATTGGCGTCGAGCATGGGGAAACTCCTGTATCCTTCACAAAAACGGCCCGGGGCGGGAGGGGATCCGCCCCGGGCCGCATGGGCGCCCGTCAGGGGGCAGGGGGCGCCTTAGATCTTGCCGACGAGGTCCAGCGACGGCGCAAGCGTCTCTTCGCCTTCTTCCCACTTGGCCGGGCACACTTCGCCCGGATGCGCGGCGATATACTGCGCGGCCTTGATCTTGCGGAGCAGCTCGGCGGCGTTGCGGCCGACGCCTTCCGACGTGATCTCGACCAGCTGGATCACGCCTTCGGGATCGACGACGAAGGTGCCGCGATCGGCGAGGCCCTGGCCGGCGCGGAGCACGTCGAAGTTAGTCGACAGCGTGTGGTTCTGGTCGCCCAGCATATAATAGTCGATCTTGCCGATCGCGGGCGAGGTGTCATGCCACGCCTTGTGGCTGAAATGCGTGTCGGTCGAAACCGAATACACCTCGACGCCCATCTTCTGAAGCTGAGGATAGATGTCGGCGAGGTCTTCGAGCTCGGTCGGGCACACGAAGGTGAAGTCTGCCGGATAGAAGAAGAAGACTGCCCACTTGCCCTTGACGTCGGAATCGCTGACTTCGACGAACTTGCCCTGCTTATAGGCCTGGGTGGTGAACGGTTTGATCGTGCTGCCGATGAGAGCCATGTTTTCGTTCCTCCGCGAGGGGTTGCTGTTGCAATGCGGGATATATGGTCGCTGCGGCGCAATGTGAAATTGGAAGACCCGCTCGGCGTGATCGATTAACTCACTCAATCGCTCGGAACTGATCGGTCCGACCGAAAATTCATGGGCGGTGCCAGGTCAAGCGAGCGCGCGATACAGGCTGAACAGGCTGGTTGCGGTCAGCACCACGCCCACGAGCGCCAACAGCAGCCGCGTCGGCATGCGTTTGGCGAACATCGCACCGAACGGCGCCGCCACCACGCCCCCGATCAGCAGGCCCAGAACCGGGTGCCAGAATTCCGGTGTGAAGCCCTGCCGGCCGATCTGCGACAGGAAGGTTGCCGAGATGGTGAGCGTCAGGAAGAACTCGACGGTATTCACCGTGCCGATCGTCGTCCGTGGCTGCGCCCCCTGGACCAGCAGGTTGCTGGTGACCACCGGTCCCCAGCCGCCGCCGCCCGCCGCGTCGAGAAATCCCCCCACCAGGCCAAGCGGTTCGACGACGCCAGGCTTGCGCGGGCGAGGGGGGAATCGGACGGCGCGGACCAGCAGATACAGGCCGATCGCGGCGAGATAGGCCACGACGAACGGCCTGGTGACCGATGCGTCGAGTTCGGTCAGCACATAGGCGCCCAGAACGCCACCGATGACGCCCGGAACCAGCAGCCGAAGGAAAAGCCGGGAATCGACATTCCGGTGAAGCAAATGGCTCAGCCCGGACACGCCCGTCGTCGCGGTTTCCACCAGATGCACACCGGCAGACGCCGTTGCCGGAGAGATCCCGATCACGCTGACGAGCAAGGTCGACGAAATGACGCCGAACGCCATGCCGAGCGCGCCGTCCACCAACTGCGCGGCAAAGCCGACGGCGATGTAAGGCAGCAGTTCGGCTATCGTGATACCGTCCAACGTCGCCATCCTCATTCTGCCCGAGTGACCGGCAGAACATGCGACGACGCGTCAATCCCTACAAGATAGCTAGTGTTTAATGCGGCGAACCACCGGTGCTCGCCGGGGCATGCGCGAATTGCATGGCAGCGTCATCGCAAGTCGCCGGTCGGCGGGGCCGACCGGCCGGGCAGAATCGATGTTGTTCAGGCCTCGATCGTGTAGTTCAGGAAGTCGGGAACCGGCCCGTTCCAGCCGTCATCGGGACCGTCATCCTGATCGCGGCGTGCATGGCGCGGGCGGGCGCCCTGCGGTGCCTGATCGCGCCGCCGATCGTCGCGGCGGCCTTCGTTCGCAGGTTTGTGCTCGCGGGTTTCGGTACGAGCGGGCGCCGCAGCCCGGCCGCGTTTGGGCGCGGGGGAGTCGGTGCTGGCGGCATCCTGTTCCGCTGCTTCGGGCGATCTGCCGCGGCTCGGTTCCTTCCGTTCGTCCGATCGGCCGGAGCGCCTGGTCCGGCCCGACGATTCGGCAGGCGAGTCCGGCTGCGGTGCGCCCGCCTTGGACGGGCGCTTGCGGGCGCGCTCACGCCTGGGCGCGGGTTCGTCCTCGGGCGCCTCGCCGCCGGCCAGTGCAACGCGCTGGATCTTCTGCCCGGTCAGTTTCTCGATCTCGGCGATGTTTTCTGCATCGTCGGGGGCGACCAGCGTATAGGCGGTGCCCGTCGCGCCGCCGCGGCCGGTGCGGCCAATGCGGTGGACATAATCATCGGGATGCCATGGGGCATCGAAATTGAAGACGTGGCTGACGCCCTTCACGTCCAGGCCGCGTGCTGCGACGTCGGACGCGACGAGAATGTTGACGTCGCCATTCTTGAACCGGTCGAGCTCGGCGATGCGCGCCGACTGGTCCATGTCGCCGTGGATCTCGGCTGAGCGGAAGCCGTGCTTCTTGAGGCTCTTGTTGAGTTCGCGGACCGTCGTCTTGCGATTGCAGAAGATGATCGCGGTGCTGACCTCTTCCTCGCGCAGCAACGTGCGCAGCACCCGGCGCTTGGCATGCGATGCGGCGGGGACGGTAACGATCCGCTGGGTGATGTTGATGTTGGTGCTTGCCGGCCGCGCGACCTCGATCGTCTTCGGATCGACCAGGAACTTGTCGGCCAGCTTCTTGATCGGCGGCGGCATCGTCGCCGAGAAGAGCAGTGTCTGCCGTGTCTTGGGCAGCTTGGTGCAGATTTCCTCGATGTCGGGGATGAACCCCATGTCGAGCATCCGGTCCGCCTCGTCGATCACCAGCAGGTTGCAGCCGGTGAGCAGAATCTTGCCGCGGCCGAACAGGTCCATCAACCGGCCCGGCGTGGCGATCAGCACATCGACGCCCTTTTCCAGCGCCTTGACCTGATCGCCCATCTGAACGCCGCCGATCAGCAGCGCCATCGAAAGCTTGTGATGGAGACCGTATTTCTCGAAATTCTCGGCGACCTGGGCGGCAAGCTCGCGCGTCGGCTCCAGGATCAGCGAGCGCGGCATCAGCGCGCGAGTGCGGCCCTCACCCAGAATATCGATCATCGGCAGCACGAACGCAGCAGTCTTGCCCGTGCCCGTCTGGGCGATGCCGATCAGGTCCTTGCCCATCAGCACCGATGGAATGGCCTGTCGCTGAATCGGCGTCGGCTCCGTATAGCCAGCGTCGGTGACCGCGCGGAGAAGTTCATCGGAAAGGCCGAGATCGGCAAAGCTCATGCAAATGTCCGGAAAAGGGGCGCGTTCATTCGCACCTCGAAGAGGTTATGGCGCTTGCGGATTCACGCAAAAAAGTCAAGTCTAATGCCTGTTTTCATGCCGGTTCAGCGCGTTGCGGGCGCGATTATTGTCGCGCCCGGCACGTCGGGCATGTGCCTATCGTGCGTGTGCCAGCGTCCTGAATGCCTGGACCGGGCAGGCACGGCCGGAGCGCGAGCGAAGCGAATCGCGGCCGGCGCACAGCTTCCGATCGCGCGTCTCACGAATATAGGCGCCGGAATAAAAGCCAAGCGCCGGGCATTCCGCGCCCAATTTGGCACGCAACAGACTGCCGTCGTCGAGGATCAGGTCGACACTGTCGGCCGTGTTGACGGTGAAACCCTGAATCCTGCTCGCCTTGACGCAGTCGTTCGCCTTGCGCTCGACCAGCGGACGGGCGCTTTCGCGGCGGATGATCACTGTCGTCGTCGATACCGACATGCGCGGAACATGGATCGTCACGCGCTGCTGAAACGCGACCGCCGGAGGCTGGGCGCCGGCCGAGGGCAGCGCCGCGGGTGCGGCGAGCAACAGCATCAGGCCGGGTGCGGCGAGCGACGGGTGCAACATGACGGGTTATGCTTTTATCGCGCTGGCTTGAACACTGGATGAACTGCCGGACCCCATGCTATTGCGCAACCCCGATGACACCCGAACAGCAACGCATCGTCGACTTTGCCCGCGAACGCTTCGGCGAAAAGGCCGCGATTACCGATCCCGCAACGATTGAGCCGTGGCTGACCGACTGGCGCGGCCGTTATCGTGGGCAGACGCCGGCGATCCTGTCGCCGGCATCCACGGCGGAAACCAGCGCACTGATTGCGCTCGCCAACGAACTGGGGGTGCCGGTCGTCCCCCAGGGCGGCAATACCGGCATGGTGGGCGGGGCGGTGCCGTCGACCGACGGGTCCGCGCTGCTGCTGTCGACCCGGCGGATGGATCATATTCGGTCGATCATTCCCGATGCGAACCTTGCGGTGGCCGAGGCGGGCGTGATTCTCGCCACGTTCCGCGATGCTGCCGAGGCGGCCGGGCGCCGTTTTCCGCTCGATCTGGGTGCGCGCGGCAGCGCCACGATCGGCGGGCTGGTGTCCACCAATGCGGGCGGCGTGCAGGTGCTCCGGTTCGGCACGATGCGCGCGCTTGTTGCAGGGGTGGAGGCGGTTCTGCCCGACGGATCGGTGCATGACGGCCTGTCGGCGCTCAAGAAGGACAATCGCGGCTATGATCTGAACCAGCTGCTGATCGGCGCCGAGGGGACGCTGGGCATCGTCACGGCCGCCACGCTGCGGCTGGTGCCGGCGGCGGCGGCGCGCGCGGTGGCTTGGGTGGGGCTGGAGAGCCCGGCCAAGGCGCTCAGCCTGCTGCGCCGGCTGCAGGCGGCGACCGACATGGTCGAGAGCTTCGAGATCATGCCCGACGATACCGTCGCGCTGGTGCTGTCGCATGTTCCTGGCACCCGCCTGCCGCTGGCAGGCTCGCATCGCTGGCACGTCCTGATCGAGGCGGTGACCGGCGACTCCGCTGCGGAGGCGCCGGCAGCGATGCTGGAGCGAATGCTGGCGCAGGCGTTCGAGGCGGGGCTGGCGCAGGACGCGGTGATCGCCGCGAGCGAGGCGCAGGCCGAGGCATTCTGGCGCATCCGCCATTCCATCTCCGAGGCCGAACGCGCGTCCGGGCCGGCGGTGCAGCACGACATTTCGGTGCCCGTCGAGGACATGCCGCGCTTCATGATCGAAGGCGGGGCCGCGGCAGAGGCGCGCTTTCCCGGCACGCATGCGATCGCCTATGGCCATCTCGGCGACGGCAACGTCCATTTCCATGTGCGCGCGCCCAAGGGCGTCGACCGCGACCGCTGGTATGCGGAGGAGGGGCCGCAGATCACCCGGCTCGTCCATGACATGGTGGTCACGGCGGGCGGATCGATTTCCGCCGAGCACGGAATCGGCCAGATGAAGCGCGATGAACTGGCCCGGCTGAGCCCGCCGGCGCGCATGACGGCATTGCGTGCGATCAAGGCTGCGCTTGATCCCAAGGCGATTCTCAATCCGGGAAAGCTGGTCGCGCTTGCGCCGGAGCCGGGCAGGCCATAGACCCCCAGTTCCACACAATGTTTCGACCGAAACCCGCCGTCAGGAGATCATAATGGCCAGCGCGCCGCAGTCGTTTCCCCTGTTTTACAATCAGATCGAACCGCTTTCGAGCCAGGTGCACGCCGATTTCCGCACCCGTTCGGTCGACCGCGCGCCGTTCCTTGCCAAGCAGCATGCGGTGCCGGTGACGGTCGAGGAATTCCCGATCATCCAGCGCTTCATGCCGATCGTCTTCTCGGTGGGCGACGATCCCGTGCCGCTGGCTCTGATGGCGCTCAACGAAGGCTATAACGCGTTCTTCGACGCCGAAGGCACGCTGACCGAGCCGAATTTCTATGTGCCGGCCTATATCCGCCGCTACCCCTATCTGCTCGCGCGGCTGCGCCAGGACAGCGACGAGCTGTCGCTGTGCTTCGATCCGACCTCGAACATGGTCGGCGCGTTCGAGGATGGCCAGCCGCTCTTCGACAATGGCGAACCGAGCGAGGTCACCAAGAACATCCTGCAGTTCAACGAGCAGTTCGAACAGGCAGGGCTCCGCACGACGCAGTTCATGAAGGAGCTGAAGGAACTCGGCCTGCTCATCGACGGCGAGGTCTCGATCCAGCCCGACGGCGCGCCGCAGCCCTTCATCTATCGCGGCTTCATGATGGTCGACGAGAAGAAGCTGAACGAGATGCGCGGCGACCAGCTGCGCAAGATCGTCCAGAACGGCATGCTGCCGCTGATCTACGCGCACCTGTTCTCGCTGGCGCAGATGCGCGAGCTGTTCGCGCGTCAGATGCGCTCGGGCTGGCAGCCCGAAGTTCAGCTGGCCGGCTGAGCATGAACGCCCGCCGCCCGCGCGCCGAGCGTTATTCGACCGGGGCGATCGCCTTTCACTGGGTGATCGCGCTGCTGGTGCTGATCAATCTGGCGATCGGCATCCTTCACGAATCGCTCCCGCGCGGGTGGCAGGTGATGCCGCTGCACAAGTCGATCGGCATCACCGTGCTGGCACTGACCTTCGCCCGGATTCTCTGGCGGCTGACCCATCGCCCGCCGCCGCTGCCCGCCGCATCGCCCGCCTGGGAAAAGGCCTCGGCGACCATCATGCATCTGGCCCTCTATGCGGCGACGCTGATCCTGCCGCTTACGGGGTGGCTGATGGGATCGAATCCGGAACGGCTTCGGCCGCTGTCGTGGTTCGGCCTTTTCCGGGTGCCGCCCTTGCCCTCCACCCCCGGGCTTTCAGGCGGCGCGCACGAAGCGCATGAGCTGCTCGGCTGGGCCATGCTGCTGCTGGTTGCGATCCACGTCGCAGCCGCGCTTCGCCACCACCTGCTGCTGCGCGACGCGGTCATGCTGCGGATGATGCCGCGTCGCTGACCGACCGGCGGAGCGCCCCGCGCGCCGAACCGTATTTTTCCGCATCCCCCACCGCTTGAAGCCGGTTTCCGCCCGCCTATATTGGCAGAGTACGGTGTCGTGTCCCCCCTTTCGCGGCGCCGTGCGACACGCCCTCGGGTGTGTCTCCTCCCTGAACCTTGGCCACCTCGCGGGCGACTGCGAGGTGGTTTTTTTATGTGCGCCGCTGGAGGGGGTTATTCGGCGGCGAGGGGTGCGGGCAGCGCTTCGTCGGTAACCGCATCGATGATGCCCCGCAGCAGTGCCGTCGTGTCGGCGGCGCCGGGGCCAAGCGCGTCGAGCGCGGCGTCCAGATAGAGGCTGCGATCGAATTCGAGTTGAACCGCGTGTATGCCCCGCCGTGGGGCGCCATGGCGATCGAGGATATGGCCGCCCGCATAGGGATTGTTCACGGCAATCGCGATGCCGCGGGCGCGCGCCACGGCTTCGATGCGGCCGACAAAGCGCCCCCCCGCCGACCGGCCGAAACGATCCCCGATCACCAGCCGGGGCGGCGCACGCTGCGGAAGCGGCGGCATCGAATGGACGTCGATCAGAATCGCCAGGCCGAAGCGTTGCTGCGCCGCCTCAAGTGCCGCGCCGAGCGCGGCGTGATAGGGGCGGTGATCGGCCCTGATTCGCGCGATCACATCGTCATCGGCGAACCGCCTCGCCCACAGATCGCCGCTTTTCCCGGCGCGGCGGGGCACCAGCCCAAGGCCGCTGCGCACCTTGGCCGAAAGCGGACGGCCGGTGATCTGGGCGCCCTCGTCAATCTGCGGATCGCGATCATGCTCGGCGCGGTTGAGATCGATCCAGGCACGCGCGCGCGTCGCCGCAAACAGCGTCTCATCGCGGCGGGCTGCGATCGCGACGGCATCGATATGGCGATCCTCGAGCAGCCGCATCGAAGCAAACGGCACGCGGAGCGCTGCCCGTAGCGGCAGCGGATAGTCGCGCCCGGCATGCGGCACGGACAGGACTACCGGGCTCACGGGGGCCAGCGCGCCGTGCCGCACGAAAGGTCCGTCGCTCGTCACGGCGGCAGCTTAGGCACGGCACGCGGGCGGAGCAACGCCGTCTGCCGCATGGTGCTGGAAAATCTTAATGGCTTCGATCATAAGATGTCACCCGCTTGGGCTCTATGGGGTGGTGATGATCCGGATTCTGCTGGCCGAGGACGACCGCGTGATGCGGGAATACCTCACGCGGGCGCTCGAGCGGTCGGGTTACGCGGTCAGCGCGGTCGACCGTGGTACCGCCGCCGTGCCGCTGCTCGAATCGGAGCGATTCGATCTGCTGCTGACCGACATCGTCATGCCCGAGATGGACGGGATCGAACTGGCCCAGCGCGCCAGCGAGATCGCGCCCGACATGCGGGTGATGTTCATCACCGGCTTCGCGGCGGTGACGCTGCGTGCGGGCAAGCAGGTGCCGCAGGCGCGGGTGCTGTCCAAGCCGTTCCATCTGCGCGACCTGGTCCTCGAGGTCGACCGGATGTTCGAAGCGGAGAATGTTGGACGAAATTGAAATCGACACTTGCGCGCCTTCGCTACCCTCGCTAAAGGCGCGCTTCCCGAGTTTCGGGCGCGTAGCTCAGTGGTAGAGCACTGTGTTGACATCGCAGGGGTCGCAAGTTCAATCCTTGCCGCGCCCACCATTTAAAACCCCGCCAGCCCAACGGCTTGGCGGGGTTTTTGCTTTTCCGCCGCGGAACAGGCGCTGCCGCCGCCAGGCCGGCCGGTGCGTCGCCGCACCGGCCGCGAGGATCAGTGGTTGTCGCGGGGGATGCCGTGGGTCTGGGCGATGCGCTGGAAGGTCTCCGCGCCCTCCAGGATGGCGCCGGTGTTCATCTGACCGACCATCGCGCGCTGGATCTTCTGCCAGGGCGTCTGCGAGTCCGGGAACGGATAGCCGCCCGCGTCGGCCAGCACGCGGCGGCGCTCGGCGAGTTCGTCGTCGGGGATCAGCACATCGGCGGTGCCGCGCTTGAGATCGATCCGCACCCGGTCGCCGGTCTTGAGCAGCGCGAGACCGCCCATCGCCGCCGCCTCGGGCGAGGCGTTGAGGATCGACGGCGAGGCCGAGGTGCCCGACTGGCGACCGTCGCCGATGCACGGCAGCGCATGGACGCCCTCGCGGATCAGATAGGCGGGCGGGCGCATGTTCACCACTTCCGCCGCACCCGGATAGCCGATCGGGCCGGCACCGCGCATCACCAGCAGCGTATCCGGCGTGATGCCCACGGCCGGATCGTCGATGCGGTGGTGATAGTCCTCGGGGCCGTCGAACACGACCACCGGGCCTTCAAAGGCATCGGGATCGTCCGGATTGGAGAGATAGCGATCGCGGAATTCGGGGCCGATCACGCTCGTCTTCATGATCGCCGCGTCGAACAGATTGCCGCGCAGCACGACGAAGCCGGCTTCCTCGACCAGCGGTTCGGCATAGCGGCGGATGACCTTCTCGTCCTCGATCACGGCACCCCGGCAATTCTCGCCGATGGTCTTGCCATTGGCGGTGAGCGCATTTTCGTGGATCAGCCCCTGTTCCATCAGCTGGGCGACCACGGCGGGGACGCCGCCCGCCCGGTAATAATCCTCGCCCAGATATTCGCCGGCCGGCTGAAGGTTCACCAGCAGCGGCACCTTGTGGCCGTGCGTCTGCCAGTCGTCGAGCGACAGTTCGGCACCGACATGGCGGGCAATCGCCGCGAGGTGGATCGGTGCGTTGGTCGACCCGCCGATCGCCGAATTGACGACGATCGCGTTGAGGAACGCCTCGCGCGTCATGATGTCGGAGGGCTTGAGATCCTCGCGCACCATGTCGACGATGCGCTTGCCGGTGCGATAGGCCGATTCCTGCCGGTCGCGATAGGGCGCCGGGATCGCCGCCGAGCCCGGCAGCATCATGCCCAGCGCCTCGGCTAGGCTGTTCATCGTCGTCGCCGTGCCCATCGTGTTGCAATAGCCGGTCGACGGCGCCGAGGAGCTGACGAGGCGGATAAAGCCTTCATCGTCGATCTCGCCCGCCGCGAGCAGCTGGCGCGCCTTCCACACGATGGTGCCCGAACCCGTGCGCTCGCCGCGATGCCAGCCGTTGAGCATCGGGCCGACCGACAGCGCGATGGCGGGGATGTTCACCGTCGCCGCCGCCATCAGGCAGGCCGGCGTGGTCTTGTCACAGCCGGTGGTGAGCACCACGCCGTCGATCGGATAGCCGTAGATCAGCTCGACCAGCCCGAGATAGGCGAGGTTGCGATCGAGCGCGGCGGTGGGCCGCTTGCCGGTTTCCTGGATCGGATGCACCGGGAACTCGATCGCGATCCCGCCCGCCTCGCGAATGCCTTCGCGGATGCGCTCGGCAAGCACGAGGTGGTGGCGGTTGCAGGGGCTCAGGTCCGACCCCGTCTGGGCGATGCCGATGATCGGCTTGCCCGAACGCAGCTCTTCCAGGCTCAACCCATAGTTGAGATACCGCTCCAGATAGAGGGCGGTCATGTCGACATTGTCGGGATTGTCGAACCAGGCGCGGCTGCGCAGTTTGGGGGCGGTTTCGGTCATTGAAGTGCCTTGCGGGAGGAAAGATCAGTTGGTCGTCGAGAAACGGTAGACGATCACGTTGTGATAGGTCTGGCCGGGGTTGAGCCGCGCCGAGCCGAACGCCGGCTGGTTGGGCGTATCCGGGAACAGCTGGGGCTCGAGCGCGAGGCCGTCGCCCTGTCGATAGGCGTGCTGCGATTTGCCGATCGCGGTGCCGTCGAGGAAATTGCCGGTGTAGAATTGCACGCCCGGCTGGTTGGAGAGGATCTCCATCACCCGGCCGCTCGACGGATCCTCGACACGGGCATGGAGCATCGGCTGGGTCGACGGCGCCTTGGCGATCACGAAATTCTCGTCATAGCCCTGGCCGAACACGATCTGCGGATCGCGCCCGTCGCGGATGCGCGCGCCGATCGGCGTAGCCTTGCGGAAATCGAACGGCGTGCCTTCCACCGGGCGAAGCTCGCCGGTGGGGATCAGCGTCTTGTCGACCGGCGTCGTCGTCTCGGCCGGGATCGTCACGAGATGATCGTAGATCGAGCGCTGCGACGCTTCGCCGGCGAGATTGAAGAAGCTGTGATTGGTGATGTTGACGATCGTCGGCTTGGTGGTCGTCGCGCGATAGTCGACCGACAGCTCGTTCTTCTCGTTGAGCGAATAGGTGGCGGTGACGGTGAGCTGGCCCGGATAGCCTTCCTCGCCGTCCGCCGAAACGTAGCGCAGCGTGACGCTGGGGGTGTCGCCGTCGCTCACCTTTTCGACCGTCCACAGCCGCTTGTCGAAGCCCTGGGGGCCGCCGTGCAGCGCGTTCGGGCCGTTGTTCTTGGCGAGCGTATAGGTCTTGCCGTCGATGGCGAAGGTCGCGCCCTTGATGCGATTGGCGTAGCGGCCGACGGTGGCGCCGAAATAATTGGGGGCGACCAGATAGCCCTTCATGTCGTTATAGCCGAGCGTCACGTCTTCGGACTTGCCGGCGCGGTCCGGCACCGAAAGCGACTGGAGGATGGCGCCATAATTGATGATCGTCGCGCGCATACCGTGGCTGTTGGTCAGCGTGATCGCCTCCACTGCACGGCCGTCGGGCAGCGTGCCGAAGTTCGCGCGAGTCGCATCGCCGGCAAAGGCCGTGGCAGGAATCATGGTGGCGACCATCAACGCGGCCTTTATCATATTATTCATTTAAATCCCCTCCCAATCGGCTATCCATGCCGCAATTGCCCCAACGCCCGTTGACGGGTGGCATGGGGTTTAATACTCCGACTAGAAAGCGAAGAGCAACCCCGCCGCACAACAAGCGCGGCAAAATCGAGAGGATCACCCGAGCATGGCGGTCATGCCCACATCCAGTGCTGCCCCGGCGGGGGCCGGGCCTGCGTCTCAACCCACTCCATATGGCCGGGCGCTTACGCTGCTCGCGACGCTGTTCTTCATGTGGGGTTTCATCACCGTCATCAACAACACGCTGCTGCCACATCTGCGCAGCGTGTTCGAACTCAACTATACCAAGACGACGCTGATCGAGAGCGTGTGGTTCATCGCCTATTTCGTCGCCTCGATCCCGTCGGCCAAGCTGATCGAGCGGATCGGCTATCAGAAGTCGCTGGTCGTCGGTCTGCTCGTCATGGCGGGCGGCGCAGCGGGGATGACGCTGGCGGCGAGCCTGCCCTCTTACGGCGTCACGCTGGCGATGCTGTTCGTCATCGCCAGCGGGATCACGCTGCTTCAGGTGGCAGCCAATCCCTATGTCACCGTGATCGGTCCGCCGGAGACGGGATCGTCGCGCCTCAACCTGGTTCAGGCGTTCAATTCGCTCGGCACCACGCTGGCACCGCTGTTCGCGGGCTATCTGATCCTCGGCCGTTCGAAGGGCGGCACGGCGGAAGCCGGCGCAGCGGCGCTCACCCAGGCCGAACGTCTGGCCGACGCGCAGTCGGTCATCCTGCCCTATGCGCTGGTCGCCGTCGTGCTGGTGGTGCTCGCCATCGTCATTGCACGCTTCCCGCTGCCGGCAATGGGTTCGGCCACGAGCCGCGTCGCCAAGGAAGACCGCAAGAACCACTCGCTGTGGCGCCACCGCAACCTCGTCTTCGGCGTGCCGGCGATCTTCATCTACCTGATCGCCGAGATCGGCGTCGCCAACCTGTTCATCAACTTCGTGTCGCAGCCCGACATCGCCAACATCACCCAGAACGAAGCGTCGCGTTATCTGGCGGTCCTGTGGGGCGGGATGATGGTCGGGCGCTTCGCCGGCTCCTTCATCATGCAGAAGGTGCCTGCCGAAACGGTGCTGGCCGGCTTCTCGATCGGCGCATTCATCGTGATGCTGGGGGCGACCTTCCTGACGGGGCCAGCGGCGATGTGGTCGCTGATTCTGGTGGGCCTGTTCCATTCGATCATGTTCCCGACGATCTTCTCGCTCGGCATCAAGGGGCTCGGCCCGCTGACCGAGGAAGGCTCGGGCCTTCTCATCATGGCCATTGCGGGCGGCGCGCTGGTCGTCGTCCAGGGCCGGATCGCCGATTTGTATGGCCTCCAGCTGTCGTTCCTGCTGACCGCCGTGTGCGAACTCTACATCCTGTTCTACGCGCTGTGGGGCGCCAAGCCGACCAACGCGATCGCGGACTGAGCGGCTGCCCGTCTCCCCCGGGTTCGGCCCGGGGGAGGCGGCACCGACCCGCCGTTCCCGCGCGGCCCCCCGTCGGGCCGATCTTCACCATCGCCCATGCCGCCCCCCAAAGGTTCCGAAAGTTCCGGGAAAACGACATGAGCCCGCCCCCCCCCCCCGCGTCGAGTCGGAACCGACGGGAAGAGAACAAATCATAAACAAGCGATGTAGGGAAGCCTATTCAGCCGAGCGGCGCCATCCAGGCATCCGTGCGATCACATCGAGAGGCGGGTATCCTCGAGCGCGAGATCGACCAGCGTTCGCATCGCCGCCGCCGCCGCATCGCCGTCACCCGCGGCGATCGCGTCGAACACCCGGATGTGATCGGGCACGGGATCGCGGGGCAGGGCGCGGGCGCGCTGCTTGTACTTGGTCGTCCAGCTCACCGCCGCGCCGATGCTGGCGCTGAGCGCGATCATCGCGTTGTTGTGCGTCGCGCCGAGCAGCGCATCGTGGAAATCGCGATCGGCGGCGCGGCCCTCGTCGGTCGCCAGCGTGAAGCGGCGCATCTTGGCGAGCGCGTCGCGCATCGCCTTGACGTCCTCGCGCTCGCGGCGTTCGGCGGCGAGCCGCGCGGCGGCCGGCTCGACCACGGCGCGCAGTTCGAACAGGTCGCGCACGAAATCGGTGTCGGGTTCGCCCGAAAAGGCCCAGGCGAGCACCTGTGGATCGAGCATGTTCCAGCGGCTGCGCGGCAGCACGCGCGTGCCGGCCTTGGGACGGCTTTCGACCAGTCCCTTCGCGGTCAACACCTGCACCGCCTCACGATAGGCGCTGCGCGAGACATCGAGCGCTTCGGCATTGGCGACTTCGCCGGTAAGCTTTTCGCCCGGCGCGATGCGGCCCGACACGATCTCGGTGCCGAGGAAATGGGCGATGGCGCCGCGGAGCCGCCGCCCCGAACCCTTGGGGCTGCGCGTGATCGGAGCGACCTCGCCAATGGTTTCGTCTTCGTCGTCTCGCTGCGATGCCATGTCCGCCGCCCTCCTCCCGGTCGCGCCTTCTAGCGCTCCCCACGCTCTTTGGCCAACCAACCAAGATTGCGTTTCGAGCAGCGTGTCAATATGTCGGACTAATAGCAAGGGACAGGTGAGTGATGACACTGCGACTGATGCAATATCGTGGCGAGGATGGGGTGCGGCGGGTGATCGCCGATGATGGCGAAGCGGCTGTATTCGTTGCCGGCGTCACCGATATCCGGGGCATTGCGCTCGACGCGATCGAGCGGGGGGAAAGCATCGCCGCCGCCGTTGCGCGACTCGGCGCGGCGGGTCCGGCCGACCCCAAGGCGGCGCTGGCGGAGGGCCGGTTGCTCGCGCCGATCGACCATGAGGATCCCGCGCACCTGATCCTGACCGGCACGGGCCTGACGCATCTCGGATCGGCCGAGGGGCGCGACAAGATGCACCGCGACGCCGCCGCCGCCGAGCACAAGACCGATTCGATGCGGATGTTCCTCGAAGGCGTCGAGGGTGGCAAGCCGGCACCGGGCGCGATCGGCCAGCAGCCCGAATGGTTCTACAAGGGCAATGGCCATCATCTGGTCGGCCCCGGCGCGGCGCTGACCATTCCCGGCTTCGCACAGGATGGCGGCGAGGAGCCGGAGCTTGCCGGCATCTATCTGATCGGGCCGGACGGGACGCCGTGGCGGATCGGGCTGTGCCTTGCCAACGAGTTCAGCGACCATGTGACCGAGCGGCACAATTATCTGTGGCTCGCCCATTCGAAGCTGCGCCAGGCGGCGCTCGGGCCGGAGCTGCTGGTCGGTGATGCCCCCGCCGACGTGCGCGGGACCAGCCGGATCGTGCGCGGCGGCGCGACGCTGTGGGAAAAGCCGTTCCTCTCTGGCGAGGCGAACATGTCGCACACGCTCGCCAATCTCGAGCATCATCACTTCAAATATGGGCTGTTCCGCCGGCCGGGCGATGTGCATGTCCATTTCTTCGGCACCGCGACGCTGTCGTTCAGCGATGGCGTGCGGACGCAGCCGGGCGACGTGTTCGAGATCGAGGCGGCGCCGTTCACGCTGCCGCTGCGCAACCCGCTGGCGCAGGAAGCGGATGCCGGCGTGCGGGCGGTGCGGACGCTGTAGCGCCGCGTCAGAGCGGGGGCGCTGCCGCGGGCAGCGTCAGCCGCGCGACGAGGACGACGGACGCGGTCACGAGGATGGCGGCCGCCGCCAGCCGGTGGCGCAGCGGCGGCAGCGCGGTGCGCCATCCCGCCAGCAGCGCGAGACCGGTCGCGAGCATGCTCCAGCAATGATAGCGGTAATCGGATGCGACGCCGATCACCGCAAAGGCGCTTTCGGTGAAGAGCGCAGACAGGGCCAGCGTGATGGCCATGCCGCTCCGCGCATCGCGCGCGGGCCAGAGGCAGACGAGCAGCCCCAGCGCGGCGACGAACCAGAGGATCGGTGCGCCGAGCACGGAGGCGGCCAGCTGCGCGCCGGCGAGCTGAAAGCCCTCGATGCGCCGTTGGGGCGAGGCGAGGCCGAGGCTGTTCGGCTCCGATCCGGCGAGCGGGCCGGTGCCGGGCATCGCCGCGGGGGCCCAGAGCCGCATCTCGCTGTTCCAATGGGCGATCCGGTGCTGCGCATGGGCGAGCGGGTGCGCGGCGATCGCGCCGACCCACATCTTTTCGAGCTCGCTCCCCGGTGCGCGGCGGGCGAGCGCGTCGTCGATATAGCCGCAGGGCGAATCGGCGCCGAGCGGATCCCACAGGATCGGCGTGAGGCAGCCCTTCGCCTCGGCGCGGTGCCACAGGCGCGGGGGCACCTGCGGCACGGCCGCCGGCCCGGCATGGTGGACGATTCCCGCCAGATCGAACAGCGGCAGCGATCGCTCGACGCCACTCGGCTCGGCATCGAGCAGGCGGTGGTTGATCGGGCCGAGCAGCGTCAAGGTCGCCGCGGTGGCCGCGAGCAGCAGCGCGCCGTGGCGCCACGACCGATCCCAGCGGATGCCGCCGACCAGGCCGAACGCGAGCGGCACGCTGGCGAAGGCGGCGTTGAAGCGCACCAGCGTGGCATAGCCGAGGAGCAACAGGACGAGCGCCTTGGCCCAACCCGGCGGCGCCCGGTCGCTGAGCCGCCAGAGGCTCGCGAGGCCGACCGCCGCCGCCAGCGTGCCGGCCATCTGCGCATCCTTGAGCACCACCACCTGCCAGCCGAGCAGCGGCGGCCAGAGCCCCAGCAGCAGCGCGGCAATCCCCAGCACAGGCCTTCCGCACCGGATCAACGCAGCCGAGAACAGGCCGATGCCGCCCCAGTAAAGCAGGATCTGGAGCGCGAACATTGGCGCCTGGCCGTGCCAGCCGGCGGCGTGGAACAGCGACCAGAGCCGCGCCATCGCCGGCGGGTGCCAGTCGTCATAGCGACCGCTGAGCAGCTGCTGATACTGGACGACGCTGTCATAGCTGGCGATGCCCGGCCAGAACAGGAAGAGCGTTGCCGCCGCGAGCAGCAGCGCCGCGACGAGCGACGACACGGCCTTGCGCCGCGTGCCGAAGGGTTGGCGACGGAGCGGGCGCGGGCGACCCGGTGACGCGGCACCGGCGAAGGGTGTGGAAGGCGGGAAGGTGTTCGTCATCGATCAGCCTTCGCAGCAGAGGGCCGGGCGACGACTAGCCCGAAGCGGGTGCCGAAGGAAGCTGCAGGCGCAACGACTGGCCGTTGCGGCGATGACGTCCGGCGCAAGCGGACGGCGCGGGGGGGGATGCCCCCGCGCCGTCGTCATTCAGATATGGAGCGCGCGGCCATAGGCGCCGAGCACCGCTTCGTGCATCGCTTCGCTGATCGTCGGGTGCGGGAACACCGTTTCCATCAGCTCGGCCTCGGTCAGCTCGCCGGTCTTGCCGATCGTGTAGCCCTGGATCATCTCGGTCACTTCGGCGCCGATCATGTGCGCGCCGAGCAGCTCGCCGGTCTTGGCGTCGAACACCGTCTTCACAAAGCCTTCCGGCTCGCCGAGCGCAATCGCCTTGCCGTTGCCGATGAACGGGAAGTTGCCGACCTTGACCTCATAGCCCGCTTCCTTGGCCTTGGCCTCGGTCAGGCCGACGCTGGCGATCTGCGGGTGGCAATAGGTGCAGCCCGGGATGTTGCGCACGTCCATCGCATGCGGGTGGCCGCCGTTGATCGCCTCCGCCGCGATCACGCCCTCATGACTGGCCTTGTGCGCGAGCCAGGGCGGGGCGGTGACGTCGCCGATCGCCCACAGGCCCTCGACATTGGTGCGGCAGGCGCCGTCGGTGACGATATGGCCGCGCTCGGTCTTCACGCCGAGCGTCTCGAGCCCGATATTCTCGGTGTTCGGCACGATGCCGATCGCGACGATGACGTGGCTGAATTCCTCGACGGTGACCTTGCCGTCCTTGCCCTTGATCGACGCCTTCACGCCGCTCGCCGTCACGTCGAGCTTCTCGACGCCGGTCTGGGTGAGGATGGTCATCCCCTGCTTCTTGAACGCCTTCTCCAGATGCGCGGAGATGTCCTTGTCTTCCACCGGCACGATCCGGTCGAGCATCTCGACGATCGTCACGTTCGCGCCCATGTCGTTGTAGAAGCTGGCGAACTCCACGCCGATCGCGCCCGAGCCGATGACCAGCAGCTTGGTCGGCATCTCGGTGGGCGTCATCGCGTGGCGATAGGTCCAGATGCGCTTGCCGTCGGCCTTGGCGAAGGGCAGGTCGCGGGCGCGCGCGCCGGTGGCGACGATGATGTTCTTCGCCTCCAGGTCGGTCTTCTTGCCGTCGGCGGCAGTGACGGTGAGCTTGCCCTTCGCGGTCAGCACGCCGGTGCCCATGTGCACCGCGATCTTGTTCTTCTTCATCAGGTGCGTGACGCCCTGATTGAGCTGCTTGGCAACGCCGCGCGAGCGCTTCACCACTGCGTCCAGATCGGCGCTGATCTGGTTGGCGATCAGGCCGTAGTCCTTGGCGTGCTGCATATAGTGGAAGATTTCCGCCGAGCGCAGCAGCGCCTTGGTGGGGATGCAGCCCCAGTTGAGGCAGATGCCGCCGAGCAGCTCGCGCTCGACAATGGCGGTCTTCAGGCCCAGCTGGGCCGCCCGGATCGCCGCGACATAGCCGCCGGGGCCCGAGCCGAGAACGATGACGTCGTAGGATTCAGCCAAGGTGTGCTTCCTTCTGCTCCCTTCCCGTGGCGGGGAAGGGCTGGGGAGAGAATATGGGCATCAGGGAGTGGCGGACGGCCCCTCTCCCCCCCACCGCTGCGCGGCGGGCCCCTCCCTCTCCCCGATGGGGAGAGGGGTTCAGGGATGACATTTCAATGCGGCGCTCCCTCCCCCCAACCGGGGGAGGGCCGGGGAGAGGGGCAAGTGCTGTTGCACCATATGCCCCCATCATCACGCAATCGCCTCGACCGGGCGCGGGCGCCTGTCGGCGTCGATGGCGACGAAGACGAACTGTGCCTGCGTTACCAGGCAGCTTTCCTCGACATGGCGACCGCGGCGCCAGGCCTGGACTTCGATCGTCATCGAGGTGCGGCCGACCTTCACCAGTTCGGCATAGACCGAGACTTCGTCGCCGACCGCGACGGGCGAGTGGAACTTCATCCCCTCGACCGCGATCGTCACCGCGCGGCCGCGCGAATAGCGTGAGGCGACGAGCCCGGCCGCCATGTCCATCTGGCTCATCAGCCAGCCGCCGAAGATATCGCCATAGGGATTGGCGTCGGCGGGCATGGTGGTCACTCGGATCGCCGGCTGGCGATCGGGCGGGCCCGCTTTCTGGTCAATCATTGCGTGCCCCCTCGTTCCGGCGCAGCGTCTTGCGATCCAGCGCATAGGCCCGCCGCAGCGGGCCGATGCCCATCAGCACCACCGCGACCATCGCGACATAGGCGACCAGCCAGATGTCGTCGGTGGCGCGGCGATAGGACCAGGCGGCGAGCGACGCGATCACCACCGCCGCGATCAGCCCCGCGACGATATGGAGAACCTCTACAAGCACGCGCACCGCCCGGCTCCGATCAGGCGATCATGCCCATCGGGGCTTCGACGAGTTCCTTGAAGATCTTCATCATCTCGGCCCCGTCGGCACCGTCGATGGCGCGGTGATCGAAGCTGCCCGTGGCGCTCATCACCGTCGCCACGCCCAACGCATCGTCGATGATGTATGGGCGCTTCTCGCCCGCGCCGATCGCCATGATCATGCCCTGCGGCGGATTGATGACGGCTTCGAACTGCTTGATGCCGTACATGCCCATGTTCGACAGGCTGGCGGTGCCGCCCTGATATTCGTGCGGCTGCAGCTTGCCCTCGCGGGCGCGGGCGGCGAGGTCCTTCATCTCGGTCGAGATGGCGGAGACGCTCTTGTTCGCCGCGTCCTTGATGATCGGGGTGATCAGGCCGGTCGGGGTCGACACCGCGACCGACACGTCGGCGCGGCTATACTTGATCAGCTTGTCGCCGGTGAAGGTGACGTTGCACTTCGGCGCGCGCGCAAGTGCGACGCCCAGCGCCTTGATCAGCAGATCGTTGACCGACAGCTTCACGCCGCGCGGCTCCAGCGCCTTGTTGAGCTCGCCGCGCAGCTTGAGCAGCGCATCGAGGCGGATATCGACCGTGAGGTAAATGTGCGGGACGGTCTGCTTCGACTCGGTTAGGCGACGCGCGATCGTCTTGCGGATGTTCGAGAGCTTCTCTTCCTCGTGCGGGATCGAGTCGTCGTACCAGACCGGCTTGGCTTCGGCGGCGGCAGCCGGTGCCGACACCGCGGCGGGCGCAGCCGCTTCGGACTGGGCGGCGACGGGCTTGGCGGCGGCTGCACCGGGCTTGGCGCCTTCGACATCGGCCTTGACGATGCGGCCGTTCGGGCCGGAGCCGCTCACGGCCGCCAGGTCGACGCCCTTGTCTGCGGCGATGCGGCGGGCGAGCGGGCTCGCCTTGACGCGCGAGCCCGATGCGGCGGCGGGCTGCGCCGGGGCAGGGGCCGGAGTTGGCGCAGGCGCCGGCGCACTCGCGGCCGGTGCCGGTGCGGGGGCAGGGGTCGGGCTCGGCGCGGGCGCTGCGGCGGTCGAGGAAACGTCCTCGCCTTCGCCGGCGATCACCGCGATCACGGTGCCGACCTTTACGTTATCGGTCCCTTCGGCGACCAGGATCTTCCCGATCACGCCTTCGTCGACCGCTTCGAATTCCATCGTCGCCTTGTCGGTTTCGATCTCGGCAAGCAGGTCGCCGGATTTCACCGTGTCGCCTTCCTTGACGAGCCACTTGGCAAGCGTGCCCTCCTCCATGGTGGGAGAAAGTGCCGGCATCTTGATTTCGATTCCCATGAAGGTTCCCGTCGTTGGTCCTGGGGGTGGCTGGCCCCTCCTTTGCCGCCACGCTCCCAAGGGTCAAGCCCCGGCCTTGCGCTTCGCGCGACGACGGTCCACCTAACGCGCGAGCGGCAGGAAGGCACCCATGCGCACCTATCTGGTGGTGATCGACGACAAGCCCGAGGCGGAAATCGCGCTGCGCTTTGCCGCGCGGCGGGCGGTGAAAACCGGCGGCAACGTCGAAATTCTGGCGCTGATTCCGCCGCCCGAGTTCGTCCAATGGGGCGGCGTGATGGCGACGATCGAGGAAGAAGCGCGCGAGCGTGCCGAGGCGCTGGTGGCGCGTGCGGCGGGCACGCTGTTCACCGAATCCGGCCTGACGCCGTCGATCACGGTGCGCGAAGGCGACGGGGCGAAGGTGGTCCGCGAGATGATCGAGGCGAATGGCGACATCGCCGCGCTGGTGCTGGGCGCCGCGCCGGCGGGCGCACCGGGCAAGCTGGTCGCCCATTTTACCGGCGCCGATGCGGGCAAGCTGACGGTGCCGGTGATGATCATCCCCGGCTCGCTCGACATGGAAGCGATCGACCGGCTGAGCTGATCCGATTGACCCGAGGGGGCCGGCGGGCCAGCATAAGCGCATGCGCACCCTCGTTCTTTTTCCGCTCGCCCTGCTTGCCCTGCCCGCATCGGCGCAGGACAGGCCCGATCCCGCCCGGCTGAAGGCGAGCGTCGAGACGCTGGTCGGCTTCGGCACCCGCCACACCCTGTCCGATCCCCACAATCCGACGCGCGGCATCGGCGCGGCGCGGCGCTGGTTCGGCGGCGAGCTGGCGAAGATCGGCTCGGCGTGCGGCGGCTGCATCGAGACGAGCGAGGTCGCGCGCATGTTCAAGGGGCCGCGCGCGCCCGACGGGGTGAACATCGTCGACGTGCTCGGCATCCAGCGCGGCAGCGATCCGAACCGCGTCGTGATCGTGATGGGCCATATCGACAGCCGCGTGAGCGACGTGATGAACGCCACCGCCGATGCGCCCGGCGCCAATGACGATGCCTCGGGCGTCGCGCTGGTGCTGGAGGCTGCGCGTATCCTGTCGAAGCAGAAATTCCGCGCTACCATCGTCTATGCCGCACTCTCGGGCGAGGAGCAGGGGCTCTATGGCGGGCAGCTGCTGGCCGAGACGGCGAAGGCGCGCGGCTGGACCGTATCGGCGGTGCTCAACAACGACATTGTCGGCAACACGATCGGGCAGGACGGCCGCCGCGTCGCCGATCGGGTGCGCGTCTTTTCCGAGGGCATCGCCGATTCGGAAACGCTGGCCGAGGCCAAGGCGCGGCGCGCCGACGGCGGCGAGGATGACGGCCCCAGCCGCGCGCTCGCCAAGGCGATCCGGGGTGTCGCCGGCACGATTCCGGGCGGGCTCAATGTGCTGATGGTGCGTCGCCCCGATCGGTTCGGGCGCGGCGGCGATCATTCGCCCTTCCTCGCGCTCGGCTATCCGGCGGTGCGCTTCTCGGTCGGCGTCGAGAATTACGACGCGCAGCATCAGGATCTGCGGACCGAGGACGGCAAGGTCTATGGCGACACGGTGGATCGGGTGGATTTTCCCTATCTGGCGAAGGTCACCGCACTCAACGTCGCCACGCTGCGCCGTCTGGCGAGCGCGCCGGCCGCGCCCGAAGCGGTGACGATCGGCGGCGCGCTCGCCACCGATACCAATGTATCATGGCCGGCGGTGGCAGGGGCGGCGAAGTACCGCGTCTATTGGCGTCCCGCCGATGCCGATCGCTGGACCCGCCATGTCGATGTCGCGGGCGACAGGACATCGGCGACGCTGGAGGGGATCATCGTCGACGACAATTTCGTCGGCGTCTCCGCGCTGGGCGCCGACGGCGCGGAAAGCCTCGTCACCTTCGGCCGGCGCGGGTCGCCCGGCCGCTAACGATTGAACGGCGGCCCCGCCGGGTTCATAGAAGACGCTAACGGGTGTCAGCCTCAACGCAATAGAGTCGTAAACGCCATGCTCGCCACCAATGCCATCCCGGACGACCCCGCCACCCTGCTGGTGGTGGACGACGATCGCGACATTCGGCTGCTCCTGGCGAACAGCCTGGGCGCGCGCGGCTATCGCGTCGAGACGGCGGCGAACGCGCGCGACATGGACCAGATCCTCGAGACGATGCCGGTCGACCTGGTGATCCTTGACATCATGATGCCGGGCGAGGACGGCCTGTCCGCCTGCCGCCGGATCGCGACGGCGGATGGCCCCGAGGTGATCCTGCTGAGCGCGCTGGGCGAGGAACAGGACCGGATATTGGGGCTGGAGGTGGGCGCGAGCCATTATCTGCCCAAGCCGTGCAGCCCGCGCGAGATCCTGGCGACGGTGCGCGCGGCGCTGCGCAAGCGCGGTGCCCCGGCGCCGACCGAGGGCGAGGTGTTCGCGTTCGAAGGATGGCGGATCGATCTCGGCAGTCACGAGTTGTTCGATCCCAACGGCGTGCTGGTCGGCCTGACCGACGGCGAATTCGCGGTGCTGCGCGTGTTCATCGAGCGGCCGCGCCGGGTGCTTTCGCGTGAAGCACTGCTGGCGGCGGCGCGGGGGCCGGATTCGGACGCCTATGATCGCGCGATCGACGTCCAGGTGAGCCGCCTGCGCCGCAAGCTGCGGGCGGGCGGCGACGACATCATCCGCACCGTCCGCAACGAAGGCTATCTGTTCGTACCCCGAGTCGCGCGCGCGTGATGCTGCGCGGCGCGGCGGTCCGGTCGCCGCTGTTCGTCCGCATCTTTCTGTTGATGCTGGCGTGCGTCGGCGTGGTCCAGCTGCTCAACCTGCTGTTGCTGATCGCGGTGCAGGCACCGACCGCCAAGCTCTACACCGTCGGGCAGGTCGCCAGCGCGATGCGGCAGCCGGGTGGGGGCAAGGGCGATTTCAGCGTGCGGCGCGTGGCGAAGGTGCATATTCCGCCGTGGAACCCGCGCGCCGAACGAATCAGCATCGGCATCGCGACCTCGCTGGGCGTCGATCCGGGCCAGATCGTCGTCAGCTTCGACCCCGGGTTCCTGCAGCGCGAACAGACGTTCGACCGATCGAGCGTGCCGCCGATCCCGCATCCCGCGAGCGTCGCCGAGGCCGACGACATCGTGATCGTCGGCGACTTCATCGCCTCGCGCCGGCTCGCCAATGGCGAGTGGCTGACGGTGAAGCCGAACAAGGGGATCGAGCCGTGGCGCTGGTTCGTGTTCGGCTGGCTGGCGCTCTCCGTCCTGGCGGTGACGCCGTTCGCCCTGGCGCTGGCGCAGCGCTTCGCCCGGCCGATCGCCGCGTTCGCGGCGGCGGCGGAGCGGCTGGGGCGCGACCCGCGCGCGCATCCGCTCAACCTGAGCGGGCCGCCCGAAATCGCCGATGCCGCGCGCGCGTTCAACCAGATGCAGGCGCGGCTGCACCGCTATGTCGACGATCGCGCGACGATGGTGGCGGCGCTGGCGCACGATCTGCGCACGCCGCTGATGCGGCTGGGGCTGCGGCTCGAAAGCGCCGACGCGACGACGCGGATCAACTGCGAGAACGACGTCCGTGAGATGCAGGCGATGATTTCCGCGGTGATGGGCTATGTCCGCGATACCAGCCAGCTGGGGGTGCGCCGCCCGCTCGACCTGCGCTCGCTTGCCGAAACCGTGATCGACGATGCTGCCGATCGCGGCGAGGCCGTGTCGCTGGAGCCGGGCGAACCGCTCGTCATCGAGGCCGATCCGGTCGCGCTGAAGGCGATGCTCGGCAACCTGATCGGCAATGCGGTCAAATATGCCGGCGGTGCCGAGGTGGTGCTGGAGCGGCGCGATGACGAGGCGGTGCTGACGGTGCGCGACCAGGGTCCGGGCATTCCCGACGAACAGCTCGACCTGGTGTTCGATCCGTTCTTTCGCGGCGAGCGATCGCGCAACCGCGATACCGGCGGCATGGGGCTGGGGCTGGCGAGCGCCCGCGCCACCGCGCGCGCGCATGGCGGCGACATCAGGCTGGAGAACCGGGCGACCCGCGGGCTGAAGGCGATTGTGACGCTTCCGCTTTGACGCCAGTCACTTGGACCGGAAAGCGATGCGTTTCGCTGGCCCGGACGGGCGTTTGTTGATAGCGATACCAGCAACGCGGCGGAAAGGCCGGTGCTGGGGAGAGGAATCATGCGAACGCGACGCGAACTGCTGGGCGGGATCGGCGCGGGGCTGGTGGCCGGGGCGCTGTCGTCCTCCGCCTGCGCGGCGGAAAAGCGCAAGCTGGGCTATGCCGTGGTCGGGCTGGGCAATTATGCCACGAACCAGATCCTGCCGCGCCTGAAGGAATGCGAATTCGCCGAACTGCGCGCGCTCGTCAGCGGCACGCCGGCCAAGCTGGAACGCTATGGCGCGCAATATGGCGTGCCGCGCAGCCATTGGTACAATTACCAGACGTACGACAGCATGCGCGACAATCCCGACATCGACCTGGTCTATGTCGTCCTTCCCAACAGCATGCATGCCGAATATTCGATCCGGGCGAGCCGCGCCGGCAAGCATGTGCTGTGCGAAAAGCCGATGGCGGTTTCCGCCGCCGAATGCGAGGCGATGATCGCCGCCGCCCGCACGGCCGGCAAGAGGCTGATGATCGGGTATCGCAGCCGGTTCGAGCCGCACAATCTGAAGGCGATCGAGACGGTGCGTTCGGGCGCGCTCGGCCGCCCGACGCTGATCTTTGCCGAACATGGCTTTCCGATCGCGCCGGACCAGTGGCGGCTCGACAGGGCGATGTCGGGCGGCGGATCGCTGATGGACATCGGCATCTATAGCCTCAACGCCGCGCGCTACCTGTCGGGCGAGGAGCCGGTCGAGGTGAGCGCGATGGACTATACCGACCGGCGCGATCCGCGGTTCAAGACGGTGGAGGACCGGATCGACTTCCAGCTGCGCTTCCCCAGCGGTCTGATCGCGAACTGCGTGTCGAGCTACAGCTCGTCGCACAATGCCTATCGCGTCACCGGCACGAAGGGATGGGTGGGGCTGGAGCCGGCAACCTCCTATCAGGGGCAGGCGATGTGGCAGCGGATCGGCGGCGAGCGCGAGGCGGTGCAGCTGGCCGCGCCGGCCAAAAGCCAGTTCGTCCGCCAGCTCGATCACCTGGCGGAGTGCGTGATGACCGGGCGCACGCCGATCGTGCCGGGCGAGGAGGGGCTGCGCGACATGCGGCTGATCGAGGCGATCTATCGTTCGGCCCGCGAACACCGCGCGATCGCCCTCGGCTGATGGGAGAGCCCGGGTCCACGCTGGCGATCGTCGCCGGCAGCATCGCCGCGGTCATCCTGCTCGTGCTGCGGCTCAAGCTCCAGCCGTTCGTCGCGCTGCTGCTCGTCGCACTGGTGACGGGGCTGGTGTTCGGCGGCGACCCGCAGGCGGTGATCGCCGCGATCCGCAAGGGCACCGGCGAGGCGCTGGGCTTCGTCGCGGTGGTGATCGGGCTCGGCGCGGTGCTGGGCGGAATGCTCGAGGCGTCGGGCGGCGTCCAAGCGATCGCGAGACGGCTGCTCGACCTGTTTGGGGAAAAGCGCGCGCCCTGGGCGCTGACCGCGATCGGCATCGTCGTCGGCGTGCCGCTGTTCTTCGACGTCGCCTTCATCATCCTGGCGCCGCTGCTGACAACGCTGGCGCTGCGCGCCGAGCGGCGGATCACCTATTTCGCGCTGCCGCTGCTCGCGGGCCTGATGACGATGCACGCGCTGTTGCCGCCCCACCCGGGCCCGGTCGCGGTCGCCGAACTGCTTGGCACCGATTATGGGCGGATGGCGATCTTTGGCCTGATCTGCGGCATTCCGGCGGCGATCCTGGCCGGGCCGGTGTTCGCCCGGCTGGCGCATGGTGCGCCCGGTTACGGCGCGATCGGCGCACCGCCGATGCTCGACGAAGGCGCGCCGCAGACCCGGGCGATCGGCTTTGCGCCCGCGCTTGCCGCGATGCTGCTGCCGCTGGGGCTGATCCTGATCGGCACGATCGCGGGCGAGGCGATGGCGCCGGGCACGCTGCGTTCGACGCTGATGTTCGTGGGCCACCCCTTTGCCGCACTGGTGATCGCAGTGGTCGGCGCGATGTTGTGGCTGCGGCTGGTGGCGGGCGCGCCGTTCGAAACGCTGTCGAAGGTCAGCACCCGCGCGCTCGAGCCGGCCGGACTGATGGTGCTGATCGTCGGGGCAGGCGCGGCGTACAAGGAAGTGCTGATCCAGTCGGGCGCGGGCCAGCAGATCACCCAGGCGGTGCAGGCGGCGCAGGTCTCGATCCCGGTCTTTGCCTTTCTGCTCGCCGCGTTCGTCCGCGTCGCGCAGGGATCGGCGACCGTCGCGATGGTGACGGCGGCGGGCCTTGCCGCGCCGCTGATCGGCGCCGCTGGGCTGGGGCCGGACCGGATCGCGCTCGTCACCGTGGCGATCGGATCGGGCGCGACGATCGCGAGCCATGTCAACGACACTGGCTTCTGGCTGGTGAAACAGTATCTCGGGCTGACGGAAGCACAGACCTTCCGCAGCTGGACGCTGGGCGCGACGATCGCCGGGGGCACCAGTTTCGCCATCGCGCTGATGCTTTGGCCGTTTGTTTGAGGGAGATGTTCGTGCAGATCGCCACCACCCGCCGCGCCGTGATTGCCGGCTTCGCCACGTTGCCGCTGCTGCCGCGCCTTGCGCGTGCCGAGACGGTCGGCGGAATCACCCGGCTCGATCCCGAGCTCGACCAACTGCTCGACGTCGACACGCCGATCGAGGTGATCTGCACCGGCATCCAATGGGCCGAAGGGCCGGTGTGGATCCGCGACGCGGCGGTGGTGCCCGCCGATTCGTCCGGGCAGGCAGGCGCGTTCGATCGCAGCTATCTGCTGTTTTCCGATCCGCCGGCGAACATCGCCTATCGCTGGGACGGCGAGGACAAGCGTGTCTTCCTGAAGCCTTCGGGGCTGGCGGGGCCGATCCCCGCCGGCGTGCGCGAGGCGGGCGCGAACGGGATGATCCAGGGGCGGCACGGCGAACTGCTGATCGCCGACAGCGGCACCCGCGCGATCGCCGCGATCGACCTGGACAGCAAGGACAAGACGATCCTGGCCAGCCGTTTCGGGGGCAAGCGCTTCAACAGCTGCAACGATCTGGTGCAGGCGAATGACGGCGCGATCTACTTCACCGATCCGCCCTATGGCCTGAGCGAGGGCGACCAGTCCCCTCTCAAGGAACTGGCGTTCAACGGCGTCTATCGCCTTGCGCCTGACGGCACGGTCTTGCTGATCGACAAGCAGCTGACCCGGCCGAACGGCATCGGCCTCTCGCCCGACGAGCGCACCCTTTACGTCTCCGTCTCCGACGAAAAGGCGCCCTATATCCACGCCTATCCGCTCGGTGCCGACGGCATGGCGGGGACGCGCCGCATCTTCGCAGACTTCCGCCCCGGCATCGCCCGCAAGCTGCCGGGGCTGCCCGACGGGATGAAGGTCGCGCGGAGCGGCCATCTGTTCGCAAGCGGCCCGGGCGGCATCCACGTCATCGCCCCGGACGGCCGCCGCCTCGGCCTGATTTCCACCGGCAAGGCCGCCGCCAATTGCTGCTTCGGCGAGGACGGCAAGACGCTGTTCATCACCTCGAGCGACATGGTTGTTCGCCTGCGACTAAAAAGCGCCGAGTAAAGCACGGCGCCGGCACGATCATCTTACCTCAGTAATTCATGCCCTGTATGAAGGTGTCCATCTGCACCGGAGAGAGGGGCTCAAGGTGGATATTCAGCTGGACTATGCGGTTCCGGGCAATGAATCGGAAGATTTGCTGACGCTTTTCTATCGCTTCCGGGCGAATGTTCCGATTTTCGAGGATGTCGAGCGCGCCGATCATGCGCAGATCCGCTTTCGCCTGACGCCGGGGGCGGGCGAATATCGATTCGCCGACGGCAATGTGCAGACGCCCGGCGCCGCCCATGTCGTCGGGCCGACCACGGGCGCGTTCCGGGTGCGGGTGGAAGGGCCGGTGCTGCTGTTCGGCGCGGGCATCACGCCGCTCGGCTGGATGGCGCTGATCGGTTCCGATGCGTCGTCGCTGGTGAACCGCGTCGTCGACCTGGCCGATCTGTTCGGCGATACGATCGACGAGGGCGTCGCGGAAATGGCCCGCCTTACCGAGCTCGACGAGATGGTGGCGTGTGGCGAATCGATCGTGCGGCGGCTGGTGCGGGTGCGGCGATCGCGCGAGGTGGATTTCATCCACATGGTCGATGCGTGGCTGAGCGACGATGCCTCACCCGAGATCGAGTCGCTGGTGGCCGCCGCCGGCATGTCCGCCCGCCAGATCGAGCGGAAATGCAAGACCCTGTATGGTGCAAGCCCCAAGGGACTGGCGCGCAAATACCGGGCGCTGCGCGCCGCCGTTTCGCTGGTTTCGGAAGGGGCATCGATCGACGATGTCGTCAGCCGCGGCTTTTACGACCAGTCGCACCTGATCCGCGAGATCAAGCACTTCACGGGCTATACCCCCGGGCAGATCCGCGCCGAGCCGAGCCTGCTCGCCCAGTTGACGATCGCCCGGCGAACCGCGCTGGAGGGCGTGGTGCATCCGATCATCAGCGGCACGTAACGCCCCGCTCGCCCCGGCGCATGCTTGCGCGTAAGAGCGGGGCATGCCCGACACGCCGCCCGTCATTCCCGCCGCAACCATCGTGGTGATGCGCGAGACCAGTGGCGGCGCGCCCGAACTGCTGATGGTCGAACGCGCGGGCGCGATGCGATTCGCGGCGGGGGCGATGGTGTTTCCGGGCGGGCGGGTCGATCCCGGCGATCATGCGCTGGCGGCGGCGATGCACGGCGACCGTGACGAAACCGCCGCAAGAATCGCGGCGATCCGCGAGACGATCGAAGAGGCGGGCGTTGCCATCGGGCTCGATCTGGCGCCGGAGCGGCTGGCGGCTCTGCGCCGCGGGCTCCACCGGGGCGATACGATGGGGGCGCTGCTGGAGCGGGTTGCCGGGCGGCTCGATCTCGAGTCGCTGGTGCCGTTCGCGCGCTGGCTGCCGCACGGGCTGCCGCACCGTGTGTTCGACACCCGATTCTATCTGGCCCGCGCACCGCGCGATGCCGAGCCGGCCGTCGACGGTGGCGAGAATGTGCGGCTGATCTGGGCGCGCGCGGCCGACATGCTCGATGCGGCGTCGTCAGGCGCGGCGCGGCTGATCTATCCCACGCGCCGCAACCTGGAACGACTCGCGCGCTTCGCCAGTTTCGAGGATGCACTGGCCGACGCCGAGGCCCATCCGGTACGGCCCATCACCCCCTGGATCGAGCGACGTGACGGTATCGAGCATCTCTGCATCCCCGAAGACGCCGGCTATCCCGTGACTGCGGAGCCGATGGACAGCGTGCGCCGCGGATGAAGGCGCTGCGCCAGACGCTGGTCGTGCTGATCGCGTTTTGCCTGATCGCGGGCGTCACGTTCCTGCTGGTGATGATGGCGCGCAACCGGCCGCAGGACGTGCCGTGGACGCCGCTCGACCTGTCGCAGCCGATCGGCGCGTTCACCGGCCGCAAGCTTGCCGGGCTGACCGAAGACGCCGCGCAGTGCCGCGCGCTGCTCGACAAGGCCGGGGTGCGATACCAGGCGCTGCCGCCGGTGCGGCGCGATGGGCCGTGCGGCTATGAGGACGCGGTTCGGCTGGAGGCGGGGGGATCGCGAACGATCGCGTTCAGCCCGCAACTGGGCACGGCGTGCCCGGTCGCGGCGGCGCTGGCGCTGTGGGAATGGCATGTGGTGCAGCCGGCGGCGCTGGCGCGGTTTGGCAGCCGCGTCGCGCGAATCGAGCATTTCGGCAGCTATTCGTGCCGCCGCATGTACGGGCGCAGCGCGGGCGACTGGAGCGAGCATGCGACCGCCGACGCCGTCGACATCGCGGCGTTCGTCCTTGCCGATGGCCGGCGGATTTCGGTGCTGGACGGCTGGGGTGGCGAGGGGGACGAGCGTGCCTTCCTGCGCAGCGTGCGCGACGGCGCGTGCCGGCTGTTCTCGACGGTGCTGTCGCCGGATTACAATGAAGCGCACCGCGACCACCTCCATCTCGACCAGGCTGCTCGGGGCGAGATGGGGTGGCGGAGTTGCCGCTGACGCGGCGGGGGGGTCAGTTCGGCAGTGCCTTGGTGTCGATCTTTTCGACCCATTGCGGGAAGAAGGACGGCTGGCGGTTCGACCAGCCCGAGGCGGTTGCCGCGGCTTCGCTGATCGACTGGAGCAGCTTGCGGCGCAGATCCGGGTGGAGATGCGGCAGCGCCGACGCCGAGCAGAAGGCAGAGGGCAGCCACGGCCGCACCTCGGCGCCGAGCAGGCGCTCATAGAGGAAGCGATAGGCCGAGAAGCTGGTGAGCCGGCCCTGGCCGAGATCGAACGCCGAAAGCGTGACGAGCGGCGCCATGAATGGCTCGATCGCGCCGAGATCGCTGTCGTTGGGCATCAGCGTGCGAACTTCGGGCAGGCGTTCGTAGATGCGGGCCTGGGCGCGGATGCTGGCGGCTTCGACGACGTCGCGCGACCAGCGGGTCAGCGCGTCCTCGCGTTCGAGGCCCACGTCGAGCGAACGGCGCACATAGCGCTGCGTCGCTGCGGTGAAGCCCGCAAATTCCTTCATTTCCGCCAGCGTCATCGCGCCTTCCGCCGGTCTCATACGTGCAGCCATTGCTCGTCTCCCGCTCGATCATTCGACCCTTGGAGCGATCATGCGCCGCATTGGTTAACGCGGACCTTAATGACCCCCCCGTATCCCTCCGGCATTGGAACGCAAAATCTGCTGCGATGCAACATTGGTTTGCGACCAGTCGAGCGTTCGGCATGAAACTTGTTCACAACCCGGGATTCGCGCAACAATGGGGCCATGCTGCACGGCTTTGCGACGGGTTTGCGGGGTCAAGCGGCGGCGCAGCGCAGCACATCAGGGGATGTGCTTAAGGGCGGTTCCCGGGTTCATCGGCGGTTCACCGCGTCTCGCCTGCGCAATCCAACGGTTCGTCGGATCGACCGACCGCAGGGGTGTACGACCCGCCTATAGTCTGGCTAGCAAACACTCACACCAACGCTTTCCTGACCGGGGGGTCCATGAGTTTCACACGATTTGCAGCGCGTTTTGCGCTGATGGCCGCGTGCGCCCTGATGACCACCGTTCCCGCTCAGGCGCGCGGTACCTTCTGGCAGTGCGTTACCTTTGCCCGCTCGGTTTCGGGCGTCGAAATCCACGGCAATGCCTGGACCTGGTGGAACCAGGCCGAGGGTCAATATGCCCGCGGCCATGCGCCCAAGGTCGGCGCGGTGATGTCGTTCCAGCGCACCTCGCGGATGCCGCTGGGCCATGTCGCGATGGTTTCGCAGGTCATCAGCGATCGCGAAGTGCTGCTCACCCATGCCAACTGGTCGCGTCGCGGCGGCGTCGAGCGGGACGTGCGCGCGGTCGACGTGTCGCCCAATGGCGACTGGAGCGAAGTGCGTGTGTGGTATGCGCCGGTGGGCGGGCTCGGCACCTCGACCTATCCGGTCAACGGCTTCATCTATCCTGAAGCCCCGGCCGCCGACGACTGGGCATCGGTGCCGGTGCAGATGGCGCGGCTCGATCTTCCGCAGCTCGACCAACTCGCCTCGATCAACTGATCGCGCCGCTTACGCCCTAGGCGTGAAGCGTAGCGCCACCCCGTTCATGCAATAGCGTTTGCCGGTCGGCGGCGGGCCATCGTCGAAGACATGGCCCAGATGCCCCCCGCAGCGGCGGCACAGGATCTCGGTGCGGCGCATTCCCAGGCTGTTGTCGGCCCGTTCGAGCACGGCGTTGGGCAGCGGCGCATAGAAGCTCGGCCAGCCGGTGCCGCTGTCGAACTTCGTCGTCGAGGAAAAGAGCGGGAGCGCGCAGCCGGCACAGTCGAACCGGCCGGCGCGATGCTCCTTGTTGAGCGGGCTGGTGAACGGATATTCGGTCCCGCCCCGCCGCAGCACATTATAGGCGGCCGGGCTGAGCCGCTTCTTCCATTCGGCATCGCTGAGCTTGAACGGAAAATCGCCCGCAGCGGCGGCGGGCGCGCTGCTGCACGCGAACAGCGGCAGCCCGGCAAGACCCAGCCCGGCGGCGGCGAGCAACTGGCGGCGATCGAGCGTCATGGCGACCCTTTCTGACATCGGTGACGATATAGGTTCGCAAGACCGGGGCGAAAGGTTGCACGGCGCAGGCGTGCGAGCGCGCAATCAGTAGCGGTTGAGTTCGACCGGCAGGCTGCGATAGCCGTGGACGAAGCATGCGGCGACGCGCTGCGGCGGGCCGGCCACGTTCGCGCGCAGCCGCCGCCGGCCCATTTCCTCCATCAGGATGCCGACCTGAAGTTCGGCAAGCCGCGCACCGACGCAGCGATGGATGCCGTGGCCGAAGGCGAGATGGCGCCGCGCATTCGGGCGATCGACGATGATCCGATCGCCATCGGGAAAGACGCGCTGGTCGCGATTGGCGGATAGATACCAGAGAATCAGCTTGTCGCCGGCGCGGACCGATTGCCCTTCCAGCATCGTGTCGCAGGTGGCGGTGCGCCGCATATGGGCGAGCGGCGTCTGCCAGCGGATGATTTCCTGAACCGCGTTGGGAATGAGCGACGGATCGGCTTCGAGCTTCGCGCGCTCGTCGGGAAATCGGTCGAGCCCGAACGCGAAAGCGGTCATCGAATTGCGCGTCGTATCGTTGCCGCCGACGATCAGCAGGACGAGATTGCCGAGGAACTCCATCTTGTCCATCTGCGCCATCGCGTCCGAATGGATCATCATCGAGATCAGATCGGGGGTGGCGGGCTTTCCGAGTTTCGCCTGCCATAGCGTGCCGAAATAGGCGGCGCATTCCATCAATATGTCCCGCCGCTGCTGCTTGCGCGCGGGATCGTTGGCGATCTCGATATCGCCCGCCCAGTCCGACCAATGGGTGAGCAGGCGGCGTTCCTCCCAAGGAAAGTCGAACAGGATCGCCAGCATCTGGGTGGTGAGTTCGATCGAGACGCGATCGACCCAGTCGAACGTTTCGCCGAGCGGCAGCCGATCGAGTACTTCCCCGGTGCGGCGCCGGATATCGTCGCTCATCCGCACCATCTCGCTGGGCGTGAAGGCGGGGGCGACGGTGCGGCGCTGGCCGGTATGACGCGGCCGATCCATCGCGATGAACATCGGCATCTTCAGATCGCCTTCGAGCAGATCGGCGATGGTGATGCCGCCCGCCTCGCTCGAATAGAGATCGGGGCGCGATTCGACCTCGACGATCGGATGATAGGCGGAGACCGACCAATAGGCGCCGAACGCGCTTTCGGGCGTGTGGCGGACCGGGCTGCACTGCCGCAGTTCGCGGAAGGGCGCGTGCCAACTATCGTCGCGATAGAGTTCGGGGCGGCTGACGTCGAGCGGGTCGACGATGCGATCCGATATGCCCCCGGTCACGCACGTGGCCATCGATCCTCTCCCGGTATGTTCGGGAAAGAGGCCATATGCTTACATCAGTGTCAACAATCTTGCGGCCGGACGATCAGGCCGCGGCGGCGGGTCTGCGCCGACGCCGCCCGCCCGATTTGAGCACGCCGCGACGGAACAGCCGCGCCGCGACGGTGACGATGATCGCGACCCACAGCGCCTGCCATGCCAGCGCCAGCACATGCGGCCAGAGGACCGACGAGGTCGCCGCCCGCGCCGCCATCGCCAGCGGCGAACTGAACGGGAAGAGTTCGGCGACCAACATCACCCAACTGTCCGGGTGCCCGGCGGCATAGGAGCCGAGCCCGAGCATCGCGAACTGAAAGATGGTGATCGGCAGCGACAGCATCTGGATCTCGCGCTGGCTGGAGGCGAGCGCGCCGAGGCCGAGGAACACCGCGCTTTGCAGCATATAGGCCATCGTGAAATAGAGCAGGAACAACAGCGGGAAGAACGGCCCGACCGCGCCGCCCAGTTCGGCGAACACCGCATCCGCCTGGCCCGGCAGCAGCTTGGGCAGGTTCGCCAGCAGCGTGCCCCAGAAGCCGACGAACAGCAGCGCCGATCCGAACGCGCCAAGCAGCTTGCCGAAGAACACGCTTTCGAGCGGGACTGCGGCGGCAAGCACCTCGATCACCTTGTTCGAACGCTCTTCGGCCATCGCGCCGACGACCTGGCCGGAGAGCAGCAGGGTGAGGAAGAACACGCCGAGCGCGGCGAAATAGCCGGCGGCACCCCGGCCGGTGTTGGTGGGCGTTTCGCGACGCACGGTTTCGAATTGCGGGACGCTGAGCGCGGTGGTGCCGCCGGCCCGATCGGCGCGCAGCACCTGTTCGGCAAGCGCGGCGAGATAGCGCCCCTCTGCCGTACCCGTCGCACCCCGCAGGATGTGCGGCCGGGTGAGCGGACCATAGAGAACGGCCGTCACGTCAAAATCGTCGGTGGCGAGCAGGGCGCGGGCCTGGGCGGCGGGATCGGCGGCGGGCGGCTCGACATGCAGCTCGGGACGCGCCGAATCGCGCGAGAAGAGCTGGCGCAACTCGGCGTCGACCGCGTGGATCGTCGGGGCCTGCGCACGCGGCGCGATGATCACCATGCGCGCCTTGTCCTCCGCCGCGCCGGTCGCGGTCTGCGCCGTCATGCTGCCGACGAGGCCGAAGCCGATCATCAGCAGCGGGCTGAGCAGGAACAGGAGGAAGGTGGGCGTCACCACCGTGGCGGTGAAATCGCGGCGGGCGATGGTGAGCGCCTGTCGGGCGAATCGCTGGAACCGGGTCATGCGGCAAGCTCCCCTTCGGCGGCGGGCTGGGCATCGGCGCCGACGATGCGGACAAAGGCGTCGTGCAGCCCCGGGCGCTCGATCGACAGGCCCGAAATGCCATGGCCCGCCTCGATCAGCCGGACGAGCAGCGCCTCGATCCCTTCGTCAGGCACGGTGAAGCGCCAGCTGCCATTGTCGCGAACGGCATCGCCGGGAAGCATCGCCGCGACGCCGATCGCGTCGTGATGCGGCGTATAGCGGGCGCGCAGCGGCAGCGTGGCGCGCGCTTCGTCGACCGTGCCCTGGAACCGCACCTGGCCGCCGGCGATGATCGAGATGCGCTCGCAAAGCCGCTCGGCATGGGCCATCACATGGGTGGAGAAGAGCACGGTGGCGCCGCGATCGCGCTCGGCCCGGATCAGCTGTTCGAGCCGTTCCTGATTGACCGGATCGAGCCCGGAAAAGGGTTCGTCGAGTACGAGCAGGTCGGGCTGGTGAACGACCGATCCGAGCAGCTGGACGATCTGTGCCATGCCCTTGGAAAGCTTGCGGATCTTTTCGTCGACCGCGTGGCCGAGGCCGGCGCCTTCGAGTAGTTCGCCGGCGCGCTTGCGCCCGGTGGACCAGGGCAGGCCGCGCAGCGCGCCCATGAAGGCGATCGCCTCGCGGCACTTCATACCGGGATAAAGGCCGCGCTCTTCGGGCAGATAGCCGACATGATCGCTCATCGTCTGGGGCGCGTCGCTGCCGAGCAACGTGCGTTCGCCCGAATCGGGCTCGATGATGCCGAGCAGCATTCGGAGCGTGGTGGTCTTGCCGGCGCCATTGGGGCCGAGCACGCCGTAAATGTCGCCACGGGGCACGGCGATGCCGACGCCGTCCACGGCGCGCTTGTCGCCGAAGCGTTTGACGAGCGCCGTCGCGCTGACGGCAAGATTCTGCTGCAAATTGGCCCCCTTGCCTGATCGACAAACGTGGTAGCGGGGGGATGTGCGACAAGACAAGCCCATCGAATCGCGGCTGAAGGCCAAAGCGACCGAAATCGGTTTTGCCGCGTGCGGCATCGCGCGTGCCGATGCGACGCCGCAGGCCGCGGCGCGGCTGCGCGAATGGCTCGACGCCGGCGCGCATGGCGAAATGCTGTGGATGGAGGCGCGTGCCGAGCAGCGCGGCAGCCCGCAGGGACTGTGGCCCGAGGTACGATCGGTGATCGCGCTGGGCATGAGCTATGCGCCCGCCGCCGACCCGCTGGCGCTGGCCGATCGTGGCGAGGTGGGGCGGATTTCGGTCTATGCGCAGGGCGGCGATTATCACGATGTCGTCAAGCGCAGGCTGAAGGAGCTTGCGCGCTGGATCGTCGCGGAAGCACCGGGCGCCGACGTCAAGGTGTTCGTCGATACCGCCCCGGTGATGGAAAAGCCGCTTTCCGAAGCCGCCGGTCTGGGCTGGCAGGGCAAGCATACCAATCTGGTCAGCCGCAGCCACGGCAGCTGGCTGTTCCTCGGCGCGATCTATACCACGCTCGATCTGGCGCCCGACGGGCCGGGGCGGGGCGGGTGCGGCAGCTGCGATGCGTGTCAGGTGGCGTGCCCGACCGACGCCTTTCCCGCGCCCTACCGGCTCGATGCGCGGCGCTGCATCTCCTATCTGACGATCGAGGCCAAGGGGCCGATTCCGGCCGAACTGCGCCCCGCGATCGGCAATCGCATCTATGGCTGCGACGATTGCCTGGCCGTCTGCCCCTGGAACAAATTTGCCGCGGCGGCGCAGGCGAACCTGGCCTTCCAGCCCCGCGCCGAGCTGACCGCGCCCGCGCTGGCCGATCTGCTGGCGCTCGACGATACGGCGTTTCGCGCGGTGTTTGCCGGTTCGCCGATCAAGCGGATCGGCCGCGACCGGATGATGCGCAACTGCCTGATCGCCGCCGGCAACAGCGGCGAACCCGCGCTGATCGCGGCAGTTGCGCGGCTGATCGACGACCCTGCGCCGGTGGTGCGCGGGGCGGCCATATGGGCGCTGGCGCGGCTCGATCCGGCGCGATGGCAGGCCGAGCGTGCGGGGTGGCTCGCAGCGGAAACCGACCCCGACGTCGCGCGGGAGTGGGAATAGCCGGGCGTCAGCGCCCGCGCGGCGGCCCCTTGCGATGGGGCGGGCGGTTGCCCGGGCGATGCGGCGGGCCGCGACGGGCGGGGCCGTCGTTCGATCCGCGTGCCGCTGGCGGCGGACCATCGCGCACCGGCTCGATGCGGATGCCGTCGTCATCGTCGCCCGCGGTGCGCGCGAACTTTTCGACCGCGGCGGCAAATTTGGTCGCAAGCTGCTTCGGGATCTGGAAATGCGTCTCGTTCGCCGAGATGCGGATCGCGCCGACCTCGTTGCGAGTAACATGCCCGCGACGGCAGATCAGCGGCAGCACCCAGCGCGGATCGGCATTCTGGCGACGGCCGATGTCCATGCGGAACCAGACGGTATCCTCGAAGCCCGGCCGGTGGCGCTCCTGCTGCGCGGCGCGGCGCGCCTCGGGCGTGGCCTCGATCAGCTCCTCGGGCGCGGGCAGCGCCGCACGATGCGCGCGGACCAGCGCGGCGGCGATTTCGGCCGGCGTCTTTTCAGCAAGCAGCCGCTCGGCGAGCGCCTGATCTTCCTCATCGGTCTCGACCGGCTGCAACAGCGCGGCGAGCAGGCGATCGCGATCAGCGGCGCGGATGTCCTCGGCGGTCGGCGCCTCGATCCATTCGGCGGGAATGCGCGCGCCCTTCAGCACCTGTTCGACGCGGCGGCGGCGCGGATAGGGAACGATCAGCACCGCCGTTCCCTTCTTGCCGGCGCGACCGGTGCGGCCCGAGCGATGCTGGAGCGTCTCGGCATCGCGCGGCAGCTCGACATGGATCACGAGCGTGAGCGTCGGCAGATCGATGCCGCGCGCTGCGACGTCGGTGGCGACGCAGACGCGCGCGCGGCGATCGCGCAGCGCCTGAAGCGCGTGGTTGCGCTCCGACTGCGAATGTTCGCCCGAGAGCGCCACCGCCGCGAAGCCGCGCTCGATCAGGCTGGCGTGGAGATGGCGGACATTCTCGCGCGTGGCGCAGAACAGGATCGCGGTTTCGGCCTCGTGCAGCCGCAGCAGGTTGACGACGACATGCTCGATATCGGCCGGTGCGACGGTGACCGCCTGATAGCTGATGTCGCCATGCCCGCGATCCTCGCCCTTGGTCGTGATCTGGAACGCATAGTTCTGATAGCGGCGCGCCAGCGCGACGATCGGACGCGGCATGGTGGCCGAGAAGAGCAGCGTGCGGCGATCGTCCGGCGTGGCGTCGAGGATCGCCTCGAGCTCCTCGCGGAAGCCCATGTCGAGCATCTCGTCGGCTTCGTCGAGCACCGCGACGCGCAGCGCCGAAAGGTCGAGCGCGCCGCGTTCGAGATGATCGCGCAGCCGGCCCGGCGTGCCGACGACGATGTGTGCGCCGTGGTTGAGCGAGCGGCGCTCCTTCGATGCGTCCATGCCGCCGACGCAGGTGGCGATCCGGGCACCGGCGGGCGAATAGAGCCAGATCAGCTCGCGGCTGACCTGAAGCGCCAACTCGCGCGTCGGCGCGATGATCAGCGCGAGCGGGGTGCCGGCGGGCGGCAGCTGGTCCTCGCCGGCGAGCAGTTCGGCGGACATGGCCAGGCCGAACGCGACGGTCTTGCCCGATCCGGTCTGTGCCGAGACGATGAGGTCGCGGCCGAGCGCGTCGGGCTCGAGCACGGCGGACTGGACGGGCGTGAGCGTGGAATAGCCACGCTGGCCGAGCGCCTCTGCGAGACGCGGCGGAAGGTTAGTAATAGACATGCGGACCTTTTAGATGGGATGCCACGCGGCGCGCGACAAGCCTGGGGGTTGGCTGAGCGCTCAGCGCCGTGCGCGATCGATCAGCCAGACAAACAGCGCGAACGTAATCCCGATCCCTGTACCGATCAGCACGCCCATCGACGCCTCTCCGCGCGTCGCGCCGACGATCGCGCCGACGAGGATGCTGATGCCCATCAGAAAGCCGCCGGCCATCGGTGTGCGGGTTGCGGATTGCGCCATGCGCGCCCCCTTGCCACGAATTGCGGCATTGCGCCACCCGGCATGGTTGCGGCGGCGTTCACCACCATCGTCCATTCCGGCACAATCATCTTCGCGTAACGATGCGATTGCCGGCCGATCGCCGGCGCGCATGGAGTGACGATGGACTTCTATCCCTATCTCGGCGACCGCCGCGAAGTCGCCGACGCGGCCGACCTGATCCGCTTGTTCGGCGAGGATGCCGGAAACGAAGCGGCGGCACGCGCCGATCGCAGCCGCGATGTGGGCAACCATATTCACTTCTGCCGCTGGCGCCAGATCGAGCGGCTGGTGCTGCTACTGTCGGTCTCGCGCGCGCTGGGCACGGTTCACTGACGCCCGGGTAAGCGGCACAAATCGCGCGCGCCGGCACAATCTTCCGGGTCCGGCCGGACACAAACGAACAGGCGGGAGTTGTCCGCGCGCACCATAGCTGTGAGGCGCGCTTGACGACACCACAACTTCTCTCCGTCGGCGTGCTGGTCGGCATGATGCTGCTCTTCATCTGGGGCAGGCTGCGCTACGATCTCGTCGCGGTGGCGGCGCTGCTCGCGGCGCTGGCGACGGGGGTGGTCAAGCCGGCCGACGCCTTTACCGGCTTCTCCGACGACATCGTCATTATCGTCGCGTCGGCGCTCGTGCTCTCGGCGGCGGTGCAGCGATCGGGCGTGATCGAGCGGGCGATGCTGCTGCTCCAGCGGCGGGTGACGCGGATCCGTTCGCAGTTGTTGCTGCTGAGTGCCAGCGTCGGCTTCGCATCGGCGCTGGTGAAGAATATCGGCGCGCTGGCGATGATGATGCCGGTGGCGTTCCAGATGGCCAAGCGCTCGAACGCATCGCCGGCGGTGTTCCTGATGCCGATGTCGTTCGCATCGCTGCTCGGCGGGCTGATCACGCTGATCGGCACCTCGCCCAACATCATCGTCAGCCGCGTGCGGGCGGAGATGACCGGGCAGCCGTTCGGCATGTTCGATTATGCGCCGGTGGGGCTGGGGCTCACGCTGATCGGGCTGGTGTTCCTGCGCTTCGCCTATCGCCTCATTCCCCGTGATCGCCGCGCTGCGCCGACATTGGGCGAGGCGATGGACATCGAGGATTATGTCACCGAAGCGGCGATTCCGGCCGAATCGCCGGCGGTGGGCGAGACCGTCTCGGCGTTTCGCGAACGGCACGACCATGCCGTGTCGGTGACGGCGATCCTGCGCGGCGGCATTCGCAGCATGCCGTTCCCTGACAACCGGCTGCGCGCCGACGACGTGCTGATCCTGGCCGGTGCGCCGGACTCGCTGGAGCGCGTGATCTCCTCGGACAGTTTCGAGCTGGAGGGTCAGGCCCGCGAACGGCCGGCGGGCGCGACGGGCGAGATGGGCGTGCTCGAAGCGGTGGTGGGAACCGATTCGCCGCTGATGGGTCGTACCGCCGGCCGGCTGGGGCTGCACGAACGCTTCGGCGTGAACCTGATCGCGGTGTCGCGGCAGGGCGAACGGCTGTCGCGCCGGCTGGGCGACATCGAACTGCGCGCCGGCGACGTCATCGTGCTGCAGGGGCCGACCGAGCTGCTGTTCGAGCGCCTGGGCGAGCTGGGCTGCCTGCCGCTGGCGCAGCGCGAGCTGCGGCTGGGCAGCGCGCGCAAGGGGCTGTTGCCGCTGGCGATCCTGGGCGTGGCAATGGCGGCGACCGCGACGGGCCAGGTGCCGGTGGCGGTGGCGTTTTTCGCCGCGGCGGCATTGACGATCCTGGTCGGGGCGCTGCCGGTCCGCGAAGCCTATGACCATATCGAATGGCCGATCCTGGTGATGCTCGGTGCGCTGATCCCGGTGAGCGATTCGCTGCGTACTACCGGCACCACCGTGCTGATCGGCGACTGGCTGGGCCATGTCGCCGCCAGCCTGCCGGTCTGGGGGGCGGTGGCGCTGATCATGGCGGCGGCGATGGCGGTGACGCCGTTCCTCAACAATGCCGCCACGGTGCTGGTGATGGCGCCGATCGCCGCGACCTTCGCCGGCCAGCTCGGCTATCGGCCCGAGGCGTTCCTGATGGCGACCGCCGTGGGCGCGGGCTGCGACTTCCTGACGCCGATCGGCCACCAGTGCAACACGCTGGTGATGGGGCCGGGCGGCTACAAGTTCGGCGACTATGCCCGGCTCGGCGCGCCCCTTTCGCTGCTGGTGCTGATGGCCGGCACGCCATTGATTCTGTGGACATGGCCGGTGCATTGAGCCGCCACGAGGAGCATCACATGGAACATGCGGCGAGGATCGAGCGGACCGGCGGGCCCGAGGTGATCGAATGGGTGGCGACCGAGCTTGCCGAGCCGGGCGAGGGCGAAGTCCGCATGCGGACGCAGGCGGCGGGCCTCAACTTCATCGACACCTATCACCGCACCGGCCTGTACCCGGTGACGTTGCCGAGCGGGCTGGGGCTGGAAGGCGCCGGCGTGATCGAGGCGGTAGGGCCGGGGGTGGAGCGGTTCGCGGTCGGCGACCGGGTGGCGACCTATGGCCCCGCGCTGGGCGCCTATGCCACGGCGCGGGTGCTGCCCGCGGACGCGCTGTTCAAGCTGCCCGACGCGATCGGCGCCGAGGATGCCGCCGCCGTGCTGCTCAAGGGCTGCACCGCCGAATTCCTGATCGAGCGATGCGCCCGCGTCCGGCCCGGCTGGACCGTGCTGCTCCATGCAGCGGCCGGCGGTGTGGGGCAGATCGCGGCGGCGTGGCTCAAGGCGATCGGCGCAACGGTGATCGGGACGGTGGGCAGCGACGAGAAGGTGGAAATCGCCAGGGCGGCGGGCGTCGACCATGTGCTGCATTCCCGCAATGACGACATTGCCGGCCGCGTCCGGGAAATCACCGGCGGCGAGGGCGTGCCGGTGGTGCTCGACGGGGTGGGCAAGGCGACGTGGGAAGCGTCGCTGGCCAGTTGTTCGCGGCGCGGGCTGATCGTCAGCTATGGCAATGCCAGCGGCCCGGTGGCGGACGTCAAACTCGCCACGCTCAACCAGCATGGCTCGCTGTTCGTCACGCGGCCCAAGCTGTACGATTACTACACCAGCCCCGACGAGCGCGCCGCCGGTGCCGCGCGGCTGTTCGAGCTGATCGAGCAGGGCGCGATCAAGCCGGCGATCGGCCAGCGGTTCGCACTTTCCGAGGCGGCCGAGGCGCACCGGGCGATCGAGGCGGGCACGACCACCGGATCGACGATCCTGGTGCCTTGACCCCGCTCAACGTCGCCGGGTGAGCGCGGCGACGCAGCTGGCCTGATCGATCGCGCTGCCGTCGCGCTGGCGGGCGTCGATCCAGGTGACGACTGCGGCGCCGCGGCCCGAGGCCGGGGGATAGAGATAGGCGTCGAGCACGCAGATCGGGCCGGCGAACTGGAGCTTGCGGCCGCGCCCTTCGGCCAGATCGAGATGCGGCTTGCCGAACCGGGCGATCAGATGCGCGGCATCCCGACCCCGGATCGCCGCGAGATTGGCCGGCTGGGCCGACGAGGCAGCGGCGGGGGCCGGGGCATAGCCCGACGCGGGCCGGGCGGCGGGGATCGCGCCGCCGCAGCCGGCAAGCAGCAGCGGCAACAGCAACAGGGGTACGCGGCGAGATACAGGCGAAACGGCCAAAGTCTTTTCCCTTGGTTGCACTTGGGTGGCCCCCTCTCTAGGGCGTTGGCTTACCCAATTGGAGCCCTGAAACTTGACCAGCCCCAGCTTTGACGTGGTCGCGATCGGCAATGCCATCGTCGACATCCTCGCCCAGGCCGAAGACAGCTTCATCGAAGAAATCGGCGTCGCCAAGGGATCGATGCAGCTGATGTTCTCCCCCGAGGAGGCGGACGCGCTCTATGCCAAGATGGGGCCGGGCCGTGAAGTGTCGGGCGGATCGGCGGCGAACACGGTCGCCGGGATCGCGGCGCTGGGCGGCAAGGCGGCGTTCATCGGCCAGGTGGCCGACGACCAGCTCGGCACCGTCTTCGCGCACGACATCCGCGCCGCCGGCGTCCATTTCGACACCGAGGTCCGCCCCGGCCAGCCCACCACCGCGCGCTGCCTGATCTTCGTCACGCCCGACGGCCAGCGGACGATGAACACCTTTCTCGGCGCGTCGCAGTTCCTGCCCGCTAGCGCGCTCGACGAGACGCTGATCGCGAATGGCGCGATCCTGTATCTCGAAGGCTATCTGTGGGATCCGGAAGAGCCCCGCGCGGCGATGCGCAAGGCGATCGACATCGCCCGGGCGGCAGGCCGCAAGGTGGCCTTCACCCTGTCCGACGTGTTCTGCATCTCGCGCCACGGCGACGATTTTCGCAAGCTGATCGAGGATGGCCTGATCGACATCCTGTTCGCCAACGAGGCCGAGCTGCTGGCGCTGTGCGCGCATGAGGCGTTCGAGGCGGCGGTGCAGCACATTCATGGCAAGGTGCCGCTACTCGTCGTCACCCGCAGCGAGAAGGGGGCGATGGCGCTCCAGGGCGACCAGCGGGTCGAGGTTCCGGCCGAGCCGATCGCGGCGCTGGTCGACACCACGGGCGCGGGCGACATGTTTGCCGCCGGCTTCCTGCACGGCCAGGCGCAGGGCAAGGGGCTGGAAGAGTCGTTGAAGCTCGGCGCGATCTGCGCAGCCGAGATCATCCAGCATTATGGCGCCCGTGCCGAGAAGGACCTGAAGGCACTGGCCGCCGCCAAGATCGGCTGACATCCGGCGCGTAAGTTTGTGAAGTTCACACTCATGCGCGTGTGAACTTCACACTGCCCGGCAGGCGCGGGCGGGCAATCGATCGCGATGCGAAAGAGCGGCCCCGGCGAGCCGGGAACAGGCGCATCGCAGCAGCCGACCCCCTACATTGCAAGCCACGAAAAAGGGGCCGGAGGATCGATCCTCCGGCCCCTTTTGCCGTTTGCCGAGCGGGCGGCGATCAGGCGTCCTTGTTGCCCGGCGTATGGGCGGTGCCGATCGGCGGCACCGGCTGCGGCGGCACATCGTCATCGGCCTCATGCGCCTCGGTGAGGCCGCGGCCGACATGGCTGCGGCGATAGCCATAGGCGAAATAGATCACCAGGCCGATGCCGCCCCAGATCGGCAGCACCATCTTCGCATCGAAGGGCAGCAGCAGATAGAGGCTGACGCAGCCGATGATCGCGACCGGCGCGATGATGTAGACGAGCGGCGTGCGGAACGGCCGGTGGCGGTTGGGATCGGTGCGGCGCAGGATCAGCACCGCGACCGCGACCATGAAGAAGGCGAACAGCGTACCCGAGTTCGACACGTCCGCCAGCTTGCCGACCGGCAGGAACGCCGCGGCGACGGCGACGAACACGCCGGTGATGAAGGTGACGACGTGCGGGGTCTTCCACTTCGGGTGGATCGCCGCCAGCTTTTCGGGAAGTAGGCCGTCGCGCGCCATCACGAAGAAGATGCGCGTCTGGCCGAACAGCATCATCAGGATGACCGAGGGCAGCGCCAGACCGGCGGCGAGGCCCATGAAATAGCCCGCCCAGTCATAACCGCCGACCTTGAGCACATGCGCCAGCGCTTCCTTCGAGCAGGCGAGCGGCAGCGTGGCGCCGCCGCTGACGATTTCGGCGCAGCGCGCGGCGAGTTCGCTCGAACCCGGCGCTAGCACCTGGCCGTCGACGCCGGTGACCGGGGTCGCCCCGATCATGCCGATCGCGCCGGCGGCGACCAGCAGGTAGAAGATGGTGCAGATCGCAAGGCTGCCGATCAGGCCGATCGGCACGTTGCGCTGCGGATTCTTGGTCTCCTCGGCCGCGGTCGAGACCGCGTCGAAGCCGACATAGGCGAAGAAGATCGACGCCGCGGCGCCGCCGACGCCGATGATCCCCCAGCCATTGGGCGTGAAGGGGGTGAAGTTGCCGCCCTTGATGAGCGGCAGCGTGATGATGCAGAACAGCGACAGCGCGCCGATCTTGATCGCCACCAGCACGGCGTTGACCTTCGCGCTTTCGGTGGTGCCGACCATCAGCAGCCAGGTGACGAGCATCGCGATCAGCGCGGCGGGCAGATTGACCACGCCGCCAGCATAAGGCCCTGCGGCGAGCGCCGGCGGGATCGCGAGCCCGATCGTGTCGCGCAGCAGCCCGACGATATAGCCCGACCAGCCCACCGACACCGCCGAGGCGGCGACGGCATATTCGAGGACGAGCGCCCAGCCGACCATCCAGGCGAGCAATTCGCCCATCACGGCATAGGTATAGGTATAGGCCGAGCCCGAGACCGGCACCATCGAGGCGAGTTCGGAATAGCAGAGCGCGGCGACCGCGCAGACGAAGCCGGCGATGACGAACGAGATCATCATGCCCGGCCCGGCTTTTTGCGCGGCCTCCGCGGTGAGCACGAAGATGCCGGTGCCGATGATCGCCCCGACACCGAGCAGCGTCAGCTGAATCGGACCGAGCGAGCGATGGAGCGACTTCTTTTCGGCTGTGGCTAGAATGGCATCGAGAGGCTTTACGCGCCCGAATATCATCGACTGGTCCCCTTTGCGGCACGCGCGGCGCCGCCCCCAAATTGGTAAAGGCGCGAGCCTAGCCGCAAAAGCGGGGCGCGCAATCCCCTACCGCGTGCTGACGTGAAACAATGTTGCGCCCGGGCGCAATCAGCGCGCGAGCATCGGCCCGAGCGGTTGCCCTGCGAAGATGTGGACGTGCAGGTGCGGCACTTCCTGGCCGGCATGGAGCCCGGTGTTGGCGAGCAGGCGGTAGCCGGGTTCGACGAGCCCCGCCGCGCGGGCGACGGCGCCGACCGCGCGGACGAAGCCGGCCATTTCGGCCTCCGACGCATTGGCGGAGAAATCGTCCCAGCTGACATAGGCGCCGCGCGGGATCACAAGGATGTGATGCGGCGCCTGCGGATTGATGTCGTGAAAGGCGAGGGCGTGATCGTCCTCATAGACTTTCTTCGCCGGGATCTCGCCGCGCAGGATCTTCGCGAAGATGTTCTGGTCGTCATAGGGCTTGGTCGGGTCGATCGGCATTGTGGGGCTCCGTCGTTCAGATCCTCCCCGGAACGGGGAGGGGGACCGCGCGGCGCAGCCGCGTGGTGGAGGGGCCGCGCCGACAGGCGCGGGGCTCGCTGGCAGCGCAGGACTCCGCCGCGTGCCGCGGCGGCCCCTCCACCATTCGCTGCGCGAATGGTCCCCCTCCCCGTTCCGGGGAGGAATGTGGGGGGCTCTTCACGCCTTCCGCGCCGCCTTTTCGGCGATCCCGGATACGCCCTCGCGGCGGGCCAGCTCGGCGCGGACGTCGTCGAGGCTGAGGTCCATGTCGGCCAGCAGCACGAGCAGGTGGAAGATCAGATCGGCCGATTCCTTCACCACCTCCGCGCGATCGTCCTGGATCGCGGCGATCACCGCTTCGGTGGCTTCCTCGCCCAGCTTCTGCGCAATCTTGGCGCGGCCGCGGGCGGTGAGCTTGGCGACATAGCTGGTCGAAGGATCGCCCGAGCGGCGGTCGCGGATCGTCTGTTCGAGCGTGTCGAGAAGGTCGGCCATGCCCACCGGCTGCGGGAGCGGGGCGGCGCTGTCAATCCTGCGGCGCGCGACTGCGGCGCTTCCCTTATGGTAATTGCGAGCGATTCGCGGCAGCAGGGTGGAATGACGATGGTGCAGGACCGCGAGTCGGAGGCAAAGCAGGGGCGGCTGTCGCGGCCCTTGTGGCTGGTGCTGGGATTCGTGTTCGTTGCGCTCGGCTTCATCGGCGCGCTGCTGCCGCTGCTGCCGACGACGATCTTCCTGATCCTCGCCGCCGGCTGCTTCGCCCGCTCCTCGCCGCGGCTGGAGGCGTGGCTGCTCGACCATCCGCGATTCGGGCCGACTTTGGTGGCGTGGCGCGAACAGGGCGCGATCCCGCGCAGGGGGAAGGCGCTGGCCTGCGCCGGCATGGCGCTCGGCTACGGCCTGTTCGCCTGGGGTGCACGGCCGGGACCGTGGCTGGCGGTCGGCGTGGCGGCGGCGATGCTGGGGTGTGCCTGGTATGTGCTGAGCCGGCCGACGGCGGTTTAGAGCAAGTGCGGTAGCGAACGGTATGCAGAGGGCTGGACGGGGCCAAGGCTGCCTCAGCTATTGTTTGCTGGCGCTATCGTTACGCTTCGGAAATTTGGTCCATCACGCCCTTTTTCGGGATCGCTTTCCATGGAGAGGACGCGCCGGAACCGAAAGCTTCCATAATAGGTGTCGCCATCCGTCGCATAGACGTAGTATCTAACATTTGGCATCAGCTTCTTGGCTGGCTTAGAATCTGTGGCATCTTCCGGCGTTGCGCCATATTTTAGAGGGAAGTCGCTGCGACATTCCGAAAATTTCAGGGGTTTGTCGAAGCTCCACATGAGATCGCCCGCTTCACTGGTAACTTCAAAGTGAGAGAGGCAACCTGAACTACGATCTTCCGCGCTGAAGACGATTTCACCGCCAACGAAATCAACATCTATGGGATATGCATAGCTGCAACCAGCCAGCGCTAACAGGAAGAGCGCGCTCAGCCAGAGGGGGAAGCGATGGGCTGAGGATGCTGTCCGGCTCACGAACAAAACTTAGCAGCAGACAGGCGCGCTGCAACTGGCGCCTCGCCGGTCGCCAGCCGAACCTACCCCCTCACCGGAATCCCCGCCGCCGCCAGCGCGGCATGCGCCTCGGCGATCGTCGCCTGGCCGAAGTGGAAGATCGACGCCGCCAGCACCGCAGATGCGTGGCCGTCGCGGATGCCCGCCACCAGATCGTCCAGCCCGCCGACGCCGCCCGAGGCGACCACCGGCACCGTCACCTGGTCGGCAATCGTCCGGATCAGCTCGAGGTCATAGCCGTCGCGGGTGCCGTCGCGGTCCATCGAGGTGACGAGCAGCTCGCCCGCGCCCAGCTCGGCGAGGCGCAGCGCGTGCTCGACCGCATCGATGCCGGTTTCGCGGCGGCCGCCATGGGTGAACACTTCCCAGCGCCCGTCGCCGGTCCGTCGCGCGTCGACCGAGGCGACGACGCACTGGCTGCCCATGCGGTCGGCGATCTCGGCGACCACTTCGGGGCGCGACACCGCGGCGCTGTTCACCGCAACCTTGTCCGCGCCGGCCAGCAGCAGCGCGCGGGCGTCCTCGACGCTGCGCACCCCGCCGCCGACGGTGAGCGGCATGAAGCACACCTCGGCGGTGCGGCGCACCACGTCGAGGATCGTGCCCCGCGCCTCGTGGCTGGCGGTGATGTCGAGGAAGCACAGCTCGTCGGCGCCCGCCGCGTCATAGGCGCGGGCCTGCTCGACCGGATCGCCGGCGTCGCGCAGCTCGACAAAGTTGACGCCCTTCACCACGCGGCCGTTCGCCACGTCGAGGCAGGGGATGACGCGGGCGCGGACAGTCATGCTCGGGGCTCCGGCGTTTGGGCAGGATGGGTTTCACGCGAAGGCGCGAAGGCACGAAGAAAAGAAGGTTTTTGGTTCGCGCAGAGGCGCAGAGGGACGCAGAGGGGGGCCTGCCGCGCTAGCGGCACTGCACCCGAAAGGACATCGCGCGCTGCTGCTGCATTGAGGGCGGCTGACGCCGCGCGGCTTCGCGCCTCCTCTGCGTCTCCGCGCCTCTGCGCGCAAAAAATCTTAGCGCCTTCGCGCCTTCGCGTGAACCTCATGCGGCCCCCCGGCCCGCCGCGATTGCCTTCGCCAGGTCGAGCCGGCCGTCATAGAGCGCGCGGCCGGAGATCACGCCTTCGATGCCGTCGCTCACGTGGCCGCGCAGCGCATGGATGTCGTGGATGTCGGTGACGCCGCCGCTGGCGATCACCGGGATCGAGACGGCGCGGGCCAGCGCCACCGTCGCTTCGACATTGCACCCCTTGAGCAGCCCGTCGCGGCCGACATCGGTGAAGAGCAAAGCGGCGACGCCGGCATCCTCGAAGCGACGGGCGAGATCTACGACGCTGACGTCCGACACATCGGCCCAGCCATGTGTCGCCACCATGCCGTCGCGCGCGTCGACCGCGACGACGATCTGGCCGGGATGCGCGCGGGCGGCTTCGCGGACGAGGTCCGGATTCTCCAGCGCGGCGGTGCCGATCACGACGCGGGTGACGCCCATGTCGAGCCAGCGGGCGATCGACTCATGGGTGCGGATGCCGCCGCCGAGCTGCACCTTGGCGGGCGTCTTCGCCAGGATGTTGGCGACGGCGAGGCCGTTGACCGATTCGCCCGCGAAGGCGCCGTCGAGATCGACCACGTGCAGCCATTCGGCGCCGGCCTCGGCGAACAGCGCGGCCTGGGCGGCGGGGTCGTCGCCATAGACGGTGGCGCGCGCCATATCGCCTTCGGCGAGGCGGACGACCTGACCGGCCTTGAGATCGATGGCGGGGAAGATGTGCAGGGTCATCATTTCTTCCAAACTGCCTCCCCCCTTGCGGGGGAGGCCGCGAGACTTGGGGAGCGAAGCGAGCCTAGTCGCAGCGGGAGAGGGGTTGCGCTTGCCTGGCAAGCGCGCGCGGCTACGCCGCGCTCACCCTCTCCAACCTTCGCTAGGCGCTGACGCGCCAAGCTACGGTATCCTCCCCCGTTAAGGGGGAGGAGGGGAATGGTTCTCACGGCTTCCACGCCAGGAACCGTTCGAGCAGCGCGATGCCGTAGCGCTGGCTCTTCTCGGGGTGGAACTGCAGGCCCACGATATTGTCGCGGCCGATCGCGGCGGTCACCGGGCCGCCATGTTCGGTGGTGGCGAGCACCGCGTCGCCGTCGAACGCGAAGCTGTGGAGGAAATAGGCCTCGCCGCGCTCGATCAGCGGGTGGTCGGCCACCGGCACCACGTCGTTCCAGCCCATGTGCGGCACGCGGAGTTCCGGACCGGCGGGCAGCTGCCGCACCGTGCCGGGGATCCAGCCTAGCCCGGCATGGCTGCCCAGCTCTTCGCCGGTCGTCGCCAGCAGCTGCATACCGACGCACACGCCGAGGAACGGCACCGCGTCGCGCAGCACTCGCGCCTCCAGCGCCTCGATCATGCCCGGCAGCGCACGCAGGCCCGAGGCGCAGGCGCCGAACGCGCCGACGCCGGGCAGCACCACCCGGTCGGCGCCCAGCACCACGATCGGATCGGCCGTCACCGCGATGTCGGTCGCACCCGCCGCCTTCAGCGCATTGTGCACCGAGTGGAGGTTGCCCGCGCCGTAATCGATCAGCGCGACCCTCACTGGCCGAGCGCTTCCAGCCCCGGCGCGAGGATGCTCGGGGCGACTTCGATGAAGGCATATTCGGCCGCGCCTGCCGTCGCGAAGGGATCGCCCGCCGCCCAGGCCTGCACTTCTTCGAGCGACCCGCGCGCCATGAAGAAGCCGCCGGTCACCGGCACCTTGCGGCCCGCGACCAGCAGGCGGCCGTCGGCGACGCCCTGCTTGAGCCAGTCGACATGCGCAGGGCGCAGCGAATCGATCTGCGCGATGTCCACCTTGTAGGTCAGCAGCACCAGGATCATCACAGCACGCCCTTGGTCGACGGGATCACGCCCGCCTTGCGGGGATCGATCTCCACCGCCTCGCGCAGTGCGCGCGCCAAGCCCTTGAACGCGGCTTCGGCGATATGGTGGTTGTTGCTGCCGTACAGCGTCTCGACGTGCAGCGTCAGCCCGGCGGTCTGGGCGAAGCTGTGGAACCAGTGCTCGAACATCTCGGTGTCCATCTCGCCGAGCTTCTTCTGCGAGAATTCGGTCTTCCACACGAGATAGGGGCGACCGGAAATGTCGATCGCCACGCGGGTCAGCGTCTCGTCCATCGGCGACAGCGCGTCGGCATAGCGGCGGATGCCCTTCTTGTCGCCCAGCGCCTTGGCAATCGCCTCGCCGATCGCGAGCCCGGTATCCTCCACCGTGTGGTGCTGGTCGATATGGAGGTCGCCCACGGTCTTCACGTCGAGGTCGATCAGCGAGTGGCGGCTGAGCTGTTCGAGCATGTGATCGAAAAAACCGATGCCGGTTTCGATGTGATAGGCCCCCGTGCCGTCGAGGTTCACGGTGACGTCGATCGAGGTTTCGCTCGTCTTTCGGCTGATCGTCGCGGTGCGCATGCGCTGCACATAGCGGCGCAAGCGTCGCATGCAATCTTGACCCCGCATTTTCAGCCGCTACCCAAAGGAGCATGACAGGGAATGTGCCCGATAGTTTGATTCCGTATGACGAGATCGTGCAGGAAGCCTTGCGCGCCGTGGTGGGCCGTGTGCTCGGATCGGTGGCGGAATCGGGCGGCCTGCCGGGCGCGCATCATTTCTACATCACGTTCAAGACGCAGACGCCGGGGGTGGATATCCCGCAGCGGCTGATGGAGCGTTTCCCGGACGAGATGACGATCGTGCTCCAGCACCGTTACTGGGACCTTACGGTCGACGACCGCAAATTCTCGGTGGGGCTGAGCTTCAACCAGATCCCGTCGACGCTGGTGATCCCGTTCGTCGCGATCACCGGATTCCACGATCCGGCGGTCAATTTCGAGCTGCGCTTCCAGGCGCAGGATGGCCCCGACGGCCCCGAGCCGCACGAGCATGACGATGCCGAGAATGACGGCGAGGGTCCGGTGGTGAAGCCCGCCGATGACGGATCGAACGTCGTCTCGGTGGATTTCAAGCGGAAGAAATGACCCGGTTCCGGCCCGCACGCGGCGGGCCGGGCGGGATCGTCAGAACGACAGGCGCGCGTGGCCCATCACACGGTCGCCCGCGTGCCGCAGATCGGCATAGGGCGAGCTGCTGACGGCATCGGTGTTGATATCGGTGCCGACATAATCGACGCCGAGCGTCAGCGGGCCGCTGATATGTTCGACCCCGATCCGCCAGTCCGAATAATCGCCATCGGGCCGCAGTCGTGCCGAGCGGGAATCGTCGGTGCTGCCCGAGCTGTGGCCGACCGAGCCCGACAGGGTGAACGGCGTCGACGGAATGCCGATCGCGGCGCCTGCGTGCAGATAGAGATTGTCGCCGCCGATCGGCCCCTGATCGGGCGCATAGGTGGCGCCGCCATTCACCTGGAGCGGGCCGAAGGTGAAGCTGCCGGTGCCGCCGAATTCGAAATAATCCATGCTGCGCGCGGCGCCGGTGAACAGGTGCCCGGTGACGAAGCCGCGCAGATTGACCGGCCCCAGCCCGAACTGGCGGCCCGCCTCGAGATCGACGACGGTGTCGGCGCCGCCATGGCGCACCGATTCGCGCGTCATCGCCACCCGCGCCGAGGCGTCGAAGCCGAGGATGCCGGCGCTGACATCGGCCGAGCCGGTCAGCTGGTTTTCGCTCCAGCTGATGCCGCGGCGGCTTTCGTCGGTGGAAAGCTCGACCCCGCCGGACAGCGAAGGCAGAACCTGCGCATGTGCCGCCGGCAGGGCAACGAGAAACAATAACGCGGTACAGCCGGCCCGGAGGCCGATCGATTGATTCATCCGATATTCCTATTCGACAGATCGTCGAGCTCTGCGCGGAGCGCATCGATATCGCGCCGGGCAAGCTCGATCATCTGTTCCTGCATCGCGTTCGACCGCGCTGCAACCTCGCGGCGGATTGCTTCGCGCTGCGCGGTGCACCAGCCGGGGCGACTGCCCGACATCATCGCATCGTGCCGGACGTTGCGGCGGAGCACCGACCCGTCGGCGCGGGCGGCGGTGCGATCGACGATCAGATCGGCCTGCCATACGCAGCGCAGCGTGCCGGCGCGGCCGCCCGGGGCGACGGCACCGATCTGGCGGTGGCTGATGTCGAGATCCAGCCGGTAGCGTGCATCGACCGTGCCGCTGGCGTGATCGAGGCGCTCGACATGCGCGATCCCGCTGGCGGGTTCGGCGACGGTCGCCGCGCCGGCAATCAACGCGAGGGATAACAGCGTCATCATGGCTCATCTCCTGCTTGCCCCGGCGTCGTGGATGCGCCGGTGGCGGTGGTAACGAGAACGAATTCTGTTCGCCGGGGCTCCGTTCGGATCAAGTTACATATTGTTTCGCAGCCGGTTGCCGCCGGCCTTGCCGATGCCGGCGGCGATGCCCAGTTGCTGTGACGCGACGTTTCCGCAGTCTGGAGGACCGATGACCGACACCCGCACCGAAACCGACTCGATCGGCGCGATCGACGTACCCGCCAATGCCTATTGGGGGGCGCAGACGCAGCGATCGATCCAGAACTTCCCGTTCGGGGCCGAGGAGCGGATGCCGATCGGCATCGTCCATGCCCAGGCGATCGTGAAGCAGGCAGCGGCGCGGGTGAATGTTAAGCACGGGCTCGACCCCGAGATCGCGCAAGTGATCGACCAGGTGGCGCAGGAGGTGATCGACGGCAAGCTCGACGACCAGTTCCCGCTGGTGATCTGGCAGACCGGCAGCGGCACCCAGACCAACATGAACGTCAACGAGGTGATCGCCGGCCGGGCCAACGAGATCCTCACTGGAAATCGCGGCGGCAAGAGCCCGATCCACCCCAACGATCACGTCAACATGGCGCAATCGTCGAACGACAGCTTCCCGACTGCGCTGCACATCGCTGCGGCGCGCGCGGTGACGCTTGACCTGTTCCCGGCACTCGAGCGGCTGCACGCCTCGCTCGACCGCAAGGCGCGCGAATGGGACCATATCGTCAAGATCGGCCGCACCCATTTGCAGGACGCGACGCCGCTGACGCTGGGGCAGGAATTTTCGGGCTATGCGGCGATGCTCGACTCTGCGCGGGCGCGGTTCCACAGCGTGCTCGAACTCGATGTGTTCAAGCTGGCGCTGGGAGGCACCGCGGTGGGCACCGGGCTCAACTCGCCGCCGGGCTATGCCGAGGATGTGGCGGCGGAGATCGCCAGGATCACCGGCCTGCCGTTCGTCTCGGCGCCCAACAAGTTCGAGATGCTGGCGACCAAGGATCAGCTGGTGAACCTCTCCGGCGTCTGCAACACGCTGGCGGTGTCGCTCACTAAGATCGCCAACGACATCCGCCTGCTCGGCTCGGGTCCGCGTTCGGGGCTGGGCGAACTGGAACTGCCCGCGAACGAGCCGGGCAGTTCGATCATGCCGGGCAAGGTCAACCCCACCCAGAGCGAATCGCTGACGATGGTCGCGGCGCAGGTGATCGGCAACCACACCGCCGTCACCGTGGGCGGCATGCAGGGCCATTTCGAGCTCAACGTGTTCAAGCCGCTGATCGGCGCGAACGTGCTCCGTTCGATCACGCTGATGTCGGTGGGCATGACCAACTTCGCCGAGCGCGCGGTGGACGGCGCGGTGGCGAACGAGGCGCGGATCAAGGAGCTGGTCGATCGCTCGCTGATGCTGGTGACCGCGTTGGCGCCGGCGATCGGCTACGACAATGCCGCAAAGATCGCCAAGCACGCGCATGAGAAGGGGCTTACGCTGAAGGAGTCCGGGCTGGCGCTGGGGCTGGTCGACGAGGCGACGTTCGACAGGTTCGTCCGGCCGGAGACGATGACGGGCCGTTGAACGGCTGCGGCAAGCGGCGGGAACGCGCGTCCAGCTTTCCCGTTGATCCGGGCGAAGGAGACGAAGATGATCGGCAAGGCAATCGCAGGATGGATCGGCAGCAAGATCGATCGCCGGGACGGCGAGGGCGGCGCGCTGGGCGCAGCGGTCGGCGTTGCCGTGTGGGAAGTCGGCAAGCGCGTGGTTCCGGCGGCGTTCGTGCTGGGCGCCGGGGCGATCGGCGCGGCCTATCTGAAGCGCAAGTTGAGTGTCGAACACGGTCCCGATACGGGTCTCGGCGCATGAGCTGACGCGGCGCCCGGGCTTGACGGCCTGGGCGCCGCTACGCCAAAGGCCCGCATGGCCCATTCGCAACAGAACGACCCGCATGGATTCCATCGCCGCGGGGTGCTGTTCGTGCTTTCCTCGCCATCGGGCGCGGGCAAGTCGACCATCGCCCGCAAGCTGCTGGCGGCGGAACCCGATCTCGCCGTCTCCGTCTCGGTCACCACGCGCGAGCCGCGGCAGGGCGAGGTCAACGGCGTCGACTATACGTTCGTGAGCGTCGACCGGTTTCGCGAGATGGTGGCGCAGCACCATTTCATCGAATGGGCGCACGTCTTCAAGCATCGCTATGGCACGCCCAAGGGCCCGGTCGACGCGGTGCTCGCCACCGGCCGCGACATGCTGTTCGACATCGACTGGCAGGGCGCGCAGCAGCTGCACCAGACGATGGGCGGCGACGTGGTGCGCGTGTTCATCCTGCCGCCGTCGATGGCCGAGCTGCACCGGCGGCTGGAGGGCCGCAACACCGATTCGCCCGAGGTGATCGCCCACCGCATGGCGCGGGCGGCGAACGAGGTCAGCCATTGGGATGGCTATGACTATGTGCTGGTCAACGACGATGCCGATGCCTGTTTCGAGGCGGTCCACAACATCCTGAAGGCCGAACGGCTCAAGCGCTCGCGTCAGACCGGCCTGATCGGCTTCATCCGCGGGCTGATGAAGCGCGGCGACCCGACCGGGGAAGCGGACGTTCTCTGAGGCGGTTCAGAGAAGGCTGAGGAACCGCGCCGCCGCGTCGAAATCGGCGCGGCGTGCCTCGCGGGCGCGGGTGGCGAGGTCGTCTTCGCCCCATTGTTCGGCCTGCCAGTCCTCGTCGAGCTGGGCCGCGCGCCACACGGTGTCGCGATCGGCGGCCCCTTCGAGCAGCGCGAGCGCGGCGACCAGCGAGCCGGTGATCGTCACCAGCGGCGACAGGCCGGCGAGACGGAAGGGATCGAGCGCGGCGACCACCTCGTTCAGCCGCGCGATCGTCGCGGGCGGCTGGGGGCGGTGCATGATGCCGGCGGTCGTCTCGAAATGCACGTCGTAGCGGGTGCGTGCCCAGTCGAGCAGCGGATCCCATGCCGCCGCCTGGCGCTCGACCAGCGGCTCGGGCAGGTCGGCGCGGTAGCAGAGCAGGTCGCTCTCGCCGTAGCGGGCGAGATCGGCGGCGTAGGGGGCGGGGTTTGGTGCGACCTGATCGATCGCCGCATTGGCGAGGCCGGTGAGCGGCATCGCGCGGGGATCGACCGTCTCGCCGACCTGGCGCCATTCCGCCGCCACCGCCTCGGCGAGCGGCGGCGTCGGCAAAGCGAGCGCGGCGCGGGCGGGGGTGCGGACGGGGCGGCCATCGAGTTCGATGGCGCCGTCAGCAATCGTCACGGTCTTCCAGAAACGTTTCATGCTTCGGGCGGTGTCCTCCAGCGGCGGGCGAGCATCCGGGGGATTACCGCCATGACCCAGAGCGAGGCGAGCAGCAGCGTGCCGCCCAGCATCGTCAGTTCGGTGGTCTGCGCGCGGCCGGCGATCAGCAGGCCGAGCACCGCGCCGGCGACGCCGACCATGTTGGCGCCGGTCATCAGAAAATAGCGATTGCGCGCCACACGATCCGCTTCGGTCATAACCCCTCCAGATGCGCCGCAATGCCCGACGCATGCTCGACGACCCGCACCGCGCCGGCCGCGTGCAGATCATGGGGAGTGTGATAGCCCCATGCAACACCCAGCGGATGCGCGCCTGCCGCCACCGCCATTGCCATGTCGAAGCTGGTGTCGCCGATCATCACCGTCGTCTCGGGCGCGGCGCCGGCTTCCGCCATCGCCGCTTCGATCATCGACGGGTGCGGCTTGGACGGGTGGCGGTCGGCGGTCTGGAGCGTGACGAAGCGAGCGCGCAGGCCATGCGCTTCGAGCACGCGGATCAGGCCGCGATCCGACTTGCCGGTGGCGACGCCGAGCAGCCAGCCATTGGCATCCAGCGTCTCGATCGTCTCGAGGATGCCGTCATAGAGCGGCTCGTCCTCGATATGGCCGGCGGTGCGCAGCGCGAAATAGGCCTGCTTGTATGCCTCGGCGAGGTGGCGGTGGAGATCGTCATCGGCCTCGGGCAGCAGCTGGGCGATCGCCTCGACCAGGCTGAGCCCGACGATGCGGCGGACCGCCTCGCGCGGGGGCGGCGCCAGCTTCTGGCCGGCGAAGCAATGCTCCATCGCGAGGCAGATGCTCGCCTGGCTGTCGACCAGCGTGCCGTCGCAATCGAACAGCGCGAGGCGGTTCATGCGCGCGGCGCCCTCACTTCTTCGCGCCCCGGCCGCGCCGTTCGCCGCGGCGTTCCTTGCGGACGGTCTTGGCGTGCGCCCTGGCCTTTTGCTTGAGCAGTTCCTTGCTCATCGGCGGCGGGCCGTCGTCGATCTTGAGCGCGTCGCCGACCGCCTGATCGAAGCCGAGCGTTTGCATCGATTCGGCGAAATGGTGCGGCAGCTCCGCCCGCACGTCGATTCGCCCGCCATCGGGATGGTCGATGCGGATGCGGCGGGCATGGAGGTGCATCTTGCGGCTGATGCCGCCGGTGAGGAACGCCTCCTGAAGCCCGTATTTGCCGTCGCCGACGATCGGATGGCCGATCGCCGCCATGTGGACGCGCAGCTGGTGGGTGCGGCCGGTGAAGGGCTGGAGCTCGACCCAGGCGCAGCGATTGCCGGCCTGCTCGATCACCCGGTAGCGGGTGCGGGCGGGCGAGCCTTCCTCCATGTCCACCTGCATTTTCTCGCCGCCGGTGCCCGGCTGCTTGCCGATCGGCAGCTCGATGAAGCCGTCCTCGATATCCGGAACGCCCATCACCAGCGCCCAGTAGATTTTGCGCGCGGTGCGGCCGGAGAAGCTCTTGGCGAAGAACGCCGCTGCCCGCGCGTTGCGCGCGACGAGTAGCGCGCCGGAGGTGTCCTTGTCGAGCCGGTGGACCAGCTTGGGCCGACCCTCCGCGTCGAACTGGAGCGCGTCGAGCAGGCCGTCGACATGCTCGAACGTCTTGGTGCCGCCCTGGGTCGCAAGGCCCGGCGGCTTGTTGAGCACGATCGCGGCAGCGTCGCGGTGGATCACCATGGACTGCGCCAGTTCGACCTGTTCGTCGCTGAGCGGTGGGCGGTTCGACTTGGGCCGTGCCGCGGCAGCGGGCTTGGCCGGCTCGGCGGGCGGCACGCGGATCGTCTGGCCCTCGGCGATGCGGTCGCCCGGCGTCGCGCGCGATCCGTCGACGCGAAGCTGGCCGGTGCGCGCCCAGCGCGACACGAGGTTGAAGCTCACATCGGGCAGATGCCGCTTGAACCAGCGATCAAGCCGGATGCCGTCATCGTCGAGGCCGACGGTGAACTGGCGAACGTCGCTGCCGCCGCTCATGCCGTGATCGCCCGGACCAGATAAAGGCCGACCGCCAGCGCGGCGATCGCGCCGACCACCGAGACGAGGACATAGCCGAGCGCGGTGAGCAGGTCGCCCCGCTCGATCATGTTCATCGTTTCGAGCGAGAAGGACGAGAAGGTGGTGAAGCCGCCGAGCGCGCCGACGCCGAGCAGCAGGCGCCACGGCTCGCCGCCCTGGCCGATGCGGGCGAGGGTGCCGGCCAGAACCCCCATCAGCAGCCCGCCGAGAATATTGGCGGCGAGCGTGCCCCAGGGAAACGCAAAACCGCCCATCGCCATCGCCACGCGGCCGACGCCGTAGCGGGCCGCGGAGCCGATGGCACCGCCGAGCATCACGAGAAGGAAATTGGGCATTGCGCGCCCCTAGCGTGAAACGGGGGAAAGGGGAAGTTTGGCGGTGAGACCATGCCCGCCGGCGCGGGACAGCGGCGCGCCCGGCAACGTCAAAGTTGCCAAAGTTCACGCTCGTGCACGATTCCGTCGATGGACGGCCGGCAGCGTCTCGCCGCGTGCGGGAGGAAGATACGGATGTCAAAGAGCGGGCGCCATAAAGGCGCTAGAAATGGAACATAACATGAACATGGCGCCGGCGCAAGCGGTTCGCGGCGGCGGCATGTGCCGCAAGACAGCGCCGCGGCCGGACGCTATGCGCAGGGGATGGCCCGGCTGCTCCTGTTCAACAAACCCTATGGTGTGCTGTCGCAATTCACCGATCGCGGATCGCCGACGGTGCGCGCGACCTTGTCCGACCATATCGCGGTGAAGGGCGTCTATCCCGCCGGGCGGCTCGACCGCGACAGCGAGGGGCTGTTGCTGCTGTGCGACGACGGGCGGCTGCAGGCGCGCATCGCCGATCCGCGCTTCAAGATGCCCAAGACCTATCTGGTGCAGGTCGAGGGCGATCCGCAGCCGGCGGCGCTGGAGCAGTTGCGCAAGGGCGTGCTGCTCAAGGACGGCATGACCCTGCCCGCCGAGGTCGCGCGGATCGACCCGCCGGACCTGTGGGAGCGCGATCCGCCGATCCGTGCACGCAAGTCGATCCCCGACAACTGGCTGAAGATCACCATCCGCGAAGGCCGCAACCGCCAGGTACGCCGGATGACGGCGGCGGTGGGCCTGCCGACGCTGCGGCTGGTCCGCTGGTCGATCGGCGACTGGTCAGTCGCGGGGATCGCGCCGGGGGCGTTCGTGGAGGTCGCTGGCCGGGGGTAGGGGGGGCGCGTGAGTATCCGAAGTTGGTGGAAAGCAGTCATTGCGTGGATGTGCGGATGATGTTTTCTTTAATCCCCCGGAGGGGGAGGGGGACCAGCCGCAGGCTGGTGGAGGGGTAGTCGCCGCATGCTCCACGGCCCGAAGAAAACCCAGGATTTTGCCCGGCATCTGCGTCGGCGGATGACGTTGCCCGAAGTCCTCCTGTGGCAGGCGCTTCGAACCCGCCCTGAAGGGTTGCGCTTTCGCCGTCAGCATCCGGCGGGCATCTATGTCCTCGATTTCTTCTGTCCGCCGCGCAACCTCGCCGTCGAAGTCGACGGCGAAGCCCATGCTCGGGGCGACCAGCCAGAGCGAGACGCGATCCGTGATCGCTGGCTTCGCTCGCAGGGCGTTCGGGTACTCAGGATTCCCGCGCAGTTCATCCTGTCCGACCTTGAAGCCGCGATCCGTCACATCGTCGATGTCGCCCGCGGCGACTACCCCTCCACCGGCTTCGCCGGTCCCCCTCCCCCTCCGGGGGAGGAATGAAATGACCCCCGCTGGGTGCTTTCGGTTACTCGGTGCGAATGGCTTCGAAATGTCTGAAAGGTGGTGGATTCGAAACCGACTGCTTCACCGTACAGAACCGCGTGTAGCAGACGTTCTTAAAAAGAAGTGGCCAGATGTGACGCGTAGTCTGGCAGGTGAATACCGCGCTGATCCAAATCCATCACCGCCTTCGCTGGCACCATCAGCACGGCTGACACCAACAATGCTCCGACTGCGATTCTTCGAGCGTTCGCCGTGGTTCGCTCCCATAGCCAACCCGCCGCGAAATAGAGGGGCATCAAGGCCAACCATCCCCAAATCAACCCAACCGCCGTTGAAAGATGGTCATTAAAGATGCCGCCGGTCCAAAACGCCGAGAGGCACCAACCCAAGCCGAAGTAGCTTCCCCAAAGCAGGTTCGTACCCCATTGGTCCGCGACGAGCCCAAAAATCATCGTTGGGACGATGGAGGATGCGAGAAGCGGGATCGCCACGAAAAGAGCGCGGAATCGTGCTTTGCTAAGGTTGTGCATCGCAGGCAGGATGTAGCGCGCGGTTCGGAAACGCAACGCTCCGTGTCCACTTGCGATACGATGCCACGATCCGTTAGATCATCGATGTCGCACGCGGCGAATACCCTCCACCGGCTTCGCCGGTCCCCCTCCCTCTCCGGGGGAGGATTGAAAAGACCGCTACCGGGGCGGCGCCTGCCGTCCGGCAACGATGGGGCTGAAGCCGAACGCGCAAGACCCTTGACCCTCTTTTACGATGGCATGGACAGCGCTGGCGCGATTGCGGCGCGTCGCCGGTTGCCGCCGGGCGCGAAAGCTGATTTCAAGCCTCGCGCGCGGGGGCTTGGCCGCGTACAGGCGCCGGGTTGCTCGCATCGTCGCGCGACCGGCTCGATCGCGCGGGCGCGCGTACAGAGGCAGGCAGTTTCCGGATTTCCATGAATTATCGCCATTCCTTCCATGCCGGCAACAGCGCCGATGTCGTCAAGCACAGCCTGCTGATCGCGCTGGTCCGCGGGCTCCAGCAAAAGCAGGGGGCGCTGACGCTGATTGACACCCATGCCGGCTGCGGGCTCTATGACCTGGGCGGCGAGCAGGCGCAGCGTACCGGCGAGGCGGCGCAGGGCGTGGTGCGCGCCTTTGCCGATGCGAACCCCTTGCTGGACGACTATCGCGCCGCCGTGCGGGCGGTGAATGACGGGGCGGATGCGCCGCAGCTCTATCCCGGATCGCCGCAGTTCCTGGCGCAGTTGCTCAGGTCGCAGGATGCGCTGGTCCTCAACGAAAAGCATCCCGAGGATGCGACCGCGCTGCGCGCCGCGATGCGAGGCACGCCGGCGGCGGTGCATGAGCGCGATGCCTATGAGCTGTGGCTGGCGCTGCTGCCGACCCGGACGCCGCGCGGGGTGGTGCTGGTCGATCCGCCCTATGAGCAGACCGACGAGCGCGCCCGCATCACCGCGACGCTGGCCGCGGCGCACCGCAAATGGGCGCATGGCGTGACGGTGATCTGGTATCCGCTGAAGGACCGCGCGACGCACCAGCAATGGAAGGGCAAGCTGCGCCGGCTCGGCATCCCGAAGTTCCTTTCCGTCGAGCATTGGCTGTACGATGCCGACCAGCCCGGCATCTATAACGGCGCGGGGCTGTTCATCGTCAATCCGCCCTATGCCTTCACCCAGGCGCTGCCGCCGCTGCTGGAGGCGCTGCGCGCCGCGCTGGCGCCGGAGGGGCATCGCGGCGCCATCACGGCGGCGTGGCTGAACGATTGACGCGCGGCGCTGGGTCGGATCCTGTGCTATCTTGATAACACACTTGCGCCGCCCCATATGCCGGCGATGTTCAACGCACTTTCGCTGCTGATCGGGCTGGTGGCGCTGCCCTTTGCGCTGGTGGGGATCATTCCGTTCCCCTTCGTGCCGCTGATCAACTGGATCGCCTTTCCGATCGCGCTCACCGGCGCGGTGGTCGGCATGCTGTCGCGCCACACGGGCGGGCGGAACTTCAACCTGGTGCTGCTCGTCATCAGCGGGTTGCGGCTGATGCTGACCGGCGGGTTCATCTGAGGCCATGAAAAAGGGGCCCGGCGAACCGGGCCCCGCATGGTTCAGGCGATCTGCCTCAGCGGCAGCGGACGTTGCCGCGATCGACCGACTGTCCGAGTGCCGCGCCGGCGGCGGCGCCGAGCAGCGTGCCGAGCGTGGCGTTGCGACCGCTCGACAGCGCGTTGCCGAACAGGCCACCGGCGACGCCGCCGACGATCAGGCCGGTCGTGCCGTCGTTGCGGCGGCAATAATAGCGGCCGTCGCGACCGCGATAGATGCGATCGTTGCGGGTCAGCCGGCGCTCGCGATAATAGCGGCCGTCGCGATAATATTGATCGGCATAGTAGGCGCGCTCGCCCGGCGGCAGGCGGTTATAGTCATAGTTGCGATAGCGGCGCCAATCGCGCTGCCACGCGCGGCGATTGTCGTCGCGACGTGCCTCGCGAATGTCCTGACGGCAGTCGCGCGCCTCGCGGCGATATTCGCGGCGGCTGTCGGCATGGCGCAGATCGTGTCGGCAGTCCTGTCGCGCCTCGCGCTCGTGGCGGCCCTGCGCCAGGGCGGGGGCCGCGGGGAGGGTGAGGGCCGCGGCGGCGGCGACGAAAAGCAAACGCATCAGATCACTCCTGATCATTTCCGATGCGTGTCCAAACGTGCCGCCGCCAATGGCGGTTGCGTGAACCGAAAACTACCGGCGGTTCAGCCAGCGTCCATGCTGGCGATGCGGGTGTCGCCCGAATAGGCGAACAGCAGATCGCTGCCGACATCGGCCTGAAGCTCGGCGCTGCCCTCGACCGTCAGGCACTCGCCCGCCTTGAACGCGACGCCGTCGACGACGCCGTTGCCGGTCACCGGGATCAGCCAGCCGGTGACGCCAGCGGGAAGCGTGAAGCGGCGATGGCCGCCGGTCCAGCGCTCGAGCACGAATTTCGGCCCCTCGACCATGATCGTGCGCCCCTCGGCGACCTTGCCCGGCATCGGATGCGGCACGAACGGCACCGGATCGGTCACGGCGATCCCTTCGTCGAGATGCAGTTCGCGCGGGCGGCCATAATCGTACAGGCGATAGGTGGTCTCGCTGTTCTGCTGCACCTCGATCAGCGTGATGCCCGCGCCGATCGCGTGGATCGTGCCCGAGGCCGAATAGAAGAAGTCGCCGGCCTTGACCGGCTTCCAGTCGACCAGCTGTTCGATCGACCCGTCGAGCGCGGCGGCGCGCAGCGTTTCGCGGTCGACCGGCTCGCGCGTGCCGATCGCGATCGTCGAATCGGGCTCGGCGGCGAGGATCACCCAGCATTCGTCCTTGCCGCGCGGCAGGCCGACGGCCTGGGCCTGTTCGTCGTTCGGGTGGACCTGAACCGACAGTTTTTCGCTGGTGAACAGATATTTGATGAGCAGATCGGGCTGGCTGTCGCCCGGCGTCTGGAACCAGACTTCGCCGATCGGATCGCGATCGGCGGCAGGATCGGCGAAGCCGGGCCACAATGTGTGGCGGCCCCACGGCTTTTCGACGCGATGGGTGGCGAGGAGAGTCGCTGGCACCTGATTTCCCCTTGGGCTGGATCGATTGGAATCGAAGCGCATGTGGCCCGATGCGCGTTCCGCCGCAATCCCGCCCCGAAAAGGATTGTTTGCGGCCACGCCCCCGGTCTAAGAACCGCCGCCTATGCGTAGTCCCATCTCCCGCGCGCGCGCCATTGCGCTCATCCCGGTGTTCGCCCTTTCCGTCGCCGGCTGTGCCAAGAGCAGCGGCGTCAAGGATCTGCCCTATGTCGCGCGCGACGTCGGCACGCTGTACAGCACGGCCCGGGCGAAGCTCGACCAGCATCAGTACAAGCTGGCGGCGGCGCTGTTCGACGAGGTGGAGCGCCAGCATCCCTATTCGGTATGGGCGCGCCGCGCGCAGTTAATGGGTGCGTTCAGCTATTATCTGAACCGTGACTATCCTGAGGCGATCGCGTCGGCGCAGCGTTTCCTGGCGGTGCATCCCGGCAACCGCGACGCGCCCTATGCCTATTATCTGATCGGTATCTCCTATTACGAACAGATCAGCGACGTTACCCGCGACCAGAAGATCACGCAGCAGGCGCTCGATTCGCTGGGCGAGCTGATTCGCCGCTATCCCAATTCCAAATATGCCGCCGATGCGCGGCTCAAGCTCGACCTTGTCCGCGACCATCTGGCCGGCAAGGAGATGGAGATCGGGCGCTTCTACGAAGGGCGCGGCCAGTGGCTGGCGGCGGTGCTGCGCTTCCGCACCGTGGTCGACCAGTATCAGATGACGACGCATGTGCCCGAGGCGCTGATGCGGCTGACCGAAGCCTATCTGGCGCTGGGCGTGCCGATCGAGGCCGAAAAGGCGGCGGCGGTGCTGGGTGCCAACTATCCGGGCACCGACTGGTACAAGCACGCCTATGAGCTGATGCAGGAAAACCAGGACAAGCTCGCCGCCGAAACCAAGGCGAAGCCCGCGAGCTGAGGCGAGCGAACGGTGGCGGCCGCGCCGATGTGCGTAAAGCGGCTTCCGTTCCTTGTGTGTTCCTGCGATAGGGGGCGCCGATGCTGACTGCGCTTTCCATTCGCGACGTCGTGTTGATCGAGGCGCTCGACCTGGAGTTCGGCGAGGGGCTCGGCGTGCTCACCGGCGAGACCGGGGCGGGCAAGTCGATCCTGCTCGACGCGCTGGGGCTGGCGCTGGGGGCGCGTGCCGATAGCGGGCTGGTCCGCACGGGCGCCGCACAGGCGGTGGTGGTCGCCAGCTTCCTGCCGCCTGCGGCCGACGGCGCGATCGCCAGCCTGTTCGCCGAGAATGCGATGACGCTGGAGCCGGGTGAGCCGCTGCTGATCCGGCGCGTCGTCAAGGCCGACGGCGGCAGCCGGGCGTTCATCAACGACGAGCCCGCCTCGGCCGGGCTGCTGCGCGAATTGGCGCCGCATCTGGTCGAGATCCACGGGCAGCATGACGATCGCGGGCTGCTCAATCCGCGTGGTCACCGACTGCTGCTCGACACCTTTGGCCGCTGCGACGGCGGGCCGGTGGCGATCGCGCACCGCGCCTGGCGCGAGGCCGAAGATGCGCTGGCGGTCGCGCGCGCCGAACAGGATGCCGCCGAGCGCGACCGCGAGTGGCTCGACCATGCCGTCGCCGAGCTGACCGCGCTCGCCCCGGAGGCAGGCGAGGAGGAACGACTGGCGGAGCGGCGCGCGACGATGCAGCGCGGCGAGAAGATTGCCAGCGACCTTCAGGCGATTGCCGACCTGCTCGAAGGCTCGGATGGCGGGCTTGCGCGGCTGCGGCAGGCGGCGCGCATCCTCGAGCGCGTGTCCGACGATCATCCCGCGCTGGCCGAGGCGCTGGCGGCGATCGACCACGCGATCGGCGACGGTGCCGAGGCGCAGGCGCAGGTCGACCATGCGGCGGAGGCGCTGGCGTTCGACCCAGCGGCGCTCGAAGCCGATGAGGCGCGGCTGTTCGAGCTGCGGGCGATCGCGCGCAAGCACCGCGTGCAGCCTGACGAACTGCCGGCGCTGTTGACCGAATTGTCCGACCGGCTCGACCGGCTGACCAGCGGCGGCGCGACGATCGACCGGCTCGAACGTGCGGCGGCGGCGGCGCACCAAGCGTATCGCGAGGCGGCGCAGGCGCTGTCGGCCGCGCGCAGCGAGGCGGCGGCGCGGCTCGACGCGGCGGTCGAATCCGAACTTCGGCCGCTCAAGCTCGATGCCGCGCGGTTCCGCACAATGGTCGAGCCGCTCGACGAGGGGCAATGGAGCGCCGCCGGCATGGACCGGGTGGAGTTCGAGGTTTCGACGAACCCGGGCGCGCCGTTCGCGCCGCTGATGAAGATCGCCAGCGGCGGCGAACTTTCGCGCTTCATCCTGGCGATGAAGGTGGCGCTGGCCGAAGAGGGCGGCGCGGCGACGCTGATCTTCGACGAGGTCGATCGCGGCGTCGGCGGCGCGGTGGCCGACGCGATCGGCGAACGGCTGGCGCGGCTGGCCGACCGGTCGCAGGTGCTGGTGGTGACGCACAGCCCGCAGGTGGCGGCGCGCGGCCGGCGCCATTTGCTGATCGCCAAGCGGCACGACGGCATCGTCACCCGCACCGGCGTGACGCCGCTCGACCGCGACCAGCGGCGCGAGGAGATCGCGCGCATGCTTTCCGGTGCGGAGATCACCCCCGAGGCGCGCGCCCAGGCCGAACGACTGCTCGTCGCCTGACCGGCGAAGCTGAACGAACGCCGCGCCGTTGCGACAAACGGTGACACAATAGGACGAATTGCGGGACAGTTGCGCGACAGCGGCGTTCGATAACGTCCTTCGGCCGCAGAGGCGGCCCAGTGAAGAAAAGGAGTTTCAGGTGAACAAGTTCATGCTGATGGTCGCCAGTCTGGGCGTTGCCGCCGCTGCCGTTCCCGCCGTTGCCGCGCCGATCCATGCCCCGGCCCCCCATGCCCCGGCCTATGCGCAGGCACGCGGCTGGCAGAGCATCAACGAGCGCGAGGCACGGCTCGACAAGCGGATCGATCAGGGCGTCCGTTCGGGCGCGCTCAGCCGCCGCGAGGCGACGGCGCTGCGGGGCGAATATCGCTCGCTGGTGCGGCTCGAGGCCCGCTACCGCGCCTCGCGTCCCGGCCTGACGATGGCGGAGCGTCGCGACCTTGATCGCCGGTTCGACTCGCTCTCCGCCAAGATCCGGATCGAGAAGCGCGACCGCAACCATCATCGCGGCTGACCGCCTTCATTTCGCTAATCCCCCGGGACAGGCCTCGCCATCGCGGCGGGGCCTGTTTCGTTTGGGCAGCCGTTCAGGAGTCGCCGGCGGGCGGCGCTTTCGGCTTGGGGGATGCCGGCTTGCGGGTGCGGCGGACCGGCGGCTTTGCGGCCGGGGCAGCGGCGGCATCCTTGGCAGCGGCGGGCTTGCGGGTGCGCTTGGGTGGTGACGGGGTAGCAGGAGGTTCGGGTGCAGGCGGCGGTGCGAGCGGCGTCGGCGGCGCGGGCGGATCGGCCGGTGCGTCAGCCTTCGTCTTGGCCTGCGGTTCGAGCTCGCCCTTGATACGCGCAGCGAGTGCCACGAGGCCGGCGGCGAGCAGATCGGCGACGATAGGGTGTTTGGCGAGATCGGTCAGCTGGCGCCGCGCCTCCTTGGGCAGCTTCACCCCGGCAATCGACTTGGGCAACAGCGAGGCCCCCTTCGCGGTGTCCTTCGCGCTTTTCTTGTCCTTCTTGCCGGCCATTGTGCGCCTCCTTCGGGAGTTATCCGCGCAGCTTCAGCGATCCGCCTGTCGCTGTCAACGCGCGTGCCAGACGGCATCGCCCCGGCCGACGTTGCTGGGCGTCGACCGGGGCGGCAGGCTCAGAAAAGGGCTGGACCTTAGCGGCAGCGACGATCGCCGCTGCGTTCGATCTCGCGACCGGCAAGGGCGCCGGCAACGCCGCCAAGAACGGTCCCGGCGGTGCGATCGCCCCGCGTATCGATCGTGCGGCCGACCAGCGCACCGGCGACGCCGCCGATCACAAGGCCGGTCGTCCCGTCGGGCTTGCGGCAATAGCGGCGGCCGTCGCGCCCGCGCCATTCGCGATAGGCGTAGCGCTTCTTCTTCTTGTGGTAGTGGCGGTCCTGCGACAAGGTCGCAGCCGAGGCCTTTGCGCTGGGCAGCACGACGGCGGCGGCCGGAAGGGTGAGCGACGCGGCGCCAAATGCGAGCATCAGTTTACGCATGAACAAACTCCTGCATTGAAGGAATTGGAATACGGTGGTGCAACGTCCTGCTTCTGCAGCAGGTTGCATGAACGACGAACGACGTGCCGTTCAGGAAAGGGATAGGATGCGAATGGACGAGGCGCGGCGGATCATCGAACAGCTTGGCCTCGCGCCGCATCCCGAGGGCGGCTGGTATCGCGAGACCTGGCGGGGCGCATCGGCGGACGGCGGGCGCGGGGTGGGCACGGCGATCCTGTTCCTGCTCGAACAGGGTGCCCGGTCGCACTGGCACCGGGTGGATGCGGAGGAGCTGTGGTTCTGGCACGCCGGATCGCCGATCGAGCTGCGGATCGCGGCGAGCGGGGACGAGCGTGCCGGGGACGCGATCATCCTCGGCGGCGATGTGACCGGCGGCGAGGCGCCGCAATGCCGGGTGCCCGCCCATTGCTGGCAGTCGGCGGAAGCGCCGCGGGGCTGGGCGCTGGTGAGCTGCGCGGTGGTGCCGGCGTTCGATTTTGCCGGTTTCGAGCTGGCGGCGCCGGGCTGGGCACCGGGCGGCGGATAGGGCCGGTTTATCCCCGTTATCCACGTTATCAACAGGTGGAACGGGCGCTTTCGCGCTTGGTGCGACTCGCCGGAGGTGAGACCATTCACTTGCAGACGATGCGATGGACAATGAGAAATCATCGGAAATTCAACGGCCTGCACGGACATATCGGGACTGGTGCCATTCGGAAACCGTGCCGACATGCCCGAAAGGCGAAACGAGGCGACGGGTTGTCCGCAACCTGATTGCAATCGAACGCCGACCGTCTTTTCCGCCGCCGACCGGCGAACGGAGAAGCGGGTCGCAAAAGGAAATGCCGCTGCTCAGCCAGCGGCGCTTCTGAAGGCGACCGACGCAGCGCCCGTGCTCCTTGCCGACGCGGGTGGTGCATGCCGCCGACACCGGGCGATGGATGCCATCCGGCATCCGTGGTCGAGGCCGGCGACCGGGGGGCTGGCAGCGATGCCGGTCCCCCTTTTTGATGTCGCCGGCGGACGACGGACGGCGGCGGCGCCCCGATCGATCAGGCGAGCTGCCAGTCGAGCGTGATCTCTGCCTTGAGCAATTTCGATACCGGGCAATTCTGCTCCGCGTCCTTTGCCAGCCTGGCGAACTGGGCCTCGTCGATCCCCGGCACCTCTGCCTTGAGCGACAGCGCCGAGCGGGTGATGGTGAAGCTGTCGCCATCCTTGTCCAGCGTCACGGCGGCAGTGGTTTCCAGCGTGCCGTCGTCGAACCCGGCCTGGGCCAGTGCGAAGCTGAGCGCCATGGTGAAGCAGCCGGCATGGGCGGCGGCGATCAGTTCCTCTGGGTTGGTGCCCTTTTCGTCGGCGAAGCGCGTGTTGAAGCCGTAGGGCGTCGCATCGAGCACGCCCGACTGGCTGGTCAGCTGGCCTTTGCCGGGCTTGCCGAAGCCGGTGTAGCGGGCGGTGGCGGTGCGGGTCGTCATCGTCGGTTCCTCCCGGTTCGGGCATGCCGGCGGGCGCGGCCGATGGCGGCCCGCCGGCAGTCGCTCAGATCAACGGCACTTCACCTGGTCACGCTCGATCGCCCGGCCCGCGGCGGCACCGGCGGCGGCGCCGAGCAGCGTACCCAGCGTCTGCGAGCCGCCCGGGGCGATCAGGTTGCCGAGCACGCCGCCGGCAACGCCGCCGACGATCAGGCCGGTGGTGCCATCCGGGCGGCGGCAATAATAGCGGCCGTCACGACCACGGTAGATACGGTCGTCCTGCGACAGGCGGCGCTCGCGGTAGCGGCGGTCGTCGCGGTAGTAGCGGTCGGCTTCATAGCCGTTGTACGAGGGATCGGGGCGGTTCCAGTCATAGTTGCGGTAGCCGCCATAGCTGGCGGAGCTGGTGCCGCCATAGCCGTCGCCCATGCAGCCCGAAACCATCGTCGCCGCGGCGGCGGCGAGGCCAATCGACAGAATACGCATTGTTCTTGTCTCCCTTGAAAGCGTGGAACGCCAATGTTCGGCGGGGCCGGAAAGTTGCGTGCGACCTTCAGGAGGGGGCGGCGTCGAGGCGGCGGAGATCGTCGGCCTGGCCGGCGACGAGGGTGGGGGCGGCGGCGCCGGCCAGGGCCGGACGGAGGGCGTCGCGCTCCGCGGCGGGGACGGGGGCGGTGGGATCGGGGCGGAACGCCTCGATCGCCCGCTCGCTGCCATCGGGGTGGCGAGCGCCGGTGAGATCGGTGGGGACGGTGCCCGGTTCCGCGGCGCTGCGGCGGCGGAGGGCGAACACGCCGGCGACCAGCGCGCCGAGCGCGGTGGCGCCGGCCAGCGCGGCGGCGGCGAGGCCGGTGCGGCTCGGCGAGCGCGCGGCGGCCTGCTTGGCCTTGGTGCTGGACCGGGTGGTCCGTTTTTTCGTGGCCGGGGTCTTGGTGGCGGGCATCGGGGGTTCCTGAAGTTGAAGGGGTTGTGCCCCGTCAACGGCCAGGCCGGCCCGCCGTTCCGGCTAGACAGTCAGATCAGCCGAGCACTTCCATCACCGCGGCCCGGGCGATGCGGCGCTGCGCCGCGGCCTGGAGCGGGGTGGGCTTGCCGCGGCGGCGGGCAGACGTGCCGGCGGCCAGCGGGAAGATCGACGAAGTCGGCGTGCGGGTGATCTGGGTTTCCTGAATACGATCGAAGAAGTTCATTCTATTCCTGTTTTTTCTCTTTATCATTTGCAGTCGGCGCCCGGGACGGGCGGATGCACGGCGGCGAGGGGCGCGCAAACGCCCCGGACTGGTGACATGCAGAACCGACAAGACGCGAGCGGGTTCCGTAACGAACCACGGCCGGCACATCGAAGGTGCGGCAGCTGCGTCTGGATAGAGAGATGGGGCCCGCGACCCCAACATTCAAGCCCGGCGTCAGTCGACCAGCGCGCTCGCGGCCTGCTTCGCCGCTTCGTTGCGGGCCCGTTCGGTCGCGACGCGCTCGGCGCGGACGGCCATCGCTTCCCACGCAGCCTGCGAGCGCAGATGGCGGTCGCGGACATTGTCGAGATCGCTGCCGGCCGCGAGGGCACCCGCTTCGTCGGCACGGGCACGGAAGAGTTCGCTATCGGTCATCACATGCTCCCGCGAGGTTTGAGGATCGTCGAAACGAAAACGGCGGCACCGGGAGGGTGCCGCCGTCTGGAACTTCAGTCTGCCGCCTGGAGGTTGATCGCGGCCATCTTGCCGCGACGATCCTCTTCGAGCTCGTAGCTCACGCGCTGGTTCTGCTGCAGCGTGATCATGCCCGCGCGCTCGACCGCGCTGATATGGACGAAGGCGTCGTTGCCGCCCGTATCCGGCGCGATGAAGCCATAGCCCTTGTCGGCATTGAAGAATTTGACGGTGCCGGTGATGCTCATACGTTTTCCTTCGATTGTCGGCGCCCCGCGTGTGGGAAGCCTCGTGCTTCAGGGGCAGGGAAAGAAGGAAAGCGGAGCCGCAAAGCACCAGTAACCGACGATTTGCGACTGTAGCAGCCCCTATGTGGGCGCATGCGGCGCCGATTGCAATGCCGCGCCCGCCGATTGCGCCCGGCCGCGCCGCCGCGACGACGGCTTGCGCGCCGGCTTTGCCGCGCGCTTGCGCTGCGGCTTGGCACGCGCGCGGGGCTTGGGCGCGGGGCCGGCGGAGCGCGTGGGCGGCAGGGACGGGGGCGGCGGCGGGGGCGCGGCGGGCAGCGCGGGCGCGTCATCGACCTCTTCGACGATGACGCCATCGGCGAACCAGGCATCGCGCAGCCGCTCGGCCTCGGCCAGCTTCGCCTCGCGGGCGGCGCGCAGCGGCCCTTCGATCACCTCCAGCTCGTCGGACGAGAGCGTGCGCGAATAATCGGGGTCGCCATACTCGCCCTCCTCATGGCCATAGAACAGCGGATCGGGCGGGAAGCTGGTGCGCCATTCGCACAGCTCGCTGTCCCACCAGACCGGCGCGCCATCGGGATTGTCGGCCTGTCTAAGTTGCCAAAGTTCACACTCGTGCGCGTATTGCGGCGCGGGGGCATCGGCGGCGGCGGGCGGCGGCGCGAGGACGAGCAGCCCCGCCGCCTCGGCCCGCGCCCATTGCTCGGCGGTCCAGTGCGCGCGCTGCGCCGGATCGAGATCGGCAAGATCGGCGGTGTCCGCGCCGTCCCCGCCCGCGCCGCCGCTGCGCAGCCAGGCATCGGCGCGGGCGAGCGCGCGCAGCGGGGCGAGATCGTCGGCCGCCGCCGCGCCCTCCAGCCGCTGGGCGAGGAACAGCCCGGCACGCGCCGCGCCGCCGCCGCGTTCGATCAGCGCGAGAAACTGGTCGAACTCGCCCGCGACGAGCCGCGCGGCGGCATGATCGACCGCGCCGGCATCGCCATCGGCCAGCCGGTCGAGCCGGGTGAGCATGTGCATCGCCAGCCGGTTGTCGTGGCGCTGGCGGGTGAGGGTGGAGCCATCGGGCCGGGTGATCGTCTCGACGCTGCCATGCACGGCGCGCTCGATCAGCCGATCCGCCAGATGCTCGCGCGCGAGCAGCAGCGCCGCCTGCCACGCGACCGCGAACGCCGCCCCCGCCGCCGATCGCCGCAGCGCATAGGCCGAGCTGGTGGACATGCCGGCGGCGTCGCAGGCGGTGGTGATGGTGTGCCCTTCGGACAGCAGCTTGAGGAACAGCGCCTGCCGCTCGGGCGTCCAGCCATCCTGCCGCTCGCGCCGCGCGGGGATCGGGCCGGTATCGACCAGTTCGTCGAGGCAGAACAGATCGTCGCCCCCGGGATGCGAGGCGAGGATTTCGACATGGCGGGTCATGGTGCGTCTCCTGGAAGGCCAAGGCGACTTGCCAGATATGCCGAAACAGGGGGTGTAGGACAGGGTTTTGTTGTTGGTTTGTTCTTTTTGGGGGCGGGAGAGGGTGAGCGGCGCGGCGCGCCGCGCGATTTGCGCTGCAAATCGCCCCCTCACCCTTCCCACCGCCTCGGGCGGCGGGCCCCTCCCCTCTCCCACAAGGGGAGAGGGTGCAGGGCGCCGCTTCTCCCTCTCCCCTTGTGGGAGAGGGAGGGAGCCGCGAAGCGGCGGAAGGGTGAGGGGGCCTTGGGGCTCAGCGCGGCCGGTGGGTGGTGCCGATGCCGGGGGTGATGAAGATCGCGGTGCAGGTCTCGCCCGACGCGACATCGGCGGTGTGCCATGTCCCCGGCGGGTTGATGGCATAGTCGCCGGGCGCGAGCGTCACGCGCTCGCTGCTGCCATCGGCATGTTCCTGGTGGAGCGTGCAGGCGCCCGCCGTGCAGATCACGAGTTCCGCGCCGTGCGGGTGCATCTCCCAGCTATCCCAGCTTTCCGCGAAATCGAACTGCGAGACGAGGCGGCCGTCGATCCCGTCGGCTTCGTGGCGGGCGATATACGCGTCGTACCAGTCCGGGCCGGTGAAGTCGGGCTCGACGCTGGCGCTGGCGGCGCGGCCGAGATGGGCGGGGTTGGTGGGGAGGTGGGGCATGGGGGCGTCAGTCCTGCGGCTTTTTGTGCCGGTCGAGTATCGCCTGTACCCGCGCCATGACGACCTCGTGCGGGATGCTGGGTCGGGGGTCGGCGAGCGCCTTCTCGATCTTGGCGCGGAACCATGCGTCATAGGCTTCCGGCGAGGGGATCGGCCCCGGCGGCGCGTAATCGGAGTCCGGGAAGTCGGAGTCGTCTTCGGGCATGGCCGGAGGATATCGCGAACCGGAAGAAGGAAGAAGGGTTTTGCGCGCAAAGGCGCAAAGGCGCGGAGGCGCGGAGGCGCGAAGAGGGGGGCGCGAAGCCACGTCGATGCTTCGGGGCAGGCGATCGCGATCCGCCACGACACGCCGTCATCCCCGCGAAGGCGGGGATCCATTGGCGCTGAATGGGCGGTTCTTTCCCCGGCGCACAGGGCAATGGATTCCCGCCTTCGCGGGAATGACGGTGGATGGGAGAAGCCGCCGAGGCGGCCGTTTCAAATTTGGGGGTTACTTGGCGGCGACGGATAGGCGCGGCAGACGCGGACGAGGTACGGAAAGTCCGCGAGCAGTTCCTCGACGCTGACGCCATCCGCCAGCGCATCCAGCACGTCGCTGACGCGCATCCGGGTACCGGCGACGATCGGCCGGCCGCCGCAGACTTGTGGGTCGATGATGATGCGCGTGGTCATGTGGTGAAGATGCGAGTTGCAGCGCGAGGCGTCAAGGAAGTCGAGGTCGGTGGAGCCGAGTTCGGTATTGTGTCCCCGGACCTCCAGGCGTCAGAAAGTCAAGCCAGAATATTTGGCGTGCTATCTCAGCTAGGAAGGAGATTTTCTCGCCTCAAAACCGCCCTAATATCCTCGAAAACTGCCGAAATTCGGTTTGCAGGAAACCTGATCTGTCCTAATCCAACTATATTTGTGAACTCCTCACACCCGTCCTCTAAAAGTACTATGGCACGTTCATTTCCGAGCTTGCCCTGAAATAGTCCAACCTCGTGTATAACATTCTGCCGCGCTACTCTCTTCCCATCGCCTGTCTCGTCCTCGGCAGTCATTATAAGAAAGGCGAAGGATGCGTTGCTTAACATTTCGGAAAGTCGTGCTGTGGTGCTAATCCCTGCGGTTGAAACTCTGCCGAACTCTTCAACATCCAATCGAAGGGTGTCTTTTATAAAGTCCTTTAGCTCACGCCAGACTGGTGAACGGCCATGGCCAATAAAAATGGTCTGACCTGAGCCTGGGGTATGCACTGGCGACTTGAACGACTCACGCCGAGCAAGATGCGCAGCACACTGGCGAGAAAGTTCCATAAGTCGTTCCGCATGGTCGACTAGGGAGCTTATAGAGAGGGCGTCCGCCCACACCTCTTGATGTGGCGCAAGTCTAGTCCCCTGTGATATTGCAAGAGTATCGCGGGATATCTTTCGGCCCGAAGGGTGCAGCATCGTTCTAGCGGAATCTGCTGAAAGCGGCTGCAAGCCTTTTATCTCACTTAGACTCTCGTTAATAAAGTCGTCAGAATTTACTTCTGTTACAATCGTAAGAATAGAAATTATGTCGCGTCGTAACGCTCCAAACTGCTTTAGCAAATTGCGACATGGTCGGTCAAAGTCATTAGGTGACACTCCGGCTCGCCGATTAATTTCATTTTTGACTTCTAACGGCTGAAATTCCTCGAAGCCGGGATGGCTGGAAGGGCCAAAATGTCGCTCCAGGCCCCATTCAGGACTGAATTTTGCTCCCGCTGGAGGTGGATTAAGTTCTCTATAATAAACGTTCGCATGATATCCAAGATTGGAGCCGCTCCAAGCATCTTGAATAGCGGCGCAGACCTCAGTGAGTTTAACTATTTTATCCTGCGATATCGAGGCCTCAAAATCTTTGATCGCGTCACCCATCGTATCCGACGCTAAATAGAGTTCCTTTGCGGCATCCACTGTCTTAATCCCCCTATGAAGCTCACTCCGCCGCCACCTTCCCCGCCTTCGCCTTCCGCGGCTTGAGCAACGGCGCCAGATACCGCCCGGTGTAACTACCCGCCACCTTCGCCACCTGCTCCGGCGTGCCTTCGGCGACGATCTCGCCGCCCTTCACGCCGCCTTCGGGCCCCAGGTCGAGGATCCAGTCGGCGGTCTTGATGACGTCGAGATTGTGCTCGATCACCACCACCGTGTTGCCCTGCTCGACCAGCGCGTGGAGCACTTCCAATAGCTTGCGCACATCCTCGAAGTGCAGGCCCGTGGTGGGTTCGTCGAGGATGTACAGCGTCTGCCCGGTGGCGCGGCGCGCCAGTTCCTTGGCGAGCTTCACCCGCTGCGCCTCGCCGCCCGACAGCGTCGTCGCCTGCTGGCCGACCTTCACATAGCCGAGGCCCACTTCGGCGAGCATCGCCATGCGGTCGCGGATCGGGGGCACGGCCTTGAAGAACTCGACCGCGTCTTCCACCGTCATGTCGAGCACGTCGGCGATCGACTTGCCCTTGAACTTCACCTCCAGCGTCTCGCGATTGTAGCGCGCGCCGTGGCACACGTCGCAGGTGACATAGACGTCGGGGAGGAAGTGCATCTCGATCTTGAGCACGCCGTCGCCCTGGCACGCCTCGCACCGGCCGCCCTTGACGTTGAAGCTGAACCGGCCGGGCTTGTAGCCGCGCGCCTGCGCCTCGGGGAGGCCGGCGAACCAGTCGCGGATGTTGGTGAAGGCGCCGGTATAGGTCGCCGGGTTCGAGCGCGGGGTGCGGCCGATCGGCGACTGGTCGATGTCGATCACCTTGTCGCAATGCTCGAGCCCGGTGATCCTGTCGTGCTTGCCGGCGAGCAGGCGCGCGCCGTTGAGCTGGCGCGCCGCCGAGGCGTAGAGCGTGTCGAGCGTGAAGCTGGACTTGCCCGAGCCCGAGACGCCGGTGATGCAGGTGAAGGTGCCGAGCGGGATGCTGGCCGTCACGCCCTTCAGGTTGTTGGCGGTGGCGTTGTGGACGGTGATCTTCTTGCCATTGCCCTTGCGGCGCTTGGGCGGCACGGCGACTTCGCGGGTGCCGTTGAGATAGTCGGCGGTGATGCTGCCTTCGGTGGCGAGCACCTCGTCGAGCGTACCCTTGGCGACGATCTCGCCGCCATGGACGCCGGCGCCCGGCCCCATGTCGATCACATAGTCGGCGGTGCGGATCGCATCCTCGTCATGCTCGACGACGAGCACGGTGTTGCCGAGGTCGCGGAGGCGCTTGAGCGTGGCGAGCAGCATGTCGTTGTCGCGCTGGTGCAGGCCGATCGAGGGCTCGTCGAGCACGTAGAGCACGCCCGACAGCCCGCTGCCGATCTGGCTGGCGAGGCGGATGCGCTGGCTCTCGCCGCCGGACAAGGTGCCGGAGGTTCGATCGAGGTTGAGATAGTCGAGCCCGACATTGTTGAGGAAGCCGAGCCGCTCGTCGATTTCCTTGAGGATCGCGCGGGCGATCTCGCGCTGCTGGGGCGTGAAGGTCTCGGGCAGCGTCTGGAAGAAGCCGAGCGCGTCGACCACCGAGAGGCGGGTGGCATAAGCGATGTCCTGCCCGGCGACCTTCACCGCCAGCGCCTCGGGCTTGAGGCGCGCGCCGCCGCACACCTCGCAGGGGTGCGACGCCTGGTACTTGCCCAGCTCCTCGCGCATCCAGGCGCTTTCGGTCTGCAGCATGCGGCGGTTGAGGTTGCCGATCACGCCCTCGAACGGCTTCTTGACGTCGTAGCTCTTGCGGCCGTCGATGAAGGTGAGGGTGACCGGCTTGCCGCCGGTGCCGTGGAGGATGATGAGCTTCACTTCGCCGGGCAGGTCCTTCCACGGCGTATCGAGGCTGAAGCCGAACTCGCGGGCGAGGCTGCCCAGCACCTGCATGTAATAGGGCGAGGGCGGGTTGGACTTGGCCCAGGGCACCACCGCGCCCTTCTTGATGCTGAGATCGTGGTTGGGGACGACAAGGTCCTCGTCGAACTCGAGCTTCTCGCCGAGGCCGTCGCACGCCGGGCAGGCGCCCTGGGGGGCGTTGAACGAGAACAGCCGCGGCTCGATTTCGGGGATGGTGAAGCCGGAGACCGGGCAGGCGAACTTCTCCGAGAAGACGATGCGGTTCGGCGGGATGCCCGCGCCCTTCATCGCGCCGCCCGAACTGGCCTCGTCCTCGCGGCCGGGAACGACGGCGTCCACCAGGTCGACATAGGCCAGCCCCTCGGCCAGCTTGAGCGCGGTCTCGAAGCTTTCGGCCAGCCGGGTGGCGATGTCGTCGCGCACCACCAGGCGATCGACCACCACCTCGATGTCGTGCTTGAACTTCTTGTCGAGCGCCGGGGCTTCCTCGATCAGATACATCTCGCCGTCGATGCGGACGCGGCTGAAGCCGGCCTTCTGCCACTCGGCGAGTTCCTTGCGATACTCGCCCTTGCGCCCGCGCACCACGGGGGCGAGCAGCAGCAGCCGGGTACCCTCGGGCAGCGCGAGCACGCGGTCGACCATCTGGCTTACCGTCTGCGCGGCGATCGGCAGGCCGGTGGCGGGGGAGTAGGGCACGCCGACCCGCGCCCAGAGCAGGCGCATGTAATCGTAGATCTCGGTGACCGTCGCCACCGTCGAGCGCGGGTTGCGGCTGGTGGTCTTCTGCTCGATCGAGATGGCGGGGCTGAGGCCCTCGATATGCTCGACATTGGGCTTCTGCATCAGCTCGAGGAACTGGCGCGCATAGGCCGAGAGCGATTCGACATAGCGGCGCTGCCCCTCGGCATAGATGGTGTCGAAGGCGAGGCTCGACTTGCCCGACCCCGACAGCCCGGTGATCACCGTCAGCGTGTCGCGGGGAATGTCGATGTCGACGCCCTTGAGGTTGTGCTCGCGCGCGCCGCGGACGGAGATCGTGGTGAGTGCCATGAGTGAGGGTTCTAGCTTTGTTCTGAACGGAGTTCCAGAGGGGAGATAGGAAGCGGCACGCGCATCCGCCACCTGTCCGCAAGGGGAGGGATGGGCGCTGTCGGACCGGTGAAGAAACGGCTTGCGGACAACAAGAAAAACCGACAACAGACGCAAATAATCGCAGCAGGTTGCGTGTCGCTGCATTGGCCTTTTGGGGGACAGGCAAATGAAGCGCATTGTGACCGCCATAGCGGCGGCGGCGATCCTGGTGACGCCGGGTTGCACCGTCATCGTCAAGGAAACGCGGTACACCGGCGGCTATCCCGGCCACATCCTCGACAAGCGGACGTTCAATGCATCGCAATCGAAGCGGCTGACGCTGCTTCGCGCGACGATCATCCTGGCGATGGCCGCCGACATGGGGCGCACGACGGTGAGCGGCCAGGACGGCGACGTCTTTGCCCAGCTGCTCGAAAGCGCGGCAGACGAGATCAACTATGCCGCCGCCGACCTGTTCGAGGGCGCGTGCCGGACCACCGATCCGGACCGCCCGGCCCCAATGCCCAGCGCAGCGCCGACGCCCACGCCCACGCCCACGCCCACGCCCACGCCATCACCGGCGCCCAGCCCGACGCCCATCGCCGTCGATTATGACAGCGATGCCGGTTGCAGCGGATTCTATGAGAATTTCGAGGCGAACATTCCGCTGATCGAGGCGCGGATCATCAAGGTGATGCTCGCCGCGCTGCCCGCCGAGCGCGCGCGCAAGTTTCTGGAGGATGTGAGCAAGGGCAATGTGATGGGCGCGGCGTGGAACGCGGCGCGCGCGGCCGGGGCGATCGCCGGCGGGATGCATGTCGGCTTCGCCCGCTATCGTTCGGGGCTGGAGACGGTGGCGGCGGGCGTCGAGGCGTGTCGAGGGGGCGTAGGCCGGTTCGACGCCGCGGAGATGACGGTGGTGCAGGCGGCCAAGTGCCTGGGGCTTTCGGAAAACGACCTGTTCAGCAACCCTGACGAGATCAGCGCCGGCGACCTGAAATGGGCCACGATCCGCCCGCGCGCGTTCCTGATGCTGATGCGCGGCATCGCGGCGGATTGCGTCGCACTGAGCTTCAGCGGCAACGGCGGGGATTTGAAGACAAGTCAGGGCATCCGGCAAACATCGTGCAATGCGATCGGCTTCCAGCCCCGGCCCCGCCCGTATCGCTTCACGCAGGGATCGGACCCGCAGGAGGATGCGCCGATCGCCAATGGCTCGCTGCCGTTACCGCAGCCCACCCCGACACCGACCCCGACGCCGACACCGTCCGCGAGCCCGACACCGGGAGGCGCGCCCGTGCCGGATGCGACGCCGACGCCCGGCGCGTCACCGGCGCCCGCCGAGGGCTGAGCGCCAATCCTCGCCGCGTTCACCGCCCCCGGCGATTGCGCCCGGCGGTCATCGGATCGGGCTTGGGCGGGGGCGTCCAGCCGGGCGGGGGCGCGGGGCGGGCGCGGCTGGTGCCGAGGCCCATCGCGCCGGGCTGTTGCCGGGTGAGCCCGCGCGTATCGGCCGCCGCCGCCGCATCGCCATCCGCCCCGCCGCGCAGCAACGCGATCCGATCGCGCAGCCGCCGCGCCTCCTCATACTCCATCGCCTCGGCGGCTTCGTGCATCCGGGCGGTGAGCGTGGCGATGCTTTCGTCCATGCCGGGCTGAACGGACGAGGCGGGGGGAAGTGCCGCAGGTGCTTGAGGTGAGGGCGTTTCACCGCCAAAGAAGGGCGGGGGAGATGCCGTGACCATCGACGAGTTTATCGCCAAGTGGCAGGTTTCGGGCGGCAATGAACGCGCGAACACGCAGCTGTTCGTCAGCGACCTGTGCCACCTGCTGGGGGTCGAGCCGCCCCAGCCGACGCTATCCGACACGCAGCGCAACGATTATGTGTTCGAGCGCCACGTCATCAAGAACGAGATCGACGCGCCGCCGACCAATGGCTGGATCGACTGTTACAAGCGCGACTGCTTCATCCTGGAGGCCAAGCAGGGCAGCGCCGCCGACATCGCCGCCGTCGATGCGGGCGAAAATGCCGCGATGCGCGACTTTTTCGGCCAGACCGCGATCGACCGGTTCAAGCGCGGCATGGCCAAGCGCGGCACCGGCCAATGGACCGGCGCGATGCAGCGCGCCGCCAGCCAGGCCGAAGGCTATGCCAAGAACCTGCCGCGCGACCATGGCTGGCCGCCGTTCCTGCTGGTCACCGATGTCGGATACTGCATCGACGTCTATGCCGATTTCCAGCGCAGCGGCAAAGGCTACGCCCCGTTCCCCGACCGGCGGCGATACCGCATCACGCTGGACGACCTGCGCGACGCGGAGGTGCGCAAGCGGCTGGCGGCGGTGTGGACGACGCCGATGGCGCTCGACCCCTCGGCAGAGGCGGCGCGCGTCACCCGCGAGATCGCCACGCTGCTCGCCGAACTGGCCAAGGACATCGAGGCGCGCGAACAGAATGCGGACCGTGTCGCCGCGTTCCTGATGCGGTTGCTGTTCACGATGTTCGCCGAAGATACCGGGCTGATCCCGAAGAAGAGCTTCAGCGCGCTGCTCAAGAAGACCCGCGAGCGGCCCGAACTGCTGCCGCAGCAATTGAGCCAGCTGTGGGAGGCGATGGACAAGGGCGGCCTTGCCTTCGGGCTGGGCGAGGCGGGCGAGACGGTCCGCCGGTTCAACGGCTATCTGTTCAAGGACACGACGGCGCTGCCGGTCACGAGCAAGGAGATCGACATCCTGATCGCCGCCGCCGCCGCCGACTGGCGACAGGTGGAGCCGGCGATTTTCGGTACGCTGCTGGAACGCGCGCTGAACACGAAGGAGCGCGCCAAGCTGGGCGCGCACTATACCCCGCGCGCCTATGTCGAGCGGCTGGTGGGGCCGACCATCCTGGAGCCGCTGCGCGCCGATTGGGAAGGCGCCCGCACCGCCGCGACGCTGGCCGCCGAAGCGGGCGAGCGCGAGGAGGCGCGGCGGATCGTCGAGACGTTCCACACCAAATTGGCCGCGACCAAGGTGCTCGACCCCGCCTGCGGCACCGGCAACTTCCTCTATGTCGCGATGGCGCGGATGAAGGAGCTGGAGGGCGAAGTGCTCGAACTGCTCGATGCGCTGGGCGACGAGCGCTATCTGGCCGAGCTGGAAGGCCATACGATCACGCCCGAGAATTTCCTCGGCATCGAGATCAACCCGCGCGCGGCGGCGATCGCGCAGCTGGTGCTGTGGATCGGATACCTGCAATGGCATTTCCGGGTGAACGGCGAGGACCGGATGCCCGAGCCGCCGGTGCTGCGCGACGTGCGCACGATCGAGAATCGCGACGCGCTGATCGAATGGGACCGCCGCGAACTGGAGCGCGATGCGAACGGCGTACCGGTGACGCGCTGGGACGGCGAGACGATGAAGTTGCACCCCGTAACGGGCAAGCCGGTGCCCGACGAAAGCGCGCGGGTGGAGCTGTATCGCTATGTGAACCCGCGCGCGGCGAAATGGCCCAAGGCGGATTTCATCGTCGGGAATCCGCCGTTCATCGGCAACAAAAGGATGCGGGACCGGCTCGGAGACGGATATTTCTTAGCTCTGCGGCGGTCATGGCCCAAAGTGCCTGGCGACGCTGACTTCGTGATGTATTGGTGGTTTGCAGCCGCTTTAAGAGCTCGCGGGTCTGTCAGGCGCTTCGGTTTCATAACCACCAACAGCATCAATCAGGCCTCTAGCAGGGCGGTAATTGAAACCGCGATGCACAGCATACCTCCGGTATCGCTGGTCTTCGCGGTTCCAGATCACCCTTGGGTTGATCCTGAAACTGACGCTGCGGTACGCGTGGCAATGACTGCCGCCGAAGTTGGTGTTTTACCTGGCCGAGTACTGTCGATTATTGCTGAGGCTCGTGCAGATGGCTACGGCGATAGTCTAAAATTCCAAGAATTGCGTGGGCGGATAAACGCTGATCTGCGTATAGGTGCAAATGTACCGTCTGCTCGACCATTGCGGTCGAACATGGGCGTGTCATTCATGGGCATGATCCCGCTAGGTAGTGGATTCAGAGTCATGCCGACGGACTTCGAGAGCCTGCAAATTACATCAGGTCATTTGTCGCAAGTCGTGAAGCCATACCTCAACGGCAGAGCACTCACAAGAAATGAGCAACCTGAATACGTAATAGATCTTTTTGGCCTTTCTGCAGCTGAGGTGGAACGACGTTATCCTGTTTTGTTTCAGCACCTTTTGAACACGGTAAAGCCGTTTAGGCAGCAGTCCAAGAGAGCGAGCTATCGAGATAACTGGTGGTATTTTGGTGAACCTCGTCCTGCCATGCGTAAGGCGCTAGTGGGAATGGATAGATATATTGCAACTACGGAGACCGCTCGGCATAGAATATTCAGCTTTATTGGAAATCATATCGTTCCCGATCAAAAGATTCGTGTTTTAGCTTTTGCGGATGCTTTAATTTTGGGCATTCTTAGCAGTAAAGCTCATGTCCTGTGGGCAGACGCGGCCGGGGCGCGGCAAGGTGTGGGGAACGATCTCGTTTATAATACTACTACCTGCTTCGACCCCTTCCCCTTCCCCGACACCTCGGACGAAGCCCTGAAAGCCCGTATCCGCGATGCCGCCGAGCGGCTGGATGCGCTGCGCAAGGACGTGCTGGCCCGGCACGACGACCTGACGCTCACCAAGCTGTACAATGTGCTGGAGGCGCTGCGCGCCGCCGAGCGGGCGGGGACGGTGCTGGGGCCCAAGGACCGCGACATTGCCGAGCGCGGCTGTGTCTCGCTGATCCGCCAGTATCACGACGCGATCGATGCGGGCGTGGCGGAGGCCTATGGCTGGCCGGTCGACCTGAGCGACGCGGACATCCTGGAGCGGCTGGTGGCGCTCAACAAGGAGCGGGCGGCGGAGGAAGCCAGGGGCAAGGTCCGCTGGCTGCGCCCCGATTTCCAGGCGCCGGGATACCAAGCCCCGGCCGAACAGGCGAAGCTGGCGCTCGACGCCCCGCAAAAGGCCAGGGCCGAGGCGCTGGAATGGCCGGGCGCGCTGCCCGACCAGGTGGTGGCGGTGGCGAGCGTGGTGGCGCGCTCTGCCCGGCCGGTGGCGGCGAACGACGTCGCCCGCGCCTTCAAGGGCAAGCGCGCCACCAGCGTGCTGCCGGTGCTCGACGCGCTGGCCGGCATGGGCCGCCTGCGCAAGCTGGAGGATGGCCGCTACGCGGCGTGAGCGGCGCGTGAGGGGGCTTCGGGCGGTGTCCCTTGCCGGGCGCCGCCTCCACCATGCTTCGCATGGTCCCCCTCCCCGTTCCGGGGAGGAATGGGGGTGTGCCCAGGATGTCGACGGGGCGTTCGGGCGATGGCGGGATCGACGGCACCGGCGTGCTCAACGTCAAGCTGATCAGCTTTCACGTGCTGTTCCAGTGCAAGCGCTACAAGGGATCGGTTTCCTCGCCCACGGTGCGCGACGTTCGTGGGGCGATGCAGGCGCGCGCCGACAAGGGGCTGATCATCACCACCGGCAGCTTCACCGCCGACGCGAAACACGAGGCGCGGCGCGACGGCGCCCCCGCGATCGACCTGATCTACGGCGAGCGGCTGTGCCAGCTGCTGAAGGATTCGGCGCTGGGCGTGACGGTGGAGATGGTGGAGAAGGTGACGGTGCTGCCGGCGTTCTTTGCGGAGATTTGAGGGGGCTATGAGCGGCGTCCCTTGCCGGGCGCCCCCTCCACCACCGCCTTCGGCGGCGGTCCCCCTCCCCGTGCCGGGGAGGAATGGGGGTGTTCCTTGCCGGGGGCCCCTCCCTGTGCCGGGGAGGAATGGGTGAGGCCGCCCCCGCGCTTACGTCCGAAACGTTTCCGGGTATCTGCCGGCAGCGCTCGATGCACGACCTCGGCGACGGGATAGCAGTCGGGGTGGGGTGAGGCGAGGGGGCTTCGGGCGGCGTCCCTTGCCGGGGGCCCCTCCACCATGCTTCGCATGGTCTCCCTCCCCGTGCCGGGGAGGAATGGGGAGTGTCCCTTATCGGGGGGGCGCCGACCTGCGCACGCCCCCTCCGCGGGCCGGGGGGGAATGGTCAGGCGGCGATGGTGGCGAGGGCCTTTACGGTGGCGCGGTTGCCCGGGGTGGGGGCGGGGGTGCCGTCGTTGAGGCTGTTGGCCTGACGCGCCAGCCGGTCGACCTCGCGCGCCAGATTCTGCGCCGCGGCCGAGGTTTGCTCCACCATCGCCGCATTCTGCTGGGTGGCGCGGTCCATTTCGCCGATCGTCGTCGAGACTTCGGTGATCGCGCCCGCCTGGGCCTGATTGTCGCTCGCCATCTGCGCGAGCAGTTCGTTGACGGTGCCGACATCGCCCGAAATGTTCGAGAGTGCGCCGTCGACCTTTTCGACCATGCCGACCGCGGCGACGATATCCGCCTGGGTGGCGGTGAGCTGATCGCGGGCGCGGCCGGCTTCTTCTTCCGCACGCATCGCCAGCGCCGAGACGAGATCGGCGACGACCGCGAAGCCGCGGCCCGCCTCGCCCGCGCGGCCGGCCTCGACCGCGGCGTTCATCGCGAGGACGCGCGTCTGGAAGGCGATCTTGTCCAGCCCCTCGATCACGCTGTCGATGCCCTTGGCGCTATCGGACACGCGCTCCATCGCCTGCACCGCCTGTTCGGTGATGGTGCGGCCGGTATCGACGGTGGCCTTGGCGCCGTCGGCGCGCTCGACGGTGCGGCGGGCATTGCCGGCGGTGGCCTTGAGCCGCTGGTCCATCTCCTGCACCGAGGCGGCGGTCTGGGCGAGGCTGGCGGCGTTCGCTTCGGTGCGGCGGGCGAGATCGCCCGAGGCGGCGGCGATCTCCTGCGAGCCGGTCTTGATCGCGCCGACGGTCTCGTTGATCGTATCGAGCAGGCCGGCAAGCGCCTTTTCGCGGGCCTCGAGCGCGGCCATCGCCTCGGCGCGGCCGGCCTGTTCCTGCTCGAAATAGATCGAGACCGACATTTCGAGATCGATCAGCGCGGCGGTGACGATCGCGCGGAGACGATCGAAGCGCGCATCGGGCTTGCGACGGCCGAAGGGGAGGCGGGGGCCGGCGTCCATCGCGCCGATGCTTTCGATGAGCGAATCGAGGATGATCGCATAGGAGCCGATATACCATTGCGGGGTGAGGCCGATCTTGGCGTGGCGCGCGCCGATGCGGCGGACGCGATCGACATAATCGCTGTCGAACGCGGCGCCGGAGAGATGCGACCAGTGATCGGCCTGGAGCTGCTTGGCCTTGGCGATGTGCGACTGGCCGGAGAACATGCGCGCGGTTTCGGGATGCGCGGCGATCTGGGTGTAGAGCCGGTCGAGCGCGGGGACCATCGCCGCCTGGATCGTGTCGCGCGCCTCGGCAAGGAGCGCGCGCTTGTCTGCGGTGTAGCCGACGAAATCGAGACGGGTGGCGAGTTCGGGGTGCATGGGCGGACTCCGGAATATGCGCAGGGCATTTCCGGGATTATAGCCGGGCGGCCGGGCGGCGGCGGTGCGCGCACCCCTGTCCCTTGGGTCATTCCGGATGCGTACGGAGGCTGGACGGATGGTGCGGATGCGGCCCCGGGGAAGCAAAAGGCGCCGCCGGATGATCCGGCGACGCCTTTCCCCAGGCAATCCTTGGCCGTGGCCGTTCAGGCGGTGGCGTAGGTAACCTTCGTGCTGCGACGGCGGAGCGCGGCGCCCGCCAGGCCGAAGCCACCGATCAGCATCCCCCAGGCGGCCGGTTCCGGCACGCCGGTGGGCGCGGAATAGTAGAAGTCACCGAAGGCGAAGTCGGCATCGGTGGTCGAGATGGTGAAGCTGGAGACGCCGCCGCCATTCCAGCCGAAGAACAGCGCGCCGCCGTCACCATTGACGAGCTGCTGGACGCTGCCGCCGCCGGTGAGCGTGAGCTGGATCAGGAACACGTCGAAGGTGTTCGGTTCGGCAAAGAAGCCGAAGTTCGACGTGGTCGGCGCGATGTTCACCGTGATGCTGTTCGCGCCATTGGTGTAAAGCACCTGATCGGTATAGCCGCCGGACCAGGTGCCCCAGCCGTCGCCGATCGTGCGGACGTTGACCGGCGCGCCGAAGGTGAGCGTCGGCCCGCCATCGAGCATCACCGAACCGATGTCGTTGAAATTGTCACCATAGATCGTGTCACGGGCATAGGTGCCGGCGACCGCCTGCCAGGTGGCGAGATCGGTGGCGAGCGTCTGCGCGAATGCCGGCGATGCACAAATTGTGCTGGCCAGCAGAGCGGTGCCAAGAATTCTCTTCATCTTGCATCCCCCAATTTGTGCGATAATTGCAGCCGGCATCATCCCGGCTGGTGACGTTGGATAGTATACGAAATGTAAACCTCGTCAATTTCCATGATGATGGCTCGTCGCATCTTCGTCGTGCCATAATGGAGCGGCGATGTGCGATGACGCAGACTCCGCGCGCCGGCTTTTCGAGGAGGTTGTTGCTTCCCGTTGTGCGTGCTGGATTTTGGTCCGGGCGTGGCCGCGCGCCGGGCGGCGCGGCGGGCGCGATCAGAAGGCGCGGGTGAGGCCGATCGTCGCCGCCTTGCGGGCATAATCATAAAGGCCGACGCTCGATCGGTTGCGTTCCCACTCGAGTCGCACGATCGGCGCAAAGCCGTGGAACGCGAGTCGGCGGAAGGTGGCGCCGGCGCCGGCGCTCAGGTTCCAGTCGCGGCGGCGCTCGGGGAAGAGGAGGAGGCGGGCATCGCCCTCCAGCCGGCGCAGGCCGAGCGTGGCATAGACGGTGGTGCGGCCGAATTCGCGCCAGCCGAGCAGCGCGCCGCCGCCGGCGGCGGTGGCATAGCCGGGATCGCGCGCCGTCTGTCGCGTCGCGGTGAGCGTGACGCTGCCGCCCGAGCGTGCCGAGAAGGCGCGTTCATAGGCGATCGATCCGTTGAGCAGCAGGCCGTCCTGGAGCCCGTTGTCGCGATAGCGCGTGCCGGCGATCGTCGCGCTGGTGGTCAGTTGCCCGCGCGGGCCGACCGGATGCTGCCAGTCGATCGCGGCGGTGGCGGTGCGGGCATAGGCGCGGCCGCCATACCAGCGCTGCGTGCCGCCGAGCGACGGGCGCAGGCGATCGCGCCCCAGGCTCCATTCGAGCCCCACCAGCGCCGAGGCAGAGACGTCGTTGAAGCGGCCCTCGCGATAGAATTCGCCCTGGCCGGCGAGGCGGGGCACGAGCGACAGGCCGGGCGCGACGGGCAGGCGGGCATAGACCTGGCCGGCGGCGCGGGCGCCGATGCCCGACCGCTCGCGGGCGTCGCGCGACAACTGGAGCGGGGCGAGCACGGTATCGAGCGTCGCCGCATCGGTGGCGCGATTGATGTTGCTGTCCGGCACCAGCGCGACTTCGAGGCTGGCGCCCCAGGGCTTGCGCGAGCGCAGCGCGGCGGCGAACTGATCGACCAGCTGGGCGACCTGCGGCGGCAGGCCGGTCGCCTGGACCTGGCGCAGCTCGCGGCGGGCGGCGGCCTCGTCGCCCAGTTCGGTGAGCAGGCGGGCGAGTTCGAGCCGGACGCGCGCGGCATCGGGCTTTTCGTCGAGCAGCGCGCGATATTCGACCGCCGCGTCGCGCTTGCGGCCGAGCCGTTCGAGCAACTGGCCGAGGCGGAAGCGGGCCTCGGCGCGAACCTCGCCGTCGCGGTCCTTCGCCAGCGCGCGGTACATGGTCTCGGCCTCGTCGGGTTCGGCCCGCGCGGCGAGCGCGAACAGCCCGGCGGCCGAGACCTCGCGCTGCTGAGTCGCCTCGGCCTGGCCCTCGCCCTGGGCATGGGCCGCGGCCGGGGCGAGCAGGACCAGCCCGAACAGGGCGGCGCGGCGGATCACTCGCCCTTCGTGCCGATGGTCGCGCCCGAGAGCGTCGCCTGCGCGCCATTGGCGAGCGTGCGGACCGCATCGAACCTGGCGCCGATCTCGGCCGCGCCGCGGCCGAAGAACCAGCCGCTCAGCGTGCCGCTGCCGCCGCTCGCGGACAGCGCGCCGGTGAAGGCGTTGCCGGTCATCGCGCTCGACTGGAAGCCGAAGCTGCCGAAATCGACGCTGCCGCCGGTGCCGGTGCCGGTGATCGCGAGCGTGCCGGCGACGCTGGAGCGGCCGAAATCGACCGCGAAGCTGCTGCTGCCGCCGAGCGTGTAGCTGGCGTCGCCGATGCTGCCGCTGCCCTGGACGATGCCGGCATAGCTGGCGGTGCCGGTGCGGGGCATGTCGGTGGTGGCGGCGCCGAACGGCACCATCCAGCTGGCCATGTCGCTGCTGGTGGGGGCGGCGGCGAGATCGGCGAAGCTCGCATAGGTGAAGACGAGCGGGGTCGCCGCCGTGCGGCCGGCGGCGGTGGCCGAGGCGCTCGTTTGGGTGCCGGTGAGGCTGCCGGCGGCGATGTCGCCATCGCCATCGGTGAGCGAGAAGCTGGCGCCGACCTCTTCGGCGGTAGGTCCGTAGAAATGGCCGGTCAGGCTGCCGCTGTGGCTGCCGAGCAGCGACAGGCCGAGCGTGCCCGAAAAGGCGTTGGCGCTGCTGGCGATCGTGGCGCTGCCGGTGAAGCTGCCGTTGGTCGTGGTGGTGGTGCTGGTGGCGTCGGTATAGCTGGCGGTGGCGGTGCCGCTGGTGGTGATCGCGCCGGTGGCGAAGTTCGCGCCGAGCGTGCCGCTGCCCGACAGGGTAAGCAGGCCGGGCTGGCTGGCATCGGTCATCGCGCCGGCGAGCGTCACCGCATAGCTGGCCGATCCGGTGCGCGGCAATGCGCTGTCCGCCGTCTTGAGGCCATAGGCGAAGGCGTCGACCGAATAGCTGGAGACGCCGCCCGAGTTGATCGTGCGCGTCCAGCGGCCGGCGCGGACATAATGCGCGCCGCCGAGCGGATCGAGCACGAGCTGATCGGCGGCCTCGGGCGGGTTGGTGGGGGTGAAGACACGGCTGCGGCTGCCGGCGATCACGGTATAGTTGCCGGTCGTCGCGTCATAGCTGACGATCAGCGCGCCGGTGGCGCCCGAACGGCTGGTGGCGGCGCCGCTCGCATCGTCGTAGCTGGCCTGAAGCGCTGCGGTTTCGCTGACGAAGAACTGGCTGTTGCTGAGCGTATCGAGCGTGGCATCGCCGCCGAGCGCGCCGGTGTTGCGGCCGATCAGCACGCCGGCGGCGGCGCTGCCATTGGCGTTGGACGCGGTCCAGGCGGCGCCGACTTCCTCTGCATTGGGGCCATAGAAGCGGCCGTTGAGCGCGCCGTTCATCGTGCCGTCGGAGAAGTTGAAGCTGCCGGCGAAGCTGTTGGCGCTGCTGCTGAGCTGGGCCAGGCCGATGAAGCTGGAACTGGTGATGGTGGTGCCGGTGCTGGTATCGATTTCGTCGACGGTGCCGCTGGTGACGAGCTTGCCCGAGGCGAAATCGACCTGGAGCGTGCCGCTGCCCGACAGACTTTCGAGCACGCCATAGCCGAGCGCGCCGACCAGATCGACGGTGTAGTTGCCGCTGCCCGAGCGCGGCAGCGCGGCATCGGGGGTTTCGACGCCATAGCTGAACGAATCGAAGCGGAAGCTGGCATTGCCATCGGCGGTATAGTCCGCGCGCTGCCAGAAGCCGCCGCCGACATAGCGATAGGTGAGCGCGCCGCTGGTGCCCGGCAGCGTCAGCGACAGCGTGTAATCGCTGTTCGCCGTGCCGTGATAATAGACGTCGAGCACGCTGCTCGACTGCGCGGCGTCACGATCGCCGGGCAGGAAGGTTTCGGTGTTGACGCCGTCGCTGACCAGATAGCCGTTGGTGGCGGCATCATAGGCGATCGTCAGCCCGAGCCCCGCAGTGAGACAGCCGCACGAACTGGCATCGGCATAGAAGGTGCCGCTGAAGCCGGTGGCGTCGTTGTTGAAGCTTTCGCTGGCGGTGAGCGACAGCAGCGAGGTGTTGGTCGGCGCGCTCGGGGGAATGGGAGCGGGGGTTGGCGTGGGCGTGGGCGCCGGGGTTGGTGTTGGGGTGGGCGCGGGCGTTGGGGTTGGCGCCGGGGTCGGGGTGGGCGTCGGCGTCGGTGCCGGGGTGGGCGTGGGCGTGGGCGTGGGCGTGGGCGTGGGTGTCGGCGCCGGAGTCGGCGTGGGCGTCGGTGTCGGCGCAGGGGTCGGTGTCGGTGTGGGCGCCGGGGTCGGCGTCGGCGTGGGCGTCGCGCTGGGGTCCGGCGTTGGCGTCGGGGTTGGGGTCGGCGCGGGCGTGGGGTTGGGGGCGGTGGGGGTCGAGCCGACGCCGCCCCCACCACCGCCGCCGCTGCACGCGGCGAGAATGGCGAGGGCCGATGCCATTGTCGGCAACACCAGAGCGCGCTTCATCGGAGATCCCCTATAATACGCTGAACTACGTCGCCCTCCTTATGTCCCCTGGGGTCTAAGGTTTGGTTAACGCGGCATTATTCATGCGCGGGCGGCGATTGCGTCACGGATCGTCGCAGGTCAGCAACCGTTCACCCGCGGGGGCCGAAGACGGTGAGACAAGCGTTGCGGGAGTCGATCGCGTGAGAGGATCAAGTCGAAACTGGATGGGCGCGCTGGGCATGGGCGCACTGGGCACCGCGACGCTGCTGATCGCCGCCGCCGCGCCCGCTTATGCGCAGAACGAGCGCGTCATCACCGCCGGCAGCGACCGGGGCATGAACGACGGCGCCGAATATCGCTGGATCGACCGCGCTCACGCGCTGTGGGAGGCGCTCGGCGATGCGCCGCCCGATTATGCCTTTGCGTTCGACGGTGGCGAGCCGGTGGCGTGGGAGACGAGCGACGGCTATTGGATCGTCGTCGAGGACGGGCCCGACGGCACCGACACCTATTTCTTCGCCCCCGGCGAGCGCGGGCCGTTCCTGGTGCGCGAGGCCGATCGCAGCTTCGGCTATCAGGGCAGCGAGGTCGCCGCGATCTATGAAGCCTCGGGCGACTGGGTGCCGCCCGAGGAGGGCGCCGGCTATGTCGAGGAAGGCGAGCGGCTGTATGCGCGCGGCCGGCGGCTGCGCGACGCGCTGCTCGACCGCCAGTGGCAGCCGGTCGACACGACCAGCTGGGTGAACCTCAACCTGTTCTTCATCGGCCTCGACCAGCGCTGGGATTCGGGCTGGCGCTACCATCGCTACGATAATCTGGCGCTGATCCAGCGGCAGCGCTGGGAAGCCGAGCGCCGCCGTCGCCGCGACCAGGCGGCGGCCTTTGCCCGCTGGCGCGCCGGCGGGTTCCAGGGACCGCCCCCGCCGGGGCTCGGTCATCGCTGGGATCATCGTCCGGGACGGCCGGGCTGGAGCGGCGGACGTCCGGGCCGGCCGCCGGTCGCGGGGCAGCCGGGGCGGCCGGGCAGGCCCGATCGTCCCGAACCCGCCGATCGCCCCGAATGGGCGGTGCCGCCGAGTGCCGGGCAGCCGGGCCGGCCGAACCGCCCCGACCGCCCGGGCCGTCCCGATCGCCCCGACCGTCCCGATCGCCCGGGCACGTCGCCGGGCGCCGCACAGCCCGGCAATCCCGGCCGACCCGGCCGCCCGTGGCAGCGCCCCGATCGCCCCGGCAGTCCCGACGGGGCGCCGAGGCCGGGCACGGTGATCGCCACGCCGGCGCCCAATCCGGGGCCACGCTGGCCGGTCAACAAGCCGGGCGAGGATCTGCGTCCGCGCGCCGAACGTCCCGATCGCGAGCCGGGCGAGGGACGGCCGTCGCCGCGCCCCTGGACGCCGCGCCCGCCCCGGGCGGCGCCGAGCCCCGCTGCGCCGTCCGCCGCCCCGTCTGCCGCCCCGTCTGCTGCACCGTCCGCAGCGCCGGAAATGCCGCGTCGCGGCGGCGGCTGGATGTCGCCGGGCTGGAGCCGGCCGGGGCGGAGCGAGGCGCCGCAGACAAGCGCACCCCGCCCGGCCGCGCCGCCGCGCCCGGCGGTCGCCGCGCCCGCCGCCGCACCGGCTGCCCGGCCGCCGTCACCACCGCCCGCCGCCCGCCCCGCGCCATCGCGCCCGGCCCCGGTGCAGCGGCCGATGCCCACCCGGCGCGAGGTGCCGGAATAGCGGCATTCCAGGCCGGGCTGAATCGAAGGTGCTTCTCGGCTTGAGAAGAGGCGCCTGACGGGACGTTCAGTCCTTCCGCGGGCGGGCGGCGTTCTGCGCGACCTGCTCGACGATCGCGGCGACATGCTGGGGCGGGACTTCATGCCCCATGCCGGGGATGAGCAGGAAGCGGGCGTCGGCGATGGTCTTCGCAACCTCCTCGCCCGACCGATAGGAGATCAGCGGATCGTCCTCGCCGTGGATGACGATGGTCGGAACGTGCAGCGTCGCCTGCCGTGCGCGGAGATCGCCCAGGACGAGCATCGCGGCGCCCTGCCGCGCAAAGCCGAACGGGTCCGCGTCCCTGGCGACGGTGGCGCGGGCGAGTTCGTCGGTCCTGCGCTCGTCCAGCGTCGTGCCGCGACCTGCCAGCGCCTTCGTCACCGCGATCTGCCGGTCGATCAGCTGCGCGGCGGTCCATCCCGGCTGGGGCTGCGGCACGGCGCCCATCCGCGCGGGATCGGCAGGAAGCGGATGGGCGGGATTGCCCGAATTGGCGGCGATCAGGGCGAGGCTGCGGACGCGATCGGGGTGGGCGAGCGCAACCAGCTGGGCGAGCGTCGCCCCGCCCGAGAGGCCGAGCAGATCGGCGCGTTCGATTTGCAGCCGATCGAGCAGGCCGACGATATCCTGCGCCATATCCTGCGCGCGATAGGGCAGAGGCGGCTCTCCCCCGGTCGCCATCGCGCCGAAGATCGCGGCCCAGTCCGGCATGCCGGCGCGGGTGAAATGGGTGGATTGCCCCGCGTCGCGATGGTCGAAGGTGATGACGCGAAAGCCGCGCGCGACGAGCCCGTCGATCAGTTCGGGGGGCCATTCGATCAGCTGCATGCCGGTGCCGGCGACCAGCAGCATCGGGCGCCCCTTGGCGGGACCGTGAACGCGGTAGCTGATCTCGATGCCGTCGGCGACGGTGACGGCCGAGACGGGCGGCGTTTCGATGCGATCAGGGGCGGTCTGCGCGCTGGCGCTCCCGCTGATGGCCAAGAGCAGGAACATCGTCGCCAGTCGCTTCATCTTGCCTCTCCCCGTGTCTCGACTTCGGCCAAGGCGCTGTCGTCTGGATGTTTTGGTGCGCGAGGGGCCGTCGAGACTTTGAACGACGTAGCCGATCCGTCGCCCGCGCGAAACAGGGGCGTCGCTCCACCAGCCTGCGGCTACCCCACTTTGGCGGAGGATCAATCAAAAGCGGCATCTCCCCGCCCAGGCTCATTTGCTTTCGGCTACTTTCTCGGGTGCCTCTAGATCAGTCCGCGCGCGCGGAGGCTGATATGGCCTTCGCGGCCGATCACGACGTGATCGTGGACGACGATGCCGAGCCGCTTGCCGACATCGGCGATGGTGCGCGTGATCTCGATATCGGCGCGGCTGGGGGAGGGATCGCCCGAGGGGTGGTTGTGGACGAGGATCAGCGAGGCCGAGCCGAAATCGATCGCGCGGCGGATCACCTCACGCACATGCACCGGCGCCTCGTCGATCGAGCCTTCGCTCATCAGATCGTCGCGGATCAGCATGTTGCGCGTGTTGAGATGGAGCACGCGGAACCGCTCGATCGCGTGATGCGCCATGTCGGCGCGCAGATAATCGAGCAGCGCCTGCCAGTTGGCGAGCACCGGCCGGTCGCGCACATGCGAATGGAGCAGGCGCAGCGCGGCGGCGTGCGCGGCCTTGAGCGCGGCGGCGCTGGTTTCCCCCATGCCCGGGAAGCGCGCGATCGCCGCGGCATCGGCGGTGAGCAGCCCGGCGATGCCGCCGAACTGATCGAGCAGCGCCTTGGCCAGCGGCTTGGTATCGCGCCGGGGAATCGCCAGCGCGAGCAGATATTCGACGAGCTCGTGATCGAGCAGCGCGTCCGGCCCGCCCTCGAACAGACGCTGGCGCAGGCGCGCGCGGTGGCCGCTATTGTCGGGAGGATCGGCGGGCATCGCCGCGACTATGCAGGGCGCGCCCGCCATCCGCAATGATCTCGTCCCGCGCCGCCAACTTGTTATCAGCAATCGGGCGGGTGCGGACAGCTGGGCGCGGCGAGCGGGACGACGCGAGGGTGTCCGCAACGGTTGACTCGGTCGATTGGTCTTCCTAAAGCGCCGGTACATCGCGACCCCGGGGGTTGGCGATGCTGTCTGTCGCCCGCCATTAAGCGCGGCGGCTTTTTCATATCTGGATCGCCGTGCTCGCCTTGACTGACGACCAAGCCCGTACCGACCTCGACCGGCGCATCGCTGATGCGAAGGCGGCGGTGCGCGCGTCGGAAGGGCCGGTGCGCAAGCCCGAAAAGGGCTATTCGCAGGGCTCGCGCGTGCTCGCCGAACTGATCGGCGCGCCGCTGGGCGGTGGGGTGATCGGCTATGCACTCGACAGCTGGCTCGGCACGTCCCCCTGGGCGCTGCTGATCCTGCTGACGTTGAGCGTGGTGGTGGCGTTTCGCAACATCTACAAGATTTCGAAGGAGCGCGCGGAGTGAGCGCCGGCAAAATCGATCCGATGGAACAGTTTCAGGTCGAACCGCTGTTCGGCCGCCATATCGAGCTGTTCGGCTACGACATCTCCTTCACCAATTCGGCGCTGTTCATGCTCGTCGTCGCGGCGATGCTGTACGTGTTCATGGCCGGCGGCATGCAGCGCAAGCTGATCCCCGGCAAATGGCAGCTGATGGTGGAAGGCGCGGTTGGCTTCATCGATTCGATGGTCAATGTGAGCATCGGCAAGGGCGGCAAGAAGTTCGCGCCGTACATCTTCTCGCTGTTCTTCTTCATCCTGTTCGCAAACCTGGTCGGCGTGCTGCCGCTGGCGATCCTGCCGGGCCTGCACACCTTTGCCGTCACCAGCCACATCACCGTCACCGCGGTGCTCGCCTTCTTCTCGTTCGGCATCGTGCTCGCCGTCGGTTTCGCCAAGCACGGGCTGAAGTTCTTCTCGCTGTTCGTGCCGCACGGCGCGCCGGGCTGGCTGATGCCGGTCATCATCCCGGTTGAGTTCGTGTCGTTCATGGTGCGCCCCTTCTCGCTGGGCCTGCGACTGTTCGTCGCGATGACCGCGGGGCACATCCTGCTCGAGGTGTTCGGCAGCTTCGTGGTGCAGGGCATCAATGCCGGCGGCCCGCTGGGCTGGCTGGTGAGCCTGCTGAGCTTCGCGATGATCGTCGGCGTAAGCGCGCTCGAACTGCTGGTCTGCGCGATCCAGGCCTATGTGTTCGCGCTGCTGACCTCGCTGTATCTCCACGACGCGGTGCACCTGCACTAAGTCGATCCGTTTCGAATTATCGTTTCTACCGAATTTTCTAGGGAGCTAGACATGACTGATCTGGGTGCAATGTACATCGGTGCCGGCCTCGCGGCGATCGGTATCGGCCTGGCCGCGCTGGGCGTGGGCAACGTGTTCGGTTCGTTCCTCGAAGGCGCGCTGCGCAATCCGGGTGCGGCAGACGGCCAGCAGGGCCGCCTGTTCATCGGTTTCGCTGCGTCGGAACTGCTGGGCCTGATCGCGTTCGTCGTCGCGATCCTGATCCTCTTCGTCGTCAAGTAAGCAAGAACGGAGGCCTCGGCCCATGCCGCAGCTATCCCAGATCGGTGAGATCTACGCCTCGCAGCTGTTCTGGCTCGCGATCGTATTCGCCCTCATCTATTTCGGGATCGGCAAGGCGATGGTCCCGAAGATCGAGCGGACGATGGAAGATCGCGCCGCCCGCATCGCCGGGGACATCGCCGCGGCCGAAGCCGCGCGCGATGCCGCGCGGGCTTCGGACGAGGCCTATCAGGCGGGGCTGGAAGCCGCCCGGGCCGAGGCGATGCGGATGGCCGCAACCGCCAAGGCCGAGGCTTCCGCCGCGACCGAAGCCCGGGTGAAGGCCGCCACCGCGGCCGACGAGGCCCGGCTGCACGAGGCAACGCGCGAGATCGCGGCGCGCGAGCAGGCGGCGCTGGGCGAAATCGAGGCGGCGACCGTCGAGGCGGTCGAGGCGATCGTCGCGCGCGTTTCGGGCGTCGCGGTCGACCGCGCCACCGTCGAACAGAATGTGAAGGCTGCGCTGGCCCATGGCTGAACATACCGCTTCGCTGAGCACGCAGGTCGGCACCGCCGAACTGCATCACGAGCCCTCGGCGCTCGGCATCACCGCGCCCGGCTGGGTCGCGCTGTCGATGCTGGCGGTGCTGCTGATCGTGCTGTGGAAGCGCGTGCCAGCGCTGGTCGGCGGCATGCTCGACAAGCAGATCGCGGCGATCCGCAATCAGCTAGATGACGCCGCCAAGCTGCGCGCCGAAGCCGAGGCGATGCTGGCCGAGGCCAAGGCCCGCACCGCATCGAGCGAGGCCGATGCCCGCACGATCGTCGCCAATGCCGAGGCCGAGGCCGCCGCGATGCGCGCCCGCGCCGAAGCCGATGCGGCCGAGCTCGTCGCCCGCCGCGCCCGCATGGCCGAGGACAAGATCGCCGCGGCCGAACGTGCCGCGATCCAGTCGATCCGCGCCAGGGCGGCCGATGCCGCGACCAGCGCGGCTGCTGCGATCATCGCGGACAAGCATGGGGCCGACGCCGACAAGGCGCTGGTCGACCAGGCGATCAAGGGCCTTGGCCGGGTCAACTGAACTGGCTTGGCCCGCGACGCCGCGCTAAAGGGCGTCGATGGCCGAACCCAAACCAAGCTATCGCTGGCTGAGCGCCGGTGCCCTGGTGGCACTGGCGCTCGCTGCATTTGTGGCACTGATCGCCGTCCGCCACGCCGCCGACGACCGCGCCCGCGACCGCGACATCCGCGCCCGCGCCGACCGCACGATCGAACGGATCGAGGCCGAGGTCGACCAGCTGGAGAATGCGGCCGGGGCGGAATAGGGCGGGGGTTCTTTTGGGGGCGCACATTCCTCCCCGGGACGGGGAGGGGGACCGTTCGCGTTAGCGAATGGTGGAGGGGGTCTGCCGCGGCGGACGCACTCGTGGATGGCCCCCTCCACCAAGCCGCTTCGCGTCTTGGTCCCCCTCCCCGTGCCGGGGAGGAATTTTTTGCGGCGCCCCACCTCCCCGTGCCGGGGAGGATCTAGGGGTTTGGCAATCGCTCGCTTGCGCGCCTACATCGGCGGCGATGAATGATCCCAAGTCCCCACAGCGGTTCAACGAGGAAAAGGCCACCTATGCGGTGCGCGGCGCCGATGCCCCCGATCTGGAGGCGGGGGTGGCGGCGATCCGCAACGTGCTGGCGACGCTGCCGGCGCGGCCGGGCGTGTACCGGATGCAGGATGCGCGCGGCGACGTGCTCTATGTCGGCAAGGCGCGCGCGCTGAAGAACCGGGTGACCAACTATACCCAGGTCCAGCGCCTGTCGAAGCGGCTCCAGCGGATGGTGGCGCAGACGCGATCGATGACGATCGTGACGACCAACAACGAGGCCGAGGCGCTGCTGCTCGAGGCGCAGCTGATCAAGCGCTATCGCCCGCCCTACAATGTGTTGCTGCGCGACGACAAAAGCTTTCCGTTCATCCTGTTGCGTCAGGACCATGATTTTGCGCGGGTGCAGCTGCATCGCGGCGCGCGGCGCTACAAGGGCGATTATTTCGGGCCGTTCGCCGGGGCGGGGCAGGTGCGCCAGACGCTGAATGCGTTGCAGAAGCTGTTCCTGCTGCGCAGCTGCACCGACGGTTTCTTCGCCAGCCGCGACCGGCCGTGCCTGCTCTATCAGATCCGCCGCTGCTCGGCGCCGTGCGTGGGGCGGATCGACCAGGCGGGCTATGCCGAGCTGGTGAACGATGCGCGCGATTTCCTGCAGGGCAAGTCGACCCAGGTGCAGGCCAAGCTGGGCGAGGCGATGCAGGCCGCCGCCGAGAATCTCGACTTCGAGCTGGCGGCGATCCTGCGCGACCGGCTGAAGGCGCTGACCTTCATCCAGGGCAGCCAGGCGATCAACGCGGAAGGCGTGGGCGATGCCGACATCTTCGCGCTGGCGGCCAAATCGGGCGTGATCGGGATCGAGGCCTTCTTCATCCGCGGCGGGCAGAATTGGGGGCATCGCAGCTTCTTCCCCACCCATATCCAGGACGTGCCCGAGGACGAGGTGTTCGCGGCGTTCCTGATGCAATTCTATGAGGACGTCCCGCCCGCGAAAAACGTGCTCGTCGACCGCGAGCTGCCCGAGGCGGAATTGCTGGCCGAGGCGATGGGCGAGCGCGCCGGGCACAAGGTGGCGCTGTCGGTGCCCCAGCGCGGCACGCGGCGCCGGCTGCTCGACCAGGCCAAGCGCAACGCCGAGGAGGCGCTCGACCGGCGGCTGGCGGAAAGCACGACGCAGGCCAGGCTGCTGCGCGAGATGGCCGAGCTGTTCGACCTGCCCGAGCCGCCGAACCGGATCGAGGTGTACGACAACAGCCATATCCAGGGCACCAACGCGGTGGGCGCGATGGTGGTCGCGGGGCCGGAGGGGTTCCGCAAGAGCCAGTACCGCAAGTTCAACATCAAGCGCCCCGAGACGATCGCCGGCGACGATTACGGGATGATGCGCGAGGTGCTGAGCCGCCGCTTCGCCCGCGTGCAGGACGAAGACCCGGACCGGACCAAGGGCGACTGGCCCGATCTGGTGCTGCTCGACGGCGGGCGCGGCCAGCTGAATGCGGCGCGGACGGTGCTGGAGGAGCTGGGCATCGAGGATGTGTGCATGGTCGGCGTCGCCAAGGGGCCGCATCACGGGCGCGACGGTCGCGAGGTGTTCCACCTGATGGACGGCAGCGAGCGGATGCTGCCGGTCAACGCGCCGTTGCTCTTCTACCTCCAGCGGCTGCGCGACGAGGTGCACCGCTTCGTGATCGGCGCGCATCGCGACAAGCGCGCCAAGGCGATCGGCGCGAGCCCGCTGGACGAAGTGCCCGGCATCGGCCCGGCGAGGAAGAAGGCGCTGCTGATGCATTTCGGCACGGCACGCGCGGTTCGTAACGCCAGCCTGGAAGATCTGAAAAAGGCGCCGGGCGTTTCCGCCGGTGTCGCCCAGCAGGTCTATGATTTCTATCACGCGGGATGATCGCGTGGCATTCTTCACCGACTTTTGAAGCTTTCCTGGCCAGTCCTGCACGCGATTTGAGTTGAGCCGATGCCGCCAGCCGCTAGGGTTGGCGCATTGCAGAGGGGGATTGGATGCTGGGTCGGAAGGCGATCATCGTTGCGTTGTTGAGCACGGCGGGCGTGGCACATGCGGGAGACAAGCCGCTCTATCAGGCGGCGCCGGGATGGGTGGCGGCGGCACCGGCGATCGATCCAGCCAAGATCAACGACGCCGCGCCGGTGGTGATGCTGTTCGACCAGCAGCAGCGGCTGGAGGACGGGCAGGTCTGGACCTATCTGGAAACGGCGCTGCGCATGGCATCGCCGCAGATGCTCACCCAGAGCGGCACGCTGCCGCTGCAATGGGACCCGAGCAAGGGCGACCTGATGATCCACAAGCTGCAGATCGTGCGCGGCGGCGAGCGGATCGACCTGATCGCCAAGGGCACGCGCTTCACCGTGTTGCAGCGCGAGCAGAAGCTGGAGCAATTCTCGCTCGACGGCACGCTGACCGCGACCGTCGCGGTGGAGGGGCTGCGCGTCGGCGACGTGCTCGACGTCGCGTTTTCGATCACGCGCAAGGACCCGACGCTGGGCGGCGACATGATGACGACCGCACCGCTGGTGCCGTCGCCGACCAAATTGGGGTTCGGCCGGGTGCGGTTGCTGTGGAAGGACGGCGTGCCGCTGAAATGGCGCGACTATTCGGCCGGGGTGGTGAATGCCGCGAACGCATCGGCGATCGAGCCCAAGCCGGTTGCCGGCGGCTATCGCGAGCTGCTGGTCCCGCTGCCCACCGCCAAGCCGGCCGAAGTGCCCGACGATGCGCCGCAGCGCTACAAGCCGATGCCGATCCTGGAGGCGAGCACCTTTGCCGACTGGCAGTCGGTATCGAAGACGATGGCGCCCTATTACCGCACCGAAGGCGCGATCGCGCCGGGCAGCCCGCTGGCGGCGGAGGTGGCGCGCATCGCCAAGGCGAGCAGCGATCCGCGCACGCGCGCGGCGATGGCGCTGCGGCTGGTGCAGGACGAGGTGCGCTACCTGTTCCGCGGCATGGACAACGGCAATTACGTGCCGCAGAAGCCCGCCGATACCTGGTCGCTGCGCTATGGCGACTGCAAGGCGAAGACGCTGCTGTTGACCGCACTGCTGCGCGCACTGGACATCGAGGCCGAGCCGGCGCTGGTGAGCAGCAGCATGGGCGATCTGGTCGCGGCGCGGCTGCCGTCGCCGGCGGCGTTCGACCATGTGATCGTGCGCGCCTCGATCGCCGGCAAGACGCTGTGGCTCGACGGGACGCAGGGCGGCAGCCGGCTGGAGGATCTGGACGACGTGCCGGCGTTCCGCGCCGCGCTGCCGGTGCGCGAGGCGGGTGCGGCGATCGAGCCGATGCCGCTGCATCCGCCGGCGCGCCCCGAGCAGGAGGCGGCGGTGACGCTCGACGGCAGCGCGGGCATCGATTTCCCGGCGCTGTTCACGTTCAGCATGACGTTCAACGGCGGCACCGCCGAATCGCTGCGCGGCATGAAGTCGCAGATCGATCAGGAAAAGCTGGGCGAGCTGATCGGATCGCAGATCAGCAGCGTGCTGGGCGTCAACAGCGCCTATGACCAGAAGATGGAGGACGATCCCGCCGCCGGGACGGTGACGCTGACCGCGAAGGGCATCGCCTATCCCGAATGGAATTACGACCGGGGCCGGTTCCGGCTCTCGCTCGACCGGACGGCGGAGGCGATCGACTTTTCGCCCAATCGCGGGCGCACGGCGTGGAAGAACATCCCGGTGGCGGCCGGCGCGTTCAACGATCGCCGCGTGACGACGCGGGTGAAACTGCCCGATGGCGGCAAGCAGTTCACGCTCGAAGGGCAGCAGACCCTGCCGGCGGCGCTGGCGACGATGCGGCTGGCGCGCAACGTTGCGCTGGCGGGCGACATGCTGACGATCACCGACCGGATGACATCGGGCATCGAGGAAGTGCCGGCCGACCGGATCGCGGCGGTTCGCGCCGAGGTGGCGCGGGTGAAGGCCGATCCGCTGAAGGCGGTGGCGCCGGCGGACCATCCGCCGCGTTGGAAAATGGTGCTGGCGACACGCGGCACCCAGCGGCTGGCGCCGATCCTGACCGCCTATGACAAGGCGATCGCGGTCAAGCCGGACGAAGCCGAAAGCTATACCAACCGTGCCTGGTTCAACGAGCGCATCTATGATTATCGCGCCGCCGCGGCCGATGTGACCAAGGCGATCGACCTGGAGGCGACGGCGGAGCTGCTCGTGCGCCGGGCGGGGCTGTATCACCAGCTGAACCAGGCCGATCTGGCGGTGAAGGACCTGGAGGCCGCGCTCGAGCTCGACTCGGCGTCGGACGGGGCGACCGCGATGCTGGCGTCGATCCGGGGCGATCAGGGCAAGATCGACGAGGCGAGGGCGCTGCTCGATCCGCGGATCGAACAGGGCGGCGACGGCAAGATGGGCTGGCAGATGGCGCTGGCCAATGTGCTGGCCGATGGCGGCGAGGTGGACGAGGCGCTGTCGATCCTCGACGACGCAGTGGCGAAGGCGCCGGGCAATGCGGCGCTGCTCAACGGCCGTTGCTGGATCCGCGGCACGCACAATGTGGGGCTCGACCTGGCGCTTCAGGATTGCACCAAGGCGATCGAACTGAGCCAGAATGCCGCGGCGATCCTCGACAGCCGCGCAATGGTCTATTTCCGCATGAACCGGCTGGCGGAGGCGGTGACCGACCTCGACGCGGCGCTGCTCGCCAATCCCGAACAGTCGGCGAGCCTGTTCATGCGCGGGGTGATCGCCGGGCGCACCAAGGCGAAGGACGCCGATCTGTACCTGAAGGGCGCGCGGATGATCGAGCCGCGCATCGACGAGCGGTTCGCCGTGTGGGGCATCAAGCCCTGATCGAGTTCCTCAACCCGCGTCGGTGCGATCGACGCGGGCGGCGGTGAGCTGGTAATAGCCGGAGACGCGATCGGCATAGGCCTGGGTGAAATCGGGGGCGTTGTTCGACCAGCTCGGCCCGCCTTCGAGCACGCGGCGATCGATCGTGACGACATAGTCGTCGGCACCCGGATCATAGGCGAGCAGTTCGAACGGCAGCGGGTAGAAGCTCTTGCCCATGCCGAGAAAGCCGCCGAGCGCGAGCACCGCATAGCGCGTCGTGCCGCTGCCCTTGTCGACCATCATCGCGTGGATTTGGCCGATCGAATCGCCGTCGCGGCTGCGCAGCCTGAGCCCGTCGACCCGGGCGCTGACGAGCAGGCTGGTGGCTTCGGGCGTGTCGTTCATGGTGCGGCTTCCTCCAAAGGCTCGCGCGATCAATGCGCGAGCGGCCCCGGTCGTTCCGCGCGCGGTATCATCTCGCCCGTCGCCAAGCGCGGCGGCTGCGCCTACATCGGTCGCGATGCAGTTCCGCGCCGAAGCCATCATCGTCAGCGTGCGCCCGCATGGCGAGCATGGCGCGATCGTGCGCGCGCTCACCGCGGCGCATGGGTTGCAGCCCGGCTATGTCCGTGGCGGGCGATCGCGCGCGCTGCGCCCGGTGCTCCAGCCGGGCAATGTCGTGCAGGGCGAGTGGCGCGCGCGCACCGAGGAGCAACTGGCCGCGCTGACGCTGGAACTGACGCACAGCCGCGCGCCGATGTTCGCCGAGCCGCTGCCCGCTGCGGCGATCGCATGGGTGGCGGCGCTCACCGCGACGACGCTGCCCGAAGGACAGCCCTATGAACGGCTGTACGCCGCGCTGGGCGGGGTGCTCGATGCGATCGAGGCGGCGCCGGCGGCGCGCGGCTGGGCGGTGGCGCTGGTACGCTACGAACTGCTGGTGCTCGCCGAACTGGGCTTCGGGCTCGATCTCGGCCGCTGCGCGGTGACCGGCGGGGCGGAGGATTTGGCGTTCGTAAGCCCCAAGAGCGGGATCGCGGTGAGCCGCGCGGCGGCGACCGGCTATGAATCGCGGCTGTTGCCGCTGCCCCCGTTCGTGCAGGCGGGCGGCGAGGCCGATTGGGAAGCGATACTGGGCGGGCTGCGGCTCACCGGGCATTTCCTGGCGCGCGACCTGATGATCGGGCGCGGCGCGGAGGCGATGGCCGCGCGCGAGCGGCTGATCGATCGATTGCTGCGCGCAGTTGCCTAACCCGGTCCAACGCGGCTAAGCGACGGAACCAGTCCATGCCCGGGGGTCGCACGCGGGCTGTCGTCAGGGAAAATTGATGCCGCTGATTGCTGTTCTGCCCGGTGACGGGATCGGTCCCGAAGTCACCACCGAAGCCCGCCGCGTGCTCGAGGCACTGGACCTTGGCCTGACATTCGAAGAAGCGCCGGTGGGCGGGGCGGGCTATCTCGCATCGGGCCGGCCGCTGCCGCCCGACACGCTGGCGCTCGCCAAGCGCGCCGATGCGGTGCTGTTCGGCGCGGTGGGCGATCCGCGTTTCGAGGCGCTGGAGCGCCGGCTGCGCCCCGAGGCGGCGCTGCTGGGCATCCGCCGCGAGCTGGGGCTGTTCGCCAATATCCGCCCGGCGACGCTGTTCCCCGGGCTGGAGGGCGCATCGCCGCTCAAGCCCGAGGTGGTGAGCGGGCTGGACATCGTCATCGTCCGCGAACTGACCGGCGACGTCTATTTCGGCGAAAAGGGCCGGCGCACCGATCTGGAAGGGCTGCGCCAGGGCTTCGACCTGATGAGCTATAACGAGGCCGAGGTCGAGCGGATCGTCCGCGTCGGCTTCGAGATGGCCAAGCGCCGCCGCCGCAAGCTCTGTTCGATCGACAAGGCGAACGTGCTCGAAACGTCGCAGCTGTGGCGCGACGTGGCGAACGAGGTTGCGGTCGATTATCCCGAGGTCGAATTCACCTGCATGTATGTCGACAATGCGGCGATGCAGCTGGTGCGCGCGCCGGCGGCGTTCGACGTGATCGTCACCGGCAATCTGTTCGGCGACATCCTGAGCGACCAGGCGAGCATGTGTGCGGGATCGATCGGGATGCTGCCATCGGCATCGCTTTCCGCCTGGCAGGGCGCCAACGGCATGTACGAGCCGATCCACGGCAGCGCGCCCGACATTGCCGGGCAGGGCAAGGCCAATCCGTGCGCGGCGATCCTGTCCGCGGCGATGCTGCTGCGCCATTCGCTGGGCGACGAGGCATCGGCACAGAAAATCGAAAAGGCAGTTGGAGCAGCGCTCGTGAAGGGCGCGCGCACTGCCGATCTGGGGGGAAGCCTTTCCACCGCCGCGATGGGGGACGCGGTGTTGCAGGAGCTTCAGTGAGCACAGAATTGCTCGAACTCGCGGTCGTCATTCCGACGTTCAACGAGCGTGCCAACGTCCCGTTGCTGATCGAAAAGCTGGAAACGGCGCTGGCCGGCCGGCGATGGGAAGCCATCTTCGTCGACGACGACAGCCCCGATGGCACCGCCGAGGCGGTGCGCGCGCTGGGCCGGCGCGACCCGCGCGTGCGCGTGATCCAGCGGATCGGCCGGCGTGGCCTGTCCTCGGCGTGCATCGAGGGGATGTGCGCGACCGCCGCGCCGTGCGTCGCGGTGATCGACGGCGACATGCAGCATGACGAGACACTGCTGCCCAGGATGCTCGACGCGCTGCAGGGCGATCCCAGCCTGGACGTGGCGATCGGATCGCGCTTCTGCGACGGCGGCGGCACCGGCGAATGGGACCGCGACCGCGTCGCCAAATCGGCGTTCGCGACGCGGCTGTCGCGCCGCGTGCTCAAGGCCGACGTCACCGATCCGATGAGCGGCTTCTTCATGATCCGCACCGCGATCGCGCGCGAGCTGACGCCGCTGCTTTCGGCGATCGGCTTCAAGATCCTGCTCGACATCATGACGGCCAGCCCGCGGCCGCTGCGCTTCATCGAGCTACCCTATGTGTTCCGCACGCGGACCGAGGGCGAGAGCAAGCTCGATCATGTCGTGGCGATGGAATATCTGATCGCGCTGTACGACCGGATGTTCGGCAAGGTGGTGCCGGTGCGCTTCGCGATCTTCTCGGCGATCGGCGCGGCGGGGGCGGCGGTGCATCTGGCGGTGCTGTTCCTGCTGTTCCGCCTCGCCGAGCTGCCGTTCGTCACCGGCACGATCGTCTCGACCATCGTCGCGATGACGTTCAACTTCTTCCTCAACAACGCGCTGACCTATCGGGAGCGGCGGCTGCGCGGCGCGGCGGCGCTGTTCGGCGGCTGGGTGAGCTTCTGCGTCGTGTGCGCGGTGGGCGCGGTGGCGAATGTCGGCGTCGCGGCGTTCTTCCACAATGTCGAACATGGCGACTGGCGACTGTCCGCGCTGGCCGGGATCGCGGTGGCGGCGGTGTGGAACTATGCGCTGTCGTCGCGCTTCGTGTGGGGGCGATACTAAACACGCTGTCGATACCAATGTCTCATTCCCGAAATCATTTGATTTCGGGAGCCGACAGGCGTTTGATGCTGGCCGGTACCTGTCTGGCAGAAGATGAGGCATCGAACCATGCAGCGAATTCTGTTGTTCGTCCTTGCGCTGACCATGAGCCTGCCGGCGCAGGCGCAGCTGGGTGCGCCGGTGAAGAATGGCGAGACCAGCATTATCGTCACCGGCACGCGGCCGCGCGATTCGAAGGTGCCGATGAGCGACTGGCGGATGGCGGAGACGCCGCATGTCGTGGTGTTCGCCCAAGGCGACGAAAAGGCGCTGCGGCGGACCGCGGAGAATCTGGAGACGCTCCATTTCCTGCTCTCGGCGCTGTTCGGCCGGGTGGACGCGCCCGACGAGACGATCAAGGTCGCGGTGACGATGATCGGCGACGTCGCCACGTTCGAGCAGCTGCGGCTGACCGACCTGCGCTGGCAATATGGGCCGTTCCCGGAAGCGTTCGCCAAGTCGATCTATTATGATCCGCGCGACGAGGGTTCGGTGCTCGCGTCGACCGAGGACGGCGTCAACCTGATCCTCCAGCCCTCGCGCGGGCGTCCGACGAACCGCAACTGCACCGGCGGCGACAACGGGCCGGCGCTCGACAATTTCATCGTCGTGCGTCCCGATCCCGCCGGGCTGGCCAATGGTTCGCTGTCGCCCGACGTGTTCGACATTATCCAGCAGCTGCCGATGAACGAGATCGCAGTCTGCCAGTCGGCCGAATCGCGGCTCTATGCCGGGTTCGCGCAGAATTATCTGATGACCTATTTCCCGGCGGCCTATCCGCGCTGGTTCCTGCAGGGCTTTGGCGAGATGTTCGCGACGATGGCGGCGGGCGATGACTTCGTCGAATATGGCCAGCTGCCGACCGGGTTCACCAAGGTGATGGATTTTTACGGCGACTATCCGGTGTCGCACATCCTGGACGGCCGCTATCTGACGAGCAAGCGCGCCTGGACGCCCTATCATGCGTGGCGCATCGTCCATTTCCTCTATTTCTCGGAGGAGTGGAAACCGCGGCTGCAGGCCTATCTGGCGGCGCTGGCGCGCGGCGACGACCTGGCGAGCGCGGCGCAGGCGCTGGGCAATCCGGTTGAGCTGCAGCGGGCGGTGGCGCGTTATCGCGGGCGCAAGGTGCAGGGCGAGCGGATGACCTTTCCGGCCGAGCGCGCGGCGGAGGCGAGCATCCGCCGGCTGACCCGCGCAGAGGCCGGGCTGATCCGCGGGCGGCTCGAACTCGGCGCCCGGATCGAGGTGCCCGCTGATGACGGACGTGACCGGACCAAGGCGCTGGCGCGGCGTGCCGACTGGATCGCCCGGCTGCGCGACAATGCGACGCGCTTTCCCGACCTGATCGAGCACCAGCTGCTGCTCGCCGAGGCCGAATGCCGCGCCGGCAATTCGGCCGAATGCCTTGCCGCCGCCGACCGGGCGCTCGCGCAATTGCCGGCGGACACGCGGGCGCTGGTGTGGAAGGGCACGGCGACGACGCAGCTGGCCGCACGCACGCCCGGCGCCGAAGGGCGGCGGCAGGCAGCGGCGGGACGGCGGCTGATCGTCCGCGCCAACCGGCTCGATCCCGAAAGCAGCCTGCCGCTGATCGCCTATCATGACAGCTTTGCCGCGGTGGGCGAACCGGCGTCCGATGCGGCGGTGGAGGGGCTGATCAAGGTGGTCGGCGCGTCGCCCGCCGCGCCGACGACCCGGCTGAAGCTGGGTGAGGAACTGGTACGGCGCGAGCTCGAGTTCGAGGCGCGCAAGACGCTGTTGCCGGTGGCGAAGGGGCCGTTCGAGAGCCCCGAACAGCCCGCCGCCGCCGCGCTGCTGCCGAAGCCGGGCGCGGCGGGCGGGGGCTAGTTTATCGCCAGCCGGGCGGGGGGCGTCAGACCAGTTCGGCGAGCGCGGCGGGGCTGAAGTCGCTGAGACCGTCGCTGTCGCCGGCCTGCACCTTCTTCACCCAATCGGCATCGCTGATAAGCGCGCGGCCGACCGCGATCAGATCGAATTCGTCGCGCTCCATCCGTTCGACCAACCGATCGAGATCGGTGCGCTGCGAGGTTTCGCCGCCGAACGCCGCGATGAATTCGCCCGACAGGCCGACCGAGCCGACGCTGATCGTCGCGGCGCCGGTGAGCTTCTTCGCCCAGCCGGCGAAGTTGAGCCCGTTCTCGCCGTCCAGCTCGGGGAATTCGGGTTCCCAGAAGCGGCGCTGCGAGCAGTGCAGCACATCGACCCCGGCATCGACCAGCGGCTGCAGCCACGACGCCATTTCGTCCGGGGTGGTGGCGAGGCGGGCGGCATAATCCTGCTGCTTCCACTGGCTGAGGCGGAGGATCACCGGGAAGTCGGGGCCGACCGCCGCGCGCACCGCCTTCACGACCTCGACCGCGAAGCGCGAGCGTTCGGCGATCGTCGCGCCGCCATAGCCGTCCTCGCGGGTGTTGGTGCCTGCCCAGAAGAATTGATCGATCAGATAGCCGTGCGCGCCGTGGATCTCGACCGTGTCGAAGCCGAGCCGCTGGGCATCGGCGGCGGCCTTGGCGAAGGCGGCGATGGTGGCTTCGATATCGGCCTCGCTCATCGCCACGCCGCGCGGCTTTTCGGGCGCGACCAGGCCCGAGGGGCTCTCCACCGGGGCATCGGGCTGCCAGTTGCGATCCGGGCCGAAGGTGGAGCCGGTGTGCCAGATCTGCGGCGCCATCTTGCCGCCGGCGGCGTGCACCTCGTCGATCACCTGCTGCCAGCCGGCCAGCGCTTCGTCGCCGTGGAAGAAGGGGATGTTGGGATGGTTGCGCGAGGCCGGACGGTCGATCACCGTGCCTTCGGACAGGATCAGCCCCACCCCGCCTTCGGCGCGACGGCGATAATAGGCGGCATTGGCCGCGCCGGGGATGCCGGCGGGCGCGAAGGTGCGCGTCATCGGCGCCATCACGATCCGGTTGGGCAGATCGAGCGACTTGAGGCGGAACGGACGGAACAGCGTATCGGTGGACGCGGACATGAAGCGCGAGACTCCGTTGCGGATTGAAACTTAGCCTAAGCTGGGGCGTCGCGCGCGGCGATCAAGGGCCACGCGCGATTATCGTTCCGTCTGCCTAACGGTCGGTCAGGCCGCGAACGCTGCCGCGTCGACCGCGTAGAGCGCCGAGGCCGGCGCCATCGCCGCCGCCTTCAGCCCCAGCGCCTCGGGCACGATCTGATCGACATAGAAGCGCGCCGCCGCCTGCTTCATCGCGAGGAAGGCGGGATCGCCCTCGGCATCGGCGGCGATCCGGCCCTGCCGCTCCATCAGCCAGCCGCAGGCCGCGACCGACACCATCGTCAGGAACGGATAGCTGGCGGCGAGGCGATCGTCGGCATCGACGGCGAGCAGATGCGCGGTCACCTCCGCACAGGCATCGATCAGCGTCCGCAGCGCATCGTGGCGGGCCTCGCCGCGCATCTCGTCGAGCAGCGCGGTCAGCGCCGCGCCGCCGTCATGCGTGAGCTTGCGGCCCACCAGATCGGCGGCCTGGATGCCGTTGGTGCCTTCATAGATCGGGGTGATGCGCGCGTCGCGGAAATGCTGGGCGGCGCCGGTCTCCTCGATATAGCCCATGCCGCCATGCACCTGGATGCCGAGGCTGGCGACTTCGTTGCCGATATCGGTGCCGTGCGCCTTGGCGAGCGGGGTGAGCAGCTCGACGCGCGCGGCAGCCGCGGTGTCGCCGAGCCGGGCGCGGTCGAGCTGGCCAAAGGCATAATAGACCAGCGCGCGCGCGGCCTGGGTCTGCGCCTTCATCCGCATCAGCATGCGGCGGACATCGGGATGCTCGACGATCGCGGCGGGCGCGCCGGTGCGCACGCCCTGCACCCGATCGCGCGCATAGGCGACCGCGCGCTGGGTGGCGCGCTCGGCCACCTGCACGCCCTGGAGCCCGACATTGAGGCGGGCATTGTTCATCATCGTGAACATCGCGCGGATGCCGCCGAGTTCGGGCCCGATCAGCTCGCCGATGCAATCGTCATTGTCGCCGAAGCTGAGCACGCAGGTGGGCGAGGCGTGCAGGCCCATCTTGTGTTCGATCGACACCACCTTGATATCGTTGAACGCGCCGGGCGTGCCATCGGCGTTGAGCCGGTATTTGGGAACGAGGAACAGCGACAGCCCCTTGGTGCCCGGCGGCGCATCGGGGGTGCGCGCGAGGACGAGGTGGACGATATTGTCGGCCATATCGTGATCGCCGAACGAGATGTAGATCTTCGTCCCCTTGATCCGCCAGCGGCCGTCGCCGATTGGATCGGCGCGGGTCTTGAGCGCGCCGACATCGCTCCCCGCCTGCGGCTCGGTGAGGTTCATCGTGCCGGTCCATTCGCCGGTGGCGAGCTTCGGCAGGTACAGCGCCTGTTGCTCGGGCGTGCCGTGATGCGACAGCGCCTCGATCGCGCCGACGGTGAGCACCGGCGCGAGCGCGAAGCCCATGTTCGCGGTGCCCAGCGTTTCCAGCACCGCGACCGACAGGCTGACCGGCAGCCCCTGGCCGCCATGTTCGGCGGGCGAGCCGATCGTGCCCCAGCCGCCATCGACATAGGCGCGATAGGCCTCGGCAAAGCCCGCCGGCATCTTCACGCCGTCCTCGGTCCAGCGCGCGCCCTCCGTATCGCCCAGGCGATCGAGCGGCGCCCATTCGCCGGCGGCGAACTGGCCCGCGCCGTCGAGCACCGCGTCGATCAGATCGGGCGTCGCCTCGCCGGCGATCTCGGACAGGCGGACGATATGATCGAGCACGAAGCGCTGATCGGCGGTTGCGGGGGTGAACATCGCATCCTCTCTTGTCGGTTTTCCGCGATCGCTATAGCGCGTCCGGCGTGAGCCCGACAAATCCGCGCATCTTACCCTACGGCGAGGCGGCGATCGCCGACGCCGCGGCGCTGATTCGCGCCGGCCAGTGCGTCGCGGTGCCCACCGAAACCGTCTATGGCCTCGCCGCCGACGCCACCGATTCGCTGGCAGTGGCGGGCATCTATGCCGCCAAGGGGCGACCGTCGTTCAACCCGCTGATCGTCCATGTCGCCGATCTGGCGACCGCCGAGACGATCGCCCGCTTCGACGAAACCGCGCGCGGGCTGGCGGCGCGGTTCTGGCCGGGGCCGCTGACGATGGTGCTGCCGCTTGCCGAGCGATCGCCGGTGGCCGCGCTGGTGACCGCGGGGCTTGGCACCGTCGCGCTGCGGATGCCCGATCACCGGGCGATGTGCGCGCTGATCGTCGCAAGCGGGCGGCCGCTGGCGGCGCCCTCCGCCAATGCCAGCGGATCGATCAGCCCGACGCGCGCCGCGCATGTCGCCCAAAGCCTGGCCGGGCGCATCCCGCTGGTGATCGACGACGGCGCGACGCCGCAGGGGATCGAATCGACGATCGTCGAACCCGGGCTGCGCCGCATCCTGCGGCCCGGCCCGATCACCGCCGACATGCTGCCGGGCTTTGCGGCTGGCACCGGGCAGGGCGATGCGATCACGGCGCCGGGGCAGCTTGCCAGCCATTATGCGCCGGGCAAGCCGGTCCGGCTCGAGGCGCGCGAGGCGGCGGCCGACGAATGGCTGATCGGGTTCGGCGCGGTGGCGGGCGATGATACGCTGTCGGCATCCGGCGACCTAAACGAAGCGGCGGCGAGGCTGTTCGATGCGCTGCACCGCGCCGATGCCGCGGCCAGGCCGCGCATCGCGGTGGCGCCGGTGCCGGGCGACGGGCTGGGCGCGGCGATCAACGACCGGCTGGCACGCGCCGCGCACCCGCGCGATCCGGCCTGAACACGCGCGACAAGCCTGCCTTGGCGGGTCGACCGGCACGCGCAACGCTCGAAAAGTAGCGCCAATTTGGTCGCAACGGTTACGACCAGCGGCATCTGTCTCAATTTGGGTATAACGTTTGCATTCGATTCTTTACAAGTTGATTGCAAGCCATAGATTTCGTTACGGTTCGTAACTCAGTTCACCAAGAAGCCGAGTGCGATATCACGAAGGGTGGGATTGTCTGATGCGCGAAGCGACACTGCATTCCGGATCTTTTCTTCGGCCTGCAACCGGTTTCGGCGCGATCTTCTTGGGCACAACACTCTTCAAGCGGAACCCGGACTTCGTTGATGCTGCCCCCGCCGGGGCGCAGGGCGATGTTTAGGACGTCGCGTTCGGCCGGGCCGGCCGCGACGTAACACCCCCCCGTGGGAGGGCGCGGCGGCCGATGTCGCCGCGCCCTCTTTCGCATCGGGTGCGATGCGCCCCGCTCAGGCGGCGGTTTCCTTCACACGATTGGCAAAGCTTTTGCGCAGCTTGCGGAGCTTGGGCGGGATCACCGACAGGCAATAGGGATTACGCTGGCCTTCGCCTTCCCAATATTCCTGATGATAATCCTCGGCTGGCCACCACTGGCCCAGCGTTTCGATCGAAGTGACGATCGGCTCCGGCCAATCGGGGCGGGCGCGTTCGATCGCGTCCATCGCCTCGCGTTCCTGCTCGGCCGAATGCGGGAAGATCGCCGAGCGATACTGGGTGCCGATATCGTTGCCCTGGCGGTTGAGCTGGGTGGGATCGTGCGTCGCGAGGAAGATGTCGAGGATCTCGCCATAGCTGATCTGATCGGTATCGAAGCTCACCCGGATCGCCTCGGCATGGCCGGTCGTGCCGGTGCAGACTTCCTTGTAGGTCGGGTTGTCCTTGGTGCCGCCGATATAGCCGCTTTCGACCGACTGGACGCCGATCACGTCGTTGAACACCGCCTCGGTGCACCAGAAACAGCCGCCGGCGAGCGTCGCGGTTTGGATAGACATTGTTAACTCCTTGCCTGTGGCGCCAAGATAGGGTTGTGGGGTCGCCGAACAAAGGGGGTGGGCGATGCGCGACGGTACGGTGCTGGTGACGGGCGGGGCGGGCTATATCGGCAGCCATGCGGTGCTGGCGCTGCTCGATGCCGGCTGGCGGGTGGTGGTGGTGGACAACCTCGTCACCGGGTTCGACTGGGCGGTCGATCCGCGTGCCGCGCTGGTGGTGGCCAACATCGCCGACGACGCGGCGGTGCGCGCGGCGATGCGCGAACACGGCGTGATCGCGGTCATGCACTTCGCCGGATCGGTGGTGGTGCCCGAATCGGTGAGCGACCCGCTCAAATATTATCGCAACAACACCGCCGCGAGCCGCGCGCTGATCGAAAGCGCGGTGGCCGAAGGCGTGAAGCACTTCATCTTCTCCTCGACCGCAGCGACCTATGGCATTCCCGAACAGGTGCCGATCCGCGAGGACTCGCTCAAGGCGCCGATCAATCCCTATGGCATGTCGAAGCTGATGACCGAGATCATGCTGAAGGATGTCGCGGCGGCGCACCCGATCAACTATTGCGCGCTGCGCTATTTCAATGTCGCCGGCGCCGACCCGCAGGGCCGCAGCGGCCAGTCGACGGCGGGCGCCACCCACCTCATCAAGGTCGCGGTGGAAGCCGCCACCGGCAAGCGCAGCCATGTCAGCGTGTTCGGCACCGATTTTGCGACGCCCGACGGCACCGGCGTGCGCGACTATATCCATGTGACCGACCTTGCCGCTGCGCATGTCGACGCGCTCGACCTGCTGATCGCGCGGCCCGAGGAGAACCACACGCTCAACGCCGGCTATGGCCGCGGCTTCTCGGTGCTCGAAGTGCTCGACGCGGTCGACCGGGTGACGAACATGACGATCGAACGCAAGCTCGAGGGCCGCCGGGCGGGCGACCCCGACGCGCTGGTGGCGGACAACAGCGCGATCCTGGCGGCGCTGCCCTGGCGGCCGCGCCACGACGATCTGAACGGCATCGTCCGCGATGCGCTGGCATGGGAACGCAAGCTGGCCGAACGCGGGCGCTGATCCCCCGCGGGGCGTACCCCGAGGGCAAGGGCGTCAGATGTCCTGCACCAGCCGGCCGTACAGCTCCGGCCGGCGATCGCGGAAAAAGCCGAAGGCGGCGCGGTGGCGCTTGACCCGATCGAGGTCGAGCGTCGCGGTGATCACGCCCTCTTCCGTCCGGTCGAGTTCGGCGAGGATGTCGCCGCGCTCGTCGGTGATGAAGCTGGTGCCGTAGAAGGTCTGGCCATGTTCGGTGCCGACACGGTTGGCGGCGATCACCGGCACGACGTTGGAGACCGCATGGCCCACCATCGCGCGGCGCCAAAGCCGGGCGGTGTCGAGGCTGTCGTCATGCGGCTCGCTGCCGATCGCGGTGGGGTAGAACAGCAGTTCGGCGCCCATCAGCATCATCGCTCGCGCGGTTTCTGGATACCACTGGTCCCAGCACACGCCGACCCCCAGCTTCGCGCCGGGGCCATCCCACACCTTGAACCCGGTGTTGCCGGGGCGGAAATAGAATTTCTCCTCATAGCCCGGCCCGTCGGGGATGTGGCTCTTGCGATAGACGCCCGAGACCTTGCCGTCGGGGCCGATCATCGCGAGGCTGTTATAATGGTGCGGCCCATCCGCCTCGAAGAAGCTGGTGGGGATATGGATGGCGAGTTCGGCGGCGAGCGCCTGCATCGCCAGCACCGCCTTGTGCTCGCCGACCGGCTTGGCGTTGGCGAACAGGCCCTCGTCCTCGACGCGGCAGAAATATTCGCCCTCGAACAGCTCGGGCGGCAGCACCACCTGCGCACCGCGCCCCGCCGCCTCGCGGACCAGTTCGGTCACGCGGGCGATGTTCGCATCGATATCGTTCGAGAAGGCGAGCTGGAGCGCGCCGACAGTGATCTGGGTCATGACGGTCCTCAGAGCGTGATGCCGAACCGGGCGAGCGCCGCGGCGGTCAGGAAATACAACAGGATCGTGAGCGCGATGCCCGCGAGCAGGGCAGGCGGGAAGCCGACCCCGGATCGCATCAGCGCCGGCACGAGCAGGAACATGGGGAGCGAGGGCAGCACATACCAGAAGGTCGCCTGGAGATGGTCCGCCACCCGCACCGGATCCTGCGTGTCGCACCAAAGCCACAGGACGCCGAGCAGCGAGATCAGCGGCAGCGACGCGACCAGCGCGCCGAACGCGGGGCTGCGCCGGGCGAGCATCGCGACGGCGGCGACGATCAGCCCGGAGAGCAGCGCGCGGACGGCGAAGGCGGTCATGCGGGTCGCGGGATCTGCTGCGAGATGCAGTGGAAGCTGCCGCCGCCGGTGAGGATATGGTCGGCGCGCTGGCCGACGATGTCGCGGCCGGGGAAGATACTCTGTAGCGTCTGAATCGCGGCCTGGTCATTGGGCTGGCCGTACAGCGGCACCACCACGGCGGCGTTGCCGATGTAGAAGTTCATGTAGCTCGCCGGGATCGGCTCGCCGTCTTCGCCCGGCACCGCGCCGGGGGAGGGCATGCGGACCACCTCGACGCCGAACGCCTCGGCGCGAGCGACCGCGTCGGCGTAGATCGCGGCGTTGGGATCGTCCTCGGCCGGCGTCGGAATCAGCAGCCGATTGGGGCCGACGAAGCGGGCGAGATTGTCGACATGGCCGTCGGTATGATCGTTGGCGAGGCCCTCCCCGAGCCACAGCACGCGCGTGTAGCCCAGGTCCGCCGCCAGCTTCGCCTCGACGTCCGCGCGGTCGAGGTGCGGATTGCGGTTGGGGTTGAGCAGGCACTGCTCGGTGGTGACGCACAGGCCGGTGCCGTCGCCGTCGATCGCGCCGCCTTCGAGAATCCAGCCATGCTTGCGCGTCGCCAGCCCGCGGGCGGCGGCGAGGCGGGCGCCGATCGTATCGTCGCCTTCGAGGTCGTACTTGCCGCCCCAGCCGTTGAAGCCGAAATCCTGCGCGACGCCGTCGCCGGTGACGATGCCGGCGGTGTCGCGCAGCCAGATGTCGCCGAACAGCTCGGTCACGACCTCGGCGGCGTCGCCGGCCATGCTACGGGCGACCTCGGCGGCGGCCTCATCGGCGGCGACGAGGATCACCCGCTCGCCGCGGCCCCCGGCATGCACCGCGCGGGCAAAGGCGATCACTTCGTCGCGGGCGGGCGCCAGGTCTTCGAGCCAAAGGTCGCCGTCGCTGGGAAAGCCGATCCAGACCGCGTCGTGCGGCGCCCATTCGGGGGGAGGTGTAAGAGTCATGGCGCGGCCTTTAGCCGGGTCTGGTTTTGGGGAAAAGGCGGGGACGGCGGGAAGTTGCCAATGGGCCTTTCCGGGCTACAGTCGTTTGACAGGATGTAGTTGGGGGCGGGCAGTGACGAAACTGATGATGGCGGCGCTCATGGCGAGCATCGCGCTCACGCCAGTGGTGCGGGCGCAAAGCGTCGAGGCGAGAAAATTTGGTGCGCGTGAGGGCGTCGAACAGGTCAGCCTGTCTCCCGACGGCAAACGGGTGGCCATCGTTGTCGCGATGCCGGGCGGCAGCGGCGACGGCCTGATCGTCGGGAATGTCGACGGGCAGGGCGGGCTCAAGCCGATCTTCCGCTCGAGCGGACGACCGGATCGGCTGCGTTATTGCGGCTGGTCGACACCGGATCGGTTGGTGTGCATGCTGACGATCATCCGCGGCGCGCCCGAGCGGCTCGAGTCGATGAGCCGGATGATCGCGGTCGATGCCGACGGGTCGCGGCTGAAGGAACTGAGTGCGCCGACGACGATCGAGTCGCTGGGCGCCGCTTATTATGGCGGCAGCGTACTCGACTGGTTGCCCGATGATGCTGGCAGTTCAGTGCTGATGGATCGATGGTTCGTGCCCGAACAATCGACCGGGCGGCTGGTTGCACAGCGGCGAGAGGGGCTTGGCGTGGAACGCGTCGACACGGTGACGCTGAAGCGCCGTATCGTCGAGCAGCCGCGCGGCGCGGATGCCTTCATGACCGACGGTCATGGCGAGGTGCGGGTGATGATCCAGCGCCCGACGCTGACGTCGGACTATACCAGCGACAAGATTTTGTCCTTCTATCGAAAGGCCGGCGAGCACCAGTGGCTTGAACTGGCTTCGGCTACCGCGGATTCGCAGACGGTGAAGGGGTTCGTGCCGAGCGCCGTCGATCGTGATTTGAACATCGCCTATGGCTTCGACGACGACGGCAAGGGCCACCAGGCGCTGTACAGCATCGCGCTCGACGGCAGCATGAAGCGTACAATGGTGTTCCAACGCGATGGCGTCGACATTGACGGTCTGATCCGTATCGGCCGCCAGCAGCGCGTGGTCGGAGTGAGTTTCGCCACCGAAAAGCGACAGGTGGCGTTTTTCGATCCGAAGCTGAAAGCACTGTCGGAATCGCTGGCAAAGGCAATCCCGGGATTGCCGATCATCGGCTTTGTCGATTCCAGCAATGATGGAAGCAAGCTGCTGCTTTATGCCGGTAGCGACATCGATCCGGGGCGTTACTTCCTCCTCGACCAGACCACCAAGAAAATGGCCGAGGTGCTGCCGGTGCGGCCCGAACTGGCCGGCACCAAACTGGCGACGGTCAAGCCGATCACCTATGCCGCCGCAGACGGCACACGGATTCCCGGCTATCTGACGCTGCCGCCCGGGAGCGACGGCAGGGGGCTGCCGGCGATCGTGATGCCGCATGGCGGGCCGAGCGCGCGTGACGAATGGGGCTTCGACTTCCTTGCGCAGTTCTTCGCCAGCCGCGGCTATGCGGTATTGCAACCCAATTTTCGTGGATCGAGCGGCTTCGGCGAGGCGTGGTTCCGCGACAACGGTTTCAAGTCGTGGAAGATCGCGATGAGCGATGTGAACGATGGTGCCCGCTGGCTCGAAGCTCAGGGCATCGCCGCGCCGGGCAAGCTTGCGATCTTCGGCTGGTCCTATGGCGGCTATGCCGCGCTCCAGTCGTCGGTGCTCGACCCGAACGTATTCAAGGCGATCGTCGCCGTAGCGCCCGTGACCGATCTGGAGGTGCTGCGGAAGGAGAGCGAGTTCCACAGCGACTTCAAGCTCGTTTCGGCATTTATCGGCCAGGGGCCGCATGTCCGTGAAGGATCGCCCGCGCAGAATGCCGATCGGATCACCGCACCGGTGCTTCTGTTCCACGGCGACAAGGACATGAATGTCGGTGTCGGCGAATCCCGCTTGATGCAGTCTCGGCTCAAGGCCGCAGGCAAGCAGGTCGACTATGTCGAGTTCGAGGGGCTCGACCACCAGCTCGACGACGATCGTGCGCGCGTCGAGATGCTCGACAAGTCCGATCGCTTCATCCGCAAGACGCTGGGTCTGCCCGACAAGCCGTGATCGATGGTCGAGAGGCGCCGCCGGCGCCTCTCCGCACGCAAGCAACGAAAAAGGGCGGCCCCGAAGGACAGCCCCGTTTCTCGTTTCCCGAAGGGAAGCCGGATCAGCGCGAGTAGAACTCGACGACCAGATTCGGTTCCATCTTCACCGGATACGGCACTTCGTCGAGCGTCGGCACGCGGGTGAAGGTGACCTTCGACGCGCCGTCGGGCGTGACATAGTCAGGGATGTCGCGCTCGGCGAGGCTCTGCGCTTCCATGACGAGCGCCATTTCCTGCGCCTTGCTGCTCAGGCTGATTTCCTGGCCCGGCTTGATGCGGCGCGAACCGATGTTGCACTTCTCGCCGTCGACGCGGACATGGCCGTGGTTGACCAGCTGGCGGGCCGCGAAGATCGTCGGCGCGAACTTGGCGCGATAGACGATCATGTCGAGGCGCTGCTCGAGCAGGCCGATCAGGTTCTGGCCGGTGTCGCCCTTCATGCGCGACGCGTCTTCGTACGAGCGCTTGAACTGCTTCTCTGTGATGTCGCCGTAATAGCCCTTGAGCTTCTGCTTGGCGCGCAGCTGGATGCCGAAGTCCGACATCTTGCCCTTGCGGCGCTGGCCGTGCTGGCCGGGGCCGTATTCGCGCTTGTTCACCGGGGACTTGGGACGACCCCAGATGTTTTCGCCCATGCGGCGATCGAGCTTATGCTTGGCGCTGGAGCGCTTCGACATATCGAATCCTTCATTCAATTGCGTTGACGTTGACCCGGGCGGCGAGCCACCCTGATCGCGATCCCGGTTTCGCCTGTGTTTCTCTGGAACGAGAAGCGCAGGGCCACCGCTTCACCGGGGGTGCGGGGCCAATTGCGAAGCGGCGCGCCTAGCGGGGCAGGCGCGCGAAGTCAAGCAGGGGGCGGTGCACCCGCCCGATCAGTCGCCCCGCTGGGTGCCGGGTCCGCGACGATCGAGCGCACGCTGGGCATTTGCCTCGTCCGCTTCATGGATCGCCTGCCACTCGGCGCGCGTGTGGCATACGCGCTTGCCGAAATTGGAACCCGTGACCTGAACGCGGCGACAGATCTGCTTGTCCGGATCGGGGGACGAGGAATGCTTCGGTGCGGTCTGTTGCGCGATGGCAGGCGCAGACACCAGCGCGAGCAGAGGAAGCCAGGCAAAACGCATTTCGGCGGATCTCCGTTTGAGTCGCGGCGATCCTATCGGTCTATTGCACCTGCGAAAACGAATATTTGCACCGGCATTATAACAATAGCGCATCGCATTTGGCTGATTGCGGCACGAATTCTCAATCGCGCCGATGCCGCTTCCGGCCGTCGAGCGCCGACAGCACGCCGCGCAGCGTGCGCAGTTCCTGGCTCGACCAGCGCGGCTTGGTGAGCAGGGTGCGCAGCGTCCGCTTGGTCGAGGGCACGCGGTCGGGCGGGAAATAATAGCCCGAATCCTCGAGCATCGCATCGAGCTGGCCGATCATCCCGTCGAGTTCGGTTTGCGGCGCCGGCGGATCGAGATCGACGGTCGGCGGGCTTTCGAGGCCGACATGTTTCGACCATTCATAGGCGACGAGGATCACCGCCTGGGCAAGGTTCAGCGAGCCGAATTCGGGGTTGATCGGCACGGTCAGGATCGTGCGGGCCAGCGCCACGTCGTCGGTTTCCAGCCCCGAGCGTTCGGGGCCGAACAGGATTGCGGTCCGCTCTGGCGCGGCGTGGATCGCGCGCGCGGCGACTTCGGGCGTGACCACCGGCTTGGTGACGCCGCGCTTGCGCACCGTGGTTGCATAGACATGCGCGCAATCCGCCACCGCTTCGGCCACGGACTCGAACACGCGGGCGCGTTCGAGCACGATGTCCGCGCCGCTCGCTGCCGGGCCGGCGGACGGGTTGGGCCAGCCGTCGCGGGGGGAGACCAGCCGCATCTCGGTCAGCCCGAAATTGAGCATCGCGCGCGCGGCCTTGCCGATATTCTCGCCCAGCTGCGGGCGGACCAGAACGAAAACGGGAGGATTCAACTCTTGCCGACCTCGCTGACATTGCCGGCGAAGTCTTCGAAATCCTTCGCCTCGCGGAAATCCTTATAGACGCTGGCAAAGCGGATATAGGCGACCGAATCCAGCCCCTTGAGCGCGTCCATCACCAGCTCGCCGATGCGCTGCGAGGGGATTTCGGCGTCGCCGGTCGTCTCCAGCTGGCGCTGGATGCCCGAGACCAGCCGCTCGATCTGCGTCGGCTGGATCGGGCGCTTGCGGCAGGCGGTGGAAACCGAGCGGACCAGCTTGTCGCGCTCGAACGGCTCGCGCCGTTCGCCGCTCTTCACGACAGTCAGGTCGCGCAGCTGGATGCGTTCGAAGGTGGTGAAGCGCGCGCCGCACGCCTCGCACTGCCGCCGCCGGCGGATCGCCGCGCCGTCCTCGGTGGGGCGGCTGTCCTTCACCTGGCTCGCTTCGTTGGAACAGAAGGGGCAGCGCATGTCAGTGCATTCGGGAGGGGTTTGTCACCCTCACCCTTCCCACTCGGCTGCGCCGAGCGGGACCCTTCCCTCTCCCATTGGGAGAGGGAGGGAGCGCCGAAGGCGCGGAAGGGTGAGGGTGAGCAGCCAGTTCAGCCGCCGTAGATCGGGAAGCGTTCGCACAGCGCGCGGACGCGGGCCTTCACGTCTGCTTCCACCGCCGCATCGCCCGCCTCGCCCTTGGTCCGCAGCCCGTCGAGCACGTCGGCGACCATGTTGCCGATCTCGCGGAACTCGGCCGGGCCGAAGCCGCGGGTGGTGCCCGCCGGCGAGCCGACGCGGATGCCGCTGGTCTTGACCGGCGGCAACGGATCGTTGGGGATGCCGTTCTTGTTGCAGGTTACGCCCGCGCGCTCGAGCGCCTCGTCGGCGTCCTTGCCGGTGACGCCGAGCGGGGTGAGGTCGACCAGCGCGACATGCGTGTCGGTGCCGCCCGAGACGAGGTTCGCGCCGCGCTCCTTGAGCGTCGCCGCCAGTACCTTGGCGTTCTCGACCACCGCTGCGGCATAGCGCTTGAACTCGGGGCGCAGCGCTTCGCCGAACGCGACCGCCTTGGCGGCGATCACGTGCATCAGCGGCCCACCCTGAAGCCCCGGGAACACCGCCGAGTTGATCTTCTTGGCGATGGCTTCGTCGTCGGTCATCACCATGCCGCCGCGCGGACCACGCAGCGTCTTGTGCGTGGTGGTGGTGACGACATGGGCATGGCCGAACGGGGTCGGGTGGACGCCGCCCGCGACGAGGCCCGCGAAATGCGCCATATCGACCATGAAGATCGCGCCGACCTCGTCCGCGATCGCGCGGAAGCGGGCGAAATCGATGATGCGCGGATAGGCGGAGCCGCCCGCGATGATGAGGCGCGGCTTGTGCTCCTTGGCCAGCTGCTCGACCTGGTCGAAATCGATCAGGTGGTCGTCGGGGCGCACGCCATATTGGACCGCGTTGAACCACTTGCCGCTCATCGCCGCGCGCGCGCCGTGGGTCAGGTGGCCGCCGGCATCGAGGCTGAGGCCGAGGATCGTGTCGCCGGGCTTGGTCAGCGCGAGCATCACCGCGCCGTTCGCCTGCGCGCCCGAATGCGGCTGGACGTTGGCGAAGCCGCAGCCGAACAGCGCCTTGGCGCGGTCGATCGCCAGCTGCTCGACTTCGTCGGACGGGTGGCAGCCTTGGTAATAGCGCTTGCCGGGATAGCCCTCGGCGTACTTGTTGGTGAAGACCGAGCCCTGTGCCTCGAGCACCGCCTTCGAGACGATGTTCTCGGATGCGATCAGTTCGATCTGGTGCTGCTCGCGTGCCATTTCATGCTCGACACCGGCGAATACCGCGGGATCGACTTCGGCGAGCGATTTGGTGAAGAAGCCATCCGGCTGCAGGCCAGCCGATACGGGGTTGGTGCTCATGCGGGGCTCCTTTCGGGGTTGCTCAGCTTGTCGACGCGGCGCTGGTGCCGGTCGCCCAGAAAGCTGGTGTCGAGAAACGTGGAAATACAGGCCTTGGCCATTTCGATGCCGACCAGCCGCGCGCCCATCGCGATCACGTTGGCGTCGTTGTGCTGGCGCGCCAGGCTGGCGGAAAGCGGTTCGGATACCAGCGCGCAGCGCGCGGCCGGGTTGCGGTTGACCGCGATCGAGATGCCGATGCCCGATCCGCACAGCGCGACGCCGAAATCCGCCTCGCCCGATTCGATCGCGGCGGCAAGGCGATAGCCGTAATCGGGATAGTCGACGCTATCCGGGCCGTTGGTGCCCAGATCGCGGACGTCGTGGCCGGCCAAACGCAACCAATCGGCGAGTTCTGCCTTCATTGCATAGGCGGCGTGATCGGAGGCGATGGCGATGCGGAGCGACATGGCGCGCTCCCTACGCCCGCGCGCGCTTGCTGGCTAGACTATTGGAGGTACATATATGGCCAAGACGATCTTTGCGTTGATTCCTGCCCTCGCGCTCGGCGTGGCGGCCTGTTCGCCCGACAATGAGAGCCGGATCGACAATTCGCTCGATCGCAGCGCCGATTCGCTCGGCAATGCCGCCGATCGGCTGGGCGATCAGATCGGCAACAGCATCGATCGCGCGGGCGAAGAACTGCGCGAGGGCGGCGACCGGGCGGGCGACGCCGTTGCGAACGGCGCCGAGGATGCCAGCAAAGCAATCGACGACGCGGCCGACGACGCGGCGAACTGAGGTGACGCGGCGGCCGGACGTGCGCCCGAGCGGGCCCGCCCGGCCGCGGCCGGATTGATTTCCCGGGGCCAGTGTCACAAGGCTGCAAAGCTTTTGTCACAGGGGGAGGTGCCGGGGTCTGGCGGGCATGCTGCCCGAGGGGCCGGCCGTCAGGAGTCGTCACGCATGCGAACGGTAGCCAAGGCACCCAAGAATGGCGCGGTGCGGGGGGCGGTTCACCGCCATGAGCATCTCAGCAAGGAAGGCATTCTCGAACGCGCCTTCACCTTCGCGTTTCGCGGCCTGGTCTATGCCCAGATCTGGGAGGACCCGGTGATCGACATGGAAGCGCTGCAGATCACCCCCGAAAGCCATATCGTCACGATCGCATCGGGCGGCTGCAACGTGTTTTCCTATCTGACGGCGAACCCCGCGAAGATCACTGCGGTGGACCTCAACCCCGCGCATATCGCGCTCAACAAGCTCAAGCAGCAGGCGGCGCTGCGCCTGCCCGATTATGAGGCGTTCCACCGCTTCTTCGGCCTCGCCAACCGGCCGGAAAATGTCGATGCCTACAAGGCGTATCTGCGCGACCATCTCGACGACAGCTCGCGCGTCTATTGGGAAGGCCGCGCGCCGAACGGTGTGCGCCGCATCAACGGCTTCAAGACCGGCTTCTACCGCCAGGGCCTGCTCGGCCGGCTGATCGGCTTCGTCCATTGGCTGGCGCATCGCTATGGCATCGATCCCAAGGAGATCCTCGCCGCGAAGAATATCGAGGAGCAGCGCCACATCTTCGAGACGCGCTTCGCCCCCTTCTTCGACAAGAAGCTGCTGCGGTGGATGGTCGACCAGCCCGCCGCGCTGTTCGGCTTCGGAATCCCGCCGGCGCAGTACGACCTGCTCAAGGTGGACGACCAGGAAGGCATCACCGGCGCGCTGCGCAGCCGGCTGCGCAAGCTCGCCTGCGACTTCGACCTGAAGGATAATTTCTACGCCTGGCAGGCATTCGGCCGCGGCTATGGCGAGCATGAGGGTGCGCCGCTGCCGCCCTATCTCGAGCGCAAGAACTATGAGCTGGTGCGCGACCGCGCCGACCGCGTCGAGATCCGCCACACCAACTATGCCGATTATCTCGAGTCGATGCCGGCGCAGTCGCTCGATCGCTACATCCTGCTCGACGCGCAGGACTGGATGACCGACGAGCAGCTGACCCGCATCTGGACCGAGATCACCCGCACCGCCAAGCCCGGCGCGCGCGTGCTCTATCGCACGGCGGCCGTGCCGGACGTGGTCCGCGGCCATATCCCCGACGCGCTGATGAACCAGTGGCAATATGAGGACCAGGCCAAGCTCGACGACTGGACCCGCCGCGACCGTTCGTCGGTCTATGGCGCGACCCATGTCTGGACGCTGAAGCCGCACGCATGAGCGGGCAGGCGGGGGCGGCCGATCAGAAGGGGCTGATGGATGCGACCTATGCGCTCCATCGCCACTTCTACGATCTCACGCGAAAATTCTATCTGCTCGGCCGCGACCGGCTGATCCGCGAACTGGCGCCGCCGCCCGGCGGCACGGTGCTGGAGGTCGGCTGCGGCACCGCGCGCAACCTGATCGTCGCGGCGAAGCGCTGGCCCAACGCACGTTTCCACGGCTTCGACATCAGCGAGGCGATGCTGGATACCGCGCGAAAGTCCGTTGCGAAGCATGGGCTATCGGACAAGATCACGCTCGCGCAGGGCGATGCCGGGGCGTTCGACGTGCACGCGCTGTTCGGGCTTAGCCAAGTCGACCGCGTGTTCATGAGCTACACGCTGTCGATGATCCCGCCCTGGCGGCAAGCGATCGCGCTGGGCGCCAAGGCGCTGGCGCCGGGCGGCAGCCTGCACATCGTCGATTTCGGCCAGTATGAACGCCTGCCGGGCTTCGCCAAGCGCTTCCACTTCAAGGAACTCAACGCCTTCCACGTCTATCCCCGCGCCGATCTGCGCGAGGTGGTGGAGGGCATCGCGGCGGAGCAGGGGATGACGGCCGAGTTCCGCGCGTCGCTGCGCGGTTACACCTGGAGCGCGGCGATCAGGCGGCCGGCCTGAGCGCTATGGCTTCGGACCTGCCTGCCGTGCTACTTTCCTTGGCATGAACCAGCAGGTCCGCCTCGCATCCAACAAGGAGTGGGCGTCGCCGTTCACGGCGGACGATTTTCTGCACATGCTCGAACTTGGGGCGTTCGAGGATATGCGGGCGGAACTGGTCCGGGGGGAAATCGAAAAGATGATGCCGGCCGACTGGTCGCATGGCGAGCTTGTTATACGCCTGAGCGGGCTCCTTTTTCCGCTGTTGCAGGCCGCGAAGACGATGGCCGGTGCCGATGTTGTCTTGCGCATCGACGATCACACAGTTCGGGCTTTCGACATCGCGGTGGTGCGGTCTGGCGTTCGTCCACATAAGGCGCTCGCGCCAGAGGATGTATTGTTCGGAATCGAAATCGCCGAGACCACGCAACGCCGCGATCTAGGCGAGAAGCGCGATGAATATGGCGCGGCCGGCATTCCCGCTTATTGGGTCGTCGACAGCGTCGCGCGGGTGACGCACTGCTTCGTGCTGGACGCGAGCGGGGGTGCTTATGGCGAACCCATCATCGTGCCGTTCGGCCAGCCGATGGACGTGCCCGGCCTCGGCGGTCAAATCACCATCGACTGACGGCGCTCACGCCGCCAGCCGCAGCTCCAGCCGGCCCCAGATTTCGACCAGCGCGTCGACCAGCTCGCGCATCATCGCTTCGTCATGCGCGGGGCCGGGGGTGAAGCGCAGGCGTTCGGTGCCGCGCGGGACGGTAGGGTAATTGATCGGCTGCACGTACACGCCATACTCGGCGAGCAGCACGTCGCTGATCTTCTTGGCCTTGACCGGATCGCCCACCATCAGCGGCACGATGTGGGTGGTGGAGGGCAGCACCGGCAGCCCGGCGTCGTTCATCAGCTGCTTGAGCATCGCCGCGGCGGCCTGCTGGCCCTCGCGCTCGACGCTCGAGCCCTTCAGGTGGCGCACGCTCGCCAGCGCGCCTGCCACCAGCACCGGCGCCAGCGAGGTGGTGAAGATGAAGCCCGGCGCATAGCTGCGGATCACGTCGATGATCACCTGGTCGGCGGCGATATAGCCGCCCATCACGCCGAACGCCTTGCCCAGCGTGCCCTCGATGATCGTCAGCCGGTGGGCGACCTCGTCGCGATCCGAGATGCCGCCGCCGCGCGGGCCATACATCCCCACGGCATGGACCTCGTCGAGATAGGTCAGCGCATTGTACTTGTCGGCCAGGTCGCAGATTTCCGCGATCGGCGCGATGTCGGCGTCCATCGAATAGACGCTTTCGAACGCGATCAGCTTGGGCGCCGCGGGATCGTCGGCGGCCAGCAGTTCCTCGAGATGCGCGAGATCATTGTGCCGCCACACCCGCTTCTCGCAGCCCGAATTGCGGATGCCGGCGATCATCGAGGCGTGGTTGAGTTCGTCCGAATAGATGATGCAGCCCGGCATCACCTTGGCGAGCGTCGACAGCGTCGCCTCGTTCGAGACATAGCCCGAGGTGAACAGCAGCGCGCCTTCCTTGCCGTGCAGATCGGCCAGCTCGCGCTCGAGATCGATGTGGTAATGGGTGTTGCCGCCGATGTTGCGCGTGCCGCCCGAACCGGCGCCAACGTCGTGCAGCGCCTCTTCCATCGCCGCGATCACCTTGGGGTGCTGGCCCATCGCGAGGTAATCGTTCGAGCACCAGACGGTGATCGGCTTCGGCCCGTTATGCCCGGCGAAGCAGCGCGCATTGGGGAACATCCCCTTGTTGCGCAGGATGTCGATGAAGACCCGGTAGCGCCCCTCGGCGTGGAGGCGGTCAATGGCCTGGGTGAAGACCCGCGTATAGTCGATCGCGGGTGCAGAGGCGTCTTCGCGGTACATGGCCTATCTTTCTAAGCCGAAAAAGCCGACAATGCCAACAAGGGAACTTCCTTATTTCCTTGCCCGCTCAGTGGGCGATCCACTTGCGTCCGATGCGACCAAGAAGCGCCCCGAATGTGGGCGATGGCCGCGCATGATTCCAGCGGGTGGGACAAAATGTCACAGCCCGGCGAACGGGCAGCGAACTGGCGGACATTTCGTGCCGGGCGGGCATGCGATCCATGATATAAGCACGTCATCGGGCGCGACTCGCCTGATGGAGGCCTGCGCACATCGCCTGTTCTTCTCGCTGCACGCCCACCGGGAGAGTGCCCATGAAATCGGTCGACACCGACTATTATCGCCGTCGCGAACATCAGGAGCGACGGACCGCCAACGGGAGCGATGACGAGATGGCGCGGCGCCTCCACCTCGAACTTGCCGATCGCTATTCGAAGTTGATCGACGCGACCGCCGGCGGCGGGCAGGATCGGGCAGCCGACCAGCGCTAAGCAGCTGACCAGCGCTAAAGCGTCTCGGTTCGCCGCAGCCCATATCGCGCCAGCGCCGGTGCCAGCGCCGCTGCACGCCCGTCGCGTGACGTGAACACGGCGCGGCCGGCGGGCGGCGTGGCCGGCCATGACTGGCCCTGGGTCAGATAGGCCACCCGGCGCGCGATCCCGGCGCCGCCGTCGACGAAGCGCGTGCCGGCGGGCACCAGCGGCTGCATTTCCGGTTCGAGCAGCGGGAAATGCGTGCAGGCATTGACGATCACGTCGATCCGGTCGCCGCCGGGCTGGCCGAGCAGCCCGTCCAGTTCGGCCGCGATGCGCGCCGCCGGCACGGCTTCGCCCGCCAGCTTCGCCTCGGCAAGCTCGACCAGCGCCGCCGAGCCATAGCGCAGCACCGTGCAGTCGGCCGCGAAGCGTGCGGCGAGATCGTCGACATAGGGTTGCCGCACCGTCGCCGCCGTGCCGAGCACGCCGATCGTCCGCGTCGCGCTGGCCTCCGCCGCGGGCTTGATCGCCGGCACCGTGCCGACGATCGGCACGTCGAGCGCGGCGCGGACATGCTGGAGCGCGATCGTCGAGGCGGTGTTGCACGCGATCACGATCAGCCGCGGGTCATAGCGTTCGGCGAGTCGCCCGAGCAGCGCGGGCACGCGCGCCGCGATCTCGGCCTCGCTCCGCGTGCCATAGGGAAAGCCTGCCGAATCCGCGACATAGACCAGCGGCGCCTGCGGCAGCAGCCGCGAAACCGGGGCGAGCACGGAGAGGCCGCCAATGCCGGAATCGAACAACAGGATGGGGCGTGCATCGTCCATGCCCTGCGCCATTGGGCATGGCGCGGACAGGCGTCAACCGCGGCCGTTGCTGCGCACTGATGCAGGTCATTGCGCAGCCGGTGCGGCGGCGGCTAAGGGGAGGGGGCAAAGGGGGTTCCGACTTGCCAACCGAAGTGCCGTGGCTTGCTCCGATCGGGGCATTGCTGATCGGGTATCTGCTGGGTTCGATTCCATTCGGTGTGCTGCTGACGCGCATCGCCGGGGCGGGCGACCTGCGCCAGATCGGCTCGGGCAATATCGGCGCCACCAACGTGCTGCGCACCGGGCGAAAGGGCCTCGCCGCGGCAACGCTGCTGCTCGACATGCTGAAGGGCGTGGCCGCGGTCCTGATCGCAGCGCGACTGGGGCCCGCCGGCCCGATGCTCGCAGGCACGGCGGCGTTCATCGGCCATTGCTATCCGGTGTGGCTGGGCTTTCGCGGCGGCAAGGGCGTCGCGACGCTGATGGGCATCGTCGTCGCGCTCTACTGGCCGGCTGGGCTGATCTATGCCGCGATGTGGCTCACGCTGCTGGCGACGGTGCGCATCTCCTCGGTCGCGGGCATGGCGGCGGCGATCAGCGCGCCGGTCAGCGTCGCCTATTTCGGCGAGGTCGATCTGGTGCTGATGCTGCTCGCGCTCGCGCTGATCGTGCTGTGGAAGCACCGCGAGAATATCGACCGCCTGATGAGCGGGTCCGAACCGCGCATCGGCGGCAAGCGTGGCTGATCCGCGCGAGCCGCGGCTTCGGCTGCTGCGTTCGGCGAAGATCGGCCCTGTCACCTATCGCCAGCTGCTCGCGCGCTTCGGCACGGCCGAGGCGGCGCTGGAGGCGCTGCCGATGCTCGCCGCGCGCGGCGGCGGGCGGGCGCCGGTCGTCGCCGATCCGGGCCTTGTCCGGCGCGAGATCGCCGCGGTCGACCGGCTCGGCGCGCGCTATCTGTTCATCGACGATCCCGCCTATCCGCCGCTGCTCGCCCAGCTCGAAAATGCGCCGCCCGCGCTGATCCTGCGCGGCGCGACGGCGCTGCTCGATCGGCCGTGCATCGCGATGGTCGGCGCGCGCAACGCATCGGCGGCGGCGTGCCGCTTCGCGCGCCAGCTGGCGATCGGCCTTGTCGATCACGGCGCGACGGTTGTGTCGGGGCTGGCGCGCGGGATCGACACCGCCGCGCATGTCGGCGCGATTGGCGGCGGCACGGTGGGCGTGATCGCAAGCGGGATCGACATCACCTTCCCGCCGGAAAATGCCGAGCTTCAGGCGCGCGTTGCGGACGAAGGTCTGCTGCTCACCGAACAGCCGCCCGGCACCGAGCCGCTGGCGCGCTATTTCCCGGCGCGCAACCGCATCATCGCCGGCCTGTCGCTGGCGACGGTGGTGGTGGAGGCGGCGCCGCGATCGGGCAGCCTGATCACCGCGCGCATCGCCGCCGAGGCGGGACGCGATGTGCTGGCGGTGCCCGGCTCGCCGCTCGATCCGCGCGCGCAGGGCTGCAACCTGCTGATCCGCGAGGGGGCGACGTTGGTCCAGTCGGCCGACGACATCTGGGAAGCGGTGCGCCCGATCGATCCGCGCGCGGTGCGTGCGCCGGGCCGCGGCTTCGGCGCGCCGCCGCCCGACGATGCCAGCGACGAGGAGCGGCGCGCGATCACCGCGCTGCTCGGGCCGGTGGCGGTGTCGGTCGACGAACTGATCCGCCAGTCGGGAATCGCGCCGGCGGCGGTGCAGATGGTGCTGCTCGAACTCGAACTCGCCGGCCGGCTCGATCGGCACGCGGGCGGGCGCGTTTCGCTGGGCTGAGCGACCGTCCGGGCGCGCCGGTCGCGGCCAATCTGAACCATAGCTGAGCGATTTCGTCGGTGTTGCCCGAAGGCAACACGCCGCGAATGTCTGCACGATTCGATGGATCGCTTGGCGTCGTTACGCATTGGGAGCGTCGCAACAACCCTCCAATCAAAGGGAAAGTGAATAGTATGCGTAACGCGTTCATCCTCGCCATCGCCGCGGCCGGCCTGACCGCCACCGCCGCCCAGGCCCAGGACACCGGCAGCAACGGCACCTCGTTCCGCGGCATCCGCGTCGAGGCCAATGCCGGCGGAGACCGGTTCCAGTCGCAGGGCAATCATGACGACAATTTCGGCTATGGCGGCACCATCGGCTTCGACGGCAAGCTCGGCGACCGCATCGTGATCGGTGCCGAGGGCAGCTACTGGCGCGCCAATGACTGGGCGGAGAACTGCTCGGCGGCGAGCGGCGGCACCGTGTGCCACAAGTCGTTCGAGGAATGGGGCGCGGCGGTCCGCGCCGGCGTGCTCGTCACGCCGCGCACGCTGGTCTTCGCCAAGGGCGGCTATGTCACCAACGAGCAGCGTAAGTGGCTCTCGACGCCGACCGGCGGTTATTATGATCACTTCAACACCGATGGCTATCAGGTCGGCGGCGGCGTCGAATATTCGATCACCGACGAAGCGTCGCGGATGCCGGTCTATGCCAACGTCCAGTATGTCTATTCGCAGTATAACGACCACACCGCGCGCCAGCGCGTGATGGCGGGCGTGGGCGTCCGCTTCAAGTAAGCGACGCACGAGCGAACGAGAAAGGGCCGCGCGGCAACCCCGCGCGGCCCTTTTTTGCTGTGTGTGATCGCCAGCTCAGTGGGGGGCGAAGCCGCTTTCGACGCCGGTCTTGTCGTGGAGCGCGAACTTGTCGACGATGTCGGCGCTCGCGCGGTTATAGCCGATGATCTCGACCGCGCGGCCGCCCTGGCGCAGCCGCGCGACGATCTTGTCGAGTGCCGCCACCGCCGAGATGTCCCAGAAATGCGCGGCGGTGACGTCGATGGTGACGGCGCTCGCCGGTTCGTCCTGGCCGAAGGCGCGGGTGAAGCGTTGGACCGAGGCGAAGAACAGCTGCCCGGTGACGACATAGGTGGCGCGCGCGACATCGCCGGTTCGCTCGACGCCGAACATCCGCTGCACCTTGCCGGCAAAGAAGATGCCCGACAGCAGCACCCCGGCCAGCACGCCCTGCGCCAGATCGTGCGTCGCCACCACCACCGCGACCGTCACCAGCATCACGATCGAGGAGGTTGGCGGATGGCGGCGCAGATTGGCGATCGACGACCAGCTGAACGTGCCGATCGAGACCATGATCATCACCGCCACCAGCGCCGGCATCGGCACCCGGCCGACCCAGGGGCCGAGGGCCGCCAGCAGGAACAAGAGGAACGCGCCGGCGGTGAAGGTGGAAAGCCGGCCGCGCCCGCCCGAGGTGACGTTGATCACCGACTGGCCGATCATCGCGCAGCCGCCCATGCCGCCGAACAGCGCCGCGACGATGTTCGCGCCGCCCTGGCCGCCGCATTCGCGCCGCTTGTTGCTGTCCGTGTGGGTCATGTCGTCGACGATCTGCGCGGTGAGCAGCGATTCGAGCAGGCCCACCGCCGCCATCGTCAGCGAATAGGGCAGGATGATCCTCAGCGTTTCCCAGCTGAGCGGCACGTTCGGCAGCACGATGCTCGGCACGCCCTGGGGCAGCTTGCCCATGTCGCCGACGGTGTTGACCGGCAGGCCGGCGACGATGCTGATTGCCGAGAGGATCAGGATTGCGACCAGCGGCGAGGGGACGGCCTTTGTCACGCGCGGCAGCAGATAGATGATCGCCAGCCCGCCCGCGACCATCGCATAGGCCTGCCAGGCGACGCCGGTCAGCTGCGGCAGCTGGGCCATGAAGATCAGGATGGCGAGCGCGTTGACGAAGCCGGTGATCACCGAACGCGAGACGAACTGCATCAGCAGGTCGAGCCGCAGCAGCCCAGCGGCGATCTGGATCAGCCCCATCAGGATGGTGGCGGCAAACAGATAGTCGACGCCGTGATCGCGCACCAGCGGCACCACCACCACCGCGACGGCGGCGGTGGCGGCGGAGATCATCCCCGGCCGCCCGCCGAGGAACGAGATGACGATCGCGATCGCGACCGAGGCATAGAGCCCGACGCGCGGATCGACGCCGGCGATGATCGAAAAGCCGATCGCTTCGGGGATGAGGGCAAGGGCGACGACGATTCCGGCAAGAATGTCGGCGCGCACATTGGATAGCCAGTCGCGGCGCAGCGCGGCGGTGTCGAACATGCTGAAGATTCCGTGGCATGGGCGGCGCATCGGCCGCATTGTCCGGGGGATAGGCGCCCGGCCGAGCCACCCGGGCAGGCCGGGTCCGTCGAATGGCGGCGCCTATGCCGCAGTGCAGCGACAATTTCAACCTTGCATGGGCTGGCAAGCCGGTGCTCGCCCCCTACATGCCGGCAGACCCGAATTCAGGAGACCGCGAATGGCCAACGCCCCCGATCCCGCGAACAACCAGCCTGCCGGCTATGTCCCGCCCGAGGTCTGGACCTGGGAACCGGGCAATGGCGGCCAGTTCGCCAACATCAACCGGCCGACCTCCGGCGCGACGCACGAGAAGGAACTGCCGGTCGGCCAGCACCCGATCCAGCTCTATTCGCTCGGCACGCCGAACGGGCAGAAGGTGACGATCCTGCTCGAGGAACTTCTCGCCGCCGGCCATGCCGGTGCCGAATATGACGCCTGGAAGATCAACATCGGCGAGGGCGACCAGTTCGGCAGCGGCTTCGTCGCGATTAATCCCAATTCGAAGATCCCGGCGATGGTCGACCGCTCGGTCACGCCGGCGCTGCCGATCTTCGAAAGCGGCGCGATGATGCTCTATCTCGCCGAGAAGTTTGGCGCCTTCCTGCCGACCGACACCGCCAAGCGCGCGCAGATGCTGAGCTGGCTGATGTGGCAGATGGGCTCGGCGCCGTTTCTGGGCGGCGGCTTCGGCCATTTCTTCGCCTATGCGCCGATCAAGATCCAGTACGCGATCGATCGCTATGCGATGGAGGCCAAGCGGCAGCTCCACGTGCTCGACACGCATCTGGCCACCAACCGCTACATGGTGGGCGACGACTATACGATCGCCGACATGGCGATCTTCCCCTGGTACGGCGCGGTGGTGCGCGGCGAGACCTATGCCGGCGCGGACAAATTCCTGAGTGCGAAGGAATATCCGAACCTGCTGCGCTGGGCCGACGCGATCGCCAGCCGCGAGCCGGTCCGCCGCGGCCGCCTCGTCAACAAGGGCACAGGCCCGGAAGACCAGCGCGTGCCGGAGCGCCACGACGCGAAAGACATCGATGTGGTGCTGGAACGGATGCGGGCGACGGCCTGATCGTCGGCAGGCGCGCCGCATGGCTTGACGCGGTGCGGCGCGCTTCCCCATCCTCGCACGCGTACACGTAGGGATCGATCGAACACTTCATGCAGCTTGTCATCGTCGAATCGCCGGCCAAGGCGAAAACCATCGAGAAATATCTCGGCAAGGACTATCGCGTGCTCGCCAGCTATGGCCATGTCCGCGACCTGCCGGCGCGCGACGGGTCGGTGAATCCCGACGACTCGTTCGCGATGGAGTGGGAAACCTACGCCGACAAGTCGAAGCAGCTGAAGGCGATCGCCGACGAGGCGAAGAAGGCCGATCGCCTGATCCTCGCGACCGACCCTGATCGCGAAGGCGAGGCGATCAGCTGGCATGTCCGCGAGGTGCTCAAGAACAAGAAGGCGCTCCCCAAGGAGGTCGAGCGCGTCACCTTCAACGCGATCACCAAGCCGGCGATCCTCGAGGCGATGCAGCGCCCGCGCGAGCTGGATACCGACCTGATCGACGCGTACCGCGCCCGCCGCGCGCTCGATTACCTTGTCGGCTTCACGCTTTCGCCGGTGCTCTGGCGCAAGCTGCCTGGCGCCAAGTCGGCGGGTCGCGTCCAGTCGGTGGCGTTGCGGCTGATCGTCGATCGCGAGCGCGAGATCGAAAGCTTCGTCGCGCAGGAATATTGGTCGGTCATCGCCGAGATGGAATCGGACGGCACGCCGTTCCAGGCGCGTCTCGTCAAATGGAAGGGCGAGAAGCTCGACCGCCTGTCGATCGGCGACCAGGGCAGCGCCGAGGCCGCCAAGAAGGCGGTCGAGGAAGGCCGCTTCACCGTCGTCTCGGTCGAGACCAAGCCGGCGATGCGCAACCCGCCGCCGCCGTTCACGACGTCCACGCTGCAGCAGGAAGCGGCGCGCAAGCTCGGCTTCTCGGCCAGCCACACGATGCGGATCGCCCAGGCGCTCTACGAGGACGGCGCGATTACGTACATGCGTACCGACGGCGTCCAGATGGACCCCTCGGCGATCCAGGCGGCGCGCAAGGCGGTGGCCGATCGCTATGACGGCAGCTACGTGCCGGACAAGCCGCGCCAGTACCAGACCAAGGCGAAGAACGCCCAGGAAGCGCACGAGGCGATCCGCCCGACGGACTTCAGCAAGGACCGTGCGGGCTCGGGCGACCATGCCAAGCTGTACGACCTGATCTGGAAGCGCGCGCTCGCCAGCCAGATGGCCTCGGCCCGCATGGAGCGCACCACCGTCGATCTGGCGGACGGCACCGGCCAGCACGGGCTGCGCGCCACCGGCCAGGTGGTGCTCTTCCCCGGCTATCTCGCGCTCTACGAAGAGGGCAAGGACGACGAGGGCGACGAGGACAGCCGCCGCCTGCCGCGGATGAGCGAAGGTGCGTCCCCGGCGAAGAAGGCGGTCAACGCCGAGCAGCATTTCACCCAGCCGCCGCCGCGCTTCTCCGAAGCCTCGCTGGTCAAGCGGCTGGAGGAACTGGGGATTGGTCGCCCGTCGACCTATGCCTCGATCATCCAGGTGCTCAAGGACCGCGCCTATGTGCGGGTGGAGAAGAACCGCTTCTTCGCCGAGGAGAGCGGCCGGCTGCTGACGGCGTTCCTCGAACGCTTTTTCGAGAAATACGTCTCGTTCGACTTCACCGCCGGGCTCGAAGAGGAACTCGACGACGTCTCCGGCGGCCGCGCTGCGTGGCAGGCGGTGCTGGAAGCCTTCTGGCGCGACTTCAAGCCGCGCACCGCCGAGGTGATGGAGCAGAAGCCGTCGGACATCACCGCCGCGCTCGACGAGTTCCTCGCGCCCTATATGTTCCCGGCCAAGGCCGATGGCAGCGATCCCCGGCTATGCCCCAATTGCGGCAACGGCCGGCTGGCGCTGCGCGGCGGGCGTTTCGGTGCGTTCATCGCCTGCTCCAACTATCCCGACTGCAAGTTCACCCGCCGCTTCGCCCAGCCGGGCGGCGAGGGAAGCGAGGATAGCGGGCCCGAACTGCTCGGCCAGGATCCCGACACCGGGCTCAATGTCGAGCGCAAGTCGGGACGCTTCGGCCCCTATGTCCAGATGGGCGAGGGCAAGGATGCCGCGCGCGCGTCGATCCCGAAGGATATCGACCTCGATCTCGAATGGGCGCTCAAGCTGCTCAAGCTGCCGCGCACGATCGGCGACCATCCCGAAACCGGCAAGCCGATCGTCGCGTCGATCGGCCGCTATGGCCCCTATCTTCAGCATGACGGCAAATATGCCCGGCTCCAGTCGACCGCCGACGTGTTCGAAACCGGCATGAACGCGGCGGTGGTCAAGCTGGCCGAGGCGGCGGCGAATGGCGGGCGCCCGGCGCGCGGCGCCGCACGCGAACCGCTGAAGATCCTCGGCAAGCACCCGCGCAGCGAGGCCGAGATCAAGCTGATGGAGGGCCGCTACGGCCCCTATATCACCGATGGCGAGACCAATGCGACGCTGCCCAAGACGATCGACAAGGACGCGCTGACGCTCGAGGAAGCCGCCCAGCTGATCGACGCGAAGGCGGCGGCGGGGCCGGCCAAGGGCAAGAAGAAAAAGGCCGCACCCAAAAAGGCGGCGGCAAAGACCACGGCGGCAAAGAAGCCCGCGGCGAAGAAGGCGCCCGCGAAAAAGGCGGCACCCAAGGCCTGACGCCGGGCACCCGGCCCGGCGCGCGCCCGATCAGGCGGCGCGGCTCTCCAGGCCGCGCAGCCAGGCGCGTGCCGCCTTCTGCGCCTCGATGATCTCGCGCGCGGTCATGTCCTCGGCGATTTCGGCGCGGCACGCCTGGGCTTCGTCGCTGCCGGTGACGGCGGCGATGTTGAACCATTTGTGCGCTTCCACCAGGTCGATCGGCACGCCCTCTGCGCCGCTCGAAAACACGACGCCCAGATCGAAACAGGCATCGGCATTGCCGCGCGCCGCATCGCGCAACCGGCTCTCGATCAGGAAACGCGCACTTCTGAGGCCATTGGCCATTGGTCCAACCCCTTGTTCGTCCCGCAATGGAAGCGAATTTGAGGGGTTGAGACCAACAAAGTGTTAACGGGGTTAACCGTAGAAGTTCATAGGACCGGGATATTGTCGATCAGGCGCGTGCCGCCGATCCGTGCGGCGGCGAGCAGCCGCATCGGCTGGCCCTCGATCGGTTCGCCCAGCGTCTCGGCATCGACCAGCGCGACATAATCGACCTCGAACCCCGCCGCCGTCAGCGTCTCGCGCGCCTGGGCAAGTGCCGCCTCGCGGTCGCCGCCATCGCCGATCGCGCGCGCGGCCGCGCCGAGCGCACGGGGCAGCGCCACGGCGCTCGCGCGGTCCTCGGGCACCAGATAGGCGTTGCGCGACGACAGGGCGAGGCCGTCATCCTCGCGCTGGGTGGGGATGCCCTGGATTTCGATCCCCATGTCCAGATCGGCGACCATGCGGCGGATCACCTGCAATTGCTGCCAGTCCTTCTCGCCGAACAGCGCGACATCGGGCCGCACCTGGCCGAACAGCTTGGCCACCACCGTCGCCACGCCGTCGAAATGGCCGGGCCGGTGCGCGCCGTCGAGCACGTCGCTGACGCCGGAGACGGAGACGCGCGTGGCGAACCCGTCCGGGTACATCGCCTCGACGCTCGGCAGCCATAACAGGTCGACATTGGCGGCGGCGAGCAGGCGCGAATCGGCCTGTTCGCGGCGGGGATATTTGGCGAGATCCTCATTCGGTCCGAACTGGATCGGATTGACGAAGATCGATACGACGACGCGGTCCGCCGCGCGCTTCGCGGCATCGATCAGGGCCATATGGCCGTCATGGAGCGCGCCCATCGTGGGCACGAATGCCAGCCTTGCGCCATCGGCGCGAAGGGCGGTGATCGCCTCGCGGAGCGCATCGGGTTGGCGGACAGTTTGCACGCTTTGGCACTTTCGATATGAACGGAAGCGCGGCCTTCTATGGGTCGCGGGCGGCGCGATCAAGTAAAGGAATGCATGCGTTGAATCAGGCTGCGAAGCGCCTCCATGTGCTGGTTTTCGCCAACGAAAAGGGCGGCACGGGCAAGTCGACCACGGCCGTCCACGCGGCGATCGCGCTGGCGTCGAAGGGGGCGCGAGTCGCCTGTTTCGATCTCGATCATCGCCAGCGGACGATGGGTCGCTATCTCGACAATCGCGCCGCGACGATCCGCCGCACCGGGCGTGATCTGCCGATGCCGGTCTATGAAACGCATGACGGCGAAAGCCTGGATTTCTTTACCGAGACGCTCGACGCACTTGGCCAGAATGCAGATTTTCTGGTGATCGATACGCCCGGCCGCGACGATCGCTTCGCGCGGATTTCGGTGACCAATGCCGATACGCTGGTCACGCCGATGAACGACAGCTTCGTCGATTTCGATCTGATCGGCCAGGTCGATCCGGACACGTTCCGCGTGACGCGCCCCAGCTTTTATTCGGAACTGATCTGGGAATCGCGCAAGCGCCGGGCCAAGGCCGATGGCGAAACGATCGACTGGGTGGTGCTGCGCAACCGCATGCAGCACATCGAGGCGCGCAACATGAAGCGCGTGTCGGAGGCGATCGATCAGCTTTCCAAGCGGGTCGGCTTTCGTGTCATTTCGGGACTGTCCGAACGCGTCATCTATCGCGAGCTGTTCCCGCAGGGGCTGACGATGCTCGATTCGCGTGAGTTCGGCGAAATGGGACTCAGCCATGTCGCCGCGCGGCAGGAATTGCGCGAGATGATGGCGGGTCTGGCGCTCCCCGATGTCCAGGCGCCGCTGTTCGCCTGATGCTCAAGCTCATCATTATCGGGCTGGCGATCGGCCTCGTCTGGAAATGGTTTCTCAAGCCCGCGAGCAAGCCCGCGCGCGTGGCCCCGCCACCGCCGCCTTCGCCGGTCGCGCAGGCGATGGCGGTGGACGAGGCGCGTTCGATCCTCGGGCTCGGCGCCGATGCCGATGACGAGGCAGTTCGCGCCGCGCATCGCCGGCTGGTCGCGGCGGTGCATCCGGACAAGGGCGGCTCGGCCGATCTCACCCGGCGGATCAACATGGCGCGCGATACGCTGCTGCGAGGCTGAGCCCGGCGGTGAGCGACCGGTAAATATAGAAACCGGCGGGCCGATCGTGTCGCAGGCGACTTGAAACTTCTGGCGCGCTCGCGGATTAGGCCGGCATCGCTATTCCGGGAGGGCCATGATGACGCACCGTTTCGACCCCACTTCACTGCGCGAATATGACATCCGCGGAATCGTGGGCAAGACGCTGGGCGAGGATGATGCGCGCGCGATCGGGCGCGGCTTCGCCACCCTGCTGCGCCGCGCCGGCGGACGCCGCGTGGCGGTGGGCCGCGACGGCCGCGTTTCCTCGCCGATGCTCGAGGCCGCGCTGATCGAGGGGCTGACCGCGTCGGGCTGCGACGTGGTGCGGATCGGCATGGGCCCCACGCCGATGCTATATTATGCCGAGGCAACGCTGGAGGTGGATGGCGGCATCCAGATAACCGGCAGCCATAATCCCGGCAATTACAACGGCTTCAAGATGGTGTTCCAGCACGGATCGTTCTTCGGCAAGGACATCCAGACGCTGGGCAAGATGGCCGCCGAGGGTGATTGGGACGAAGGCGACGGCACCGAGACCGTCACCGACGCCGACATCGAAGACATGTATGTCGGCCGCCTCGTCGCCGGCTATGCCGGGGGCACGTATCGGATCGGCTGGGACGCCGGCAACGGCGCGGCCGGCCCGGTGATCGAGAAGCTCGTCAAGCTGCTGCCGGGTGAGCACCATACGCTGTTCACCGATGTCGACGGTAATTTCCCCAATCATCATCCCGATCCCACCGAGGAAAAGAACCTCGCCGATCTGAAACGCCTCGTCGCCGAAAAGAACCTCGATTTCGGTCTCGCTTTCGATGGCGACGGCGACCGGCTTGGCGCGATCGACGGCCAGGGCCGGGTGGTGTGGGGCGACCAGCTGCTGTCGATCCTCGCCGAGCCGGTGCTGCGCGTCGATCCGGGTGCCACGATCATCGCCGATGTGAAGGCCAGCCAGGCGCTGTACGACCGCGTCGCCGAACTGGGCGGCAAGCCGGTGATGTGGAAGACCGGCCACAGCCTCATCAAGACCAAGATGAAGGAAACCGGCGCGCCGCTGGCGGGCGAGATGAGCGGCCACATCTTCTTTGCGCAGGATTATTACGGCTTCGACGACGCGCAGTACGCGGCGGTGCGGCTGATCCAGGCGCTCCACGTCATCGGCAAGTCGCTCACCCAACTCAAGGACGAGATGCCGGCGATGGTCAACACGCCGGAAATGCGCTTCCAGGTCGATGAAAGCCGCAAGTTCCCGGTGATCGACGAAGTGCTCGACCGGCTTGAGAGCGACGGGGCCGAGGTCGATCGCACCGATGGCGCGCGCGTCAACACCGCCGATGGCTGGTGGCTGCTGCGCGCCTCGAACACGCAGGACGTGCTCGTCGCGCGGGCCGAGGCGAAGAGCGAGGAAGGGCTCGATCGCCTGATGGCGCAGATCGACGATCAGCTGGCCAAGAGCGGCATCGTCCGCGGCGAACAGGCGGCGCACTGATGGCCCGCCGCCCGCCGCGCTTCGGGGCGGCGGGCGGTTTCGGCTGGCAATTCGGGGTAAAACCCCCCACATCGCGGGCATGGCGACGCCACCTCCCTCGATCATCCGTGTCATCGATCTGGAAACCACCGGCGACAAGCCGCCCGCCCACGCCGTGTGCGAGATCGGCTGGCAGGACGTCGCGCTCGGCGCCGATGGCCGCTGGGAATTGCAGGGCGAGGGCGGCAGCCGGTTGGTCAACCCCGGTCGCGGCATCCCGCCGCTGACGATGGCGATCCACCATATCCGCGACGAGGATGTCGCCGACGCGCCCTATTGGCACGATGTCGCCCGGCCGATCCTCGATCCCTGGCCCCGCCGCGTCGCGCTCGCCGCGCATCGCGCCGCGTTCGAGGAACAGTTCTGCACGCCCGCGCTCACCCGCGGTGCCGACTGGATCTGCACGTGGAAATGCGCGCTGCGGCTCTGGCCCGACAGCCCGGGCTTCTCCAACCAGATGCTGCGCTACTGGCGCCGGCCCGAGGGGATCGAGCATGAGCGCGGCCTGCCGGCGCACCGCGCCTTCCCCGACGCCTATGTCACCGCCTTCCACCTGCGGGACATGCTCAACGAAGCGAGCGTCGCGCAGCTGGTCGAATGGTCGAACCAGCCGGGGCTGCTGCCGCGCGTCCGCTACGGCCCCGATCGCGGCAAGGAATGGAGCGAGATCGATGACGATTCGCTCGAAGGCTTCCTCACCGATCGCGACGAGGACATCCGCTTCACCGCCGAGACCGAACTCGCCCGCCGCCGCGGCGGCGCCCCCGTCGGCCGCAGCGCCCCGGCCCAGCGCCTGCTGTTCTAACCTTCACTCCTCCCCGGAACGGGGAGGGGGGCCATGCGAAGCATGGTGGAGGGGGATCTCCGCGGGCGAATCCGGTGTGCAGCCCCCCCTCCACCACCGCCTGCGGCGGCGGTCCCCTTCCCCGTGCCGGGGAGGATTGAAAGGGGCCGCTTGCTTTGGGGTTCCGCTAGGGCATCCCCTCCGCTAGGAGGCCAATCCATGACCAGCAGCGACCAACACCCTGCCGGCCGCTTCGATGGCCGCGAGCATTGCTTCGCGCTGACCGTCTATTTCGAGGACACCGACCTCACCGGCATGGTTTATCATGCCAATTATCTGCGCTTCATGGAACGTGCCCGATCGGACATGCTCGATTGCCTGGGCATCGATCAGCGCGCCGTGTTCGAAGCGGGCGAGGGCGCCTATGCCGTCACCGCGCTCGACATCCGATATCGCACGCCTGCGAAACTGCGCGACCGGCTGATCGTTGTCAGCCGGTTGATCCAGCTGCGGGCTGCTGCCGTGGTTATTCAGCAACGAGTCATGCGGGGCGAAACCATAGTGGCGGAGGCGATGGTCACGGTGGCGTTCGTCGCCCCCAATGGCCGCCCCCGCCGCCAGCCCGTCGAATGGTCGGCTGCATTCGAACCGTTGCTCTGGAAGGAGAATTGAGCGTCCATGCCGACTGTCACCACCGATGCCGTCCTGTCGCCGATCCACCTGTTCCTGCAGGCCGACATCGTCGTGAAGCTCGTGATGATCGGGCTTTTGCTGGCGAGCCTGTGGACCTGGTCGATCATCCTCAGCTTCGGCTTCAAGATCGGCGGGATCCGCAAGGACATCCAGCGCTTCGAGACCGAATATCGCGAAGCCGACGATATCGACGAGTTCCACCGCCGCATCGCCAGCCGTGACCAGCCGATCGCGCGCGTGTTCGGCGCCGGCGTCACCGAATGGCGCCGCTCGACCGTGGGCAAGACGATCGACCGCGAAGGTACGCGCGAACGCCTGGCCACCGCGATGGGCGCGACGATCGCGATGGAGATCGACCGGCTCGCCGATCGGCTCAACTTCCTCGCCACGGTCGGCTCGGTCGCGCCGTTCGTCGGCCTGTTCGGCACCGTCTGGGGAATCATGCGCGCCTTTACCGGCATCGCCGCCGCGCAGAGCTCGTCGCTCGCGGTCGTCGCGCCGGGCATTGCCGAGGCGCTGTTCGCCACCGCGATCGGCCTGTTCGCCGCCATCCCGGCGGTGATCGCGTACAACCGCTACAGCCACGGCGTGAACCGCGTCGAATCGCGGCTCAACCGCTTCGCTGACGGCTTCCACGCGACGCTCAGCCGTCGCCTGGAGATGGAGGGCTGAGCCGATGGCGATGCACCTTCCCTCCAACAAGGGGCGCGGGCGCCGCGCGCCGATGGCCGATATCAACGTCACGCCGCTGGTCGACGTGATGCTGGTGCTGCTCATCATCTTCATGGTCACGGCGCCGCTGCTCACCGCCGGCGTGCCGGTGAACCTGCCCGAAAGCCGTGCCAAGGCGCTCGATCAGGACCAGAAGCCGGTGCAGATCTCGATCGACGCGCAGGGCCAGGTGTTCATCGATACCGATGCGGTGAGCGATGCCGAACTGCCCGCGAAGCTCGATGCGATCGCCGCGAAGAAGGGGCCGGACGGCAAGCCGTCGGCGATCTATCTGCGCGGCGACATGGCGCTCGGCTATGGCAAGGTGATGCGCGTGATGGGCGAGCTCAATCGCGCCGGTCTCAACCGCGTCTCCCTGCTCACCGATCCGACTGCCCAGCCCTGAGCGTGTCCGTGTCGATCGATCGTTCCGAGCGGATCGGGCTCGGCATTTCCATCGCGGCGCATGCTGCGGTGCTCGCGGTGCTGTCGATCGGGTTGCTCGACGCGCCCAAGCCCGAACAGCCCAAGCTGATCCCGATCGACGTCTCGCTGGCCGAGGATGTCGGCATGGAAAGCACCGCGCCGGTGGTCAGCCATGAGGAACTGGCGGCGAAGAAGTCGCCCGTCGAGGCGCCCGTCGAACCCGATACCGCGCCGCCCGAGCCTGCGCCGGAGCCCGAACCCGCGCCCGAGCCCAAGCCGCGCGCCGCGCCGCCCAAGCCTGCGCCGGCCCCTGCTGAGAAGCCGCAGCCGAAAAAGCCCGAGCCGAAACCGGCCAAGCCGTCGCCGCCGCAAAAGCCCAGCGCCGCGCCCGCGAACACCGCGTCCAATTCGCCATCGCGCCGCCCGGTCAAGCCAACCGGCAATCTTGCCGGGCTCGATCTCGGCCGGTCGAACAACAAGACGAACAGCACCGCGCTCAACAACCCGGCCAGCGCCGCGTCTTCGGCCGAGGTCGCGAGTTTCCGCGGCGTGATCACCCGCCAGATCCAGCCTTGCGCCAATCGCCAGGTGACGCCGGGACCGGGGGCGGAAAAGATCCGCGTGCTGCTGCGCGTCAACTTCAAGGCCGATGGCTCGCTCGCCGGCGATCCCGAAATCACCGGGGTTCAGGGCAACGACGGCGCCAATGCGCGTTATGTCGAGCGGGTGAAGGACCTGGCGATCGCGACGTTCAAGGGCTGCACGCCGATCCGCGGCTTGCCTGCCGAGCTCTATGCCGTACCCAATGGCTGGAAAAGCCTGCCGTTCAGCTACAAGCTGCCTGGATGAGGATGAGATGATGAAATTCCCGACTTCGGCCCCCACACTGGCTTTTGCGACGCTGCTGCTGGCGGGCGCCGCCCATGCCCAGACCACGCCGCCCCCGCCGATCGCGAACAGCCCGCAGGCGGCGGCGCAGGATCAGCAGCAGGGCGGCCAGCCGGTGATCGACATCGTCGGCGGCATCTCCGCGCCGATGCCGATCGCGATTCCGGTGATGCCCACCGCCGCCGTCACCGATACGCCGGCCGGCTCCACCGACGTGCTCGGCCAGAAGCTCGCCGAAATCATCACCAGCGATCTGCGCGGCTCGGGCCTGTTCACGCCCGTCCAGCCCGCGCTGCTGCGCACCGTCGGCTTTGCCGAGGTGACGGCGCCTGCCTATGACTATTGGGGCGGCACCGGCGCGCAGGCGCTGGTCCAGGGCTTTGTCCGTGCCAATTCGAACGGCAGCCTGACGGTCGGCTGCTATCTCTACGACGTGCTCGCCAAGACCGAGCTGGTGCGTCAGGGCTTCGTCGTCGCGCCCGCCGACTGGCGCCGCGCCGCGCACAAATGCGCCGATTCGATCTACACGCGGCTCACCGGCGAAGGCCCCTATTTCGACACCCAGGTCGTCTATATCGCCGAAAGCGGGCCGAAGAACCGCCGCCGCAAGCAACTGGCGATCATGGATCAGGACGGCGCCAATCATCGCTTCCTCACCAACGGCCAGTCGATCACGCTCACCCCGCGCATGTCGCCGAAGCAGGACGCGATCCTGTATATGAGCTTCGAGCGCGATCGTCCGTCGATCCATATCTATGATCTGAACTCGCGCCGCGATCGCGTGCTCGTCTCCAATGTCGCGCTCAACTTCGCGCCGCACTGGTCGCCCGATGCGCGCTGGGTGGTGTTCTCGATGGCGGTCGGCGGCAACACCGACGTCTATCGCGTGCCCGCAAGCGGCGGCACGCCGCAGCGGCTCACCACCTCGCCCGGCATCGATACCGGCGGCAGCTATTCGCCCGACGGATCGAAGATCGTGTTCGAAAGCGATCGCAGCGGCACGCAGCAGCTTTACGTGATGAACGCCGATGGCTCGAACCAGCACCGGATCAGCTTCGGCAGCGGCCGCTATGCGGCGCCGGCCTGGAGCCCGCGCGGTGATCTGATCGCCTTCACCCGCATCGGCGGTGGCGCGTTCCGCATCGGCGTGATGAGCCCGTCGGGCCAGGGCGAGCGGCTGCTCACCAACAGCTGGGGCGACGAAGGCCCCAGCTGGGCGCCCAATGGCCGCGTCATCATCTTCTTCCGATCGGCACGCGGCTCCGGCCGCCCCGATCTGTGGACCGTCGATCTCACCGGATCGGCCACCCGCCGGGTGCCCACCCCGCTCGACGGCTCCGATCCCAATTGGGGACCAGTTCGTCCCTGAACTATAACGCCACGTACGCGTAATGAATGCGTGCGACGCGCCCATCGTCGTCAAAAGGAGGAATAAATGGCCAAGCTGACCACCAGTCTGATGCTCGGAGTGGCACTCGTCGCCACCGCCGCCTGCTCGAAGAAGCCGCCCGAGGCGCTGCCGCCGGCGCCGACCGAGCAGCCGCCGGTTTCGACCGAGCCCTATGGCAGCGGCGAAACGACGCAGGCGACCCCGCTGTCGGAGCAGTTCCGTCGCGAAGTCACCAGCGACACCGTGCATTTCGCGCTCGACGAATATGACATCGATCCCGAAGCGCGCGCGATCCTGGACAGCCAGGCTCGCTGGCTGGTGGCGCATCCCAACGTCCGCATCACGATCGAGGGGCATTGCGACGAGCGCGGCACCCGCGAATACAATCTCGCGCTGGGCGATCGCCGCGCCAATGCCGCGAAGAACTATCTCGCGGCGCGCGGCGTTTCGGCCGATCGCATGACCACGATCAGCTACGGCAAGGAACGCCCGATCGCGATGGGTTCGGACGAGGCGAGCTGGGCGCAGAACCGTCGCGCGGTGACCATCGTCCTCAGCTGAGGCCGCGCACCGCCGCGAAAGGTGGGCCGCCGGGGCATCCGCTCCGGCGGCCTTTTTCGTGCCCGGCCGACGCCTGCGCCAAACAGCCGCGCGACACCCGCCGATTGCGCTTGCCGACGATCGCAGAACGATATAAAAGTGATATCACAATTAAGGAGGGTATCATGACGAATGTGCGCGATGGGGGCCGGGCGCTGCGGCAGAGCAGTGAAACGGTTGCGCATACCACCAGTGGCTATGGCATGCTGGTCGTGGCGCTGGCGTTTCTGATCGCGGGCGGGGCGGCGTTCACCCAGATCGATCAGGTGCCGAAACTCGTGTTTCTCGGCTGGCTGGTCGCGGCGGGGCTGGGCGCCACCTTCGTGGCCATCGGCTTCTACCTGCTTCAGCCCAATCAGGCGGCGGCGATCCTGCTGTTCGGCGATTATCGCGGCACCGATCGGAACGCCGGGCTGCGCTGGGCCTGGCCGTGGCTGATCAAGACCAAGGTGTCGGTGCGCGCCAACAACATGATCTCGGACACGATCAAGGTGAACGATCTGCGCGGCAACCCGATCGAGATGGCGGCACAGGTGGTGTGGCGCGTCACCGATACCGCCCAGGCGCTGTTCGACGTCGATGATTACAAGGCGTTCGTCGACGTGCAGATCGAGGCGGCGGTGCGCACCATCGGCTCGCGCTATCCCTATGACGATTTCGAGCATCAGGAAGTGACGCTTCGCGGCAACCATGAACAGGTCGGCGGCGAACTGCGCGACGAACTGATCGCGCGGCTGCGGGTGGCGGGGATCACCGTCGACGAATGCGGCTTTACGCATCTCGCCTATGCGCAGGAAATCGCCGGCGCGATGCTGCGGCGCCAGCAGGCGCAGGCGGTAGTCGCGGCGCGCACCACGCTGGTCGAAGGCGCGGTGGGCATGGTCGAACTGGCGCTCGATCAGCTTTCGGAAAAGAATGTCGTCGAACTCGATGACGAGCGGCGCGCGGCGATGGTGTCGAACCTGATGGTCGTGCTGTGCAGCGAACGTGACACCCAGCCGGTGGTCAACGCCGGGTCGCTCTATCAGTAAGGCATCGTCGTGAGTTCGCCCCCGCCGAAGAAAGCCTTTCCCCTCCGTCTCGATCCCGCGCTCCACGCGGCGATCGAGCGGAGCGCGGCGGCCGATCTGCGCAGCGTCAACGCGCAGGTCGAATGCCTGCTGCGCGAGGCGCTGGCGCGGCGCGGGGTGAAACTCGCCGATCCCGTTCGGCCGAAACGCGGGCGTCCGCCCCGGGCCGGCGAGGGGGAAGGGGAGGCATAACGGACACCGCCGGGCGGTGCCCGCCGGTTTGGCAGAGAAGGAGAGCCATCATGTTCATTGCCGTTTTCGCACCGCGCAAGCGCCTCCCCTATCTGATCGCCGCGTCGGCGGTCGCACTGGCGGCGGGCCTCGTCGCGATGGTGCTGGCATGATCCGCCCGGGCTATTGGTTCCGGCCGAAAACCATCGGCTATGGCGCCACGCCGGTAACGTGGCAGGGCTGGTCGCTCGTGCTGGCATTCATCGCCGCGGTGGTATCGATCGGGCATTTGTCCCGCGACGGGCAACCCTGGCTGCTCGCGTTGCTCGTTCCGCTCACGCTCGGCCTGATCTGGTTGACGCGACGCAAGACCGATGGCGACTGGCACTGGCGGCCGCGTCGATAGGGCCCGAACCGGCCCCGCTTCTTCAAGTTGATCCGTGCCTCCGGCCTCATCGGAACTCGCCATGTCGCCGAACCGTTGGATTCGCTTACAATAATTTGAAGGTCAGGCGAATGTCATCCACCGGTTTTCTATCATCGCTCAACTTGATAACACTTGTTATCGCCGTCGTCGTTCTCGGGGTCGGGCTGGCTTATTTCATTCGACGGCGCGGCAATCGTCATCCGCTGGAGGGGCAGCGCGAGCGCAACGTCGCGCGCGATCTCGATGCGCGGAACAGCGCGCCCGATCATCTGCCGCCGTCCTGACGTCGCCGTCCGGGCGACGCGCGGCCGATCAGCCCAGCGCCTCGTCGAGCAGCCGGGCCAGCCGCAGCCCGCCGCGCACCACCTGCTCGCGCGCAGCGGGGACCAGCCGCGCGATCGTCGCCTCGTCGAGATGCGCGGGGTGTTCGCCCGGCGTGCAGACCGCGTCGCCGGCCGCGCTCGGATAGACGATATCGCGCGCGACTTCCCAGCTTTCGCGGCTCCAGTCGGTGACGCTGCCGCCCCAGACGGCAGCGCGTTCGGCAGCGCTGTAGCGCCGCACCGGCGACGGCGGCGTGGTGATCGCGCGCTCGGCCAGATAGCCGTCCCACACCGAATGCAGGTTCAGCCGCTTGCTGGTGAAGATGCCGTAATTGGTCTTCACCTGGTTGCCGCCCAGATCGGTATGATCGCCGGCATGGAGCGGCTGGTGCAGGTCGCCGACGAAGTGGATCAGGAACGCCAGCGCCTGGAGGCGCTCGCGCAGCGGCACCGTGCGGTCCTTGAGCAGCTTCATGTCGCGCTCGATCTGCGCGGAGACGCAATTGCCGTCGCGGCACGGCGGCTTCAAGTCGAACGGCTTGCAGATGTCGACATTCTGATAATGCCACGAATAGGCATAGCTGAAGCGCGGCCCCAGCGTCTTGATGCAATCGGCCCATACGCTTGCCTGCTCGATCGTGCGTGCAGGGCAGGTGGGGGTGTCGAGCAGCGCCGATCGCGCCAGCATCGCATCGATCCGCGCACGCACCTGCGGCGTCACGTTGCGATAGGCGATCGCCGCCACGGTTTCGTGGCCATATTCCCAATAGGCGGCGGCGGGGGAGGCGGCGCCAAGACCGATCAGCGCGGCAAGCAGACACAGGATGCGACTCATGCCGGTCGCCCTAGGCCCGCGCGCCGCCCGCCGCAATCGCTGGCGGCGCCGTCTATCGCATGGTTCACCGGTGCTGTTCATCCCATCCCTCCTTAAGGACGCGACGCCATTCGCCGCCGCATCGGGCCTAGGCGCGGGGCGCGGGCGGGGCTATATAGCGCGCATGTCCGTACGACCCTGGCGCGATATCGTCCGGCGGCCCAGCCGCCAGATCATGGTGGGCAATGTCCCCGTTGGCGGCGATGCGCCGGTGACGGTTCAGACCATGACCAACACCGCCACCTCCGACGTCAAGGCGACGATCGACCAGATTCGCCGCTGCGAGGATGCCGGCGCCGACATCATCCGCGTCTCCTGCCCCGATGTGGAGAGCACCGCCGCGCTCAAGCAGATCGTCCGCGCCGCGCGCGTGCCGATCGTCGCCGACATCCATTTCCACTATAAACGTGCGCTGGAAGCCGCCGATGCCGGCGCCGCCTGCCTGCGCATCAATCCCGGCAATATCGGATCGGCCGAGCGCGTGAACGAAGTCGTCAACGCCGCCAAGGCGAACGGCGCCGCGATCCGCATCGGCGTGAATGCCGGCAGCCTCGAGAAGGATTTGCTCGAGAAATACGGCGAGCCCTGTCCCGAGGCGCTGGTCGAATCCGCGCTCGATCACATCAAGCTGCTGCAGGACCGCGACTTCCACGAATTCAAGGTGGCGGTGAAGGCATCGGACGTGTTCCTCGCCGTCGCCGCCTATCAGCAGCTCGCCGATGCGGTCGATTGCCCGCTCCACCTCGGCATCACCGAGGCGGGCGGGTTTGTCGGCGGCACGGTCAAGTCGGCGATCGGCATCGGTTCGCTGCTCTGGTTCGGCATCGGCGACACGATCCGCGTCAGCCTTTCCGCCGAGCCCGAAGAGGAAATCCGCGTCGGCTTCGAGATCCTGAAGGCGCTCGGCATTCGCAATAGGGGCGTCCGCGTCGTCTCCTGCCCCAGCTGCGCGCGTCAGGGCTTCGACGTGATCCGCACCGTCCAGGCGCTCGAGGAACGGCTCCAGCACATCCGCACGCCGCTGTCGCTCTCGGTGCTCGGCTGCGTGGTCAACGGCCCGGGCGAGGCGCGCGAGACCGATATCGGCCTCACCGGCGGCGGCAACGGCAAGCACATGGTCTATCTGTCGGGCCTCACCGACCACACGGTCGAGGATGCCGACATGCTCGATCACATCGTCAAGCTGGTCGAGGCCAAAGCCGCCGAGATCGAAGCCGCGAACGCCGAGCCGGCCCAAGCGGCCGAGTGACCCCCGAGCCCAACGCTGCGCTGATCGACGCGGCCACGCTGGTCGCGGCGCTGTTCCTCGCCCGGCTCGCGCTGCTGGGGCTCGCTCCGCCGGGCCGGGTGACGCGCTGGGCGGCGCGCTGGCTGCGGCGCGGGGTGATGGCGGCGCTGCTCGTCCCGGCGCTCCGCCTTTTCACGCTCGCGCCGGCCGCCGGCGATCGCGCCGCGCTGCTCTGTGCGGCCGCCATCGCGATCCTCGCCACCGGCCCGCTGCTCGCGCTGCTCGACGGCGCCTTTACCGACTGGCTCGCGGCGCGCCGGCGGGCTTGAGCGGCGCCGCGGCGCCACCCCGAACCCGCCATCGCCTGACGGCCGCGTCAGCGCTCCGGTTGCGCCGGCGCGCGGGGTGCGTCGCCCGCCTTCTCGGCGCGCACCGCCGGCGCGGGCTCGCCGCCGCGCCGGGCGCTGTTGTAAACCTCCCATGCTCAGGAAACCGGCGGCCGCGCCGATCATCCCCAGCGCAAGCTGCACGTCGCGCTTGCAGCGGTGAAGCACGGGCTTGCGCTCGGCGAGCGCGTCGATCAGCCGGACATTCCCGCCGATCGCGGTCATCGCGGCCAGCCCGAAGAACACCACCGTGATCCACACGGCGCGCGACGACTCCTGCAACAGGCTCCCGATCAGCGTAATCGCCAGCCCCGCCGCGGCCACGCTCACCGTCGCCAGTTGATCGAGCAGCTTCGATTGCAGCTCATAGGCGAGGTCCGGCGACACCGCCTCGTGGCGCTCATTGCCGATCGGATCGGGCAGGCTCTGGTTCCGTCGAAACAGGCGGCGCAGCGTCATTCTCCCCGATCGGCTCCAGCGTGGTGCCGTTATGGCTTGGCGGGGGCGGGGCGTCGAGGGGGGGTGAGCGCTGCTTCCGTCGCCAAATTGGTCGTTCGCTCGCGGCGAAGGAACGAGCGCTCCTATCCGCTGTTATCGATGCACGCTCTCGAAATGCACATCGGAGGTATTGATCATGTCCGAAGATAAATCCGCGCCCCGCACGACAACCGATGCCGGCATTCCAGTCCAGAGCGACGAGCATTCGCTTTCGATCGGCCGTGACGGCCCGATCGTGCTCAATGATCATTATTTGATCGAGCAGATGGCGAACTTCAATCGCGAGCGAATTCCGGAGCGCCAGCCGCATGCGAAGGGGAGCGGTGCCTTTGGTCATTTCGAGGTGACTGCGGATATCCGCCGATACACAAAGGCTAAATTTCTCCAGCCGGGCGCGAAGGTGGAAACCGCTATGCGCTTTTCCACGGTGGCGGGTGAGCGAGGGAGCCCAGACACTTGGCGAGATCCACGCGGTTTTTCAGTCAAGTTTTACACCGAGGACGGCAATTTCGACATGGTCGGCAACAACACGCCGATCTTCTTCATTCGCGACCCGATGAAGTTTCAACACTTCATCCGAAGCCAGAAGCGCCGCGCGGACAATGGGCTGCGCGATCACGACATGCAGTGGGATTTCTGGACGCTCAGCCCGGAAAGCGCCCATCAAGTTACCTATTTAATGGGCGATCGCGGCGTTCCGAAGAACTGGCGTGAAATGAACGGCTACAGCAGCCACACCTATATGCTCATAAACGAGGCGGGCGAGAAGTTCTGGGTCAAGTGGCATTTCCACACCGATCTCGGCGACGGCAACGCCCATCTCACGCAGGAAGAAGCCGACAAGATGGCCGGGCAGGACGGCGACTATCATCGCCGGGATCTATTCGATCACATTGCCAAGGGCGAATTTCCCACTTGGACGTTGAAGTTCCAGGTGATGCCGTTCGAAGATGCCAAAACCTATCGCATCAACCCGTTCGATCTGACCAAGATATGGCCGCACAGCAATTATCCGCTGATCGAAGTCGGCAAGCTGACGCTCGATACCAATCCGGTGGATTGGGACACCCAGATCGAGCAATTGGCGTTCGAGCCGAACAATATGGTGCCTGGAATTGGCCTGAGCCCCGATAAGATGCTGCTCGCGCGCGGCTTCTCCTATTCAGACGCGCACCGCGCTCGGTTGGGCGTTAATTACAAGCAGATCCCGGTGAACCAGGCCAACGCCGCGGAGGTGCATTCTTACTCGCGGGCAGGCCGGGGCCGGACCGTCAACGCACTCGATCCGGTCTATGCACCCAATTCCTATGGCGGCCCCGGCGCGCAACCGGAAGTGGGGGGAGAAGCAACGTGGATGGCCGATGGCGAGATGGTGCGTGCCGCCTACACCTTGCGCGAGGATGATGACGATTGGAGCCAGGCGGGCCTGTTGGTCCGCGAAGTCATGGATGATGCGCAGCGCAGCCGCTTTGTGAACAATGTCGCCGGGCATCTGGCGGACGGCGTCAGCGAGCCGATCTTGCAACGCGCATTCGCTTACTGGCGTAACGTCGATGCGGGTATCGGCGACAGGATCGAAAAGGCGACCCGCGATTTGCTCGGGGGAATGTCAACCGCTCCGGGGATGGCCAGTGCGCAATCCATATCGGGCTATCAAGGCATTCCGGCCACCTCGTCCATCGCGCAAGGTGAAGGAGAGAAGAACGCGATCGTTGACGAACGCAAGGTTGTTGTCGCGGAATAACGATGTCGCTCGGCCGACCATGAGCGTGAGCGCGCCTTCGTCATGTTGCGAAGGTGCGCTTTCGCCTCGATTTTCGACTTTCCCGGCCAAGTTTCTGTCGTCATGGGAGATCGGTCAGGCGAAGGTTGCTTGTTTCGAATGTCCGCCGGATGAAGCGCTGTCTCAGGCCGGGCAAATCCGCTCCGACGACCGTAAACGTCGGTTCACCGGCTAAGATAGGGCTTGGCTCGCATAGCCCCAGTTGCGTTCTTGGCGTTACACCGACAGCATTGCGTCGATCCCTACGCTGCGCCACTCTCTCTTAAGGTATAGCTGAATTCTGGCGGTGACTACCGTGTGTCTCCGTGCTGTACGAACCCGAACGACATATCGATTTTGATCGGTCAGTGAGGCAAGCGGTGGCAGCTCAAGTTGACAGGGATAGTCTTCGGAACGAGAGTTTTCAGCGCAATACATGCCTCGCGCGATGATCGTTCCCGAAGCGGTGGATACAAGGTCAACCGAATAAGGTCTTCCTTCAGGTAGGTTTCGGCACTCATCGACGAAAACACGGACATCGAGAGGGTACGCAACGCGGGAGGCCCAAATCCCTGGAAGGTACATTTCGTTCTTCCAGCCACCGTTACTGGTTACCGAAATCGAGCAGCCTGTATTATTTTTGGAGATGTTGCTTTCGATCGTTTCCGATCGGTACGGCCAAAGGAAGAAAGCCAGCAATGCCGTAGGAACCGCAGCCAAAATGAAAATCCATCCGCGCTTCACAATCTTCACCGCTGCTTTCGCTGTTAGCTGAGTTGCCAAATCATC